>JAKLJY010000043.1 GCA_023150895.1 Myxococcota bacterium | reverse complement strand
CTCAAACTGAGCGGTCTCGCCATCAACCTGCCCGCTCGGCCCCGTCTGTCTTGACCCACGGATATCCTATGAGGCCCTTTTTTTTTTGCGTGGGGCGTCGTGCGACCGTATTGCAAGCCTGCGCTCGACGTCGAGAAGCAGCTCGGCCATCTGCGTGCCAAGGGTCTCGTCATCGGCGACGCCGCTGCTTCGGGCCGTCGGCTGCAACTCATTGGGCTGCATCGGTTCTGCGGTTACGCGCTGCCGTTTCGAGAGAGAGGCGCCCACCGCGAGAAGCTCCTCTTTCGGCCGGGCACCACCTTCGACGACGTGATCGCGCTCGCCGAGTTCGACCGCGCGCTGCGACTCGCCGTGATGGACGCCATCGAGCGCATCGAGGTCGCCCTCCGGGCGGCGTTCGGCGGCCCGCTGGCCGTCGCCTTGGGCCCACACTGGTACACGGACGCCGCGAACTGGGACGACGCGAATCGCCACGCCGTCTTCCTCGCCCGCGTCCGCGACGAGCTTCGGCTCGACGAGGCGCCGCACGAGCGCCACGGCGAGGCGGTGCGGCACTACCGCGCGGAGTATGATCAGCCCGAGTATCCGCCGGTCTGGGTCAGTTTCGATGCGGTCACCTTCGGCACGCTATCACAGGCGTTCAGTCAGCTGAAGGTGGCGCACCGCAAGGTCGTGGCCCGAACCTTCGCAGTGGACGAGAGCGTCCTTTCGAGCTGGCTGCATGCGCTGACTGTTCTCCGGAACATCTGTGCGCACCACGGCCGCCTCACCCATCGGAAGTTCGTCGTGCGCCCGAAGGTCTCCAAGGCATTAGACCCGGAGATGCGCCCGCAGGACCGACTGCATGGGATGCTCGTCCTCATCCACACGCTGCTTGGACCACTCGATACTGCCGAGGAATGGCGGCAGACCATTCTCCGAATCATCGCTCAATTCCGCAGCGTCGATGCCGTCGCTGCCCTGGGAACCCCAGTGAATTCGCGAACGTTTCCGCTCGCCCGGTCGTGAGTCTGAGAGTTCGGGCTGTCGGCGCCCATCTTCGAGAGTGACCGCCGCGGCGGGTTCTTCGCGCTGACGCTCCTCTTCCACCACTTCCTGGACGACGCCGATCTCGCCTGGATCCGCAGTCGAGGGGTCGGCAGCGACTCGACGCTCGGGATCAGACGAAGTCGTCGACGAGAAGAGCACTCACCGACGGTCGCCCCCCGGCTCCGCGCGCCCGAAGGCGTCCGCTCCCTGACTGCCCCGCGCTCACGGCAGGGCCTGAGCAGGCCGAAGCGCGTCGACGTGTAGCCAATCCATCCCCGCCACGCGCGGCCCCGGGTATCGTGTCCCGATGCACGAACGGGATCTGACGCGGCGGGGGGCGCTGGGTGCGACGGCGGCGGGCCTGGCGTGGCTGGGCGCGCCGGCCTTCCTGCGGGCGGCGGGGACGCGCCCGGGGCTGCCGTTCGGCCTTCAGACGGGCGACGTGGGGCTCGACGGGGCGATCGTGTGGGCGAAGAGCGACCGCCCCGCCCGGCTGCGGGTGGAGTGGGACACGAGCGAGGCGTTTCGCAGCCCACGCCGGGTGGACGGGCCCGAGCTCCTGCCGGCGGGCGATCTGACCGGCGTCGTCGCCCTGAGCGGTCTGCCGCCGGGGCAGACGATCTGCGTCCGGGCCTGGGCCGAGGACGCGACCGGGGCCGGGGTGCCGGCGTTTGCGCGCTTCCGGACGCCGGTGCCGGGCGGCGGCCCGGGCGCCTCGACCCGCATCGCGTGGTCCGGCGACACCTGCGGGCAGGGCTGGGGCATCAACCCGGAGTGGGGCGGCCTGCGGGGCTACGCGGCCGTGCGCGCGCTGAACCCGGACGTCTTCGTGCACAGCGGCGACGTCATCTACGCGGACAATCCGCTGGAGCCCGAGGTCCGCCTGCCCGACGGCCGGATCTGGCGCAACCTGGTCACGCCCGCGAAGCGCAAGGTCGCCGAGACGCTCGACGAGTTCCGCGGCAACTTCGCCTACAACCTCCTCGACGCCCACCTGCGGGCCTGCGCCGCCGAGGTGCCCTTCGTCACGCAATGGGACGACCACGAGGTCCTGAACAACTGGTGGCCGGGGCAACGCCTGACCGATCCGCGCTACACCGAGCGCGACGTGGACGTCCTCGCCGCCCGGGCGCGCCAGGCCTTCTTCGAATACACGCCCACCCGCCGGCCGCGCGGTCCGGTCATCACGCGCACGCTGGCCCGCGGGCTCGTGGACCTCTTCGTCGTGGACCTGCGGAGCCATCGGGCGCCCAACGGGCCCAATCGCCAGGCGAAGGCCGGACCCGGGACGGCCATGCTGGGCGAGGCACAGCGCGCAGCCCTGCTCGAGGCCCTGAGCCGGTCGACCGCCACCTGGCGGATCATCGCCTGCGACATGCCCATCGGCCTTCAGGTGCAGGAGGCGGGCGCCCCCGGCGGGCCGCCCCATCAGGAGGGCTTCGCCAACGGCCCCGGTGCCCCGCTCGGGCGGGAGCTGGAGCTCGCCGCGCTGTTCGACGGGCTCGCCGAGCGCCGGATCGGGGGCGTCGTCTTCATCACCGCGGACGTCCACTACGCGGCCGCCCACCGCTATCACCCGCCCCGCGGCGCCCCCCTCCACGAGTTCGTCGCCGGCCCGCTGCACGCCGGCACCTTCGGCCCGAACCCGCTGGATCCGACGTTCTCGCCGACGCTCCTCTTCCAGAAGGCGCCGCCCCCCGGGCAGTTCAACCTGCCGCCGTGGGACGGGCTGCAGTTCATCGGCGTGCTCGACGTCGACGGCGCCACCCGGACGCTGACCGCGCGCTTGCAGGACATCGAGGGGCGCGAGCTGTACCGCCTGGAGCTGCCGCCCCCGGGCTGAGGCGGCGCCGCACCCCGAGCACGCACGCAAGGGCGAGCGCGACCAGGCCGGCGAGGGGCAACCGCTCCGACCTCGGCGTGCCCGCGGCCGCGCAGCTCACCGGGCGGGCCGTGCGCTGCCCCGTGCCGGCGGCGTCGGGTGGCTCGGCAAACACGGCCGCGTCGGCGTTCGTGAAGCCGGGGCCCGGGCCCGAGGGGACCGCTGGGGGCGCAGCATCGGGTGCGGCGCTCACCGGGCCGTCGTCGGCGGGCCCGGAGGAAAGCGCGTCGTCCGCGGACGGGGTCGGGCCTCGGTCGGCGGAAACGGCGCCGCCATCGGTTGGCTCGGGCGGCTCGGGCGGCTCGGGCGGCTCGACACCGGCGTCGGGGCAAAGCCCCCCGCCCTCGCCTTCGTCGGGATCAGCCGCCTGCGGATCGGCAAAGCCCGAACACGCCGGCAGCACGATGCGCTCGGCCCAGCGGCGCGCGTGCTCACGCAGGCCCGCCTCGGTGAAGTGGACCTGATCGTACCGCCAGGCCGGCCCCTGCAGGTCGTCCGTCGCCGGCCCCTCGGCGGTCAGGGGGTCGGTGTCGATGACGCGCTGCTGACCCTCCACGACCGCGGCGATGGCGCCCGGCGCCAGGTTGGGCAGGAACCCCACGCGGGCGACGATCCAGGGCACGGCCCAGCCGGCGTCGGCCCGCGACGCCCGGATGAGCGCGTCGAGGCGCGCAGCGTAGGCGGCCGCCGTCGTGCCCGCCGCAGCGTCGGACTCGCCCTGATGCCACAAGACCGCGCGCACGCCCCCCGGCCCGGCGACGCCGAGTGCCCAGGCGAGGCGCAGGTAGAGGGCGTCGGCGGCGCCCGGCTGCCACTGCGCGACGGACGTCCCCCCCCAGGCGACGGAGATGAGACCGACGGGCACGTCGAAGCGCGTCGCGAGCAGGTCGCCCAGGGCCGGCCAGGGCGTGCCGCCCGTGCCCGTCGCGATGGGCTGCGGATCCGTCGCCCGACGCCAGCCCTCGTAGCCGCGCGCGCTCACGCGGTCGTCGGTCGGCGCCAGGGGCCGCTCGCCGTGGTTGGCGGCGTTGGACTGCCCGGCCGTCACGAAGACCTCGCCGACCCCCACCGGTTCGACCGCTCCGGCGCCGACGACCCGCCCCGCCCCGTCGAGGGCCTGCACCTCGAGGCGGTGCCAGCCCGCGGGCGCAGTGAACACGGCGTCGAAGGCCTGCGCGCCCGGCTCGAAGGCCACCGGTGTGAACGCGGGCGCGGCGCCCGGGGGCCCGTCGAACGGCACGACCCGGGCTTCGAGCCGAGTCGCCCCCGGCGCGCGCAGGCGGCCACGCACCGGCACCGGCCCGACGTTGGCCGGCCGCCGCTGGTAGACCGCCCGCGGGGTAGGCGCATCCAGGGTGAGACCGAGTTCGGGCGGGGCATCGCCGGGCACCAGATAGACGTCCAGGCGGCGCGTCGTGTAGCGCCCGGCGTTGCCGAGGAACGTCCAGTCCGGTTGCAGCCCGTTGGGGCCGGCTTCGACGCAGTCGCCGATGCCGATGTCGAGGGGCGCGTCCCCGGTGCCCCAGCGGTTGATCGCAAACAGGATCCGGCGTCCGCGGCCGCCGCCGTCCCCGTGGACCTGCAGGCTGCCGTAGCCCCCGTCGACCGCCGGTGTGTCGCCTGCGTCGTAGACGTCGTCGCGGGCGCCCGGCACACCGGCGCCGTTGGCCGGGTAATAGTTCGTCGGCCAGAACTCGAGCCCGCCCGTGCCCCCGTCGCCGGTCGTCACGCCGGGCACGTTGGATCGCACCGTCACGTCGTCGAGGTCGCGCTGCCAGCGGAGGCCCGTGCCCGCCGCCGGCACGCCGAACGCGCCCGGGTCGTCGGTGAATGCCCGCGCCGAGACGTAGACCCAGGTGCGCGTCCCCGCGGCGTCCTCGAGCTGCAAATGCCAGGCAACCCGCGCAAACGGGCCCAGCGCCGGGTCGTCGCTGCGATCGACGGCGTAGGGCACGCCCGTCGCATTGAACGCGGCCACGGCGGGCACGTCGAGGCGCTGCACGAGCACGTGATCGGCCGCCTCGGGCACGTCGACGGTCAGCTCGACCGGCGCGGCCGCGGCGAGGCGGGGCAGGATCGCGAGCACGACGATCACCGGCCAGCGCCGGAGGGACTCGGGTTTCATGGGCGGGCCTCGACCGTCCGTTCGATCTCGGGCGAGACGACCTCGCCCTTCCACACGACCGCGTCTTCGTAGCCGGGGCCGATCCGGTAGACGCCCTGCAGGCGATGGGTGCCCGCCGGCAACGTCAACTCCGTGACCGTGTCGAAGTGGCGTCCCGGCTCGAGCGTCATGCGGTCCTTCCACGCGGGTCGGCAGGGACCGCGGGTCGGCACGGGGCGTGGCTCGCCGTCGACGCGCAGGAAGTTGCGGGGGGGACCACCACAAGCCTCGTTGAACAGGATGAAGCCGCGCCGGCCGCGGTTCTCGTGCCGCAGCGTGATCCGAAACGGCCGGTCGGCGCGGATGCGCTTCGGCAGCCTCAGCGAGACCACCGGGCCCTCCGGATCGGGCGGGGCGACCTCGACGTCGACGGGGGCGGAGACGATCTCGCCGACGAAGGCGTCCGGGGGTCCGTCGCCGGCCCGGTAGCGCACCTGCAGTCGGTGGCGCCCGGCCGTCGGCAACACGTCGACGCTCGAGCGGAATCGACCCCCGGGCGGCAGCGTGTGAACGACCGGCGAGACGGGGTCTTCGCAGAGGGTGACCGCGGCCGGCCCGGCCGGCTCACCGTCGAGCAGTGGCGTCTGCACCTCCCCCTCGCCGCAGGTCGTCCCGAACGGCAGCCGCAGCGGGGTCGTGCCGCGATTCCGGTAGACGACGCGCACACTCGAGACCTCGCCCGCCTGCAGCCCACGCGGCCGCTCGATCTCGAGGGTCAGGGCAAGGGGGGCAGGCGGGGCAGTGGGCGCGGGGGGCGCCAGCAAGACCAGCGTCAGCAAAGGGGCGAACGGCAGTGACATCGGCCGGGATCATCGCGGCGCAGGCGGCGCACCGCAAGGGCGCGGTGCGGCGTTGCCCCTCCGGCCCGGTGGCGGCGTGGTGCCCCCGTACCGCACGCGAACGGCGCCGGGGAGACGCGCCGCCGGCGGATCGGCGTACGCCTCGTCCACTCCTGCGTTGGCACAGTGGCCGCGCGCCCTGGCACGGCCGTTGCTCAGGTGTCTCCGCGTACACGGAACACACCGAAACCCAAGGAAAACGCCATGATGACCGCCCTGAAGCCCACCGTCGCCTACGCCGCCGTCCTCGCCGCCCTCGCCCTCGGCGCCGGTCCCGCCCGCGCCGAGACCCCGGCCGCCGCCCGCGCCTGCGTCGTCGGCACGCACGCCGGCATCCCCGACGCCGATGCCCTGACCGTGGCGAGCATGGTCTGCGAAGAGGTCCGGGCGCAGGGGCAACCCGTGGCCGCGCCCGTGACGGAAGCGACCGGACCCCGCTACGTGGTCAGCATGCAGAAGCTCGGCGAGTCCGTCGTGCTCCGCCTGACCGAGTTCGACGCCACCGACGGCGTTGTTGCGGGTCGTATCCTCAACCTCGAGAAGATCGAGGACGTGCCCGTCGCTGCGCCGCGGATCGCCCGTGCCGTCGTCGACAAGGTGCCCATCGAGGCGACCCGGCAGATGGACAATCTGGTGGGCGCCGAAGCCCGAGTGCAGCCGAAGATGGACGGCGAAGCGCTGTGGAGCCTGGGCGTGCTGACCGGCTTCGTGACCGGCGCTGCGATGAGCATGCCGCTCGTCGGCGCGGATCTCGGCGCGGGCTATGAAATGGGCGACTGGGGCATCAACGCCAACATGCGCTTCGGCGTCTCGTCTTCGTCCAACGTCGAAACCAGGAGCGGTGAGGCCGCCATGTTCACCCTATCCGTGGGGGCCCGCTACTTCTTCGACCCCTCCGGCGGGAGTCTCTTCGCCGGCGGCGGCCTCGGGTTCGACGCGCTCACGGTCGACGAAATCGACGGCATACAGCCCGCCCCTTACGCCGAGTTCGGGTACGAGTTGTTCCGCTTGGCTGAAAGCCGCCTCGCCATCGCGGTCCGAGCCGACGTTCCGCTCGGCTCCATGGCGATCGACGAGTACACGAGCAAGTACTCCGACGAGTGCAACGATGCGGGCCGGTGCGGCTCGGGCTACCTGCTGCCCGTCACCCTCAGCGTCTCCTACGCGTTCTGACCCGGCCCGCTTTTGATTTTGATTCCGGCCGGCGCGCGGCCGATGCTGCGAGGCACCATGTGGTCCTCCCTCGCCATCGCCGCGCGCTCGCTGGGACCGGGCCTCTTGCTCGTCACCGCGGCGATGGTCTCCCTCGCGCTCGTCGGGAACTGGCATCAACCGATGCTGGTCTCGAACGACGGCATTCAGTACCTCGAGGGCGCGCGCTCGCTGGCCCGCGGCGAGGGCTTCTCGACCCGGATTCTCATCTACGACGCGAACTTCGCCGTCGGGACGCTGCCCGCCGGGCAGACCACGTTTCCGCCGGGATTCTCCGCGTTGATCGCCCTGCCCATGCTCTTCGGCGCCGACGACGTCGCGGCGGCGGTGGCGGTCTCGGCGCTGGCGCTCGTCGCGACGGGGCTGCTGCTCGGTCGGGCGGTCTCCGGCTTCCTCGGCGCGCTCCTCGGGGCGGCGTTCCTGCTGAACTTCCAGGGCCTGACGCTCACGACCGTCGTTGCGAGCGACGTCGTCTTCACGGCGTTCGCGTTCGGGGCGCTTCTGTGCGCGGGGACGGGGCTCGGCCGGGCGGCGACGTCTCCGGGCGCCGGGCGGTCGTCGTTCTGGCAAGCCGGCGCCCTCGCCGCGGCCGCCGTCGCGTGCCGTTTCGCCGGCGTGTTTCTGCTCGCGGCGCTCGGCCTGTTCTTCGGTGTGCGTTTCCTGCGGCGCCGCGCGCTCGACCGGTTCCTCGACGGCGTCGCGTTGCTCCTGCCCGGCGCCTTGATGCTCGGCGCGCTCTTCGCGCGCAACGCGGCGCTCTCGGGCGACTTCGACGGCGGTGCGCTCGACGCTTTCTCCCGACCCTGGCGAGAGGTCCTCGAGCGCGCCTTCTGGGGGGCGGTGACGGTCGTCGGCGTCGCCCCGCGGGACGCGCCGGCCTTCGTCCCCCAGCTCGCGCTGACGGCGGGCGCGGCGAGCGGTCTGCTCGTCCTGCTCTGGCCGCAGCGAGCGCAGCTCGGTCTCGCGGTGGCCGCCTGGCGCCGCGAGCCGACGGTGGGCCTCTGCCTGGTCTTCGTGGCGGTCTACCTGGGCACTTTGCTGCACCTCTCGCACACCCGAAACTCCATCGTCCTGCTGCCGCGGTATCTCTTACCGCTCGTGCCCGCTCTGTTTCTGCCGGTGGGGCGGGCGCTTGCCGGCCTGCTCGCCGACGGCGCACTGCGACCCGCCCCCGCGGCACTCGCCGCCGCCTCCGTGAGCCTCGGCCTCGTCCTCGGCGGGTTCGCCTGGGCGCCCGAGGCGCGCCGCATCTACTTCGAGGGCAACCCGGTCGTGGAGGGCCATGCCGTGCTGCACGGCCCGATGCCGGACGGGCGCCGCGTCCTCGACCACGTCCGGGCGCACCTGCCCATCGGCGCGCCGCTGCTCGCCGAGCCGGGGCACGCCATCGGCCGCCTGCTCGGTCACCCCACCCTGGGGCCCATCGGCAGCGCCTACAGTGGCCGGCCGTGGACGCCGGAGCAAGTGCTCACCGAGGTGCGGCGCCACGGGGTCGAGCACGCCATCCACTTGCGCGGGCTCAGCCAACCCACGGATACCCCGGGCTTCTGGCGCGGTGTCGCCACGAACGGCCCGCCCCCCTGGCTCGTCCCCGTCTTCGAACACCCGGACGTGACGGTCTATCGCATCGCGCCGCCGTCATCCCGACTGCCGTCTCCCGGAGTGACCCCCCCATGAGCGCCGAGACCCCCCGCACGAGCTTCGAAATCTTCGGCGGCGACGGCCGCGGCCTCGTGAAGTCCTGGACGCGCGGCGTCGCCTTCGAGGACGAGGCCCGCAAGCAGGTCATGCGCGCCGCCTCGATGCCCTTCGTCCACAAGTGGGTGGCCGTCATGCCCGACGTCCACGCCGGCCTCGGCGCGACCGTGGGCAGCGTCATCCCCACCAAGGGCGCGATCATCCCCGCGGCCGTCGGCGTGGACATCGGCTGCGGCATGATGGCCGTGCGCACGAGCCTCACGGCCGGCCAACTCCCCGACCACCTCGGCGGGGTGCGCAGCGCCATCGAGGCCGCCGTACCGCACGGCCGCACGGACGACGGCGGCCCCAACGACCGCGGCGCCTTCGGCACCCTGCCCGACCCCCACGCGCTGGCCTGGGGGACACTGAAGCCGGCGTTCGAGGCCATCTGCGAGAAGCACCCCCGCCTCGCCCGCGGCACGACGGAGAAGCACCTCGGCACGCTCGGGACGGGCAACCACTTCATCGAGGTCTGCCTCGATGGCGCCGACCACGTCTGGGTGATGCTGCACTCCGGCTCGCGCGGGGTCGGCAACCGCGTCGGCTCGTACTTCATCTCCCGCGCCAAGGAGGAGATGCAGCGCTGGTTCGTGCACCTGCCCGACGCGGACCTCGCCTACCTGCCCGAGGGCAGCACCTACTTCGCCGACTACTGCGAGGCCCTCGCCTGGGCGCAGCGCTTCGCCGCCACCAACCGCGAGCTCATGATGGAAGCCGTGCTCGCCGCGCTGCGCCGCTCGGGGCTGCTGCCCGACTTCGACGCCCGGCTCGAGGCCGTCAACTGCCACCACAACTACGTCTCCGAAGAGGTCCACTACGGTGAAAAGGTCTTCGTGACGCGTAAAGGGGCCGTCCGGGCGGGCAAAGGCGAGCTCGGCATCATCCCCGGCAGCATGGGGGCGCGGTCGTACATCGTGCGCGGCAAGGGCAACCCCGAGTCGTTCTGCTCGTGCAGCCACGGGGCCGGCCGCGTCATGAGCCGCACCGAGGCCAAGCGGCGCTTCACCCTCGAGGACCACGCCCGGGCCACCGCCGGCATCGAATGCCGCAAGGACGCGGAGGTCCTCGACGAGACCCCCGCCGCCTACAAGCCCATCGACGCGGTCATGGAGGCCCAGAAGGACCTCGTCGAGGTCGTCTACGAGCTGCGGCAGGTCGTCTGCGTCAAGGGTTGACCCCCAGGCCCAGGCGCTCGCCCCGGTAGCTGCCGTCGCGCACCCGGCGCCACCAGCGCTCGTTCTCCAGATACCAGCGCACGGTCTTCGCGAGGCCGCTCTCGAACGTCTCGCGCGGGCGCCAGCCGAGCGTCCGCTCGATCTTGCCGGCGTCGATGGCGTAGCGCAGATCGTGCCCCGGGCGGTCGGCAACGAAGGTGACGAGGTCGCGGAAACGGGCGACGCCCCGCGGTTTGGGAGCGCCCGCCGCCTCGAGCGCCTCGCAGATGGCCTGCACGACGTCGAGGTTGCGCCGCTCGTTGTGCCCGCCGATGGCGTAGGTCTCGCCGGAGACGCCGTGTTCGAGCACCGTCAGGAGCGCCCGGGCGTGATCCTCGACGTGCAGCCAGTCCCGGATCTGCCGCCCGTCACCGTAGACGGGCAGCGGTTTGCCCTCCAGGGCATTCAGGATCATCAACGGGATGAGCTTTTCCGGGAAATGGTACGGCCCGTAGTTGTTCGAGCAGTTCGTCGTCACGACCGGCAGGCCGTAGGTGTGGTGCCAGGCCCGCACGAGATGATCCGCGCCGGCTTTGCTGGCCGAGTACGGTGAATTCGGCCGGTAGGGCGACTCTTCGGTGAAGAAACCCGCCGGTCCCAGGCTGCCGAAGACCTCGTCCGTCGAGACGTGGTGGAACCGGAAGACCCCGCGCTCGGCCTCCGGCAGGGCCGCCCAATGGCGACGCGCGGCCTCGAGCAGCACCGACGTACCCACCAGGTTCGTCTCGATGAACGCCGCCGGTCCGTCGATGGACCGGTCGACGTGGCTCTCGGCGGCCAGGTGCAGCACGGCGTCGGGCCGGTGCGTCTCGAAGACGCGCCGCACCTCGGGGGCATCGCAGATGTTCACCCGCTCGAAGGCGTAGCGGGCGTCGCCTGCCACCTCGGCGACCGAGTCCAGGTTGCCGGCGTAGGTCAGGCAGTCGACGTTGACGACCCGGTGCGGCGTCTCGCGAATGACGTGGCGGACGACGGCGGAGCCGATGAACCCCGCCCCTCCGGTGACCATCAGGGTCTTGGACACGGCGCCTCCTCGGCTTCAGTCGAAGGTCAGTGAGAGCATCTCGTCGAACCCCTCGCGCCAGTGCGGCAGCCGGAGTCCGAACGCGCGTTCGGCTGCCCCGCAGTCGAGCACGGAATAGGCCGGGCGCCGCGCCGGCGTGGGGTAGGCCGACGTGGGGATGGCCTCGATGCGGTCGACGGCCACGCGCTCGCGGTGCTGCGCCACCTCGACGATGGCGTTCGCGAACTCGAACCACGTCGCCTCGCCGCCGGCCGCCAGGTGATATGTGCCCGTCCGCGCCGCCCACCGCGCGCGATCTTCGAGGCCGACGCGGTCGAGGATTTCGGTCGTGATCCGCGAAAGGTGCCCGACCCACGTCGGCGCCCCGCGCTGATCGTCGACGACGCGCAGCACCGCGCGCTCCCGGGCCAGGCGCCGCATCGTCCGGTAGAAGTTCTGCCCGCGGTCGTCGTAGAGCCATGCCGTCCGGAAGATCAGGTGCGCCGCCCCGCTCGCCCGGACGGCCACCTCACCGGCCAGCTTCGTTCGACCGTAGACGCCGAGGGGGCCGGTGGCGTCGGTCTCCCGGTAGGGTCGGGTCGCGGCGCCGTCGAAGACGTAGTCCGTCGAGAAGTGCACGAGCAGCGCGTCGGCGCGGCGGGCCGCCTGAGCGATCAGCCCCGGGGCCACGGCGTTCACGACCGCGGCCGCGGTGGTGCCCGGCTCGGACTCCGCGGCGTCGACCGCGGTGTAGGCCGCCGCATTGACGATGACGGTCGGGCGCAGCGAGACGAGCGCCTCGACGAGCGCGCCCGGGTGTTCGAGGTCGACGGCGACGGGGGTCGTGTCGCGCCCGATGGCGACGACCTCGCCCAGATCCGCCAGCGAGCGGCGCAGCGCGAAGGCGAGCTGCCCCTGCGTGCCCAGGATGACGATGCGGTGTTCAGATCCCATCGAAGACCGGGAGGCGCTCCACCGGCACGTCCGCCAGGGACAGACCGGCGGCGTCCTTCGCGGAAAGCCGCGGCGCGTCCACCGGCCACGCGAGGCCGAGCGCGGGGTCGTCCCACCGCACGCAGACCTCCCCCGCGGGGTGGTAGGGCACGGTGCACTTGTACGCCACGAGCGCGGTCTCGGAGAGCACGCAGAACCCGTGCGCGAAGCCCGGCGGGACGTAGAACTGCGTGCGTTCGCTGCGCGCATCGAGGACCACGCCGACGCTCTGCCCGAAAGTCGGCGACCCCCGGCGCACGTCCACCGCGACGTCGTAGATCTCGCCGTCGACGACCGTGATCAGCTTGCCCTGGGGCGGCAACTGATAGTGCAGGCCCCGCAGGACCCCGCGATGGGTCCGCGAGAGGTTGTCCTGCGCCCAGTCCACGGGCAGCCCGGCCTCGGCGTATCGCGCCCGCTGCCACGTCTCGCAGAACGAGCCGCGATCGTCCCGGAAGACGCGGGGTTCGAGCACGAAACACCCGGGCAGCGCGGTGGGGACGATGTTCATGGGGCGAGACTCGCCCATCGCGGCCGCACCCGTCAACGCGCAGGCCGGGCGGCGCCGCTTGCCCCCACGCCGCGGTTCGGGTCAAAGTCGCCTTCCCTTGAGGGAGGGACCAAAATCCAGATGAGTACGCACTCCAAGTGGGCCGAGGCCGCGCCGTTGGGCATGGTCCCGACGCCCGTCGCCTGGGATCGGGGGTCCTGGCGGGCCACGGGCGCCGTCGCACGGTTGATGAGCGTCGTCTTCGGGGCCTTCCCCGAGGGCGCGAACCTGCGCATCGACCGGACGCTGAAGGACTCGCCGCTGACGGCTGCGTTGCACCCCCGCCTCATCACGCGCGCGCAGCACGGCGCGGTCATCGACCACTGGACGCGCGGCGCGTTCGGCAAGGCGCTCGACGACGGACTCGACGCCGCCCGCGCGGAGAGCGTCCGGCACGCCGAGGCCGCGCTCGTCTTGCAGGCCGAGGTGGCCGATCCCCGCGATCTCGGCTACCTGCGCGACTTTGCCCAGATCCTCGCCCGGGCCCAGAGCGCGGAGGTCGTCGCGACGCTCGACGTCTACGCCGTGAAGTGGGCCACGCCGGACGCGGTGCAGGAGGCGGCCACGCACCCGGGGTTCCGGGTTCGAGATCACCTCTCGACCACGGCGGCCAACGACCCGCAGTACGCCCCGGGCCTGCGGCTGCACTCCCGCGGGGCGATCAAACTCGGCCGCCCGGAGCTCGAGGTGCGCCACATCCGGCCGGACGCCCGGGCGCTGCGCGGTGCCGCGATGATCGTCGAGGGCGTCCTCAAGCTCCTCGCGGACGGGCTCGAACCGACGGACGGCGGCAACTACGTGCTCCCCGGGTTCACCGAGCACTTCTCGGTCGTGACCAGCCCGGACGACAGCCAGGGGGCGCAGCACTTCATGAACCGCTCGGCGGAGATCCGCGACTGCACGCTGACGAGCAAGGTCGGGCCGGACGCCAGCGCCCTGCTCGCCGAGGCCGAGGGGCGCGTCCGGGCCTGAACGCGCTCGCCCCCCTCAGGCCAGCGGCCGCAGCCGCACCGTGAAGTGCCGAAGCTGCGGCGGCTCGTCGAGAATCTCGAAGCCGCGCAGCGCCGCCGCCTGGGACGCCACGTACGTCACGACCTCGATGACGTAGTCCATGTGGCTCTGCGTGTACGTCCGCCGCGGGATGGCCAGCCGAACGAGATCCATCGCCGCCGGGGTCTCGGTGCCATCCGGGTGCCGCCCGAACATCAGCGTCCCGATCTCGCAGCCGCGGATGCCGCCCTCGACGTAGAGCGCCGTCGCCAGGGCCTGCCCGGGGTACTGCAAGGGCGGGATGTGCGCCAGCAATGCCCGGGCGTCGATGTAGACCGCGTGCCCGCCGATGGGCCGCACCACCGGGATGCCCGCCCGTACCAGCGCGTCGCCGAGGTAGGCCGTCGAGCGGATGCGATAGCGCAGGTAGTCCGGGTCGACGACCTCGACGAGGCCCTGCGCGATGGCCTCCAGATCGCGCCCGGCCAGACCGCCGTAGGTCGGGAAGCCCTCGGTCAGAATCAGCAGGTTGCGACAACGGGCCGCCACGGCGTCGTCGTGCATGGCCAGCCAGCCGCCGATGTTGGCGAGGCCGTCCTTCTTGGCGCTCATGGTCATGCCGTCGGCCAGCGACGCCATCTCGCGCACGATCTCCCGCACCGGACGCCCCGCCTGACCGGGCTCGCGCTCGTGGATGAACCACGCGTTCTCGGCAAAGCGGCACGCGTCCAGGTAGAGGGGCAGGCCGAAGCGGTCGCAGACGGCCCGCACCGCGCGCAGGTTCTCCAGGCTCACCGGCTGCCCGCCGCCGCTGTTGTTGGTCACCGTGACCATGACCAGCGGCACGTTCTCCGGTCCGGCTTCGGTGATGACCCGCTCGAGGGCCGCGAGGTCCACGTTGCCCTTGAAGGGGTGCAGGTTGGACGGGATGCGCCCTTCGGGAATGACGACGTCGACGGCCGTCGCCCCCGTGAACTCGACGTTGGCCCGCGTCGTGTCGAAGTGCGTGTTGTTGGGAATGACCTTGCCGGGCCCGGCGACGGTCGCGAACAGAATCTTCTCCGCCGCCCGCCCCTGATGGGTGGGGATGACGTGTTTGAAATGGAAGAGGTCCTGGACGGCCTTCCGGAAGAGCGTAAACGACGGCGAACCGGCGTAGCTCTCGTCCCCGTGCTGGATGGCCGCCCATTGGTCCCGGCTCATGGCGCCGGTGCCCGAGTCCGTCAGGAGGTCGATGATGACGTCCTCCGCGGGCAGGCCGAAGAGGTTGTACCCGGCGTCCTCCAGGGCGCGGACCCGGGCCTCGCGCGTCGTCATGGTGATGGGCTCGACGGCGTGGATCCGGAACGGCTCGATGATGGTCTTGAAGTGCTGCATGCGCGCAGCATCGGCGGGGCGCGTCGCCGGGGCAAACGAGAGCGCACGAGGGGTGACGACGGTCAAGCCCGGACAAGCGGCCTGCGGGTGCGTTATGATGGGTTTCCCATGACACGTACCGAGCTTCTGAAGTTCCTCCGCGCACAACCCTGGGCCGTCGAGGCCAGCGTCCACCCGAGCGGCGGTCCGCAGGCCGCCGTGATTGGCGTCGCCGTCACCGACGACGTCGAGATCGTCTTCGACACCCTGGGCGATACCCGCAAGGCCACGAATCTTCGACAGAATCCGCGGATTGCCCTGGTCTTCGGCTGGGATGAGGCCCAGACGGTGCAGCTCGAAGGCATCGCCGACGAGCCCGAGGGCGACGCGCTCGCGGCCCTGCAGGCGGTCTACTTCGCGCGGTTTCCCGACGGCCCCACCCGGCTGGCCTGGCCCTCGCTGACCTATTTCCGCGTGCGGCCCGTCTGGGCGCGCTACACCGACTTCCGGAGCGCCCCGCCGACCGAGGTGGTCTTCGAGTTCGCCGCGAGCGGCGCCGGCGGTGCCACCCGGGACGTGGTCACCTGATGGCACGCAAGCCCGAGTCGGACGTCGACTTCGCCCACTACATGGCCCGCCAGGGCGTCACCCCGCTCGCCGAGCGGGCCGGGGGTGCGCGGGCGAAGACCGGACGCCCGGAGGCCCCGCCCGAGTCGAGCCCGGAGGCCCCCCCACCGAACGCGACCCAGACCGCGCTGCTCGTCGGCGCGCGCGACGAGATCCGGCGCCTCGAGGCCGAGCTGGCCGCCACAAAGCTCCGGGCCGAGGCCGCCGAAACGCGGGCCTTTGCCGCCGAAGCGCGCCTGAACCGGGGCGAAGCGCTCCGGGCGTCCCGTCAGGCCGCCGAAGAGGCACACGCCGCCGCGTCCCGGGCGGCCGCCGACCTCGCCCTCGCCCGCCAGGAGACCACCACCGCAACCCGTCGCGCGGACCGCGCCGAGGCCCGGCTCGCGGAGACGACCGCCGAGCTGACGGCGGCGCAGACCCTGCTCGAGGAGGCCGCCGCGGCCCGGCCCGAGCCGGAGGCGCTCGATGAGCTCCTCACCCGCGCGGGTCTGCACGACCCGGCCATCGACTTCGCAGCCCTGGTCGAAA
Source organism: Myxococcota bacterium (assembly GCA_023150895.1). Taxonomy (GTDB): domain Bacteria; phylum Myxococcota_A; class Bradymonadia; order UBA7976; family UBA1532; genus CAINDO01. Next base: position 44,544 of record JAKLJY010000043.1, on the reverse strand, counting down.
CCCTGGCCGAGCACGGCCGGCTCGGCGACCTTCTGCGCCGCCTGCGCGTCGTGCCCACCTCCGAGCTCGCCCACTATCTCGACGACCGCGTGGCCTGGCTGTGCGGCGGCTGCACCTCGACCCGCGGACACGGCACCCGCACGATCGTCCCCGTGGCCCCCGTCGAGTGCGACGTCTGCGGCGGTTCGTCGGTCCAGGCGGCCGCCGCGCGTTTTGCCGAGGCCTGCCGCGGGGCCCGGATCGGACGGGTGCTCGTCGTCGGCGGCTCTCCGGCGTACCACGACATGCTGCAGAAGCTCGAGCCCACGCTCGGCGTGCGCCTCCGCGTCATTCGCGGCGACGCCCACAGCCGCGACAAGGCCCGGGCCCAGCAGGACGTCGCCGGCGCGGACGTCGTCTTCATCTGGGCGAGCACCGTCCTCGACCACCGCGTCAGCGAGCTCTACACCGGCCCCAAGGTCCAGACGCTGCCCGTCCGAGGCCTCGCCCGGATGCTCACCGAGGCCGCGGGCCGGCTGCGCCCGCGTTGATTGAGAGGGACCGCCGAAATCGTCCGCCGACCCGCTGCGACCCGACGTGCCGTGCAATCGGTTGCCCCTGCATCGGGGTCGAAGCCGACGTACCTTCGAGTGAGCCCAACTTTACATTGGTGCACGGTCGGACGACAGTACCGGGTCGATGGTGAAACAGAACCTGCTCCTGGTCGATGACGACGCGAAGGGCCTCCGCGTGATGGAGGTCTCTCTGCGCAACGCCGGTCACAGCGTGACGACGGCGGCCAACGGCCAGGAGGCCCTCGGCAAGCTCGACCTCGCCCGCCCCGCCCTCATCCTCGCCGACACGCACATGCCGGTGATGGACGGCTACGAACTCTGCCGTCGGGTCAAATCCGACGAACGGTACCGCGACATCCCGTTCATCTTCCTGACGGACCAGACGGCCATCGAGGACAAGATCCGGGGACTCGAGCTCGGCGCGGACGACTACCTCACCAAGCCCATCTACATCAAAGAGATCATCACCCGGGTCTCCATCGCGCTGCAGAAGCGCGAGCGCACGCAGCTCGAGCGCAAGGACAAGCGGCGCTTCTTCGGTTCGCTCGAGGACATGGGCATGGTCGATCTGCTGCAGACCATCGAGCTCGGTCGAAAGAGCGGCTTGCTGACGGTCGATCGCCCGCACCACCAGGCGCGCCTGTACTTCGCCGACGGGCAGGTCGTCGACGCCGAGACGGGCAAGCTGCGCGGTGAAGACGCCGTCTACCGCCTGCTCACCTGGGAAGAGGGCAACTTCGAGATCGACTTCAAGCCGATCGAACGCGCCCGCCGCATCCAGACGACGACGCAGGGTCTCCTGATGGAGGGCATGCGCCGCGTGGACGAATGGGGTCGTCTGCAGGAGCAGCTCCCGTCGATCCACACCATCTACCAGGTCGATTACTCCGAGCTCGCCGAGCGGCTCGCCGAGCTGCCCGACGAGGTCAACGCGCTGCTGCGCCTTTTCGACGGGCACCGGACGGCCTTGCAGGCGATCGACGACGCCCAGATGGGTGACCTCGAAGCGCTCGCGGCGATCTCGCGCCTCTACTTCGAGGGCGTCATCTACGAGGTCGGGCAGGGTCGGACGCCGGACAAGTCCACCGCCTCCGGCCGTCTCCCGGGCGAAGCCTCGGCGGTGCGCGGCGCGCCGGAAGCGCCGTCCGGCGCGCGTCTCGAGGACTGGCTTTCGGACGTCATGGCGGACGGACCGAGCAGCCGCGAGCACGACATCCTCCCGGCGACGCCGACGCAGCCCCCCCCGCGGTTCTCTTCTCCCCCGCGCACCGTCGAGCCGAGCCCTCTGCCCGACGCCGGCTGGCCGGGGAGCCCGGACGGGCTTCTGCCCGCCCAACCGTCCGGCCTCGTGGACGAGCTGCTGAGTTCCGTGGCGTCGATGCCGGCCATCGACCCGACGTCGGGTCTGCCGACCGCCGAGCCCCCGCCGCCCCGCACGCCGACGGAGGCACCGCCGGCCCCGGCGCCGGAGCTGATGCGGCTCGAGAGTGCCGACGAAAACCCCGAGATCCGGGCGCCCCTGCCGCCGGCGACGCTGCCGCCGGACATGGCCCATACCGAGGACAGCGAGCACGTCCGACGCGCCCTGTCCCTGAAGCTCGACGAGCTGCCTCCCGACGCGTTTCCGCCCATCGAGGACGACGCGGGGCCGGGCGCCCTGCCCCTCGAGGCCCTCGGCGAACCCGAGCCGCCGCCACCGCCCCCCCCACCCCCGGCGCCGCCGCAGCCAGAAGGCGAAGAGCTCTTCTTCCAGGGCCCGACGGTCCCGGTGCCGGACGCCCACGACGCGCACGATCTGCACTTCGAGGAGCACAAGGACCAGCCGCTCTCCAAGGCCGCCTGGATGACCGCGGCGTTCCTCGGCATCCTCGTCGTCGGTGGCGGCTTGTTCTGGGGCCTGCGGGACACGGTGGAGCCCGTCCCCGTGCAGCAGGGCGTGCTCGAGCAGAACTGGCACGAACAGGCGTTGAAGACCCGCGGGCCGGCCCCCTCCGCGCCCGCGTTGGACGCGAGTTTCGCCGCCGTCCGCGAAGCGCCGCCGTCCGAGGCGCCCGCCCCCGCCCCCGCGTCGGACGGGCACGCGCCGAGCGCCAGCGCCACCGCCCCGAGCCCCCCCTCCGGGCCGCCGTCGGTCGCCGGCGACACCCCGCCCACCGAGCCGGCCCCCGCCGCTCAGGCCGACTTCCGACGCTTGCTCGACGAAGGTCTCGCGTTGCACGAGAAGCGCAAGTACCGCGAGGCCGTCGAAAAACTCGAGCGCGCGTTGGCCCTGGCCAACGGCAACGCCACGGTCCTGCTGGCCTACGCGCAGACCCTCATGGAGCTCGACCGCGGCGCCGAGGCCCTCCGTGCGGCCGAGAAGTGCGCTGCGATCGCCCCCAACAATGCCCGCGCCTGGCTCATCATCGGCTCGGTCAAACAGGACAAAGGCGACCTCGCCGGCGCCAAGGCCGCCTATGCCGAGTACATCAAGCTCGCTCCGACCGACCGCTACGCCGAGGACGTCCGGCGCGTGATCGAGAACATCCAGTAGCCCTTGCCCCTCCTTCTCGCCATCGAGAGCAGTTGCGACGAGACCGCCGCGGCCGTCGTACGGGACGGCCACGAGGTGCTCTCGAGCGCCGTCGCGACGCAGATCGAGATCCATCGCAAGTTCGGTGGGGTCGTCCCGGAGCTCGCGAGCCGCAACCACGTCGTCGACGCCGTGCCCGTCGTCCGGGACGCGCTCGCGGCGGCGGGGGTCACGCTCGGTGACCTCGACGCCCTCGCGGTGACGCAGGGGCCGGGGCTGGTCGGCGCCCTGCTCGTCGGGCTGCAGGTCGCCAAGGCCCTCGCATTCGTACACGACAAGCCGTTGATCACGGTCCACCACCTCGCGGGGCACCTGCACGGGGTCTTTCTGCATCGCCCCGACGAACCGAGACCCGCGGGCCCGGCCTTCCCGCACGTCGCGCTCTGCGTGAGCGGCGGACACACGGCGCTCTATCGCGTCGAGGCCCCCGAGGTCGACGCGTCGACCCGCATCCGGTTGCTGGCCCAGACCCGTGACGACGCCGCCGGCGAGGCCTTCGACAAGGTCTCCCGGATGCTCGGTCTGGGATATCCGGGGGGTCCCATCATCGAACAGCGGGCCTTGGGGGGTGATCCCCGTGCCCACCGCTTCAGCCTGCCCCGTTTCAAGGACGACGCCCCGTTCGACTTCAGCTTCAGCGGTCTGAAGACGGCGGTTTTGACGGTGATTCAGCACACCGGACGCCTTCCGGAAGGTCAGGCGCTGACGAACCTGCTGGCGAGCTTCCAGCAGGCCGCCGTCGACCAGCTCGTCGAGCGTACCTGCGCCGTTGCCCGCCAACAGGGCGTCGCCGACGTGCAGATCGCGGGCGGGGTGGCCTCCAACCGGTGCCTGCGGGAGACCATGGCCGCGGCCCTCGCCGCGGAGGGCGTGACGCTGCACGTCCCCCCTCCACGCTACTGCACCGACAACGCCGCCATGATCGCGGGCGCAGCCGACTTCGCGGCGGCGCGGGTCCTCGCAGGCCCACCGGCCGGCCGACGGGCCGACCTGGCATTGAACGCCCGCCCGACCTGGCCATTGGCGAGCGCATCGCCGTGACGCCAGTCCTGCCCCCCTATGAACCGCGCGATCCACGAACGGTGCTTCGGGCGCACGACCTCTGGGCGAAGAAGCACTTCGGTCAGAACTTCCTCGTGGCCGCGGGGGCCCCGGAGCGCATCGCCGCGGCCGGTGGCGCGACACCCGATGACGTCGCCTTCGAGATTGGGGCCGGCTGCGGGACGCTGACGCGCGCCATTGCCGCGCGGGGCTGCCGAGTCATCGCGCTCGAGCACGACCGCGACCTGGTGCCGGTCGCCCGCGCCGAGGTCGCCCCGTGGCCGAGGGCCGAGGTTCGCGAAGGCAACGTCCTGGATGCCGACTGGACCGCCCTGGCGGCCGAGGCGGGCCGTCCGCTGCTCCTGTATGGCAATCTGCCGTATCACCTGAGCACGCCGATTCTGCTCTCGCTGCTCGAGGCGCCGACCGCCTGGGATCGAGCCTGCTTCCTGTTGCAGCGGGAGTTCGCCGAGCGGGTCGCGGCGGCTCCGGGGACCCGCGAGTGCGGCACGCTCTCGGCCTACGCCGCCCTGATGACCGAGCCGCGGGTCGCTTTCCGGCTGCCGCCCGGGGCGTTCCACCCGCCCCCGAAGGTCGAATCGGCCGTGCTGGTGCTCGTGCGCAGAGCGGCGCCGGCGGCCGACGTGGGGGACTTCGACGTCTTCCGGCGCGTCGTCCGCGCGCTCTTCGCTCAACGCCGCAAGACCGCCCGAAACGCATTGCGCGCCGCCACACCCGATGCCGAGGCCGCCCTGACCGCCGCGGGACTGGCGCCGGACCGCCGCGGGGAGACGTTCACGCTCGCGGAGCTGGCCGCCCTGAGTCGCGCCGTGGCGGCCGAGGGCGCCGTATCCCGCGGTTGACCGTGCGCCGCCGGGGGGCTTAGTTTGGCGGCATGCCGAATCGCCTCCGCCTCCGCCGGCCGCTCGCCGCCGCGGTCCTCGCGCTGACGTCCGCGGTGGCCCTCCCGGCCGCTGCTCAGGACATCAAACCGCGCATCCTGCTCATCTTCGACACCTCCGGTTCGATGGGCTTCGATCTGGCGACGGGCGAGGACACCCTCGGCGACAATTCCCGGGAGTACCCGGGCAACGGCGGCACCAGTCGGCTCGCGGTCGCCAAGACCGTCATCACCGGCATCGTGGAGAACACCTCCGAAGCCGAGTTCGCGATGATGCGCTACCCGCAGCGGCAGGGCGAAGACATCAACGACGGCTTCGAGCGCGGGGCGTTCACGGCCTATGCGGGGCTCGCGCAGAACCCGCTGAACTACATGGGTTTCTGTGCCGGCGAGGTCGACCGGGGCGCCAACCCGGACACGGCGTTCTCGCTCATCGTGCCGTTCGCCGCCGACAACGAGCTGGCCATCCTGAGCTGGCTCGACGGTCACGAGACGTACCCGCAGGATCCCGAGCTCCGCGCAGAGGGCCCGACCCCCATCGCCGAGTCCCTGCGGCTCGCCGAGCGCTATTACCGCGACGTCCTCGCCGCCGACGCCAACCTCCGCTGCCGGCAGGACTACGTCATCCTGCTGACGGACGGGGACGAGAGCTGCGTGCCGCAAGGGGTCGATGCCCAGGCCGAGTTGCAGCTGCGCGCCATCGCCCTGCGCGAGATGGACGTCGTGCCGAACGGGGGTGGCCCGGTCGTCCGCAAAGAGGTCAGGACCTACGTCGTCGGGTTTGCGGTCAGCAATCGGGTGCTCAACCAGCTCAACACGCTCGCCCGCGCCGGCGGCACGGCCCGCAGCCCCGCCGGCGAGGTCGACCTGATCGGCGGCGAGGCCTACCGGGCCAGCGATCAGGCCGCATTGCGCCAGGCCTTCAGCCGCATCCTGGCCGACGCGATCCCCGTCGAGGCGTGCAACGGCGAGGACGACGACTGTGACGGCCGCGTCGACGAGGGCGTGCTCAACAGCTGTGGACGTTGCGGGGGCGCACCGGTCGAGGTCTGCAACGATGCCGACGACGACTGCGACGGCCGCGTCGACGAGGGCGTTCGCAATGGCTGCGGCGCGTGCGGCGCCGTGCCGGTCGAGGTCTGCAATGGCCTCGACGACGACTGCGACGGCGCGATCGACGAGAACGTCGTGAACGCCTGCGGTGGCTGCGCCGCCGTGCAGGACGAGATCTGCAATGGCGTCGACGACGACTGCGATGGCCGCGTCGACAACGCCCCGGCCTCGGACGCACCCCTCACCCGCCCCTGCGGGCTCGACCAGGGCGAGTGCCGGGCGGGCGAGGAGACCTGTCGGGTCGGAGAATGGGTCGATTGCACCGGCATCCCCCCCACGGAGGAGGTCTGTGACGGCCGCGACAACGACTGCAACGGCCAGGTGGACGAGCTGACCCGCCCGTGCGGAGAAGCCGTCGGCATCGGCGACATCGGTCAATGCCGGATCGGCCGGCAGGCGTGCGTCTTTGCCGACTGCATCGCCGATCCGAACCTCTGCGATCCGGACGGCTGGGGCTTTGCGTGCGAAGGCGCGGTCGGCCCAGCCGAGGAGATCTGCGACGGCCTCGACAACAACTGCGACGGCGCCTCGGACGAGGGCCTGATCAATGCGTGCGGTCGGTGCGGCGAGGCGTTGACCGAGGCCTGCAATGGCGAGGACGACAACTGTGACGGCCGGGTCGACGAGAACGCCGTCTGCCCGCCCGGTTACCTGTGTTTCGTCGGCGAGTGCGTCGCCCCCTGTGACGCCTCGATGGAGTGCGGGGGCGAATACACCTGCGTACAGGTGTATCCGGGGGCAGGCTTCTGCCACCCCAATGGCTGCGCCGGCAACGACTGTCCGCGGGGGCTCGTCTGCAACCCCGACACCCGCCTGTGTGACGACCCCTGCCGGGACGTCAGCTGTGGGGCGGGCGAAGGCTGCGATCTCGGACGCTGCGTGCCGGCCGCTTGCCGGCACGTCGGTTGTCCCGACGGTCAGCGCTGCGGCGCGGACGACGCGTGCGAGCCCGATCCCTGCGCGGGCCTGGAGTGCGGCGATCGTCAGTTCTGCCGCGAGGGCGTGTGCATCGACGCGTGCATTGGGCGCTTCTGCGGGGCGGGCCTCGCGTGTGTCGACGGCGAATGTGTCGAGGACCCCTGCGGGGGCCGGTGCCTGCGCAGCGAGGTGTGCGACCCTGTGGACGGCGCCTGCCTGGAGAGTCCGTGTGCCCGGGTCACGTGTCCGTCCGGGCTGGCGTGCGTCGACGGTGCCTGTCGGGCGGATGCCCCCTGTGCGACCATCGAGTGCCCGCTCGGCACACGCTGTGTCGAGGGCAGCTGCACGGATGGCACGCCGGGCGTGGCCCCCGATCTCGCCGGCTCTGACCCCGTGGGCCCGGGTGGCGACGCGGGTCCGCCGGGGGACGCCGGTCCCCGGTCGGACGCCCGGGTGGATGTCTCGGACGCGGCCCTGCAGCCCGGCCCCCTCGACGCCCGCGCGCCGGAGCGGGACGCCGGTGCCGACGCGGGCGGTGCCCCCGGCGAGTCCGGGTGTGGGTGCCGCACCGTCGGTGCGTCGGCGGCGCCAACGTGGTCGTGGCTCATGACCCTTGGACTCGTGGGCCTGCGACGCCGTCGCCGCGGCCGCTGAATCGATCGCCATGTTCCTCGAGCTCGAACAGCGTCTGCGCCGGGCGGTCGCCGAGCGCGTCACACCGGCGGCCGCGTTTGGCCTCTCGGTGGGCGATGCCGAGCCTCGCCTCTTCTTCGAGGGTCGCCGGAGCCACCTGCCCGGTGCCGCACTCGCCGGTCGCGAGACGGTTTTCGATCTCGCCTCGCTGACGAAACCGCTCACGACCGTGACCTGGATTCTCGGCCTGGTCGAGGCGGGGCGCCTCTCGCTGGAGACGCCGATCGGGACGCTCGTCGAGGTGTCGGACGCGACCCTTGCCCGGACGCCGCTCTGGCGGCTCCTCAATCACACGACGGGTCTGCCCGCCCACCGGGAGTTTTTTCGGGGGCTCTTGCCCCGGGTGCGGGCGACCGGCGACACGGGCGGCGCCCGCACCACGGTTCGACGCCTCGTCCGGCAGATCGCCCTGGAGCGTGCCCCGGGCGCCGCCGAGGTCTACAGCGACCTGGGGTTTCTCCTGCTCGAGCAGGTGGCGGAGGCCGTCGATGCGCCGCTGCCCGCGCGCTGGCCGACACTGCCCCTCCATCGGCCCGACGGCCTTCACTTCCGGCCCGTCGGCCAGCCCGTCGGAAGTGCGGCGCCAGACGACGTCTGCGCAGCCACGGAGCAGTGCCCGCTCCGCGGGCGCCTCATCCAGGGTGAAGTGCACGACGAGAACGCCTGGATCTGCGGCGGCATCGGCGGTCACGCCGGGCTCTTCGGCCCCGCCGCGGCAGTGATCGAGTTCGGCCGGGCGGTCGTCGCCGGATGGCACGGCGAGCCCAACCCGCTGGGGTTGAGTCGGGCCCTGTGGCAGACCGTGACCCACACGCGGTGGCTGCACCCCGCCGGCACCCGCGTGCTCGGTTGGGACACGCCGAGCCCCGGGGCGAGCAGCGCGGGCACGAGGTTCGGCCCCCAGACGATTGGTCACCTGGGGTTCACCGGAACGTCCCTCTGGATCGACTTGCGCGCTCGCGTCGTGATGGTGCTGCTCACGAACCGCGTCTGTCCGAGCCGTTCCAATATTGCCATCCGGAGTCTGAGACCGGCGCTGCATGATGCGGCCTGGTTGGGGCTCGAGGCCGGCATGTCCTGAGTCGGGAGACCCCATGAACACCGAACTGGCCGTGGCGCGCGCGGCGGCCGAAGCCGCCGGCCTGGCCATCCGTGCCCGCTGGGACCAGAACATCGAGGTTCGGCACAAGGGCGAGATCGACCTCGTGACGGAGGCGGACCTCGTGGCCGAGGGCATCATCGTCGACCGGTTGCGGGGCGCGTTCCCGGGGGACGCGGTCGTCGCGGAAGAGGGAGGCGGTCACGGGGGCCAGGGGGGGCGAACCTGGTACGTCGACCCCTTGGACGGGACCACCAACTTCTCCCACGGGATGCCGCAGTTCGCGGTCTCCATCGCCCTCGCGGACGATCAGGGTCTGCGGCTCGGCGTCGTTCACGCGCCGGTCTACGGCTTCACGTTTCACGCGGTCCGGGGCGAGGGCGCCTGGCTCGAGGGGCGACGGCTGCGCGGTGGCCGGGCGCGTCGGCTCGGCGATGCCCTGCTCGCCACCGGCTTCCCGTACGACCGACAAGCGCGCCCGCGACACAACGTCGATCGATTCGGGCACCTGCTCGGGCTGTGCCAGGGTGTCCGGCGCGCTGGTTCGGCTGCACTCGACCTCGCGTTCGTGGCTGCGGGCTGGTTCGATGGTTACTGGGAGGACCGCCTTCAGCCCTGGGACCTTGCCGCCGGCTGCCTGCTCGTCACCGAGGCCGGCGGGACGGTCACGGCGTTCGATGGAGGTCCAGCCGATTTTCGAAGCGGGGCCGTGGTCGCTTCCAACGACGCGGTCCATGTGGAACTATTGCGCGCCCTCGCGGCGACCGTGAGCGGCAAGGTGGAGTGATGAGCGTGCGGAAGAGCGTGATGTTGTTGTTCGGTGCGGTGGCCGTCCTCACGGGCAGCGGCTGTGACGACGTGATCCGGGTCCGGAACCTCCCGGCGGAGGTCGAGTTCGTGGGCCTGTGCCGAGCCGGTGAACGGGTGTACTTCGAGATTCGCGTTCAGGACTACGAGGCCCACACGGTCGACGTCGAGTTCCAGATTGGGGGACGCCCCGCGCTCGTCGGACCCACGGGCGACGGCGCGCGGGGACTGCGCTCCGACGACCGTTTCCCCGGCTTGCAACACTGGGTCGAGTGGTCGAGCGGCTGTTCCGCGGCGGAGGGCCCCTGCGACGCAAGCTGCCATCCCCTGGAGGGTGGACCGCGGGCCATCGAGGACTGCGTCGCGTACGGGGGCGGGGAGGGCAATCCGACCTATGCCGTGCTCGCCGACGACGGTCGGGCGGTCACCGAGCCGGTCGTGCTCGGTGCGGAGGCAGAGCCCGGGGCCGATGGCGAACTGCCGGCCTGTGACTTCCGCCGCGGCGCCCGTGAGTGAGCGCCTGCGGGCCGTCCTCGCGGGGTTTGGTGGCGGAGCCTACGTCACCCGCGCCGAAGCGGTCGCTCGATTCTTCGAGCTGCGTGGTCGGTGGGCCGGCGCGCACAATCTCTCCGGTCCCAAGGCGCTTCGGGACCCGGGCGCGACGGATCTGGCGGACGCCGCGGCGCTCGCCGAGTTCGTCGATCCAGGCGTCCCGCTCTACGACGTCGGCGCCGGCTCCGGCGTGCCCGGCGCGCTCGTCGCGCTGCTTCGCGACGACGTGCGGGTCATCGCGGTCGAGCCCCTCGCCAAACGAACGGCCTTCTTGCGCCAGGCGATCGCCACCCTCGCGCTCGTGAACCTCGAGGTTCGGCGAACGACCTGGCCGGTGGCGCTCGAAGGAGGCGCGGCCGTGGTGTCGCGCGCCGTCTTTCCCGTGCCGGCATGGCCGGCGGCGGCTGCCGCCGGGGGCCCGAACGTCTCCACCATCTACCGCTACCTCGCGCGCGAGCGCCCGCCGTTCGACGCGCCCGGGTTCGAGCTCGTGACGGCGCGGCGCTATGTCGGTCCTGCCGGCTCGGAGCACCTGCTCGAGCGGTGGGATCGCCAGCGCTGAGGCGGACGGGGGGCCCCGGGCTGGTCGGACCCCGCGCCGGCATTGGCCGCCGCACTCCGAGCGATGGCGCTCTCGTTCCCGGCCTGCCCTGCGGCGACGCTGACGAGCGTCCGGGTACGCCCGTCTTTGGGCGCGGCGCGGACGGCATTCAGGTCGGCGACGGTCCGTCGCGGAGCATCGAAACCGGTCCATCGAGTTGGGCGCCGCGCTCGACGACGAGCGCCCCCGCCGCGATGGGGCCCCGGACCCGCGCGGTCGCCTTCAACTCGAGCAGGGAGCGCGCCCGGATCCCGCCGACGACGGCACCGGCGACGATGGCGATCCCGACGTCGATCTGACCCTCGACCATCGCGGACGCCCCCACCACAAGGCGTCCATCCGAGGTGATGTCGCCCTTGAACGCGCCGTCGACGCGGACCGTCCCCTCGAAATCGAGCTTGCCTTCGAATCGACTGCCCTGGCCCAGGAGGGCGCCCGGCTCGGCCTCTCCCACTGGTGCGTCGCGCGCCTCAACGTCCTCTCGCCTCAACAGTACCATCTCCTCCCTCCTCGGCGTCGGGGTCCGTCGGGGCCAAGTCGGTCGCGTATGCCCGACGAGCGGATCCACCGGTTGGCACCGGCAGACAATGCCAGATTCGGCGCGTTGCAGCGAGTCTCACCCGGACGCGGGCGCCGGGTCCGCGCCGGGTCGAGCGCGAGCCGCCAGGGCGGGTACCAGGAGCGTGTCGCCTTCACGCCCGGCGACTGCAGTCGCGCGTGTCAGCCGCCCCCGGGCTTTCGGTTTGCCCTCGCGGGCGGCGACAAGCAACTGGCCTCCATCGGCGCCCAGTGGTCCGGGGTGCGTGGCGACTGTCGTGCGAAACCAGTGCGCTCGGGCCAACGTCCGCAAGCAGCGGGGGCGGGTGTTTCACGTGAAACGGCGTCGGAATGGGCGAATCGTGGAGCATACCGGGAGGGCGGCGGCACTCGACCTCCGGGGCGTACACCGACTCGTCGCGGGCGGTAGGGACCTTTTCGATGGAGGGCAACCTGCACCGCAGACCATCCCCGACACAGTCAGACGTCCGCTCGGCTGACGCCTGTCGTCCGCTCGGCTGCTGCGAGTCGTTCGCTCGGCTGCCGCGAGTCGTTCGCTCGGCTGCTGCGAGTCGTTCGCTCGGCTGCTGCGAGTCGTTCGCTCGGCTGCTGCGAGTCGTTCGCTCGCCCGGTGCCTGTCGTTCGCTCCGCCGGTGCCTGTCGTTCGCTCGGCCGGTGCCTGTCGTTCGCTCGGCCGGTGCCTGTCGTTCGCTCGGCCGGTGCCTGTCGTTCGCTCGGCCGGTGCCTGTCGTTCGCTCGGCTGCTGCGAGTCATCCGCTCGGCTTCCGCCAGTCGACCGCTCGGCTGACGCCTGTCGTCCGCTCGGCAGCTGCCGGGCTGCCGGGCCGCCGGGCCTGCCTCGGCATCGTCCGCCTGGGCCGCGACGACGGCCATCCCGGGCTCGAAGCGGCCGCCGGCCGCGTGCTCGAGGTGGGCGCCCGCGGGTAATGCTCGGTCGAGTCCATCCTGAAATGGGGGCTGTCAACGGGCACCCAACCAGATCGCCCAAAGTGCGGGCAACCAGAACCGCCGAGATCGCGATTCTGGACCACAGCGCCCCCCCTCCATTCTCACGCGAGGCGGCCCGCGGAAACCGCCTCTTTCGTCCCGGCCGCCCCCCTTCACGACGGCATGATCGCGCCTTGCGGAGTCGAGTTGTCGGGGCACCCAACCAGAACCGACTCCGGGCGGGTGGCCTGGCCAAGGCCTGGCGGAAGCGGTAGGACGACCCCAAGTACGCGGGGCTCGGACTCGATGAGCGCTTCGGCCTCATCGTCGACGCCGAGGGTTTCCATCGCGAGAACCGTGGCATGAGGCGGCGCCTGCGCGAGGCCCGCCTGCGCATCGGTCAGGCCTGCCTCGAAGACCTGCGCGGAGCCGACCAGCGAGGCCTCGACCGCGCCCTCATCCGGCAATTCGCCACCTGTCAGCGGGTCGCCGCTCACAAACGCGTGCTCATCACCGGCGCCACGGGAAAGGGCAAGACATACGTGGCCTTTGCGCTGCCCCAGCAGGCCTGCCGCAAGGGTCACTGGACCCTCTACCGCCGCATCCCACACCTCCTCGATGAACTCACGCTCGCCCGAGCCGACGGCACCTGCGCAGGCCTGATGAACCGCTTCGCCCAGACGGACCTCATGGTCCTCGACGACCTGGGCCTCGTCACGCTGAACGACAAGTAGCGCCCCGACAGCCCGAGGTCATCGAGGATCGCTACGGCGAGCGCGCCACCATCATCACCAGCGAGTTCCCCTCGAGCGAGTGGGACGCCTACCTCGGAGAGTCCACCGCCGCCGACGCAATCACGGACCGCCTCATCCACGGCGCGTACAAGTTCGCCCTGAAGGGACCCTCGCAACAAAAGGAGGACGCCGACAGCGACGCGAAGTAGCCACCGCCCTTCATCGCTCCTTTCCGATCACGAGCGCCTGGTCACGGAGGTCACGTTGCGGCCGAACGGCTGATAGTTTGCGTGGCGTCGGCACGCAAACGCCCAATGCAGCGCCTTGGACCGCCGGCAGCCCGTTCGACCGCTCACGACAGCCCTCACCTTGGCGGGGTGCTCCGATATACAGGCCGGCCGGCGGAGTCCCCGGCGCACGACGGGAGTACCCGACAACGTCGATTCTGGTCCCAAGCGGCGAACGTCGGTGTCCGGCCAGTGCCGGTCTCCCGCCTACCGACCGCGAGGAACGTGCCTTGGTCACCCGTCCCGTCGCCCGTCTTGTGCTTTCCGGCCGCTCTCTGCGTGGCTCAACCTTGCGGTCCTTCCAAGCTCTGGCGCGGCTTCGCGCCTTCGGCTCCGCCGACAGCCACCGTCCGCCGGTTCCCGGCGCGACGTCGGCCCCTCGAGAACGGGACTCGGCCCCGGTCCGGACCTTCAGACCCCCTGAGGCCGACCACTTCGGCATCCATCGGGAACGGGTCGTATGCCCCGACCACCGCGCCACCGCGGCGGCCCGCTCGGGGGGCGGGCGCCCCCCAACAGCATCGGCGACCCGGCGTTGCGGCGGGGCGACGAGCCTCCACTCCGCCCCCACGGCAACACGCGCGCGTCGCTCCGGGACAGGTCGGGCGCGGTGCTCGCCTTGCATTCCAGCCGCCTCCGGATGTGCCCGGCCGTTCGGCCGAACCTCGACGGAGGCCCTCCGTTCCGGCGTTCCGGGAAAGCGGACCTGTGTTCGGGAGCCCGTCCCGTTCAGCACGCGGGCCGCCGGCCCCCTCGTCGCCCGTCGACGACGGTCTTCGCGGCGGCGGTGTTTCACGTGAAACATCCCGATCACCCCAGCGACGCACGACCCACGGCGCTAGGAGCTTGTCGCCGTAACCGATGCCGATGCGAGGGCGCTCGGGTCGAGGCGACCGCCGAGCGCGCCGGTCGCGACCGACCGAGCGCTACCCGTTGGTAGCGCGACCGAGGGAGTGAAGCCGAAAGCCGGCGGGCGGCCGACGCGGGCGACCGCAGCCGGCGGGCGTTACGGCGACATGCTCCTACCCCGGCCGTCTCGCCATGTGGTATCACGCCCCCCATGGCCAGCCGAATCATCTGTATCGCGAACCAGAAAGGCGGCGTCGGCAAGACGACCACGAGCGTCAACCTCGCTGCCGGCCTCGCGCTCGAGGGCGCCGAGACACTCCTCGTCGACCTGGACCCCCAGGCCAACGCCACGAGCGGCCTCGGCATCGACACCACCGTGCAGCGCCGAGGGGTCTATCACGCCCTCCTCGGCATGGACGACCTCGATCGCCTCCGTTTGCCAGCCCCAGAGGTCGAGCGCCTCAGCATCTTGCCAGCCAACCAGGATCTCTTCGGCGCCGAGGTTGAACTCGTCGATGCCATCGCCCGGGAGTTCAGGCTGAAGGAGGCCTTCGGCCGCGCCGCCCGCTTGCCGGACTTCGTGATCATCGACTGTCCGCCCTCCCTCGGTCTGCTGACGATCAACGCACTGACGGCCGCTCACAGCATCCTCGTCCCGTTGCAGTGTGAGTACTACGCGCTCGAGGGCATCTCGCAGCTGACCCGGACCATCCAGCTGATTCAGCGCCGTCTCAACCCCGGCCTCACCCTCGAGGGCGTGCTCCTGACCATGTTCGACGCCCGCAACAATCTCGCACACCAGGTCAGCGAAGAAGCGCGCGCCCACTTCGGAGACCTCGTCTTCGAGACGGTCATCCCGCGCAACGTCCGCCTCTCCGAGAGTCCGTCCTTCGGACGCTCGATCCACCACTATGACAAGAGTTCCCGCGGTGCTCTCGCCTATCGCGATGTCGCGCGGCTCCTCGTCCAACGCCATCGGCAGGGAGGGGAGCATCCCCGATGAACAACCAAAGCCGTCGGCCCGTCCTCGGACGCGGTCTTTCAGCGCTGATTCCCGACGCGGGCGGTGCCCCGCCCGCGGAGCGCCCCGTCGCGGCCCCGCTCGACCTCCGCATCGACGAAATTCGGCCCGCGCAAGACCAGCCCCGTACGGTCTTCGACGACGCGGCCATCGATGAACTTGCGGCCTCGATCCGCGAAAACGGGATCATTCAGCCCGTCATCGTCCGCCAGGTTGCACCACACGAGTACGTGCTCATCGCCGGCGAGCGCCGGTGGCGCGCCGCGGGTCGGGTCGGCCTGCGCCGCATGCCTGTCGTCGTTCGCGACGTCACGCCGGACGTCGCCTATCAGCTCGCGCTGATCGAGAATGTCCAGCGCCAGGACCTTCGTCCGCTCGAAGAAGCCGAGGCGTACCAGCATTTGCTTCAGACCGCGCAGCTCACCCAGGAGGAGCTCGCGCGTCGAGTGGGCAAGGACCGCGCCACCGTGGCGAACGCCCTGCGCCTCCTGCGGCTCCCGGCCGATCTGCGGATCCGTGTGGAGAGCGGCGTCCTCACGCCCGGCCACATCCGGGCCCTGCTGACCGTGCCCGACGAGACCATCCAGCGGCAACTCGCCGTCCGCATCGAGTCCGAGGGCTGGAGCGTGCGCGAGACGGAGCGCCAGGCGCGCGCCGCGCGGCGAGCCACCGAGGATGGGGAGACCGACATCGTCCCCGACGTTCCGGTACCGGGGACGCAGCCGGGGCCGGAATCCAATCCAGACCACGCGCGCTCGCGTCCCACCGAAACCGGTCGACCGGCTCCGAGCCCGCCGCAAACTTCGAGCGGCGCGCCGCACCGTCGCTCGGCGCTCGAGGCCGTGGAACAGCAGCTCCGCACGGCCCTGGGTGCGCCCGTCACGCTCGTCCACCGTGGCGGCGCCGGGCGGATCGAGATCAAGTTCCACAGCCTCGATGAACTCGACCGGTTGGTCGACCTCATCGGTCAGCTCGAGGGGCTCTGACCCTATATCGGGAACGCTGCCGCCCTCACGGGCGCTGCAGCCGGCGCCCGGTCAGCGACCCGCGGCGAGAATGGCCTCGGCGTACCGGCGCTCGGTCTCGAAGTGCTGCTGCTGTTCGTCGGAGACAAACTCGTGCGCCGCGGTCTCGGTCGCAAGCTTGTCGAGGATGGCCGCGGCGTTCACCGCCCCGGCGTTCTCGGCCTTGACCGCCTCATCCGCGAGGACGAGCACCCGCTCGGCGCTGATCTCGGCCACACCGCCGCGCACGAAGACGACCCCACCGTCGAAACGGATGGCGCCGCCACCGAGCAGCACGATGCCAGGGCGGTGATTGGGCAGCACGGCAAATTCGCCGAGCGCGCCGGGGGCCACCACCTCGTTGACCACGGTGTCGAGGACCTTGCCCGTGGGCGTCACGATTTCGAGCTTGAGGCTCATCCCGCTCTCCTCACCGCACGGTCTGGCTTACTTGCCGGCCAGCTTCTCGGCCTTCTTCTCGGCCTCTTCGATCGTCCCGACCATGTAGAAGGCCTGCTCGGGCAGGTGGTCGAGCTCGCCGTCGACGAGGCGCTTGAAGCCACGCACGGTATCGGCCAGCTTGACGTAGACGCCCGGCGTACCCGTGAACGTCTCGGCGACGTGGAAGGGCTGCGACAGGAACTTCTGAATCTTGCGGGCGCGGTCGACGACCTTCTTGTCCTCGTCCGAGAGCTCGTCCATGCCGAGGATGGCGATGATGTCCTGGAGGTCCTTGTAGCGCTGCAGGACGGCCTGCACGCGGCGGGCGACCGTGTAGTGCTCCTCGCCCACGACCTGGGGGTCGAGCAGGCGGCTCGTGGAGTCGAGGGGGTCCACCGCGGGGTAGATGCCCATCTCGGAGATCTTCCGGGAGAGCACCGTCGTCGCATCGAGGTGGGCAAAGGCCGTCGCGGGCGCCGGGTCGGTCAAGTCGTCGGCGGGCACGTAAATGGCCTGCACCGAGGTGATCGAACCGCGCTTCGTCGAGGTGATGCGCTCCTGGAGCGCGCCCATCTCGGTCGCCAGAGTGGGCTGGTAACCCACGGCGCTGGGGATACGGCCGAGGAGGGCCGACACCTCGGAGCCCGCCTGGGTGAACCGGAAGATGTTGTCCACGAAGAGGAGCACGTCCTTGCCGCCCTCGGCGTCGCGGAAGTCCTCGGCCACCGTGAGCGCAGACAGCGCCACGCGAGCGCGCGCGCCCGGGGGCTCGTTCATCTGCCCGTAGATCAGCGCCACGCGGGAGTTCTCGAGGTTCTCCTTGTCGATGACGCCGGTGTCCATCATCTCGTGGTAGAGGTCGTTGCCCTCACGGGTGCGCTCGCCGACCCCGGCGAACACGGAGTATCCGCCATGTGCGCGCGCGACGTTGGCGATGAGCTCCATGATGAACACGGTCTTGCCCACGCCGGCGCCGCCGAAGAGGCCGATCTTGCCGCCCTTGGCGTACGGTGCGAGGAGATCCACCACCTTGATGCCCGTCTCGAAGGTCTCGACCTTCGAGCTCTGGTCCTCGAGGCGGGGCGGCGCACGGTGAATCGGACGGCTCTCGGCGGTGTTCACCGGGCCGCGCTCGTCCACCGGCTCGCCGATGACGTTCATGATGCGCCCGAGCGTCGCCTTGCCGACCGGCATGGCGATGGGCTTGTTGGTGTTGAGCACCGACATGCCGCGCTGAAGACCGTCGGTGGTGTCCATGGCGATACACCGGACGGTGTTCTGGCCAAGGTGCTGCGCCACCTCGATCACGAGGTTGTTCTGCCGGTCGTCGATGGCCGGGTTGGTGACGCGAAGCGCGGTGTAGATCTCCGGCAGCTCGCCGCCGTCGAACCGCACGTCGACCACAGGTCCCAAGACCTGCGAGATGTGTCCAGTCTGCTCGCTCATATGACTCCCTTGGGATCCGGTCACTTCATGGCCTCGGCGCCGCCGATGATCTCCATGAGTTCCTTCGTGATGGCGGCCTGGCGGGCCCGGTTCATTTCCAGCGTGAGGCTCTGAATCATGCCGTTTGCGTTGTCGGTCGCGCTCGACATGGCGTTCATTCGCGCCGCGTGCTCGCCGGCGATCGATTCGAGAATGGCCTGCCGCACCTGCACCTCGACGAAGCGCGGAACGACATACCCGAGCAGGTCGTTCTGTCCCGGCTCGTAGAAGAGGTCGGCCCCCGAGGCGCTCGGCGCCGCGTCGGTCGCCGCGGGGCCCGCGACCGGCAGCAGCGAGTACACCGTCGGCAATTGGGTCAACGCGCTCTTGAAGCGGTTCGACACGACGACGACCTCATCGACGGCACCGTCGATGAAGGCTTTGACGAGCGCGGCCGTGATCTCTTTGACGCGGGCCTGATCGCCCGCCGTGATGATCTCCGCGAGGTCGTGCAGCTCGAGCACCTTGAGCTTGCGGCCCGCGATGCCCATTCGCCGACCGAGCGTGAAGAGCACGACCTGCTGACCAGCGGCGGTCCGCTCCCGGACGACCTCATTGAGCTTGCGCACGATGCCGGCGTTGAAGGCGCCGCACATGCCGCGGTCGCTGCTCAGCGCAAAGACCGCGACCGTCTTGATCTCGTCGCGCGGGGTCAGGAGCGGATGCGCGTTCGTCTCACCGGACTCGGCGAGCTGCCGAGCGAGGGACTCGAGGAGCTCCCGGTGCTTGGCCGCGTACGGACGCAGCTCCATCATGGCCTGCTGCGCCCGACGAAGCTTCGCCGCCGAGACCAGTTTCATGGCCCGGGTGATCTTCTGCGTATTCTTGACCGAAGCGATGCGCTTGCGGATCGCCTTGAGGTTTGCCATTGGGCCCTCTCGAAGATCAGGCCACGAAGACCTTGTTGAATTCCTCGATGGCGGCGCGCAGCGCCTTCTCGGTGTCCGCGTCGATGGCCTTCTTCTCGCGGAGCGTGGCCATCGTGGCAGCGTGCTTCGACTCGAGGTAGTCGAGGAGGTCGCGCTCGTACCGGCCCAGAACCTTGACGGGCAGGTGATCGACGTAGCCCTTGGTGCCGGCGAAGATGATCGCCACCTGCTGCTCGGCGGGCATGGGCTTGTACTGCGCCTGCTTGAGAATCTCGACGAGGCGTTCGCCGCGCGCGAGCTGCTTCTGGGTGCTGGCGTCGAGATCGCTGGCGAACTGCGCGAAGGCCTGCATCTCGCGGTACTGCGCGAGGTCGAGACGCAGCGTGCCGGCCACCTGCTTCATCATCTTCGTCTGGGCGGCGCCGCCGACGCGGGACACCGAAATACCGACGTTGATGGCCGGCCGGATGCCCGAGTAGAAGAGGTCCGTCTCGAGGAAGATCTGACCGTCCGTGATGGAGATCACGTTCGTCGGAATGTAGGCGGACACGTCGCCGGCCTGCGTCTCGATGATCGGCAGTGCCGTGAGGCTGCCGGCGCCCTGTGCCTTCGACATCTTGGCCGCGCGCTCGAGCAGGCGGCTGTGGAGGTAGAAGACGTCGCCGGGGTAAGCCTCGCGGCCCGGCGGGCGGCGCAGGAGGAGGGACATCTGCCGGTAGGCGACCGCCTGCTTGGAGAGGTCGTCGTAGATGATCAGCGCGTGCTTGCCGTTGTCGCGGAAGTACTCACCCATCGTCACGCCGGTGTACGGCGAGAGGAACTGCAGGGGGGCGAGCTCGGCGGCGGCGGCGCTGACGACCGTCGTGTACTCCATCGCGCCGAACTGCTTCAGCTTCTCGACGACCTGCGCCACCGTGCTCTGCTTCTGGCCGATGGCCACGTAGATGCAGAAAACGCCGGTGTTCTTCTGGTTGATGATGGTGTCGATGGCCACCGCGGTCTTGCCCGTCTGGCGGTCACCGATGATGAGCTCGCGCTGTCCGCGGCCGATGGGCACCATCGAGTCGATGGCCTTGAGCCCCGTCTGCAGCGGCTCGTGCACCGACTGACGCGCCACGATGCCGGGCGCCTTGATCTCGATCTTCCGGCGGTGGGCCGTGTCGATGGGCCCGAGCCCGTCGATCGGCTGGCCGAGGGCGTTCACGACGCGGCCGAGCAGTGCTTCGCCGACGGGGACGTCGACGATGCGGCCGGTGCGGCGAACCTCGTCGCCCTCCTTGATCAGGGTCGCGTCACCGAGGAGCGCGGCACCGACGTTGTCCTCTTCGAGGTTCAGCGTCATGCCGAGCACGCCGTGGGGGAACTCCAGGAGTTCGCCGGCCATCGCCTTCTCGAGACCATAGACGCGGGCGATGCCGTCACCGGCGGACACCACGGTGCCCGTCTCGCTGACCTCGACCTGCCGGTCGTAGTCCTCGATCTGCTTCCGGATGATCCGGCTGATCTCCTCGACCTTGATTTCCATCGGGACGTTCTCCATGCCCGGCGGCGGACGCCGGCCGTGCTGCTGTCAGAGGCTCAGATGCTGGATTCGCGCAGGCGAGCGTGCAGGGTGGCCAGTTGGGCCCGCACGCTCCCGTCGTAGACTTTTCCACCGATTCGGGTGACCACGCCGCCGATGAGCCGCGGGTCTTCTTTGGGCTCGACGATGACCTGTCGTCCCGTGAGCTTGCCGAGCACCGTGCGCAGCCGCGCGAGTTCGGGCTCGCTCAACGCCGAGGCGACGGTGACCTGGGCGCGGATGCGACCGGACGACTCGTCGGCGAGGGCGTGGAACGCCTGGATGATGTCCTTCAGGGAGGACATGCGGTCCTTCTCGGTCAGGAGGAACAGGAAGTTCCGCGTGACCGGACTGACCATGACGCGCTTGAGAAGCTCACCGAGGACGCTCTTGCGGGCGGCGACGTCGAACTTCGGGTTGCGGAAGAGCTCCTGCAACTCCGGCGTCTGGCTGAAGACCCCGCCGACGCGGTCGAGCTCACGCCCGATCTGGTCCTGGATCTTGCGCTCGACGCCGATGTCGAGCAGGGCCTTGGCATACCGATGGGCGAGTGTGGAGGCGGCCATGGTTACGCGCGCTCCTCGAGCCGGCTGAGGTACTCACCGGCGAGCCGGCGGTGGTCGGCGGGTTGCAGCTTCTCGCGGATGATGCGCTCGGCGGCCGTAATCGCATGCTGAGCGATCTCGGCCTCGAGACGTGCCTTCGCGCGGGCAATCTCGGTCTCCGCCGCACGCTCGGCCTCACGACGGATGCGCTCCGCGTCGGCCTTGGCGTCCGCGATCAGGCGTTCCTTTTCGTGCTCGCCTTCACGCTTCATCTCGGCGAGGAGGTCGTCCGCCTCTTTCTGGAGGCTCGCGAGCTTCGCCTCGTACTCCTTGAGGCGAGCCTCGGCTTCGCCGTGCAGGCGAGCGGCTTCGTCGATGTCCCGCGTGACCTGCGCCGCCCGGTCGGCGAGCGAACGCCGCAAGGGAGCCTTGGCGTAGTGGACGATGATGCCGAGCAGGATGAGAAGATTGAGGCCCTGGAAGATGACCGGAGTGAAAGAGGCCTCTTCGTGGCCACCGCCGCCCGCCGCGAATGCGGACTGGGCGAGAACGGTGAGCCCGAGCGCGGGCAGAAAGGCGAATCGACGCATCGGCGACCTCACACGCTGCGGCCGAGGATCTTGCCCGCAATCGCGCGGGAGAGCTCGTCCACCTGGGGCTGCATCTCACGACGGGCCGAGTCGGTCTGCGCAGCGACCTGGCCGCGGACTTCGTTCAGCTTCTGCGCCATGTCGGCGCGGGCCGCCGTCTGGATTTCGTCCTTGCGACGGACGCCGTCGAGCCGAAGCTCGGCCTTGACGTTGGCGGCGCGCGTGCGCGCGGCGAGCATTTCGGTCTCGTACTTCTCGCCGATCGACTTCGCCTTCGCGGTGATCGCCTGCGCGTCGGCGCGGGCCTGCTCGGTCTTCGCCGCCCGGGCGCCGATGCTCTGGAGCAATGGCCCGAACACGAGGCTGCGCAGGACGAAGAAGGTGAGAAGGACGATTACGAGCTGGATGATCGCGGAGGCATCGATGTCGATCATCGACATCGACCCCACGTGCGGCGTCAGCGGATGCATCGGCGTGGCCTGTCTGTGGGACCCCTGGATTTGAGGTCGCGGCACCCTAGCTCAACACCCCCGGGTCGTCAACGAATAACCGCGAAAAGCGCTTGCAAAACGCGGTTTCAGGGGTTTCGGCCGGCCCGCCGCCGCATATCTTCGCCGTTCAGAACCACTTTGTCGCACATCTCGTCGAGCCGCGACTGGATGCGCACGCCAATGCGCGCCTCGAGCGTCTCACCCGCCGGCTCGGACCCGCCGACCGGGTAATTCGTCGTGAACAACGTCGTCCGGCGCGCGTTGTATCGACGGCTGATCAGCTCATCGAGGACGTCCTGCTCCCACTCGCGACGCGCGCCTTTGCCGAGCTCGTCGACGAGCAGGACAGGCACCTCGACCAGAGAGCGCACCAGACTCGAGGCGCGGCCGTCGACCCCACTGAACGCCTCTCGAAGTTCGGCGATGAGGTGCTTGAACTCGACGAACCGGGCCCGGATGCCCCGGCGTGCAACGAGGTGGCGCAGGATGGCCACCCCGAGGTGCGTCTTCCCCGTCCCGCAGTTGCCGTAGAACAGGAGTCCCCGGCGTCCGTCGACGTATTCGCGCGCGAAGACGTAGGCCGCGTGATGGGCCGGTCGCTGAAAGGGCGCCGGTTTGAAACCCTCGAGAGTCGCCTCGAGGTAACGAGCGGGGAGGTGCGCTTCGCTGAAGAGTCGTGCGCGTCCTCGGAGGCCCTCGCAGCTACACGGTTTGGCGACAGAGTACCCCGAAGCGTCCGGTTCGAACGTGAACCCGCGGTTGCCGCACAGCGCGCACGGGACGCGGCACGCGCACGGCCGCGCGATCAGGGCGTCGCCCGTCGCATCGACCTCGACGCGGAGGAGCTCGTTCTTGCAGAGGGGGCACTCGTGCATGGCCGAAGATCTATCAGGTTCCCGGGTCCAGCGTGTACAGGTCGATGTCGTCGGGCAGGCCGAAGCGCGCAGCCAGCGCGCGGTCGCGGTGCGCAGCCCAGGTCTGCTCGAAGTGGGCCGGATCGGCCCGTCGCCGCTCACCCTCGAGCCCAGTCGAGACCCGGGCGGAGAGCGTGGCGCGCTCGGCCTCGGACAGGGCCGACCACAACCGTGCCAACAACACCGGCCGAATCCGGGACCACCGCTCCCAGACATCGTCGTTCGTCGCCGGACCACCGGCGTTCAACTCGACGACCGCCTCCCGGATGAGGTCTGGCGCGGGCGGGAGGGATGCGTCGGCGACCCCTCGGAGCCGTTCGGAGAGGCGGTCGATCAGGGGAGGGGTCCCCGGCGCGCTCGGTTCCTCAACGGGCCGGGCACCGATCCCGAGACTGCGTCGAAGCGAGGCCTCGGCCTCGACCTCGCGGCGGATGAACGCCAGGCCCCGGACGCGAGTTCGATCGAGTCTCGGGCGGCCGAAGCACGTCACGAGCGCGGCGTGCACCGCCTCGATTGGAATCCCGGCGCGGTCCCACTGCCGCACCAACTCCACGTCCGCCGAGGACAGCATCAGCCCGCGCCCGGCATGCTGGAGGAACGCGCGCTCGATGTCGGCCAGGTAACCCGGATTCAAGCGTTCAGACGTCCAGGTTCTTCACGTTCAGCGCATTGTCTTCGATGAACTTGCGCCGCGGCTCGACCTCGTCGCCCATCAGCTTGTCGAAGATCTCGTCGGCGCCCAGCGTGTCCTCGACGCGGACCTGAAGCAGCGTCCGCGTCTCGGGATTCATCGTGGTGTCCCACAACTGCTCGGGGTTCATCTCGCCCAGGCCTTTGTAGCGCTGGATGTCGATGCCCTTGCGACCGCCGGCCTTCACCTCGGCCAGGAGCGCCTCGGCGTGCGGCACCGTGAAGCTGTCCTCCCCGCGAACGAGCGTGTACGGGGCGGGGCCAAGGATCTCGAGAGACTGCAGATGCTGACGCAGCTGCACGAACGCGGAATGGCGCACCATGGCGGGGTGGACGTCCGTGCGACGCTCTGCGCCCTTGTACCAGGTGTAGAACGCGATGTGGTACAGCGGGGTGTCGGCTTCCTCGGTGCCGGGCTCGATCACCGGCGCGTCGTATCGGATGCGGGCTTCGGCGCCGTGCCGGGCCCGCAGCGAGGCAAGGGCCGCCTCGGCCGACGCGGCCAGCGCTTCGGAGCTCTTCACCGTTTCGGTGTCGAGCCGACCGGCCTGCAGGAACGCATCGACGACCTCGGGATCTCCGCGCCGGACCAACCGGCTGAGCTCTCCGTAGTACGCCTCGAGTTTCGTCGCGACGTTGCGCACCGTCTCGCCGTCGAGGAGGCGACCGTCCTGCGTTCGGATCTGAAGCGCGCGAGCGCCGCCTTCGATCAGGAAGGCGTCGAGTGCGGCCTCGTTCTTCAGATAGCTGATCTGCTTGCCCTTCTTGACGCGGAAGAGCGGCGGCTGCGCGATGTAGAGGTAGTTGCGCTCGATGACCTGCGGCATCTGCCGGTAGAAGAACGTCAGCAGCAGCGTGCGGATGTGGGAACCGTCCACGTCGGCGTCGGTCATGATGATGATGCGGTGGTAGCGCAGCTTCGCGATGTCGAAGAACTCGCTGCCGATCCCCGTGCCGAGCGCGGTGATGAGGGTGGCGATCTCCTGGCTGCCGAGCATCTTGTCGAGGCGGGCGCGTTCGACGTTCAGAATCTTGCCGCGCAACGGGAGAATGGCCTGCGTCGCGCGATCCCGACCCTGTTTCGCAGAGCCGCCGGCGGAGTCACCCTCGACGAGGTAGACCTCGGAGCGGGCGGGATCACGCTCCTGGCAGTCGGCGAGCTTGCCGGGCAGAGACGCGGTGTCGAGCGCACCTTTGCGGCGCACCGTTTCGCGGGCCTTTCGGGCGGCGTCCCGGGCCCGCGCGGCGTCGATCGCCTTCGTGACGATCTTGCGCGCGTCCTGCGGGTGCTCGAGCAGCCACTCCTTGAGGAACTCGTTGACCGCCGACTGAACGAGGGGCTTGACCTCGCTCGAGACGAGTTTGCCTTTCGTCTGGCTGTCGAACTTCGGATCGGGAACCTTGCAGGAGATGATCGCGGTCAGACCCTCCCGCATGTCGTCGCCGGAGATCGTCGTCTTCAGCCCCTTGAGGAGGTTCTCGTCGGTCGCGTACCCGTTGAGCGTGCGGGTCAGACCGTCTTTGAAACCCGAGAGGTGCGTGCCACCGTCCCGGTTCCGGATGTTGTTGGTGAAGGAGAGGATGTTCTCCTGGTACGCGTCGTTCCACTGCATGGCGACTTCGACGCCGATGCCGTCCTTCTCGACCGAGAAGTGCATCGTGGGGTGAACCGGGGCGCGATTCTTGTTCAGGTGCTCGACGAATGAGGCGATGCCCCCGTCGTACTTGAAGTCGTGGCGCTTTCCTTCGCCGCGCTCGTCCTGAATCGTGATGGCGACCCCGCTGTTCAGGAACGAGAGCTCTCGCAGACGCTGCGAGAGGATGTCGAAGCTGAGCTCGTTGTTCTCGGTGAAGATCTCGACGTCCGGCTTGAAGCGAATGCGCGTCCCGTGACGGGGCGAGTCCGAGACGCGAGCGAGCGGAGCGTCGGGTTCGCCGCGCTGGTACCGCTGCGTGTGCCGGCCACCATCGCGCGCGATGTCGAGCTCGAGCCACTCCGAGAGGGCGTTGACGCAGGAGATGCCGACGCCGTGCAGACCGCCGGAGACCTTGTAGCTGTTGTCGTCGAACTTACCGCCGGCGTGGAGGACGGTCATGATGACCTCGGCGGCGCTGCGCCCCTCTTCGGGATGCATGTCCACCGGGATGCCGCGCCCGTTGTCCTCGACCGTACAGCTGCCGTCGAGGTGGAGCGTGACCGTGACGCGGTCGCAGTACCCCGCGAGCGCCTCGTCGATCGCGTTGTCGACGGCCTCGTAGACGAGCTGATGGAGACCGGTCCCGTCGTTGGGGTCTCCAATGTACATGCCGGGGCGCTTGCGGACGGCCTCGAGCCCCTTGAGCACCTTGATGTTGGAAGCCGTGTACTCGGGGGCCGCCTCGGTGGGGGCCGGCGTCGGTTCGTTGGGCAATTCGCTCATCGACATCTCCCTCGCCATCTCTCCGACGGGTGGGTTACGCGCGCGGCTGGACGAGGAGGTAGCGGTTCGATTCGCCCCCCTCGCTGTGGGTCTTCACGTCCCCGTGGTCCATCAGGGCCGTGTGGACGAGGCGCCGCTCCGCAGAGTCGAGACCCTCGATGACCGCACGCCGCCCGGACCGCGCGACGAGGGCTGCGAGCTCGGCCGCCATGTCGCCGAGGAAGGCCTCGCGGGCGCCGCGCTCGGGGGTCTCGTCGCCGAAATCGAGGTAGACGCGCACGCGGGCGTCGAGCGCCTGGCTCGTCGCCTGGCCGGCGAGCTGCGCGACGGCCGCTTGCAGATCCCGGTCACGCTCGAGGCGATCGAATGCCTCGTCGTCCCCGTCGAGTGCGATCGTGACCGTCCCTTCCGCCGTTTCCTTCGCTTTGACCCGAGCGGAAATGCCCATGTGCGCCAACAAACCCGACACGAAATCCGACCCGATGCGGGCCGCCGTCTTGCGTGCAGTCACGTTCACGATCTCCCTCGCGCCGTCGCGGGCGCGGGCTGAGTGGGGGGGGCGTAGTGCTTGTTCATATAACCCTGCTGCGCGATGCCGAGCAGGGTATTGCACAGGATGTAGACCACCAGGCCGCTCGGCAGAAACAGCATCATGGCGGTGAAGACGATGGGCATGAAGGTGGTCATCATCTTCTGCTGCATCGCATCACCCGTCGGCGGGTTCATCCGCGCCTGAACCAGGAACACGACGCCGAGCAGCACGGGCAGGATGTAGGTCGGATCACGCTCGGACAGGTCGTGAATCCACAGACCGAGGGGCGCGTGATACAGCTCGACCGACGAGTAGATGGTCTTATACAGCGAGATGTACACGGGCATCATGGCGAGCACGGGCAGGCATCCTGCCAGCGGGTTCACCCCATTGACCTTGTACAACTGCATCATCTCCTGCTGCAGCCGCATCCGGTCGTCCTTGTACTTCTCCTGCAGCTCCTTGAGCTGCGGCTGAATGGCCTTCATGGCGGCCATCGACTTGTACTGCTTGTGCGTGAGCGGCAGCGTCAGAATCTTCACGACCACGGTCAGCAGGATGATCGCCACCGCCCAGTTCGGAATCACCGAATAGAACCACCGCAGCGTCGCGACCATGGTCACGCAGAGCGGGCTCAGGATGCCGAAGTCGACGACCTCGGACAGCGACGGCGTTTGCGCCGAGAGCGCGTCGAGCTTCTTCGGGCCGCCGTAAAGTTCGAACGTGCGTTCGACCTTGGCCCCCGGCGCGATCGTCCCACCGGGCAGCTCGAGCCGTGCGACGAGGTAGCTGGTGTCCGGCGCGACCTGAGCGACGGCGACGCCGGCCGCCTCCGTCCCGGTGAAGAGCTCGCACGCCGCGAGCCCCTCCGGCCCCGGGCTGAAGCCGGAGAGGAAGTAGCGGTTGTCGACCCCGCCATACCGCAGTCCGTCCGTGAAGCGCGGCATGGACTCCGCGTCGGACCGGTTGCTGCGGATCGCGTCGATGTTCTGACGGGCGATGTCCTTCGCCCGCGCACACAGACCCTCGAAGAGGTAGACGGGCGGGGCCATGAAGCCGGCCGACGCCTCGACGGCGTTCTGAGCCGCGCGAAGACGGGCCGAGAGACCATACTCGATGGGGGAAGCGCCGAGGTTCGCCAGCACCACCTTGCCCTCGATGGCGTAGGGGGTGTCCCCGACCCGATAGTGGCGCTCGATGGCGAGACGCGTGGCGGGATCTTCGAAACGCGCGACGATGGCGTCTCCGACGAGCGCGACGCTGTAAACGCCCCGGACGACGCGGTCGCCGACGACCACTTGCACGTCCGGCGGCAGGAAGACGCCGCGCGTGTGGTCCGCGGCCGGCGGCATCATGAAGCGGAAGGGTTCCGTCCCCGCTTCGGTGCGGTTCCGGTACTGCTCTTCGATGAGTTCCCAGTGGCGGACCTGACCGTCGCGACTCGAAACGGCGAGGACGTGCCGGCCCGGATCCTCCAGCGTCACGACCTGATCCGGCAGATCCGTCAGCGCGTCCGGCGCGGGGGCCGTGTTCGGGGTGGCGCTCGCGGTCGCAGCGACCGTGCCGGGGGCCGCACCGGAGGGCCCGACCGTCGCGGGCGCCGAGGCGCTCGAAGGTCCCCCGTCCGCCGGCGGCGTCGGTTTCGGGGGCGGGAAGAGGAACTGCCAGATCATGATGACGATGGCGCTGAGGGCCACCGCCATGAGGAGGCGTTTCTGGTCCGTGGGTTGGGTGTCGTTCATGGGCGGTCCACCGGGTCGAAACCGCCCGGGTTCCAGGGGTGACAGCGGCACAGGCGGCCCACCGTGCGGCGCGTGCCCCCGACGAAGCCGTGCGCGATGTAGGCCTGGGCGGCGTACTCCGAACACGAAGGGAAGAAGCGGCACGACGGGGGGAGCAGCGGGGAGAGGAGCCGCTGGTAGAGCCGGATGAACAGGACCGCGAGGTGCCGCAACGGGGCCTCCACGGGCGCGTCAGCGAGGCTCGCGGCGGGGCGCCGGGCGGGGCTGATCGAACCGACGGGCCACGGAGAGCAGTTCGTCGCGCGTCTGGGCGAAGTCCGCAGGGGTGATCTCGCTTTTGGCCACGACCACGAAGTCCATCCCGGTGGGAAAATCCGGCCGGGACCGCCGGAAGACCTCACGGACGAGCCGCTTGATGCGGTTGCGAACGTAGGCCTTGCCGACCTTGCGGCTGACCGTGATGCCCAGGCGTGGCCGCCGACTGCCGTTGGGCCGGGCGTACACGATGAAATGGGGCGAGGTCAGTCGCCGCCCGACGCGCTGCGCTTGGAGGTAGTCCCGCCGCTTGCGCAGGCGGAATCGCTTCGGAAACGCCTCGGGGGACGTTTCCATGCCGCCTTACTTCTTGTACGTCGCGACGGCGATGCGCTTGCGGCCCTTGGCGCGGCGGCGCTTGAGGACGGCCTGGCCCTGCTTCGTGGACATCCGGGCGCGGAAGCCGTGGGTGCGCAGGCGGGGGGTGCGGTGGGGCTGGTAGGTACGCTTCATTTTGAGATCATCCTGGTGGAGCGGTGGGCCCCACGGGGGGCCGGCGCGAAAAAGCGCGCCAATGAAACACAAGTCGTCCCCCATGTCAACGTCATCGCGGACGGACATGCGGCGAGCCCAAATTCTCCGGCGAATCGCGGTGAAGGGCCGCGATCATTGCGCCAGTACTCGAAAAATCGCGAGGAAGTTTCGGAGATGCCACCGGAATTTCGTTTCCGGGAAAAAGTCTTGCCGGTCCCGGAAACGGGCTGCTAGATAGCCGCCGTTCCGGTCCCGGCGTCGCCGCCGGCGTCCCACTCCATACCAAATCGATTCTGAATTCGTCGGCAGAGCGCCGTCGGAGAGGCCGCCAGGCAAGCTCCGGACGATGTCGTATGCCGTCGGGGTAGACGTGTGAGAGCCAACTGGGAAGCTGCGATCGCGGCAATTCGCCGGCAGGTCACCAGCGACAGCTTCGAGCGCTTTTTCGGCCGGCTTCGCTACGCGGAGTTCGAAGGCGGGCTCTTGCGCTTGCACATCGAAGATCCGTTCCTCCGGGACTGGATCGACGACAACTACCGCTCCCTCCTCGAAGCGCAGGTCTCCGAGGTCGCCGGTGACGCCGTCCGCATCGAGATCCGGGTGGCAGCGCCCGTCGCCCCCGAGCCGACGCCCGCACCGGCGCCGCCCGTCGTCGACGCCACGGAGTCGTCGCGTTTCGGTGGCGGCACCGAGGCGACCGACTTCCCCGAGCTCCCCCTCAATCCCCACTACACGTTCGAGACGTTCGTCGTCGGGCCGTCGAATCAGTTCGTTCACGCGGCGTGCGAGTCCGTCGCCCGCAACCCGGCCCGCGCCTACAACCCGCTGTTCATCTACGGCGGCACCGGCCTCGGCAAGACGCACCTGCTGTTCGCCATCGCCAATGCGCTGCGGGCTCAGAATCCGGCCATCCGCATCACTTATGTGAGCGCGGAGGAGTTCACGAACCAGCTCATCGCCGGCATCAAGAACTCCGGACACGGGATGGAAGCCTTCCGCGAGCGCTACCGGAGCCGATCCGACGTCCTGCTGATGGACGACGTCCACAACCTGGTCGGAAAGGAGCGCACGCAGGAGGAGTTCTTCCACACCTTCAACGCGCTCCATCAGTCCAACAAACAAATCATCCTCACGAGCGACAAGTTCCCCCAGGACATTCCCAAGCTCGAAGAACGCCTTCGTTCGCGGTTCACCTGGGGCCTCATCGCGGACATCATGCCGCCCGAGCTCGAGACGCGGGTCGCCATTCTCGAACGCAAGGCGGAGCGAGACGGGCTGACGTTGCCGAGCGATGTCGCGTTCCTCATCGCATCCCGGGTCCCGAGCAACGTCCGCGAGCTCGAAGGCGCGCTCACCCGCGTCGTGGCGACCTGTAGCCTCGGCGGGCGACGCCTGACCCGGGAGACGGCGGCCGAAGCGCTGAAACACGTCCTCTCGGAGACCGACAAGGGACCGAGCATCGAGACGATCCTCCGGATCGTGGCCGAGCACTTCGACGTCAAGATCGCCGACCTCCGCGGTCCCCGCCGCCACCGCACCATCGCACACCCGCGCAGCGTGGCGATGTACCTGTGCCGCAAGCACTCGCAGGCCTCTTTCCCGCAGATCGGGGAGAGCTTCGGCGGCAAGGACCACACCACCGTGATCCACGCCTGCAAGAAGATCGAGGCTGCCGTCGCTTCCGACCCCGCCCTGCGCTCCCTTCTGCAGTCGATCGAACGCAAGCTCCCCGCCTGACGTCGTCCTCCGCGCGACCTGGACACCACCAGGTCGCTTCTGCACGTCCGAAACACCTGTGGATAAATCTGTGGGCAGGACGTGAAGAATCGGTGGATGTGACTGTGAAAAACTGGAGGTCAATGATCTCCACACCGCCTTTCACAAACATCCACCAGAAACTGTTCGACCGAAATCCGTATGATGAACGGACGGTTACGGACGTTTTCCACGCTTTCACACCCCCTACGATGACGATGAAGGGTATTCATGAAATGACGTTTATTCAGAAGGACGTCATCTCCGGATTCGCGGCCACCGCGCGGTGCGTCGAGACCTTGGCCTTTCGCCCGTGATCTGCTAATCAGCGCCCTTCTGAATCTCCCGCCACGGCGGGGCCCTGACCGGAGTGCCGTATGCAGCTCATCGTGGGACGCGACTCCCTGTCCCGTGGACTCGCCCGCATCCAGGGCGTGCTCAACCGCAAGGCGACCATGCCGGTCCTCTCCAACGCGCTCCTCGAGGCACGTCCGGACGGCAGTCTGCGGGTAGCCGCCACGGATCTCGACGTCACGTTCGACGGGGTCATGCCGGCGCGCGTCGAACGACCCGGCCGCATCACGGTCGATGGCAAGCGCCTCTACGAGATCGCCCGCAATCTGCCGGGTGAAGAGGTCTCGATCACCGTCGACGAGGACCAGCGGGTCCTGCTCCGCTGCCGCACCTCGGAGTTCGTGCTGAACGGTCTCTCGGCGGATGGCTACCCCGCGCTGCCCTCCGCCCGCGGCATCGAACTTCTGCCCGTCGACGGCGGCGCCCTGCGGGAGCTCATCGAGCGCACCCAGTTCTCCGTCTCGACGGAGGAGTCGCGTCCCAACCTCAACGGCGTGTACTTCCAGTGCCTCGGCGACAGCAAAGTCCGGATGGTGTCCACCGACGGGCACCGGCTGAGCCTCGGCGAACGCGACGTCTCGCGCGGGGGCGTCGTCCCCGAACGCGACGGGGTCATCATCCCGCGGAAGGGCATCCAGGAGGTCCGGCGCCTGCTCGACGAGGTCGGCCCCGAGGTGGACTTCGGGTTCCTCGAGAACAACCTCGTTCTGCGGGCCGGGGACCTCCACCTCTTCGTCCGCCTCATCGACGCCGCCTTCCCGGACTACACGCTCGTCATTCCGCGAAGCACGGAACGCAAGGTGATCCTCGATCGCCTGCCGTTTCTGTCGGCCATCAAGCGCATCAGCATCCTCGCGAGCGAGCGCACCCACGGGATGCGCCTCGAACTGACGCGCTCGAAACTGACGCTCGTCAGCGACAACCCGGATCTCGGCAAAGCCAAAGAAGACATCGAGATCGACGGCTACGACGGCAGTGACCTGACCATCGCGTTCAACTCGAAGTACGTGATGGAGATCCTCTCCGTCCTCAGCGGAGAGAAGGTCGCGTTGCTGCTGAACGAGGCCCTCTCACCGGGTCTGATTCGCGAGCATCAGAACGAAGGCTACCTCTTCGTCGTCATGCCGATGCGCCTGTGACGCGCGCGTCCCGTGTTTCTCCGTGAGATCGGCTGGACGGGGTTCAGGAACCTCGAGACCTGCGCGATCGAGCTCGACGGCGGTTTCAACGTCTTCGAAGGCGACAACGGACAGGGCAAGACCAACCTGCTCGAGGCCGTCTACTGGCTCGCCACCCTCAGACCGCTGCGGGCGACGCGACTTCAGGAGCTGATCCGCTTCGGCGAGCGCCGCTGCGCCGTGACTGGTCGCATCGTCCTCGATGGTCTCGAGCACCGGCTCGAGGCCCGGATCGAAGAGGGTGAGCGGCAGTGTCTGCGGGAGCTGAAGGCTTGTCGCCCGGCGGAGTATTTCGGTGCGCTCGCGGTCGTGCTCTTCACGCCCGATGACGTCGGTCTCGTGCGCGGACCACCCGGTGACCGCCGCCGTTACCTCGACCGGGCGGTCTTCACCGGACGGCCGGCACACCTCGCCGACGTGCTGGCCTATCAAAGGGCCCTGGCAGCCCGAAACGAGCTGCTTCGAACGAGCGAGGACGTCGCACTCCACGCCAGCTTCGAAGCGGCCCTGGCGGGCCCGGCGAGGCGGTTGCTGACGGCGCGGGCCACCTACCTCGAGCGGTTGACGCCCTTCTTCGTCGACGCCTTTCGGGGCATCACCGGTCTCGAGGCGCCTCCGGGTCTGAGCTATCGACCGAGTCTGGCGCCGGGGGCGGAGGACGCCCTCGCAGAGCAGTGGGCTGCGGAGCGCGAGCGGGACCGGGAGCGGGGCTTCACCGGCAAGGGTCCCCACGCCGACGACTTCGGCCTTGCGCTCGGTGAGCGGTCGGCCCGGCTCTACGCCAGTCAGGGTCAGCAGCGGGCCCTGGTGCTGGCACTGAAGATCGCAGAGATCCGGTTGTTGGAAGCGTTTTTCGGCTTGACGCCGGTCCTCCTCCTCGACGACGTGTCCAGTGAGCTGGACGCCGAACGCAATGCACGGCTCTTCGAGTTGCTGCACGGGTTTCGCGGTCAGGTGCTCATCACCACGACGGAGGCCCGCCACGTGCAGACCCCCGACGCGGCCCGCGAGTTCCGGGTGGAGGCGGGCCGGGTGACCCGTGTGCAAGCGTCGCCGTCGGCGGCGACCGTGGATGTGTCGTGAAGGTGAAGTGAGGATCCCCCGTGGAGAAGTTCGTCATCGAAGGTGGCCGGCGCCTGTCCGGTTCTCTCGTGCCCGGCGGCAACAAGAACGAGGCCCTGCCCGCGCTGGCGGCCACGCTCCTGACCGATCAGCCCGTCACGCTGCGCAACGTGCCGCGCATCCGGGATGTCGAGGTCATGTGCACGGTCATCGAGCACCTCGGCGCGACCGTCGAGTGGCTCGGACCGAACGAGGTGCGCATCTGCGCCGCCAACCTCGATGGTGACCGCCTCGACGCCGATCTCTGCCGCCGGGTGCGCGCCTCCATCCTCTTCGCCGGGCCGATGGTCGCGCGTCTCGGGCGCGTCGCGCTGCCGCCCCCGGGGGGAGACGTCATCGGTCGGCGCCGGGTCGACACGCATTTTCAGGTCCTCGCGGCGCTCGGTGCCACGGTCAACACGGACCGCGTCTACGAAATCAGCGCGCCGCGTCTGGTCGGCGCGGACGTCATGATGGACGAGGCCTCCGTCACCGCGACCGAGAACGCGCTGATGGCCGCAGCGCTGACGCAGGGGACGACCATTCTGCGCAACGCGGCCAGCGAGCCCCACGTCTGCGGCCTCGCCCGCATGCTCAAGTCCATGGGGGCCGAAATCTCCGGCATCGGGTCGAACACGCTGGTCATTCACGGGGTCGACCGCCTCGGCGGTTGCGACCACACCATCGAGAGCGACTACCTCGAAATCGGCAGCTTCATCGGGCTCGCCGCGGTGACCAACAGCGATCTGACCATCGAGCGGGTCGCACCGGAACACCTGCGGATGATCCGCATGACGTTCGAGAAGCTCGGCATCCACGTCGACATCGAGGGCGACCGGCTGCGCGTGCCTCCGGGGCAGTCGATGGAGATTCGACGCGACGTCCACGGACACGTGCCGAAGATCGACGACGCCCCCTGGCCGGCTTTCCCGACGGACCTCATGTCCATCGTGATCACCGTGGCGACGCAGTGCAAAGGCACCGTCCTGTTCTTCGAGAAGATGTTCGAAGGTCGGATGTTCTTCGTCGACCACCTGCAGAACATGGGCGCCCAGATCATCCTCTGCGATCCGCACCGGGTCGTGGTGGTCGGGCCGACCACGCTGCGCGGTGGGCGGGTGGCGAGCCCGGACGTGCGCGCCGGCATGGCGTTGCTCATCGCCGCCCTGGCCGCAGAGGGCGAGACGGAGATGTACAACATCCTGCAGATCGACCGCGGTTATGAACGCGTCGACGAGAAACTGCGCGCCCTCGGGGCGAGCATCCGGCGCCTCAACGTCGACTGACGCGGGCTTACTTCAGGCCGGCGGCGCTGCGCAGCGTGGCCGCCTTGTCGCTCTGCTCCCAGCGGAAGCCCATGTCCTGCCGGCCGAAGTGACCGTAGGCGGCCGTCTTGCGGTAGATGGGCTTGAGCAGATCGAGGTGCTCGATGATGCCGCGGGGCTTGAGCGGAAAGTGCTCGCGGATGAGCTTGGCGATGCGCTCTTCGTCGATGCGGCTCGTGCCGAACGTGTCGACGCTGACGCTCACCGGCTCGGCGACGCCGATGGCGTAGGCGATCTGGACCTCGGCGCGCTCGGCGAGGCCGGCCGCGACGACGTTCTTGGCGATGTAGCGGGCCATGTAGGCGGCCGAGCGGTCGACCTTGGAGGGGTCCTTGCCGCTGAAAGCCCCGCCCCCGTGGCGGCCCATGCCCCCATACGTGTCGACGATGATCTTGCGGCCGGTGAGGCCACAGTCGCCCATCGGTCCACCGACCACGAACCGACCGGTCGGGTTAATGTAGAAGCGGGTGTCGTTGTCGATCAGGTTGCCCGGAAGGACCGGGTCGATGACCGCTTCGCGCACCTGGCGGCGGAGGTCCTCCGTGGTGACGAAGTCGGCGTGCTGCGTCGAGATGACCACCGCGGAGATGCGCTTGGGCTTGCCATCGACGTACTCGATGGAGACCTGGCTCTTGCCGTCGGGCCGCAGGAAGTTCAGCTCGTTGCTCTTGCGCACGGTGGCGAGCTTCTGCGTGAGCTTGTGCGCGAGCGAGATCGGGAGCGGCATGAACTCGGGCGTCTCGTTGCAGGCGAACCCGAACATCAGGCCCTGGTCGCCTGCACCCTGCTCTTTGGTGTCGCCCTCGTCGACGCCCATCGCGATGTCGGGCGACTGGCGGTCGATGGAGCTGAGGACGGCGCAGGTGTTGGCGTCGAAGCCCATGTCCGAGTGGACGAAGCCGATCTCGCGGACCGCGTTGCGCGCGATGGCCGGGTAGTCGACCGTCGCGTTCGTGGTGATCTCGCCGGCCATGCAGATGAACCCGGTCTTGACGAGCGTCTCGCATGCGACACGGCTCTTGGGGTCCTTCTCGATGAGCGCGTCGAGGATCGCGTCGGAGATGGCGTCGGCCATCTTGTCGGGGTGGCCCTCGGTCACGGACTCGGAGGTGAAGATGTAGCTGCGGCCGGCCATGATTCTCTCCCTTCGGCGGGAAGCCTGCGAATGAGCGGGCGAACGAACGGGCCGAAGCCTCGCCCGGTCGAGTCGAATTGAACGGCGCATTTTAGGGCGAGAGGCGGATCTGTCAATGGACACGGCCTTGTCCGCCCCCGTCGCCTTCGGTTAGCGTCCCGCCCGTGCAGGTCCTGGCCCCGAATTCCGGTCGCGCCGGCGCGCTCGTCAGGGGCGCGTGCCTGATCCTGGCGATGGCGCTCTCGACCCCGGGCTGCGAGGCTTCCACGGCGGGGGAGAGCC
Organism: Myxococcota bacterium; assembly: GCA_023150895.1. GTDB lineage: Bacteria > Myxococcota_A > Bradymonadia > UBA7976 > UBA1532 > CAINDO01. The sequence goes on along the minus strand of JAKLJY010000043.1, from coordinate 8,114 downwards.
ACGCGCTGAAGACCGCGCTCGCCCTGGCCGAGGGTCGCGCGCTCGACACCCGCGTCGAGCCCGAGCGCCTCGTGACGCCCGAGGGCTGGCGGGCGGCGCTCGGACGATCCTTCGCCCGGCACGCGCCGCGTCTCGGCGGTCGCGCCTATACGCTGACGACGACGTTCTCGCTGGCGGTGACCGGCGCCCCGCGCATGGAGACGACCGAGCGCCGCACCGCCGAGATCACGCTCAACGGAGACGCCCACGTCGATCACCGCATCGCCTGGTTGCTGCCCGACGACCAGGGGGAGGGCGGTCGCCGGTGCTGGCGGGTCGGAGGGCGCCTGTACCACGCGCGGCGAACCGGTCCGGCGAGCCTCTTCGAGGAGCGCGGCGGCGAGGGGGATCGCTGTCTCGACGCCGCGATCGAGCCGCTCCAGACGCTCCTGCGCGCGCTCGCCCCCCGGACCCGGATCTCTGCCGTGCCCGGCGATGCGGTGGACGGACGCGAGACCGTCGCCGTGTCTCTCGATCCGGAGCCCGACCCCGGGGCGGTGCCCACCGCTCTGCCGGCTTTCTGGCAGCCGGCCGATCCTCGTCTCGGCCGCGACGGGACCGACGAGACCTCGGGCGTGCCGGGGCCACGGGGGCCGCTCTTCCTTTCGCACGGCGTTCTGCGGGCGCTCGCCGGCACCCTGACGCTCGACGCGAAGACGGGCCTCCCGCTCTCCGCGCGACTCGAGGCCCGCCTGGCCGTCCAGAAGGGCGGAAGCGGGGGCGAGCTCGTCGTTCGGGTCGAGTGCACGTCGACGCCGCATCGGGGCTCGATCACACCCCCCGAAGCGGCGCTTTCGAGCGGCCCGCGACCCCGCCCGTTTCTCGAACGCGCCCGCCTGCTCGGCGAGGGGACGAAGGGCGCGCCGGCCGCCCTCCCGAAACCCGGCGACGCGCCCCCTCTTCGCGTCTCACCCGGTGCCGAGGGTGATCCCCCGCCCGATCTGCCCGAGGATGTGCCGGGCACGGGTCCGCCACCCTGATCTTTGCCCGGGCCCAGGCGCCTTCTCGAGAATCCGAGCCCGTCCCCGTTTCATCGGAGTCCCCGTGTTCACTCGTCCCCACTCTTTCGGCGGCGCCCGCCGCATGGTCGTCAAAATCGGCAGCGCCGTGCTCAGCGACGGCGGCACGTTCGACCGCGTCGCGTTCGTCTCGCTGGTGCGGGACCTCGTCCGCCTGCGCGAGCAGGGCATCGAGCTCGTCGTCGTCTCGAGCGGCGCCGTCGCCCTCGGCATGGAACGCATGGGCCGGACGGAGCGCCCGACCGAGATGGCGGCGCTGCAGGCGACCGCGGCCATCGGTCAAGGGCGTCTGATGCGCCTGTGGGAAGACGAGCTCGGCGTCTATGGCGTGCGGGCAGCGCAGGTGCTCCTCACGCACGACGACCTCCGCAGCCGAAAACGCTTCCTGGCGGCCCGTCACACCCTCCGCGCGGTCATCGAGATGGGGGCGGTGCCCATCGTCAACGAGAACGACACCGTGGCGGTCGAGGAGATCAAGATGGGCGACAACGACATGTTGTCGGCGCAGATCGTCAGCCTCGTCGGTGCGGACTTCCTCTGCATCGTTTCGGACGTCGAGGGCCTCTTCGACCGCAACCCCAAGGAGCCGGGTGCCGTGCGCCTCGAGACGGTCGAGCACATCGACGCGTCGGTGGAGGCCCGAGCGGGCGGCAGCGGCTCGCGCGTCGGCAGCGGCGGCATGCGCACCAAGCTCGGCGCCGTGCGACAGGTGACGGAGATGGGCGTCTCGGCGATCATCGTCGGGGGGCGGACCCCGCGGGTGCTGTCGCGCCTCGCGGCGGGCGAGACCCTCGGGACGTGGTTTCTCGCGCAGCCGACCCGGCTCTCGAGCCGCAAACACTGGATCGCCTATGCGCTGCGACCGGCGGGCACGCTTCACGTCGACGCGGGCGCCGGGCGCGCGCTGGTCGAGAAGGGTTCGAGCCTCCTGCCCATCGGCCTGACGCGGGTCGACGGCGATTTCGAGCCCGGGACATGCGTCCGCATCGTCGATCCGGCGGGCGTGGAGATCGCCCGCGGACTCGTGGGACACGACGCGGAGGACGTCCGGCGCGTCGTCGGGCTGCGGTCCGAACGGGCTGCAGAGATCCTGGCCGGCGCCGCAGCGGAGATCGTCCACCGCGACGACCTGGTCGTGCTCGTGGACGTGCAAGCGGGCTGAATCGCCTGAAGCGGCGAAAATTTCGGAAATCGGCGCGACACGCACGGGCACTGGCCGAATGGATCTTCAGAAGGAGATCTCGATGTTCGCACTGCTGTCCGGGCTCGCGAGCCTGACGTTCCCCGTCGATTGTCTGGCCTGCGGAGAGCTCACCCCCGACGGGCGGGCCTTCTGTGAGGCCTGTCGCCGCCTGATCGAGCCGCGCAAGGGCCCCCGTTGCCCCCGATGCGATACCGGTGTGCAATCGGACGGCGCGCCCTGCTGGCGGTGTCGCGACGCCCCGCCGGCCTTCGAGCGGGCCTTCGGCGTGTACGATTACCTCGGCCCCGTGGGGGATGCGCTGCGCGGCGGCAAGTACCACGGTCGCCCGGAGGCCCTGCCCGCGCTCGGCGCGCTGCTGCGCACGACGCTCCCGGAGGCCCTGCGCCTCGACCCCCCTTCGGCGGTGGTCCCCGTGCCCCTGCATCCGGCCCGACTCCGAAGACGCCCCCTCGACGTCCCGCGGTATCTGGCGACGAGCGTCGCCCGGGGACTCGGCGCCCGTCTCGCGCCCCGTGCGCTGACGCGGATCCGCGACACGCGACCGCAGGCCGGGCTCTGTGAGGCCGACCGCTGGGTCAACGTCGCGGGCGCGTTTTCCCCGGCGGCCCGGGGTGTGCCGGCGGACGCACTGCTCGTCGACGACGTCGCCACGACCGGCGCGACGCTGCGAGCGGCGGCGCAAGCGCTCGCCGGGGCAGGCGCGCAGCGAATCCGGGTGCTGACCCTCGCCGTCAGCGATCGGACGCCGTGAGGCCGGGGTGCCGGTCAGCCCGCGTCGTCGACCGGGGCGGCGGGCCGCAAGGGGCCGGTGGGGTGGCAGAGTTCGCCGAGGACCACGGTCGCGAACGCACCGGCCGGGAGCGTGAATCGCACGACGGCGCGATCGGGGGGCTCGAAGGTGACCTCGAGGGCCTCGACGAGCAGGCGGGCGGCGCGCCGGGTGCCGGGGGCGAATCGATGCAGGGTGGCGAGCGCTTCGGCGGTCAGGTTCAGCGTGGCGAGGGCGGCGGCCTCGAGCTCGGCGGCCGCACCGACGGCGGCAAACGTCTTCGCCCCCACCATCGGCCCCGCGGGATCGACCTCGCCGGCGGCGACGCGGGGCGCATCGGCGGCGACGTCCGTGCAGACGAAGAGCCCGCCGGTGTCGCGTTTGCGCAGCACGTCCCCCTCGAGGACCGTGTGCAGCTCACCGCGCGAGACCCGGGCGCCGAGCCAGGTGTTGAACACCACGCTCTGCACGACGGACGCGAGGAAGTCCGGATCTCGCACCCGGCGGCGCGGATTCGCGAGAAAAGCCAGGGCATCCGGGATGTTGCGCGCGTCGCGCCCGAACCGTTGCTCACCGAAGTAGTTGGGCACCCCCGCGGCGAGGGCGTTGCGCAAGGCCGGCAGGCGAGCCTCCGCCTCGGGGTCGAGCCCCACGAGCCGGATCTCGAAGCGGTTGCCCCGCAGGTGGCCCAACCGGAGCTTGTTCTGGTGCCGCACGGGGTCACCGACGAAGCGGTAATGGGGTGCTCGGGGGTCATCCGGCGGGGTCGGCGCCGCGGGCGGGACGGGGAGCGAGAACCACTGCCGGGTCACCGCCACGGCGTCCTTGCGCCCGGCGAAGCCGACGTCCATGGGCTTGACGCCCGCCGCGCGCGCCAGCGCATCGCGGACGACACCGGTGGAGAGGCCGCGCTTCTCGACCTCGACGTAGAAGTGCGGGCCCTCGCCGGAGGCGGCGTAAGCCGGAATCTCGCTGACCCGGAAGTCCTCCGGCTCGGGGCCGATGTGACCGCCGAGGCCGGGGAATCCGGCGGTGGACCAGGGGGCGGCCGCCGAGCCCGGCAGCGTCACTTGACGCGCCGGTCGAGCAGCTCGGCGAGGTCGACGACCTCGACCTCGTCCTCTTTGGAGCGGGCCTTCACGCCGTCACCGACCATGGTCATGCAGAAGTTGCAGGCCACCGCGATCACCGCCGGCTTGTTCTCGAGGAGCTCGTCGGTCCGCACGAAGTTCATGCGCTCGCCGATGTTGTTCTCCATCCACATCTGGCCGCCGCCCGCCCCACAGCAAAGGCCGCGTTCCTTGCTGCGATCGGTCTCGACGCGCTTGACGTCGGGCAGGGCGTCGATGATGGCCCGCTGGGGCTCGTAGACGTCGTTGTACCGGCCCAGGTAGCAGGAGTCGTGGTAGACGACCGTGTTGTTCTCGCCCAACGCCTTCTCGGGCGCCTCCGGCTTGAGTTTCCCGTCCGCGACGAGCTGCGCGAGCATTTCGGAGTGGTGGATGACCTCGTAGTGGCCGCCGAACTCCGGGTACTCGTTCTTGAGCGTGTTGAGGCAGTGGGGGCAGTGCGTGACGATCTTCTTCACACCCAGACCGTTGAGGGTCTGGATGTTGTCGCCGGCCATCGACTGGAAGAGGTTCTCGTCGCCGACGCGCCGGGCCGAATCGCCCGTGCAGCGCTCCTTGTTGCCGAGGATGGCGAAGTCGACGCCGGCCTTCTTCATCAGGCGTGCCACCGATTGGGTGACCTTCTTGGCGCGGTCGTCGTAGGCGCCGGAGCAGCCGACCCAGTAGAGCACCTCGGCGGCGCCCTCCTTGTCCCACTTCTTGACGTCCATGCCCTGCGCCCAGGCCTCGCGGTCGCCCTTCGGCATGCCCCACGGGTTGCCCGACTTCTCCATCTTCTTGAGCGCCTTCGAGGCGCCGAAGCCGACCTCGCCCTCGGTGAGGGTCATGTAGCGGCGCATGTCGATGATGGCGGGGATGTGCTCATTGCCGACCGGGCAGACCTCCATGCAGGCGCGGCAGGTGGTGCACGACCAGAGGACGTCCTTGTGGATGACCCCGCCCGCCAGGAGCATGGAGGGGTTCTCGGCGTCGAACTTCTCGCCCTTCAGCGCGGCCTTGTACCGATCCTCCATGTGATGCTTGAGGTCGGTGATCAGGTACATGGGCTTCAGGGGCTTGCCGGAGAGGGCCGCCGGGCAGTTGTCCGTGCAGCGACCGCACTCGGTGCAGGACAACCCGTCGAAGACCTGCTTCCAGCTGAGGTCTTCCAGGCTGCGGGCGCCGAAGTATTCGATGCTCTCGTCCTCGGCATCGATCTTCAGGGTGCGGATGCGGCCCTTCGGCTCGAGATCCATGAAGAACATGTTGAGGGGTGAGGCGAAGACGTGGCTGTGTTTGCTGTAGGGGACGTAGTTGGTGAAGGCGAGCAGGTTGAGCAGGTGGCCCCACCAGGCGGCGTGGTACCCGTAGGTCAGGACGCTCTCGTCGGCGGAGAACACGGCCTTCGCCAGCAGGGACGAGAACCAGGCGTGGCTCTCGGGGACGGCGCCCGTCGCCTTGCCGCGGATGGCGAGCTCGAAGCCGATCTGAGCGACCTCGAACAACATCAGGCCCAGGATGAAGAACAACGTGTACATCGCGTCGCGCGAGAGGTGCAGGCGCTTGGGCTTGATGATCGTGCGGTTCACGAAGGCCATGCCCAGGCCGACGATGCACAGGAACCGGAAGAGATCGGCGACGGCCTCGTACGGGCCGTGCGTGCCCGGCAGCGCGAAGAGGCCCTCCGGTTTCGAGCCGGTGAACGCGCCGAAGGCCTTGATCAGGCCGTCGATGATGAAGTTCATCGTGTCGGCGCCGAGGACCATGAACGCGCCGAAGATGAAGATGTGCAGGACGCCGCTGTACCAATAGCCGTTCTTCGGCAGCTTCTTCTGCGCGACGACGTAGACGAAGAAGTTCTCAATCCGTTTCGAAACGTCGTTCCAGCGAATCTCCGGCCGTTTGGCCATGAGCAGCTGCCGGACGCGCATCCGGACGGCGAGGACGAAGAAGACCCCGCCCGCGCCGAGGATGGCGAGGAATGCGAGCGCGGCGAGAATGGACGTGATGGGATGATGAGACATGAATGAGCCTCCGGCGGGCGGGTTAGCAGACAATCCGGCGAAGAATCAAGAAGCTGCACGCCCGACGACGCACCGCGTCAAGTGGGGGCTGCTGGCGGTCCTCTGGTTCGCCGGGGTCAGCCTGGCATGGGGTCGGTTCTTCGAGCAGCGGGCCGCCGCGCAGACGGCCCGTCTAGCGGCCGAGTTCACCGACCGACGCCTGGCGGAAGTCCGGCATCGCGCGGCCCGGGGAGCCCTTCCGCCGGGACCTTCGCCCGACGGGGCCCGGATCGAGGCGGACGTGCGGGCGCTCGCGTTCGAGCGCTTCGACGACGAGAGCCGGAAGCGCGCGCGGGCGCTGCTCGCCCATCGGCTGACGGCGCTCGGATTCCAGCCCGAGTTGCAGGCCTTCGGGCGGGGCATCAACGTGGTCGGGCGGCGGCCGGGGACGGGGGACGCACCAGCCGACGCATCTGCCGACGCACCTGCCGACGCGGCCGGGGACGTCCTGATCGGGGCGCACTTCGACACCGTCGAGGGGTCGCCCGGCGCCGACGACAATGCCACCGGGTTGGCCGTGGCGCTGGAGATGGCCCGGCTCTTCGCCGCGCCGGAGACCCGCCGAGGGCTGCGGATCGCCTTCTTCGACGGGGAGGAGGCCGGTCTCGCCGGGAGCGCCACCTACGCCCGGAGCGCATCCCGACTCGCCGGGCTCCGCGTCGCGGTCGTCCTCGAAATGCTGGGTCGGACGTGTGGCGCGCCCGGGTGTCAGCATCTGCCGCCGGACGCGCCCATCGCCCTGCCGCCGGGGCAGCGCGGCGACTTTCTGGCGGTCCTGGGCAACGACACCGATCCGGGCCTGCTCCCGCTGTTCGTCCGCGCGGCGGTCGAGGGGCAGCCGCCGGTGCTGGCGCTCCCCGTGCTCGACGCCGGACGCGGCCTGCCCGACACGCGCCGCAGTGATCACGCCCCGTTCTGGGACGAAGGCGTGCCCGCCGTCCTGCTGACGGATACGGCGGAACTCAGGGCGCCCGAGGCGTACCACGGGCCGGCGGACGTTGCGGACACCCTGGATTGGCGGTTTCTGACCGGCAACGCCCAGACCCTCTCGACCGCCCTCGCCGCCCTGTTGCAAGGGCCGTGACCGACGCTACTCGCCCTCGACGTTGGTCTCGACGAGCGTGAAGAAGAGGTTCGTGGCGTCCCGGTAGACCCACTGCACGACCCCGACGCCGACCTGCACCCAGATCGAGCGGGTGGCCTGCTGGCTGACGTCGTCGTAGACGTCGATCTGGCGCAGTTTCTCGCGGTAGGCGCCCTCCATGATGAGGGCCTCGTCCTCCCCGCCGGCCTCGACCCGCACGTCACCGATGAACTCCTGCTCGTTGGCTTCGAGCTGACCGTGCTCGCGGGTGATCTCTTTGACCCGCGGGCGCTCGGTGATCTGGGGCTTGATGAGGCCGACGCGCCAGGCGTCCTCGATGAGGGTATAGGGCGGGTCGTAGGTGCGTTCGAGCGTGCGCACGAACTTGCCCGTGCCGACCTCGCGCTCTTCGATTTCGAGCGCCTTGAACCGGATCTGGGGGCCGACCTCGCCCTCGGCGGGCCGGACGATCATGGTTTCCTTGAGCTCTTGCTGGATCTTCTGCGCGGGGCGGTCGGCGGTGGCCGGCAAGTCGAAGATGGTGATCGTCGTGCGGACGATCTCCTCGCGCTCGGGATTGTCCGGATCGGGGTGAACGTAGAGGCTGCTCTCGCCGCCCTGCGCAACGGGTTCCGGGTTCTCCGGCGAGGCCGAGCGCTTGCGATAGCGCCAGACGCCGCCGGCCGGTACGGGGTAATAGGAGCGCGCGTCGACGCTGGCTGCCGCCGGGAGGCCGGCGATGTCCCCCTCCCACGGCACGTCGCGCAACGGCGCGCTGCCGCCCCCGCCGCCCGAGGCCTCGCCGCCGGACGCGCCCCCCCCCGCCT
>JAKLJY010000437.1 GCA_023150895.1 Myxococcota bacterium | reverse complement strand
GGGTGGATGTCAGTGTCAATACGATCCGCGCCGAAACCCAGCGGATTGGAAACCTGCAAGTCGAGCGGGAAAAACAGTGGATGGCGAAGAGCCAAAATCTGACCTATCTCCAACAGCGGGAACGAGAGCCTGCGCCGACCCGCCCGAAACGGCTGTATGGCTCTCTGGACGGCGCGTTTGTGCCGCTGGAGGAAGGTTGGAAAGAGGAAAAAACCATCTGCTGGTATGAAGCGGGGCAACGCTATGGCTCTTCCGAATTACGCGCTGTCAATCTGAACTACTACACCAGTTTGGAGGAAGCCAGCGGATTTGGCGAGTTGGTCTGGGCGACCGGTCTGCACCATCGCGTGGATCAAGCCGAAGAACTGGTCTTTGTCTGCGATGCCGCGACATGGATTTGGAAGATGGTCGAACACTACTTTCCCAATGCCGTCCAGATTGTCGATTGGTATCATGCCTGTCAGCGCCTGCACGCCATTGCGGAAACACTCGCCGAACAGGAA
>JAKLJY010000436.1 GCA_023150895.1 Myxococcota bacterium | reverse complement strand
GCAGATAGATGTTGGCGAGCAGGGGCGAGATGACCCCGCCCTGCGGCGTTCCCGCCGTCGGGTGGCGCACCTTGCCCTCCTCCAACACCCCCGCTTCGAGCCATTGCCGCACCAGCTTCAGCACCCGCCGGTCGCTCACGCGCAGCCCTATCCGCTCCAGGAGCAGGCCCTGGTCGATTTGGCCGAAGTAGTCGCGGATGTCGGCGTCCAGCACGAAGTTGCCTCCGCGTGCACCCCGCTCCCGCAACGTCTCCAGCGCACCCAGCGTGCCCCGCTTCGGCCGGAACCCATACGAGCACGGCAAGAAGTCCGCCTCGAAGATGGGCTCCAGCACCAGCTTGGCCGCCGCCTGCACTACGCGGTCACGCACCGTCGGGATGCCGAGCGGGCGCTTTCTCCCGTCGGCCTTCGGAATGTACCGCCGCAGGACCGCCCCCGGCAGGTACTCCCCTGCGTTCAGCTCCTCGTGGATGGCCTCAATGAAGCTCTCCACGCCTTGCTCCT
>JAKLJY010000435.1 GCA_023150895.1 Myxococcota bacterium | reverse complement strand
AATTCATGCGCGCATATCGCACATTGTCACACTCTGGGCGGCTGCCCGGTCGCCCGCGCGGAAATCGGGATTCTTACAACGGGCTCAATTTTACACTCCAGCGGACATGCTTTGCGACGGGCGCCGCATTTCCATCACGGATTTGGTGTATCGCGCCGACGCGCTCGCGCCCGACGCTCTCATGATACTAAGGAACCCTAATGGCCGCCAGGGATGCGTCACGCGGGCAGTGCTGGTGGCAGGCCGAATGGCCAGCCCAGAAGGCTCACTTGCGATTGCCGAGTACGTCGAGGCAGAAGTTGGACGCTTTGACCCCGCCCGGATTTCCTTCCGTGGCGAGAACGTAGGATACGCCATCGAAACGCTGGGGTTTCGGCTAGGGCAGGTGCGCCAACTCCGGCCGAACGATCATCTCGGAGCGTTCTCCGAATACAGTTTTCTGGTGAGGTTGCTCGATCCCCGCTGGCTCAGTATCACCCCCCCACCGGGGCGGATAGATGACTCAT
>JAKLJY010000434.1 GCA_023150895.1 Myxococcota bacterium | reverse complement strand
AGCGGTCCATCCGCTCTCACGCGAACATCGCGGAAATTGGTGTCAGGCGGTAGGGCGTCGCTGGTCGAACGCATACGAGCTGCCAACTCGGCCTCCAACTCGGCGAGGACTTCCTCGCGGTGCTTCTTCTGGCGAGTCTCCTCGTCGGGGTTGTGGCAGACGATATAGCGCCGTCGCCGCTCGCCATCGCCGACGATCACCTCTTTGACTCGGAGGTTGTCGGCAACCTCGCGGAATCGCCCCGCGCGGCTGAGCACTTCGTCCGTGATCTCGTCGCCGCGTCGCATGGGCATGTTGACGATGTACTTGCCCCCACCGAGTGCCAGCTTGCTCAGGTTGTCTTTCGAAACCATGCCTGCATCGCCGACGAACACACATCGGCCGAGCTGCCACCCCCGGAGGTCTGCCTTCACCTGTTGGACGGTTGTCACATCGACAGTGTTACCCGGAAAAATCCAGTGTCGAACGGGCAGTCCGTCGCGCGTGACAGCCAGCCCGACCACGATTTG
>JAKLJY010000433.1 GCA_023150895.1 Myxococcota bacterium | reverse complement strand
CATCTACAGGACAGCTCGCGCCGGCGCCGGTGCACGTCTCGGCGACGTCGCAGTCGCCGGCGCTCTCGCGGCACGTCGTCGTCGCCGCGGCGAAGGTGTCCGCAGGACAGCGGGCGCCTGTGCCCGTGCACGTCTCGGCGACGTCGCAGTCGCCCGCGCTCGCGCGGCACGTCGTCGTCGGCGCGGCGAACGTGTCTGCAGGACAGCTCGAGCCCGTGCCGGTGCAGGTCTCGGCGACGTCACACGCGCCCGCGCTCTCGCGGCACGTCGTCGTCGCCGCGGCGAAGTGTTCTGCAGGACAGCTCGCGCCCGTGCCGGTGCAGGTCTCGGCGACGTCGCAGTCGCCCGCGCTCTCGCGGCACGTCGTGTCGGAGGCGACGAACACGTCGGTCGGGCAGTCGTTGCTCGCTCCGTCGCAGGTCTCCGCGACGTCGCAGTCGCCGGCGGACGCGCGGCAGACCGCGACGCTCTTCGCGTCCTCGGGGCACGTGGCCGCGACGCCGGTGCACGT
>JAKLJY010000432.1:268-513 GCA_023150895.1 Myxococcota bacterium | reverse complement strand
GCCCAGGAATCGCTCGCCAACGTCGCCAAACACGCGCAGGCCAAACGCGTGTCGGTTCAGCTTTTCGCCGCGGTCGACGAATTGACGCTGGAGATCGCCGACGACGGCGTCGGCTTCGACGCACGCGGGCTCGGCAACACGCCGGGCTTCGGCGTGCGCAGCCTGATCGAGCGCGCGCGCGGCTTCGGCGGCTGGGCCGAGGTCAATTCGACGCCCGGGCGCGGAACGACGGTGATGTTTTCGAT
>JAKLJY010000432.1:0-258 GCA_023150895.1 Myxococcota bacterium | reverse complement strand
ACGCCGGCTAGAAGAACCTGAGGAGCGAGGGGGATGACGGTCAAGACCATTGTCGTCGACGACCATGCGATCGTCCGGCGCGGCATCGTGCAGATCCTGTCGGAGCATCCCGACGTCACGGTCGTCGCCGAAGCGGGCAACTACGGTGAGCTGCGCAACCAGCTTCGCTCGCACCCGGACACCGACCTGCTGGTGATGGACGTCGGGCTGCCGGGAAAAAACGGCATCGACATCCTGAAGTCGCTGCGCGAGGAAAAC
>JAKLJY010000431.1 GCA_023150895.1 Myxococcota bacterium | reverse complement strand
ACACGAACGCCCAATGAAACGCCCTCATGGAAACCTCCGACCGTGTTGAAGCCGCCGCGGATACTACCCCGTCGCCCGTCGGCGCGTGCTCGGCGGATCGGCCCCGACGGCGATCCGGGGCGGCGCCCGGGTCCCTGCGACACGGCGTGAAGCATCGGCCGTCGGAGAGCCCCCCGTCGCAGTCTGCCCGACCCCGTCGGCGGGTCGCTGCGGGGCTCGAGCTCCGGGTGAATCCTCAATGAAATCAAGGCGCTGTGCGCTCATCGGTACTAACAACAGCGAGAGGGCATCCCCCTCACCATGAGCGCACAGCGACGCGGAATCACGGCGGATCTCTCCGGGTGAGGCCGTGTCGAGTGCGCGGTAGACCGTCCGCCCTTCGCGGCCCTCGCGGTGCGGAGACCACCCCCGCCGATCAGCCTCAGCACGGCACAGGCGGTCAGCGACGCGACGGCCGACGACGTGCGGGGTCAGCACGGCCCGGACAGCGGCGACGTCGAGGGCCCCGTAGCGG
>JAKLJY010000430.1 GCA_023150895.1 Myxococcota bacterium | reverse complement strand
CACGAGGGTCTGTTCGGTGGAATCTGCTTTCGTTGTCGAGAAGTGAAGCGGACGAGACAGTGGTCCAGGTGGGCGTTATCGACGGTTGATCACGCTGATATCCGAGGGTCGAGCTGAGCTCGCCTCATGTTCATGGTCCGTCGGGAGCTGCCTCTGACTATTCTCGCGGGTCGAAACCGCATAACGAATTCGAGGGTTCTCCGTGCCGTTGCCGGCCTCGACCACTGACTGATCCGCTTCACCGTTCCGGCGCCCAGCTAGGCGCTGCACTCCTTTCTCTTTTGGGCCTCGACGCCGATGGCCCAGATGAAGCCGACGAGCTCGCGGGCAATCGCGGTGACGACCTTGCCGGCTGGCTTGCTCCTGCTGGTCAGTCGCGAGAATCGTCGGTGCAGTCGCTCTTGAGCCTTCCAAGCGGTGGCAGCGACTTGTGGGGTGAGGGTCTTCTGAAGCTGCTTCTGGCGCACGCTCAGTTTCGGCCGATGCCTGTAGTGCCATGCCGCTTCGACCAAAACC
>JAKLJY010000042.1 GCA_023150895.1 Myxococcota bacterium | reverse complement strand
GTGAACGAAGGGACCTCGACCGTCCGGCGCCCCGCGAGCAGCGCGTCGAAGGCGGGCAGCCAGCGCGGCGACAGACCGGCCCGCAGCGCCGCCAGCGCGGCCGCGTCGGGGAGCGTCGCGGGCAGTCCGCGGGCCGCCGCCAGCGAGGCCGCCGCCCGCCGCTCGCGAACGAGCAGCTCGGCGAGCCCGGCGAGAAAACCGAGGCCGATGAGCGCGACGAGCAGCAGGCCGATGCCCGTCTCGCCGCGATAGGCACGACCGGCGTGGAGGATGAGCGCGCCGCCGGCGGCGCCCGAGAGGAGGATGGCGAGGAGTCCGGTGAATGGCATCGGCCGTGGGGGGTGCCTCAACGGGGTGGCGTTGTCAAGGGCGGGTCGAAGGGACGCCGCGGTCCCACAGGGGGGTCGCGGGCGACGCGCGGGGTTCCTACACTCGCCCGCCATGCCCGCCATCGCCCTCGCCCTCGTCGTCACCGCCGGTCTGCTGCACGCGACCTGGAACCTCGTCGCAAAACGCGCCGGGGGCGATCTCCGTTTCGCCGCGCTCTCGAGCGCGCTGATGGTCGTGCTCTGGAGCCCCATCGTGGGGCCGGTCGCCGTGCGCGAGGTGCCCGGCTGGGGCGCCGGCGAGTGGGCCTGCGTCCTCGGGAGTGCGGCCATTCACGTGCCCTATTACGCCCTGCTGCTGCGCGGCTACCGCGTGGCCGACCTCACCGTCGTCTACCCGGTCGCCCGCGGCACGGGTCCGTTGCTGACGGCGGGCGTCGCCCTCACCGTCTTCGGCGAGCCCGCCACCCCGGCCACCATCGCCGGCGCGCTCTGCATCGCCCTCGGCGTGAGTCTCATCGCCGGGCTCTGGCGCAGCCTGCTCTCACCGGCCCGCGGCGCGACCGACGATGTGATGGCCGCCGACGGCCGCACGCGGCTGCGGCGTGGTCTGTTGTACGGTCTCGGCACGGGTGTCACCATCGCGGCGTACTCACTGCTCGACGCGTATGCCATCAAGACACGGGGCATGACACCCCTGCTCGTGAACGCCGGCGCGGATTTCGGCCGCACGCTCCTGTTTCTGCCCCTGCTGCTGCGCGACCCCGCGGCCACCCGCACCCTCGCCCGCGACCACCTGCGCAGCGCTCTGGTCGTCGCCGCCCTGGGCCCCCTCGCCTACGTGCTCGTGCTGACCGCCCTGCAGATGGCCCCACTGTCCCACGTCGCCCCCGCCCGCGAGGTCTCGATGCTGTTCGCCGCCCTCCTCGGCGGCCGCCTGCTCGGCGAGGGGCACCGCGGCGAACGCCTCGCCGGCGCAGCGCTCATGGTCGTCGGGGTGGCATGGCTGGCTTGGGGGTGAGGGGGCGGGGGGATGGCGAGTCGGCGATTGCGCGTCACCCGTCGTCGGGCTAGAACTGCGCCCGGCCGAAGGAACGTGAGAAAGGAAGCCGACGCATCATGGACCCCTCGAGCAACGACGATACGGCGGGCCGCCGTGCATGCATGGGCGCGAACGGAACGGGCGCGGGCACGGGCACGACGTGAACCATTTTTCCGAGAAGGTCAGCTTCATCTGGTCGGTGGCCGACCTCCTGAGGGGCGACTACAAGCAGAGTGACTACGGCAAGGTCATCCTGCCGTTCACCATCCTGCGGCGCCTCGACCAGGTGCTCGCCGCAACACGCCAGGCCGTCTGGGACGCCGACGCGAAGTACCCGAAGGGCGCCACGCTCGACACCATCCGGGACAATCGACTTCTGAAGGCCGCCGGGCAGTCGTTCTACAACACCTCGAAGCTCTCGCTGGACACGGTGACCGCCGCGGACTGTGCCAGGGACCTGACGGTGTACGTGCAGGGCTTCTCCGCCGACGCGCGGGACGTGATGGAGAAATTCCGCTTCGACGAGCAGATCCGGCGCCTCGACGAGGCCAATCTGCTGTTCCGGGTGGTTCAGAAGTTCCGCGGCATCGATCTGCACCCCTATCGTCGACAGCCGGACGGCGCGTTACTGCTCGACTCGGCCACCGGCGACCCCGTGCCGAACGTCACCAACCTGGAGATGGGGTACATCTTCGAAGAGCTGATCCGGAAGTTCTCGGAGCAGTCCAACGAGACGGCCGGCGAGCACTTCACCCCGCGTGAAGTCATCCGCCTGATGGTCAACCTGCTCCTGGCCCCCGAGAAGGACCTGACCCGATCGAGCGTGGTCAAGACGCTGTACGACCCGGCGTGTGGCACCGGCGGCATGTTGTCCGTGGCGGAAGAGTGGCTGCGGGGGTTCAACACCGAGGCGACGTTTCACGTCTACGGGCAGGAACTCAACGACGAGTCGTTCGCCATCTGCAAAGCGGACATGCTCATCAAGGGGCAGGACGCCAACCGAATCAAGAAGGGCAACTCGTTCACGGAGGACGGCCACCCGCACGCCCGGTTCGACTACATGATGTCCAACCCGCCATTCGGGGTGGACTGGTCGAAGGCCGAGAAGGCCGTCACGGACGAGCACGAACAGAAGGGCCATGGCGGGCGCTTCGGCCCCGGGCTGCCCCGCCGGAACGACGGCTCGCTCCTCTTCCTGCTGCACATGATGTCCAAGATGAAGCCCGTCGAACCCGGTCCCGACGGCGCCACGGGCGGCAGCCGGATCGCCATCGTCTTCAACGGCTCGCCGCTGTTCACGGGGTCTGCGGACTCCGGTGAGAGCCGAATCCGGCGTCACATCGTGGAGAACGACCTGCTGGAAGCCATCGTCGCCCTGCCCGACCAGCTCTTCTACAACACGGGCATCAATACGTACGTCTGGATCGTCACGAACCGGAAGCCCAAGCACCGCAAGGGCAAGGTGCAGCTGGTCAACGGCGTCGCGTACTTCCAGAAGATGCGCAAGTCGTTGGGGGACAAGCGCAAGGAACTCAGCGACGACCACATCTCGGCCCTGACGAAGGTCTACGAGGCGTTCACGGACGGCCCTCACTCCAAGGTCTTCCGCAACGAGGACTTCGGCTACTTACGCATCACGGTCGAGCGCCCGCTGCGCCTGTCCTTCCAGGTCACGCCCGACCGGCTGTTGAAGCTCGTGGATCACAAGGGCTGGCGTGGGCTCGTAGAGGGCCCGCGGGGGAAGCCGCTCTCCCAGGCCGAGCGCGACGCCGGGGAGGCCATCCAGAAGACCATCTCGGGGGTGTTGAAGGCCCTGCCCCCCGGCCCCGACTGTGGCGTCTGGAAGTCGCGGGAGACGTTCGTCGGCGTCCTGGAGGCCGAGTTCAAGAAGCTCAGGCTCAAGGTGCCGGCCACGGCGGTGACGGCCGTCGTGGAGTCCCTGGCCGTGCGGGACGAGTCGGCCGACCCCTGCAAGGACAAGAAGGGCCACATCGAGCCCGACCCCGACCTGCGGGACAACGAGAACGTGCCCCTCACAGACGACATCGACGCCTACATGAAGCGGGAGGTTCTGCCCCACGTCCCGGACGCCTGGGTGGACGTGGAGAAGACCAAGATCGGGTACGAGATCCCGTTCACCCGGCACTTCTATGAGTACGTGCCGCCGCGGGATCTGGGGGTCATCGAGCGGGAGATCCGGGAGTTGGAGGCGGCGATTCAGGTGAAGCTGCGGGAGGTGTTGGTTTGAACGTCGAGAATGGCGTTGCGGCCTGGGCGTCGTCACTGCCCCCCGGCTGGGCCGTGCTGCCGCTCAAGCACATTGCCCGTGTTTGGAACAGCAACGTGGACAAAAAGACCTACCCAGGCGGGATTCCCGTGCGCCTCTGCAACTACACCGATGTGTACTACAACGACTTCATCAGGGCGGACATGACGCTGATGGAGGCGACGGCGACGCCGGACGAGGTGGTGCGGTTCTCCCTCTGCAAGGGCGACGTGATCATCACCAAGGACTCCGAAACGCCAGACGACATCGCTGTCCCCGCAGTGGTTGCTGACGACCTTCAAGGAGTTGTCTGCGGTTACCACCTAACCATGCTCCGGCCTCGGCCGCTCATCGAGGGGCGTTTCCTATTCAGGGCCTTGCAGGCATCCGGCGTCAGGGTGCAGTTCCATTCGACGGCCACCGGCATCACGAGGTTCGGTCTTGGTCAGGATGACATTCGGAATGCCGTCATCCCCCTGCCCCCGACCAACGTGCAGATCGCCATCGCCAACTTCCTCGACGAGAAGACCGCCGCCATTGACGACCTCATCGCCCAGAAGCAACGCCTGATTGACCTGCTCCAGGAGAAGCGGACGGCCCTCATCAACCGAGCCGTGACCAAGGGGCTCGACCGCACGGTCACGATGAAAGACTCGGGCATCCCCTGGATTGGGGAGATTCCGGCGCATTGGCGGGTGTTGCAGCTTCGACGCCTTATCCTGGCGGTCGAGCAAGGATGGAGCCCTGATTGTGACTCTCGGCCCGCGGACGGGGACGAGTGGGGAGTCCTCAAGAGTGGTTGCACCAACCACGGCACCTTCAACCCCGAAGAGAACAAGGCGCTGCCGGGGTCGATGGCGGCAGATCCCCGCTTGGAGGTTCGTCACGGCGACGTCTTGATGTCGAGGGCGAGCGGTTCGGCAGCACACGTTGGGTCAATTGCACAAGTGCTTGATCCCCCACCCCATCTCATTTTCTCAGACAAGACGTTTCGCATCACTTTCGACCTGAAAGCCGTCTGGCCGTCGTTTGCGGTGAAGGCACTTGGGTCGGCTGCTGCCAGAACGCAGATCGAAAGGGCCATCAGTGGGGCAGGCGGCCTTGCCAACAACCTCCCCCAGTCGGAACTCGTCGAGATTGTCGTCCCACTCCCGCCTGTCAACGAGCAGCGGGAGTTGGCCGGCGTCCTTGAAGAGGCGAGCAGGAGTATTAATGGCCTCGTGAAGGACTCCGAGGCACAGATTGCCCGCCTCCAAGAGTACCGTCAGGCCCTGATCACCGCGGCCGTCACCGGCAAGCTCGACGTCGCCCAGGAGACCGTTCGATGACCATCGGTAAGCTCACGCGCGTCCCGCTCCGAAAGGTCTGGAACCACGAGGCGCTGGATTTCACTACCTGGCTCGAGGAGAACACCGACGTGCTCAACGAGGTTCTGGAGTTGAACCTCGTGAGCGTCGAACGGGAGAAGTCCGCCGGGGACTTCAGCGTGGACCTCGTCGGCGAGGACGACGCCGGCAACACGGTCATCATCGAGAACCAGTTGGAACGGTCCGATCACGACCACCTGGGCAAGGTGTTGACGTATCTGGCCGCGCTCGACGCCAAGGCAGCCGTCTGGATCGTGGCCCAGCCGAGGCCGGAGCACGTCAAGGCCATCGCCTGGTTGAACGAGGCGACCTCGACGCCGTTCTACCTCGTTCAGGTCGAGGCGGTTCGCATCGGAGACTCACCGCCGGCACCGCTGCTGACACGGATTGTGGGTCCGAGCGAAGAGGCGCGCGCCGCGGGGGCGGCCAGGAAGGAGATGTCGGAAAGGCACGAGATCCGCTATCGGTTCTGGACGCGGCTGCTGGAAGCCGCCAAGGCCAAGACGAAACTCCACGCGGGCATCTCACCGGGGGCGTACAACTGGATCGGCACCGGCTCCGGAGTTCGGGGTCTCAACCTGAACTACGCCGTCCGGCAGCACGAAACGCAGGTCGAACTCTACATCGACCGGGGTGACGCGGACGAGAACACGGCGACATTCGAACACTTCCTGAGCCGCCAACCCCAGATCGAAGCCGAGTTCGGCGCATCGCTGGAGTGGCAGCGCCTGGACGGCAAGCGGGCCTGTCGTATCCGGCATCAGGTGGAAGCAGGCGGCTGGCGGGACGAAGCCCGGTGGGCGGACGTGATCGACGCCTCGATCGATGCGATGATTCGCCTGGAGAAGGCGTTGAGAGGCCCGCTCAAGGAACTCAGGGCGAGTGCGGGAGCAAACGGATGACACAGGTCACTCGCCCCGACTCCGCAGACGAACTCACCGGCGCCGACCGCTTCGCCGACATCCTCGGCTTGATCGACGCCGCGCGGCGGCGCGCCTACGAAGCCGTCAACGTCGAGCTCGTCGCGCTTTACTGGCGCGTCGGCGCCTACATCGACCGAAAGCTCGTCACCGCCGAGTGGGGGGACGGGGTCGTCGACGAGCTCGCCGCGACCATCGCGAGCCGCTATCCGGGGTTGCGCGGCTTCACGCGCCGCAACCTCTTCCGCATGCGACAGTTCCACGCCGCCTACCCGGGGGGCACCGACGAGAATGTGCCACCAGTGGTGACACAATTGCCGTGGACCCATCACCTCGTCGTCCTCGGTCAGGCCCGGCACGACGACGAACGCGCCTTCTACGTGCGCCAGGCCATCAAGGAGCGGTGGTCCAAACGCGAGCTCGAGCGCCAGATCGCGACGGGCGCTTACCTGCGGGCGGACGCACGGACGAAACGCGCCTCGTCGGCGCTGGTGAAGGTCGGACCCGCCGCGCTCGACGAGTTGAAGAACGCGTACAGCCTGGAGTTCCTCGGCCTCCCGCCGACCCACAGCGAGGCGGACCTGCACCGGGCGCTGCTCGAGCAGCTCGGACGCTTCATCACCGAGCTGGGGCGGGACTTCTGCTTCGTCGGTTCCGAGTTCCCGATTCAGGTGGGGCACCAGGACTTCGCGGTCGACCTGCTCTTCTACCACCGCGGCCTGCAGTGCCTCGTCGCGTTCGAACTCAAGGTCCGGAAATTCGAGCCGGAGGACCTCGGCAAGCTGAGCTTCTACCTCGAGGCCCTCGACCGAAACGAACGCAAGGCGCACGAGCGGCCGTCGATCGGGGTCCTGCTGTGCGCCACTGGCGATGACGAGGTCGTCGAGTACGCGCTCGCCCGGACGACGTCCCCGACGCTGGTCGCGGAATACCAGACGGTTCTCCCCCCCAAGGCAGTGCTCCGCGCCCGACTGCATGAGATGTACGCACGGCTCACGCTGGAGGTCGAAGAGTGACCAAGGACCACACCGAGGCCGCTTTCGAGGCCGAGATCGTCGCTCACCTGACGCAGCACGGCGGGTATGTCGAGGGTACGACGGCGCTCTTCGACCGCCAGCGGGCGATCATCGCCGACGACGTCCTGGCCTTCGTCGAGGCGACGCAACCCAAGGTGCTCACCCGGCTCGGCACGCTGCACAAGGACCCCGAGAAGGACCTCGTCCAGGCGCTGTGCAACGAGATGGACAAGAACGGGTCTCTCCACGTGCTGCGGCACGGGTTCAAGCTCTCCGGGGTCGCCCTCAGGTTCGCGCAATTTGCCCCGTCCCACGGGCTGAACCCCGACGTCACGGTCGCCTACGAGGCCAACGTGCTGCGGGTCGTGCGGCAGCTGAAGTACGACCCGTCGAACGAGAACGCCCTGGATCTGGTGCTCTTCGTCAATGGCGTCCCCGTGGTCACGGCCGAGCTCAAGAACCCGATGACCGGGCAGTCTGCGTCCTACCATGCCCAGAAACAGTACCGGGAGGCCCGTGATCCCGACGCCCCCATCTTCCGGTTCAAGCAGCGCGCTCTCGTCCACTTCGCCATCGACCCCGACGACGCCTGGATGACGACCCGACTCGCCCGTGAGAGCACGCACTTTCTGCCCTTCAATCGGGGCAACGGCACGGGAAAAGGCAACCCGCTCCCCCCTGATGGGGCCGACAAGAACCGGACCTTCTACGTCTGGGAGCACGTCTGGCAACGGGACAGCCTGCTGGATCTCCTGGGGGCCTTTCTCCACTTCGAGAAGCCGAACAAGGACGACAAGACGACCGGCAAGAAGACCGTGAAGGAGACCCTGATTTTCCCGCGGTTCCATCAGTGGGATTGCGTGCGAAAGGTCGTCTCCACGGCCAAGGCCAAGGGTGCCGGCTCGAATTACCTGATTCAGCACTCCGCCGGCTCCGGCAAGTCCAACACCATCGCATGGCTCGCCCATCGGCTGGCGGGCCTGTACGACGCCAAGGACGAGAAGGTCTATCACTCCGTCATCGTCGTGACCGACAGAGTGGTCCTCGACCAGCAGCTTCAGAACACGATCTTCCAGTTCGAGCACAAGTGGGGCGTGGTCGAGTGCATCGACAAGGATTCGGCGCAGCTTGCCCACGCGCTGAGCACTGGCACGCCCATCATCATCACGACGCTGCACAAGTTCGGGTTCCTCCAGGACAAGATCGCCGGGCTGCCCGACCGCCGGTATGCCATCATCGTCGATGAGGCGCACTCCTCGCAGTCCGGAGACATGGCCGTCTCCATGAAGGAGGTCCTGGCCGAATCCGCCGTGCAACAGAAGCTCCACAAGAAGCTCCAGGAGGCCGACGAGGACGGCGACGATCTCTCGACACCCGACCAGCTCGCCCTGCGCGCCGCGCTTTACCGCGGCCCGCAGCCGAATCTGAGCTTCTTTGCCTTCACCGCGACGCCGAAGGGGAAGACCCTGAAGCTGTTCGGCCACACCGGGCCGGACGGGAAGCCCATCCCGTTCCACCTGTATTCGATGCGGCAGGCCATCGAGGAGGAGTTCATCCTCGATGTGTTGCGGGGCTACACGACCTACAAGCGCTTTCACAGTCTCGTCAAGGTCATCGCCGACGACCCCGAGGTCGAGAAGAAGAAGGCCGCCAAGGCGCTCGCTCGGTTCGTCAACCTGCACCCGACGAACCTCGCCGCCAAGACGGAGATCATCATCGAGCACTTCCGCGGCACCGTGCGGCATCTGCTCAACGGCAAGGCAAAGGCCATGGTGGTCACCGACAGCCGCCTCATGGCCGTGCGGTACAGACAGGCGTTCGATGCCTACATCAAGACCAGGGGCTATACCGACGTCCGCTGCCTCGTGGCCTTTTCCGGCGAGGTCGAGGACGACGAGGTCGAGGGCGTGACCTACTCCGAAGTCGAGATGAACGGGGGCATCAAGGAGAAGGAGCTTCCGGAGAAGTTCGCCTCCGACGACTACAACCTGCTGCTCGTCGCCAACAAGTATCAGACCGGTTTCGACCAACCCCTGCTCGTGGTCATGTACGTGGACAAGCGGCTCGATGGCATTCAGGCCGTGCAGACGCTCTCCCGGCTCAACCGGAAAGCGCCGGGGAAGAAGCAGACCTTCGTCCTCGACTTCGTCAACAAACGGGACACCATCCAGGCCGCGTTCCAGGACTACTTCGAGGGCGCCTTCATCGGGGAAGACGCCGATCCACAGAAGCTCCACCAGCTCCAGGGAGAACTCGATGCCACCGGGGTCTATTGGCAGACCGAGGTGGACAAGTTCGCCGGCCTCTTTTTCAAGCTGACGCCCGATCAGGTGACACTCGCGCACGGCGGGCTCAACAGCGCGTTGAACCCTGCAGTCGAACGCTTCAAGTCTCTTCCCGAGGACAAGCGGGACGAGTTCCGGGGCAAACTGTCGGCGTTCAAGAACCTGTACGCCTTCCTGGCGCAGGTCATCGAGTGGCAAGACGCGGCGCTGGAGAAACTGTACGTCTTCGGACGCATGTTGCTGTCGAAGCTCCCGGCTACGGGTAGCGGCGGCGGGCTGGACCTCGACGAAGAAGTCGCGCTCAAGTCCTACAAGCTCAGGCAGCTCGAACCCAAGGCGCTCGAACTCAACTCGGGAGACGGCAAAGGTCTGGACCTGCCGGTGGAGACCGGCACGCGGAAGCCCGAACCCGATCTCGAGAGACTGTCCACGATCATCGAGGTCCTCAACAAGAGGTTCCAGACGGACTACGAGACACAGGGCCTCGTCGAAGAGGTGAAGGCCGGGCTCGAGGCCGACACGAAGCTCCAGAAGGCCGCGGCCGCGAATCCGATGGACGCGTTCGGCCTCATCTTCGAGCCCGCGCTCGTCGATGCCCTGGTCGAGAAGCACGACACGAACGGCAAGTTCGTCGAGACCGTTCTCACCCCGGGCAGCCCGATCGGGCAATTCTTCAAGGCGCTGATGCTGGAGGCGGTCTATTCGACGTTGAAGGCGAAGGCCGGGGGATGAAGCCTCCCCACCGCCAACCCCCGTCCCCCCCGAAACCGTGAACGCGGGTTCACACGGGCCCGGCGGGCCCTTGCGCCGTCTCGCGGGGGCTTCGGTACGCGCGATGCAGAGGTCCGGGTCCGACCGTCACCACCCGGAGCCGCACGATGCCCACCCCGACGACCTTCCGCCCCCTCGCCGCGCTGACCCTGACGCTGCTGCCCCTGCTGCCCGCCTGTGAGCGTGCGACGGACGACCCGAGCGCCGAGCGCCCGACGGCCGGCGATGGGGACCCGAACCGCACGCCGACGTGGGGCAAGCCGGGGGCGCCGCCGCTCTCCGTGGCAACCGCCGCCGCACCGCTCTGTGCGGGCGCCGGCAGCCGCGAATCCGATGGCTCGGGGGGGCACCCGGGGGCCTTCGGCGATGCGTCGCAAGGGGCAGGCGGCGGCGCCGGGGGCGGCTGGGCCGAGGAGCCCTGGTACGACGCGGGCGTCTCTTCCAGTGACGGGCAGGTGCCCCCGCCCGTGCCGGACGCGGGCGTCGCGCCTTCACCCGACGCGAGCGCCGACGCGGGCACCTGCGGCGAGCCGACGTTCGATGCCGACGGCGGTTTGATCCCGGCCGCCTGCGACGGTGGCGTCGTGTCCGCGGACGCCGTGGTCGATGGCAGCATCCCGCCCCCCGTCTCGGACGCCGACGCCGAGGCGGGTCATCCGGCCCCCGGCAGCGCCCCGGCCGACGCGCAGCCCGCCGGCGAGCCCCCGGCCCGCGACGCCGCCCTGCCCCCCGCGCAGCGCGCGCAGTCCCTGACCGAGGGCGAGCCCGTCTGCCCCGGCATCGACCTCGCGACCCCGCGCGTGCTCTACATGTCTGCCGATGACTCGAACTCGATGGCCGCGCCGGTCATCGTTCGGCGCCTGGTGCGGTCGGGGTACACGGACATCCCGTCGTATCTCATCCGGCCCTGGGAGTTCCTGAATTACTACCGCTTCAGCTTCGACCGGCCCGAGCCGGGTGAACTGTCCGTGAGTGCCAAGCTTGGTAGCTGTGATCTCACACAGGACTTCGCGCTGCAAATTGCGGTGCAATCGCAGGCCGCCCCCGGCGACGACCGGGCGCCGATGCACTTCGTGCTGGTGCTCGACACCTCCGGCTCGATGGACGGCGAGCCCATGCGGCTGCAACAGGCCGCGGTGCGGGCGCTCGCCGGCTCGCTGCGGGCCGGGGACCGCGTGAGCGCCGTGACCTGGGCGGAGGAGCAGCGCCCCCTCATCGCCGGGCGCGTCGTCGAGGGCGCCGACGATCCCGCGGTGCTGGATCTGGTCGACGGCATGCGGGCCGCCGGCGGCACCAACCTCGAGGGCGGGCTGCGCACGGGGTACGCGCTCGCCGAGCAGTTCCGCGAGGAGGGCGTGCTGACCCGCGTCGTGCTCATCAGCGACGGGCAGGCCAACGTGGGCGTGACGAGCGAGGATCTCATCGGCGCGGCGGCCGACGACGCGGATGGCGAGGGGGTCTATCTGGTGGGCGTCGGCGTGGGCGACGGCGTCAACGACACGCTGATGGACACCGTGACCGACGCGGGCCGGGGGGCGTACGTCTACCTCGACAGCGAGGCCGAGGCCGCGCGCATCTTCGGCGATCGCTTTGCCGAAACTTTGCTCGTGGCTGCGCGGGCCGTGCGCATTCAGGTCACGCTGCCGCCCTACTTCAACGTGCAGAAGTTCTACGGCGAGGTCTACTCGCCCGATCCGACCAAGGTGCGCCCGCAGCACCTCGGCGTGGACGACTCGATGGTGCTGCAGCAGGTGCTGCGGCCCTGCGACCCGAGCCTGCCCCGCGAGACGGACGAGCTCGCCGTCGAACTCACCTGGCAGGACCCGGTCAGCGGCATCGCGCGGCAGCAGCGTTTCGTCCGCGCGTTGGGCGACCTCGACGTCGGCGACGACCGCCTGACCAAGGCCGCGGTGATCATCGGTTATGCCGAGGCCCTGCAGGCCCTCTCGCGCCTCGACGGGGCGGGCCGGGTCGACGCGTTGTCCACCGCCCGGCAGTTCGTCCGCGACTTCGACCCCGACCTCGCCGATCCGGACCTCGCCGAGATCGACGGCGTGCTGGGCACGCTCATCCAGAACCACGGCGGGCAATAACCGACCTCCCGGACTTGAGTTCGCGCGGCCGCCGCCCGTAGTGAGGGGACGACTGCCGTCCCGACCGCGTGAGCGATGACCGCCCCCCACCGGATTCCCACCCCCACCGCCGCCCCCGCCCCGAGGCCCAGGCCGGCCCTCGAACGTTCGATTCTGCGGACGGGCGCGATCATCGCCTTCGGCTGGACGCTGCTCATCGCCGCGGCTGCGTTTCTGAACTACCAGAACAACCAGTGGGACGCGTTTCAGCACGCCCGTTCGGTCGCCAACGCCTACATCGACAAGGACCTCGCGGTGCGGCGGTGGGTCGCCGGGCACGGCGGCGTGTACGTGCCCCCCAGCGAGCGCACGCCGCCCAATGAGTGGCTCACGGTGCCCGAGCGGGACGTCTCGACCCGGGACGGCAAGGCGCTGACCCTGGTCAACCCGGCCTACGCCACGCGCCAGCTCCAGGAAGACTTCGCGGCGAGTCACGGTATTCAGAGCCACCTGACGAGTCTGGTCCTGAAGAACCCGAACAACACGCCCACCGCCTGGGAACGCTCCGCGCTGGAACGCCTGGCGGCGGGCAGCCCGAACGTCGTCGAGAGCGACACCTCGAGCGACCGGGAGTATCTGCGCCTCATGCGGCCCGTTTACATGGAACAGAGTTGCATGAAGTGCCACTCGGACATGAACATCCCGGTCGGGGGCCTGCGCGGCGGCATCACGGCATCGGTTCCGATGGCGCCGTACCGCACCGAGCACCAGCGCGGCCTGACGCGGGCGATGCTGAGCCACCTCGGACTCTGGTTCATCGGCCTCCTCGGCATCGCATTCACCACACGCCGGTACGAAGAGCGCTCGCGCGAACGAACGCGGGCGCTGACGACCGCCCAACGGGATGACCGGCGCATCGCCGAGGTCCTGACGCTGAGCGAACGCCTCGACGTCATCGACGAGCGCGAGATCATCCAGCAGGGCCTCGAGGCGTCCGTGCGTCTCACGGACAGCAAGATCGGCTACTTCCACTTCGTCAACGAGGACCAGAACACCATCGAACTGGTGACCTGGTCGAAAGACACCCTCGCCAGCTACTGCACCGCCGCCTACGACAACCATTACCCCATCGAAAAGGCCGGCATCTGGGCGGACTGCGCGCGTTTGCACCAACCCGTCGTCCACAACGACTACCCCAATCACCCCATCAAGCGCGGTCTGCCCGAGGGGCACGCGCCGCTCTCCCGACACATGAGCGTGCCGGTGATCGAGGGGGGTCGGGTCCGCATCGTCACGGGGGTGGGCAACAAGGCCCTGCCCTACGATGACGATGACCTGCGGCTCGTACAGTTGTTGGCCAACGACGTGTGGAAACTCGTCCAACGCAAGCGGGCGGACACCGCGCTGCGGGCCAGCGAACAGCGCCTGCGCGAGGCACAGTCCGTCGCCGGCATGGGCAGCTGGCGGCTCGACCACGGCACACGCGAAATCGTGTGGTCGGACCAGATGTACGTGATCTTCGGGGTCGATCCGACCACGTTCGTGCCCGGTTGGAACAGTGTCGGTGAGTTGATTCACCCCGACGATCAGGCCGCGGCGGGCGACGCGTTCGAGAAAGCCATCGAGCTGCAGCGCCCCTTCGACTACATCGGGCGGGTCCGGCGTCCGGACGGGGGCATTCGGCTGGTCCATTTCCGTGCGGTCACCGAGTTCACGCCGGACGACAAACCGTCGTCGACGCTCGGCATGGCCCACGACGTGACCGAGGCGCACGAGGTCGAGCGTCTGCGGCGAAGCACCGCCGAACTGACGGCCGTCTTCGAACACACGGATCGCATGATCTGGATGCTCGACCTCGAGCGGCGACTCGTCGTAGCCAACCCGGTCTTTCTGTCGCGCTTCGAGCGTCACTTCGGCCGGCCGGCGCGTCTCGGCGAGCCGCAGCCCGGCCCCGAGGTGCCGCCGGCGTCCGCGCAGGTCTGGCGCGATCTGTATCAACGCGGCCTCGCGGGCGAGCAATTCACGGCGCAGGTCGAGGGTCGGTCGACGACCGGGGCCGTCACCTGGCTCGGCGTCACCGTTCACCCCGTCGTCGACGACCTGACGGGCCACGTCACGGGGGTCAACGTGACGGCGGTCGACATCACCGAACGACGCCGCCTCGAGGAGGCGCAACAGAACACGCTGGTGCAGATGCGGCAGGTCGTGCAGCAGCTCGAGGCGCACCACCAGCGCGCGATCCACTTCCAGCGTCTCAACGACCTCCTGCAGTCCTGCCGCACGGAGGCCGAGGCCTGCGAGGTCGTCTCGCTCGCGGCACCGGACATCCTGCACGGCCACCCGGGCTCGCTCGCCCTCGCCCCGCCCGGGCAGCGCGATCTGATCGTGATGGCCCGCTGGGGCGCGCCGGCGGGCGATGATCTGGACCTTTTCGGCGTCGACGACTGTTGGGCGCTGCGCCGCGGTGAGCTTCACACGGCGCAACGACCGGGCGACCTTCACTGCAAACACTTCGGGACGACCGCACCGAATGCCTACTTCTGTCTGTCCCTCGTCGTCCGCGGCGAAACGCTCGGCCTCCTCACCGTCGAGTTCCTGCCATCGCTGCCGCCGGAGGGCGTCGCCGAACTCCAGGACGCCGCGCGCACGATGGCCGGTACCATCAAGCTCGGCGTGTCCAACCTGCGCCTGCGCCTCGCGCTCGAGGAGCAGGCCGTGCACGACGCGCTGACCGGTCTGTTCAATCGCCGCTACCTCGATCTGACCCTGCCCCGCGAGCTCCATCGGGCCGAGCGCGCCGGGAGCAAGGTCACGGTGGCGATGCTCGACATCGACCATTTCAAACGCTTCAACGACACCCTCGGCCACGAGGCCGGTGACCTCGTGCTCCGCAGCCTCGGACAACTGCTGCTGCGGCGCCTGCGCAAGTCGGACATCGGCTGTCGGTACGGGGGTGAAGAGCTGCTGCTCATTCTGCCCGAGTCCGACGCGACCGGGGCCCGCGAACGCCTCGCGGGGCTCTGCGACGAGATCCGGAACACCGCGCTGCAGTTCCATGGGCGGCCGCTCCCCGCCGTCACGGTCTCGGTCGGCATCGCCTGCACGGAGCGGGTCGGTTACGACGCCCACACGCTGACCCGTCTCGCCGACGAGGCCCTCTATGCCGCGAAGCAGGGCGGGCGCGACCGCATCGTCGTGCACGGCGACCTGTAACGGCCCGCCGGGCGCCGCTCCGTGCCCCCTTCGGACACGGTGCTTTCCCCCGCGGGCGGGTTTACGATGCCCGCCATGCCCCGCCGCTCGCTCGCCGACCGCCCCCGCCGCATGTTGACCGCCCCGCACCGCCGCGCCGGGGGCTCGGACGATCCCGACGCGCCAGCGCCCCCGCGCACGGCGGGCGTCCCCGCTCGGCTGCCCCCGCTGAGCCCGGCCTCGGTCCCCGCCGGCACGCCGGGCGTCCCCTACCCGGACCTCCTGAATCTCGAGCCGGCGCTCACCGTCGAGCCCGCCCGCCTGTTGCGATCGCTGACCTTCGCCTTCGTTGCGGGCAACGACGGCGGCGCCCTCGCCCGGGCGCTCGATACCGCCCCCATCGCCGCGTCGAGCTTCGAGCCGGGGTGCTTCTTCGAGGAGCTCTTCGTCGAGGAACTCCTGCGCGGGTGCATGGTCGTCCGTCTCGGTCAGCGCGAGGTCCGCATGCACACGCGCTACCTGCTGCGGGTGCTGTCGCAGCCGCCCGCGGATCCCGCCGTCCGCGCGCTGCGCACCGAGATCTGGCGCGAGCTGCGCGACGACGCCGAGGTCCGGGCCGCGTTCATGGAGGCCTTCACCGCCCTGACGGATCTGTTCTCCCTCTTCGCGGGTGAGGATCAGCTCACCCTGCGCGGCGAACAGACGCGACGCCGCATCGACGTGCTACGACAGATCGCAACGTGTTTCGCGGCCCTGCGCGCGCCCGCCCTCGCCGGCGCGAAGTCGTGTCTGTCGCGGCTGCCGGCCTATGCCGCCCACGTCGCCGCGACCGAGGCGTGGCAACACCTCGACGAGCTCCTGCGCTACGAGAACGAGCGCGCCTACGCCGACATCACCTTGCAGATCAGCGCCGACGGGCGCATCCGCGGGCTGCGCGTCGTCGGCGTGCGCGAAGACACCCGCAATCGCTATCACGTCTCGCTCGCCCGGCAGTGGCTCGGGCGCATCGGTCTGATTTTCCGCGGGTATCGGGTGCAGGACGCCGAGATCATCGATCGCTGGCTCGACCTCGTATTCGACGAAATCGCCCCCCATCTGCCGCCCCTGGTGCAGCTCTTCGGCGATCTGGAGTGGTACCTCGCGGGGCTGTCTTTCGCAGGCGCGTGCGAGGCGCGCGGCCTGCCCGTGTGTTTCCCCACCTGGGTCGAGGCCGACGCGGCGGGGCGCATCGAGGGTCTGTTCAACCCGTTGCTGTTTGCGCTCGGCGTGGTGCCGGTGACCTGCAACGTCGACCTCCCGCCCCGCGGCGAGACGCTGCTCATCACCGGGCCCAACTCCGGGGGCAAGACACGTCTGTTGCAGGCGGTCGGCCTGCTGCACCTGCTCGCGCACGCCGGCATGCCCGTGCCGGCCGCCGCCGCGCACCTGCGTCCCGTGCCCGGTCTGTTCGCGTCGCTGTCACAACCGGCGGGGGCCGAACAGAGCGAGGGGCGTCTCGGCACCGAACTCAAGCGCATCCGGATGCTGTTCGAGCGCGCCGAGCCGGGCACCCTCGTGCTCGTCGACGAGCTGTGTTCGGGCACGAGTCCGTCCGAGGGCGAGGAGCTGTTTCGACTCGTTCTCGAGCTGATGGCCGAACTGCGGCCGGTGGCCCTCATCTCGACACACTTTCTGCGTTTTGCCGCGGATCTCGCCGCCGAGCCCGAAAGCGCGCTGCCGCTGCACTTCATCCGCGTCGAACTCGACGACCGGCAGCACCCGACGTATCGGTTCGGGCGCGGCGTCGCCGAGACCTCGCTCGCGCAACAGACCGCCGCGCGCCTCGGCGTCACCCGCGAGGAGCTGCGCGCCGTCCTCGCAGGGAAGCGCCGGGGCGGCTCCGAATGATCGAACCGACGAACGAAAGAAGACGACACGCCATGGGTCAAACGGCTCACGGGCGATCGCGTCACGGCCGGCTCGCCCTCCTCGTCATCATCCAGGCCGCGTTTCCCGGCTGCATCGACGACCCCGCCGGAACGGAAACCGACGGCACCGCCGACGCCGGCGCCCCCGCCGTGGTCGAGACGTTCGAGGACATGATGACTGCCCTCACGGCGGGCTTCTGCGGGCGGATGTTCGAGTGCTGCGCGCAGGCCGCCGAACCGCCCCTCGGACTCGCGTCCGAGGCGGAGTGTCGTTCGGTTCTGCTGCCGGAGCTCTCCCAGGAACTCCGGGAGGACACGCTCCGAGCCCAGCGCGTGATGCTGAACGGCCAGATCGAGGCCATCGACTGGGCAACGGACACGACCTACGACCCGACGTGGGGCACCGAGTGCATCCGCCTCTATCGCACATCGGTCGAGCAGACGACCTGCGCGGAGGCCGGCAAGTCCGGGGCGGCGCGCGATTGGGACGCCCGCCCGTGCGAATGGGCGGTGGGCGGGCCCGTTCCCGAGGGAGAGTCATGCGTCGTCTATGCCGATGAGACGGACACCCCGGACGGCGAACGCGTCTCGGCCTGCCAGGCCGGGCTCGTCTGCCCCGAAGGCCGCTGCGTGCCCCCCGGCGGGTCCGACGCGCCCTGTGACGCCGACAGCGACTGCACCACGGGGTTCGACTGCGGCGAAGGCGACCGGTGCGCGGCTCGCATCCCCGCGAAGGCCATCGGCGAGCCTTGCACCGCCGAGCGCGAGTGCGGGCAGAACTGGTGCGAGTCGGGGGTCTGTGTCGAGTCCCCGGGCAGCAACATCTGCGACGGCTGAGCGCGGCCTCGCCGGCAAGCGGCGGGGCGGTTACCGCTTCGGCAGCCAGGCCGGGGGCGTGGCGCCGTTCAGAACCGAGCCGACGTAGTAGAACCGCGGATGGCATCCCGGCGGGGGGTGCCCGAAGCCGTCGTGCACCAGATCGAGGCCGCCGTCGGCGATCATCCGGCGGAAGTCGTCCGTCTTCGAGCCCTGCGCGTTCTCCTGAATGAGACACACCCCCGTCGGCGTCAGGAAGCGCCCGATGCTCGCGTAGAAGCGCCGGTGAATCTCCCAGCCCTCGTCGAACGCCCGCAGGTTGCCCTCGAGGCGGTCGATGAAGTGCGGGGGGTTGCCGACGACGAGGTCGAAGCGCTCGCTCGGCGGCACCTGCTCGAGGTTGTCCGAGTGAACGACCGTGACGCGCCCGCCGAGGCCGTTGCGCTCGACGGTGCGACGGCACGCCTCGACGGCCCAGGGGTTGATGTCGGCCAGAAAGAGGGTGTCGCAGAGGCCGTGCGCGAGCATCGAGAAACCGATGAACGCGGGGCCGCTGCACCATTCGAACACACGCCCCTGCCGCGGCATCTCCAGCGCTTTCAGCCAGGCGATGTAATCCTGACCGAAGGTGGAGCCGCCGCCGTCGAGGCGCTGCTTGTAAGAGACCTTCACGCCGGCGTACTCGACCTCGCGCCACCGCTCGACGATGGATTTGGCCTTTTCGGTCAGCGTCAGGGCGTCGCGGGGTCGGGTGCTCATTTGGGGTCGTCCGCCTTCGTTCTCAGGCCCGCGCCATCTTGCGCAGCACGGTGTGGAGCACGCCGCCGTTGCGGTAGTACTCGATCTCGACGGGGGTATCGAGGCGACAGATCGCCTGGAACGTGAGCTTCGTGCCGTCGGGCCGGGTGGCCGTGACGTCGATGAGCTGCCGCGGCTGCACGGCGTCCGTGATGGCGACCTCGAAGGTCTCCTGCCCGGTCAGCCCGAGGGACGCGCGGCCCTCGCCGGCCTTGAAGACCAGCGGCAACACACCCATGCCCACCAGGTTCGACCGGTGGATGCGCTCGAAGCTCTCGGCGATGACCGCCTTGACGCCCAGCAGATAGGTGCCCTTCGCCGCCCAGTCGCGGCTCGACCCCATGCCGTAGTCCGTGCCGGCGAGCACGACGAGCGGCACGCCGGCCTGCTTGTAGGCCATCGCCGCGTCGTAGATGGACACGACCGCGCCGGGCTTCACCTCGACGTCGAGCCCCTGCACCGCGCCGACGTCCGGCCCGAGGTAGGTCGTCACACCGCCCTCGGTGCCCGGGGCCATCTCGTTCTTGATGCGGATGTTCGCAAAGGTGCCGCGGGTCATGACGCGGTCGTTGCCGCGCCGCGCACCGAACTGATTGAAATCCGCCGGCGCGACGCCGCGCGAGACCAGGAAGCGTCCCGCCGGGCCGGACTTGGCGATGTTGCCCGCCGGGCTGATGTGATCCGTCGTGACGCTGTTGCCGAGCTTCGCGAGCACGCGGGCGCCGGTGATGGGCGCGATGGGCGCGGGCGTGACGGCCATGTCCACGAAGAACGGGGGCTCCTGCACATAGGTCGAGTCCGGGTTCCACTGGAACAGATCGCCCTCGGCCACCTGAATGGCCTGCCACTCGGGCGGGCCATCGAGGTTGCTGTAGCGGCGCACGAAGGCATCGCGCGTGACCGTCTCGCGGTAGAGGGCCTCGATCTCGGCCTCCGTCGGCCAGATGTCTTTCAGGAAGACGGGCTGCCCGTCACTGCCCGTGCCCACGGGCTGCGTCGTGAGGTCGATGTCCACCGTGCCGGCGAGGGCGTAGACGACACACAGCGGGGGCGAGGCCAGGTAGCTCGGTTTGACGAGGGGGTTCACGCGGCCCTCGAAGTTGCGGTTGCCGGAGAGAACGCCCGCGACGGCCAGGTTGCCGCGCTTGATGGCCTCCTCGACCTCGGGGATGAGCGGCCCGGAGTTGCCGATGCAGGTCGTGCAGCCGTACCCGGCCGTGTAGAACCCGACGGCCTCGAGGTCCTTCGTGAGACCGGCCTTGTCCAGGTAGTCGGTGACCACGCGGGAGCCGGGGGCGATGCTCGTCTTGACCCAGGGCTTGCGGTTCAGACCGCGGGCGGCGGCCTTGCGCGCCACCAGGCCGGCGGCGATGAGCACGTTGGGGTTGCTGGTATTGGTGCACGAGGTGATGGCCGTCAGCACCACGTCGCCGTCGCGCAGCGTCAGCTTCTGCCCGCCGAGCTCGAACTCGACCTGCTCGTGACCGCCGGTCTTGCCGTAGGTCTTGCCGAGGTCGACGTTCCACGAGGCCTTCATGTCGCTGAGCAGGACGCGGTCCTGCGGGCGGGCGGGGCCGGCGAGGCAGGGCTGCACCGTGCCCATGTCGAGCTCGAGGACCTCGGTGTACCGGATGGGCAGGCTGTCGTCGCGCCACAGGCCCTGCAGTTTGGCGTAGGCCTCGATGGCGGCGATGTGACCGGCGTCGCGGCCCGTCGTCTCCAGGTACTTCAGCGTCTGCTCGTCGATGGGGAAGAAGCCGCAGGTGGCGCCGTACTCGGGGGCCATGTTGGCGATGGTGGCGCGGTTCTCGACGCTCATGTCGGCGAGGCCGGGGCCGAAGAACTCGACGAACTTCTCGACGACGCCCTTCTTGCGCAGGATCTGCGTGACCGTGAGCACGAGGTCCGTGGCCGTAACGCCCGGGGCGAGCTTGCCCGTGAGCTTGAAGCCGACGACCTGCGGCAGGAGCATGTAGATGGGCTGGCCGAGCATGACCGCCTCGGCCTCGATGCCGCCGACGCCCCAGCCGAGGACCCCGAGCCCGTTGATCATCGTCGTGTGGGAGTCCGTGCCGACCACGGAGTCGGGGTAGACGACCGTCCTGCCGTCCTGCGCCTTCTGCAGCACGACCCCGGCGAGGTACTCCAGGTTGACCTGGTGCACGATGCCGGTGGCCGGGGGCACCGCCCGGAAGTTCTGGAACGCCTTGGCGCCCCACTTCAGGAACTCGTAACGCTCGCCGTTGCGCTCGAACTCGAGTTTCGCGTTGAGGCCGAGGGCGTCCGGGCTGCCGAAGTGGTCGACCTGCACGGAGTGGTCGATGACCAGGTCGCAGGGCACCAGCGGGTTGACCTTCTTCACGTCGCCGCCGAGGCGGTGCATCGCCGCGCGCAGGGCGGCGAGGTCGACCACGCAGGGCACCCCCGTGAAGTCCTGCAGCACGACGCGGCCGGGGTTGTACGGAATCTCGCCGTCGCCGGGATTCGCAGCGTCGTAGTTCGCCACCGCCCGGACGTGCTCCTCGGTGACCGCGAAACCGTCCACGTTGCGCAGGACGGCCTCGAGCAGGACCTTGATGGAGTAGGGCAGGCGGTCGACGTCCCCGATGCCCTGCGCCTTGAGGCGGTCGAGGCGGTAGACGGTGAGGTCGCCGATGGGCGTCTTCAGGGTGTCGGTGGCGCGGAAGGGATCGTGGGCGGACATGCGGGCGTGGCCTTTTCCGATGGGTCGACCGGTCGAAGGGTCGATGCGTCTCTGGGATACGCGGCGGGAATTTCCGCGCGCAACCTACGCCGGCCCGCGCGGGGATTCAACGTCCGCGGGCGGGCGCGGCGGTGGCGGAGTAGGATGCGCCCATGACCCGCCCCGCCCTGCTTGAACGCCTCGACGCGCTGACCCTTCGAGCCGGCCCGCGACGCACGCTGCACATCGCCCACCGCGGCGGCGCCGCGCTCGCGCCGGAGAACACCCTCACGGCCTTCGAAGCGGCGGTGGCGGTGCACCGGACGGACATGCTCGAGCTCGACGTGCGGCCGACCGCCGACGGCGTGCTCGTCGTCTGCCACGACGAAACACTCGCGCGCTGCACCGAGTCCGCAGACCGGGTGGACGCGCTCGATTTCGCGGCCATCGCCCGGCTCGACGCCGGGTACCGCTTCACCCCGGACGACGGCACGACCTACCCCTTCCGTGGCACCGGCGTCCGCATCCCCCGCCTCGACGACGTGTTGACCGCCTTCCCCGACGTGCTCCTCAACGTCGAACTCAAGGTCGATCCGGAGGGCACCGGGCGCGCCCTCGCCGCCGTCGAGCCACTCGTCGCCACGTTGCGTTCCCGAGGCGCCCTCGACCGGGTCTGTCTCGGCAGCGAGGACGACGGGGTCGGCGCCGCCCTGCACGCCGCGGCCCCGGGAGCCTGCCACTTCTTCCCGGCGGGCGCCCTGACCGCCCTGGTCCTGTCGTTGAAGTCCGGCGCGCCGCCGGCGGTCGATCCGCGCTTTCACGTCCTCGACATGCCGTTCGTCTGGCAGGGCCTGCGTCTCGTCGACCCGGCGCTGCTTTCGGCCTGCGCACCCCTCGGCCTGTGGGTGAACGCCTGGACCGTGGACTCACCGGAGGAAATGCGCTACCTCCTCGACATCGGCGTGGGCGGCGTCATGACGGACCGGCCCGACCTGCTCCGCCGGGCGCTCGACGCGAGGGAAGTCCACCGATGAGCTCACCGACCGAGACCTCCTCGACCAAACGCGGCCCGCTGGTGCCCGGAACGGTCATCGATGGCCGCTACCGCATCACCGGCCTGCTCGGACAGTGGCGCATCGGCGTCGCCTACCGGGTCACGGGGCCGCAGGGGGCGATGACCCTGCTGCTCGCGCCCGTCGCCCGCGGGCGGGCGGCCACGTTCCGCGATTGGGCCCGCACCGAGATCGAACGGACGCGTGCCGCCCGGTCGCCGGCGCTCATCACGCTGCTCGACGGCGGCCTGCACACCGAGCAGGAAGGCTACCTCGTCTTCGACGCCTGGCGCGGTCACAGCCTGCTCGAGGAGATCAAACTCGACGGCGCCTTCTCGAACGAGCGGGCCTGTCGGGTCGGCGAGCAGCTCGCCCGGGTGGCTGCCCGCGCGCACGCCACCGGCCTGGCGCTCGGCGATCTCCGCCCCTCCACGGTGCTGCTCAGCACCGAGAAGCCCGAGGTCATCGTCCTGGACATGGGCATGGCCCGCGGACTGACCGACTATCTGTCGAGCCCCCCGACCGCGGCGACGGCTTACTGCTCCCCCGAGCGCGCGCTCAAAGTGCCGCCCGGCCCGGCGGACGACGTCTACGCCATTGGCGCCCTGCTCTTTTTCCTCCTGACGGAGCGCGCACCGGCGGCCGTCAAGCCGGGCGAGTCGAAGCTCGCGACGCCCCCCTCCTGGGTCAAGAAGGACGAGGGCGTCGCCCGCTACATCGACCCCGTCGTGCTCAAGGCCATGGCACCGCGAGGCGTCGACCGCTCCAGCGCCGTCGAGCTCGCCGACGCGCTCGGGGCGTTGCGCGAGGTCTTCCAGCTGTCGCCCGCGGCGCGCGAGGTCCTCGGCTTGCCGCAGGATCCGGGGCCTTTCCGGCACGAACCGACGAGCCCGTTCTTCTTGCACGACATCCTGGGGGTGCCGGCGGGCACGATGGCCGACGCCGTCGCCGAGGCCTCGGTGGACGCCTCCGTCGACGGGAGCCTGGATCCGAGCGGCGAGTTCGACGCGCTGCCCTTCACCTCCGGGCGGGGCGACGCGACCGACGACGAGCCGCCCATCGTCTCGCCGCCGCGCCGCCGCTGAGCCCCCGTTGGCACGTTCGCCCCGGCGATCCGCGGTCGAACTGGCCCGCGGTGCGGCCCGCGTGCTCGAAGCCGCCCGGCGCCTGAACGAGGGCGCGAGCGCCGCGCTCGGGCCGCTGCTCGCGTCGGCGCTCTCTCCGTCGGAGCGCGTCGCGCTCGGCCGCGTCCTCTACGCCGACGCGGCCGGCCCCGCCCCCCGGCCCGACGGCGAACCCTTCGACTGGGAGAAGGCCTGGTGGGCCGCCGCCCTGCCACCCGCCCCCGCCCGCCTCCTGCTCGGTGGCGCCGGGGCGGGTCGCGAAGCGCGGGCGCTCGTGGCGGCCGGCTACGAGGTCTTCGCCTTCGACCCGCTGCCGGCGGCGGTCGTCGCGCTCGGGGCGCTGCTCGGCTCCGCGGCGGTGTCCTGCGCCGATTACGAGACCCCCGAGCACTGGCCGGGCCCGCCGCACGTCGACGCCGTGCTCTTCGGTTGGGGCAGCCTGACCCACGTGCTCGACGCCGCCGGCCGCTTTCGGGCGCTGGCGGCCGCCGCCGCTCGAACGGACGGCCCCATCCTGGCGAGTGTCTGGACCCGCGAGGCCTTCCCCGCGGCCGCCGGTCGGGCAGCGCGGGCGGGTGCGGCCGCGGGTCGCGTCATCGGCCGGGCCCGCGGCCTCCGGACGCCCGCACCGGACGACCTCGGCTTCGCGCCGTGGTGCGGTTTCGGGGCGAGGGTCGCGCCGACGGAACTCGAGGCGGTCGGGCGTGCGCTCGGCCGGACGGTTCACTTCGAGCCCGCTCCCTATGCGCACGTCACGCTGGCGCCGGCTCCCCGAAGACCGCCCGGGTGATGAGCACCGGGCAATGCGCATGGCGCAGGACGCGCTCGGCGACGCTGCCGACGAAGAAGTGCGCGAGGCCGTGCCGCCCCTTCGTCCCCATGACGACGAGGTGGACGTCGTCCTCGACACAGACGTGAATCGTCTGTTCGGCCGGCGAGCCCTGCAAGACCAGCACGTTCGGCCGCTCGTCGGGCGACGGAGAGACCTCCGCGGCGAACGCCTCGAGCCGCGCCTGCGCCTCGTCGTGCAGATACTCGCCGAGCTTCATGCCGCCGGCCCGCGGCACCAGCACCTCGCCGGCGTAGGCGGGCGTCGGAACGACGTGCAACAGCGTCACGCCGCGCGCGCCCCGGGCCGACATCGCGATGCCCAACCGGGCGGCGGCGTTCGCGTCGGGACCGAAGTCGATGGGCACCAGCACCCGGTCGAACGCCAGCGGCGCCGGGGGCTCCTGCCCGCCCGCACGCACGACCAGGACCGGACAGGGCGCGTTGCGGATGACCCGCTCCGCGACGCTGCCGAGGAGCAGGTGCGAGAGCCCCTGCCGGCCATGCGTGCCCATCACGATGAGGTCCGCTCCGCAGGCGCGGGCCTCGCGTGGGACCTCCTCGAACGCGAGCCCGGCGGCGATGCGCGCGTCGAGCCGGCCGCCGAGGTCTGCGGCATCACGCCGGACGGAAAGGAAGCCCTCGAGCTGCCGCTCGGCCTCCTGCCGGACGTAGTCGACCATCGGCAGGGGGGGCTCGCCGGGCAGGTTCACGAGCGCCTCCGGGGCGTAGTACGGCGGCTCGTAGACGTGCAGCACGCGAAGCGTCGCCTCCGGCTGAGACCGCGTGATCGCGACCGCCTGCGCGAGCGATGCGGACGAGCAGGTACCGAAGTCGACGGGGGCGAGGATTCTCCGGGGCGCGTACATGGCGTTCTCCCTTCCGGGCGAGGATCGGACCATCTGACGTTCGAGGTGAACCACGGTGGTCCAAGCGAGCGTCATTTTCCGGTCAGCCTGGCTGTCTGAACCATAAGCGCGCGCAAGGTCCGTGCCACTCCGCGGCGGGTGCCGACCGGAACCTCTAGCGCCCGATGGCACCGTTCGGTAACACACACCCCGCCTCCGTTACCGTTCGGAATGGAAACCCGGGCGAAGCCCCCCCGGGCGCCCTCGGTACGTTCCGTGCATAGCAAGGCCCGAATGTTCCCGAACGCCGACGCACGCACCTTCGACGACCGCGATCGAATCTACGCGATTCTGCGCATCGTCGCGCTCGCGTGCGGCCTGGCGTTCGCGTTCCTCTCCGTCGGGCCGGGGCCCCTGCGCAGCGCGGTCCTGCTGGCGCACGGCGCATTCCTGCTCTACACGGCCCTCGCCTACGCCATCGGCTGGCCGCTGGTCCGGCTCAGCGACAAAACGATCTTCTACTTGTCCATCGCCGCGCTCGATCTGGTCTTCTGCATCGCACTGATCGCGCTGACCGGCGGCGCGGCGAGCCCGTTCTACCGGGCGCTCTACGTCTGGGTCGCCATGTTCGCCTTCTACTTCGGGCGCAATGGCGGCATGCGCGCGTCCGTCCTGGCGCTGACGATCTTCTGCGGCTTTCACCTGGTCGACGACTTCCGCGGAGATCCCTGGGTGCTCCTGGTGCAGGGCGGCGGCATGTTGATGCACGGCCCGCTCATCGGCCTGCTGACCGACCGCGAGCGCCGCCGCGCGCAGGATCTCCGCGAGGCCCGCGACCGGCTCGCCGAGATCAACACCCGGCTGGTGGACGAGCAATCGCAGCGCATTCAGGTCGAAAAACTCTCGTCCATCGGCCTGCTGGCCTCGGGCGTCGCACACGAGATCAACAACCCCCTCTCCGGGGTCATGGGCTGCGTGAAGTCGCTGCGGGACGGCACCGTCCCCGAGGACCGCCGCGCCGAGTATTTCAACACCGTGACCGAGGGCCTCGAGCGCATCCGGCAGACGGTGCGCGGCCTGCTCGACTACGCCCGCCAGCGCCCGCCGGCACCGACGGACGTCGACGTGCACGAGGTCATGGATGCGAGCCTGCGGCTCGTGCAGCCCGCATTACACAAGAAGCGCGTCACGACGGACATCCGGGTGGTCTCCGGGTCCGTGCACGTGCACGCCGACCGCGCGCAGCTCATGCAGGTGCTCGTCAACCTGCTGCTCAACGCCGCCGAGGCCTCGTCCGCCAACCAGACCATCACCCTCGATGCCAGACCCGACCCCGCCGCGGGCGGGGTCAAGCTGATCGTGCGCGACGAGGGCTGCGGCATCCCCGACGACATCAAAGATCGCATCTGCGATCCCTTCTTCACGACGAAACCGGAAGGACAGGGCACGGGCCTCGGTTTGAGCGTCTCGCTCGGCATCATCCGCAATCACGGCGGCGAGCTGACGTTCGAATCCGAAGAAGGCGCGGGCACCACCGCCATCGTCCGCCTGCCTGGAGCGAAAAATGGTCGACCTTCTCTTGGTGGATGACGAGCCGTCGATCCGGCTCGTCGTGGGTGACGCTCTGCGCGCGGCGGGGCACCAGGTGTCCATCGCCGAGGACGGCGCCGTGGCACAGAACCTCATCGCGGAACGCCGCTTCGATGTCGTGGTCTCGGACATCCGCCTGCCACGCGTCGACGGCATCACGCTGTTCCGGCAGATCCGGCAGGACCACTCCGAGACGGACGTCATCCTGATCACGGCCTACGGCGCGGTCGACGACGCCGTGGCGGCGCTCAAGGACGGGGCGCTCGACTACCTGACCAAGCCCTTCGACCCGGAGGAGCTCGTCGTTCGCATCTCGCGGGTGGCCGAGCGTCATCAGCTCCGGCGCGCGCTGGCCGAGGCCCGCGCCGCGCTCGCGTCGCGCCGGGCCGACGACGAGCTGGTGGGCCGCTCGCCCATCATGCAGCGCCTGCTCGATCGCATCGGCACCATCGCCGAGAGCGACGCGCCGGTGCTGATCACGGGCGAGAGCGGCACCGGCAAGGAGCTCGTCGCACGGCGCCTGCACGACCTCAGCCCGCGGCGCACGGGGCCGTTCGTGGCGGTCAACTGCGCGGCCTTCCCCGAGACGCTGCTCGAGGCCGAGCTCTTCGGGCACGACAAGGGCGCGTTCACCGGCGCCGTGAAGAAGCGCGACGGCCGCTTCAAGGCCGCGCACGGGGGCACGCTCTTCCTCGACGAGGTCGCGGAAATCCCGCTCATGGCGCAGGCGAAACTGCTGCGCGTCCTGCAGTCGGGCACGTTCGAACCCCTCGGCACGAACAGCAGCGTCAAGGTGGACGTCCGGGTCATTTCGGCGACGCACCGCAACCTGCGGCAGCACATCGTCGAGGGCCGGTTCCGCGAGGATCTCTACTACCGCCTCAACGTGCTCGGCGTGACGATCCCGCCGCTGCGCGAGCGCCGCAGCGACCTTCCGCTGCTCGTCGAGCACTTCCTGCGCGCATTCACGCCCGCCGGTCAGGGCCTGCCGTCGATCTCGCCGCGGGCGTGGGCGGTGCTGTCGGCGCACGAGTTCCCCGGCAACGTGCGCGAACTGCAGCACGCCATCCACCACGCCGTCGTGCTGTCGCGCGGGCACGAGATCGACCTCGAGCACCTGCCCGCGGAGCTCGCCGGACGCGAGGTCGACGAGTCCGCCGGCAACGGCGACGCCGACGGCACCATACAGCCGCTCGCACAGGCCGTCCGGGCCTTCGAGCGCGAGTATCTGCTGCGCGCCCTCAAGCTGACGCACGGCAAGCGGCAGCAGGCCGCCGACATGCTCGGCATCTCCCGCAAGAACCTCTGGGAGAAGCTGCGGGCGCACGGCATCTCCGACGCCGGCGATCCGGACGAATAGGCGCGCGTCGCGGCGCCCCGCGCCTTGCACCCGCCCCGCCCGCCGACCCATACTCCGCGCACTTTCGCGGGAGCCCTCCATGTCCATGTTCCGCCCGTCCCTGCCCGGCCTGCTCTGCGCCGGTGCGCTCTCTCTCCTCGTCGGCGCCGCGTGCTCCGACGACGCCGCCGGCACGGCGGCCACGGGGGGCGCCCCCTCGACCGACCGCGATCAGGGCCTCGACCCCGGCCCGGTCGGCGGGGCCCCGGGCACGCTGCCCGGCGCCGGTGGCAGTGAATCGCCGACGACCGACGCCGGCCCGGCGGGCGGTGACGTGCCCCCGAGCGGGGACGCGGGCCCTCAGTTCATCGATCTCGGCCCGGCCGAGCCCGAGTGTTTCGACGAGAACTGCGCGGCGGGGCAGGTCTGTTACGAGGGCGCCTGCATCGACGGCACGCGCTGCGATGGCGCCAACCCCTGCCCGGGCGGCCGCATCTGCGTCGACGGCCTCTGCGTCGGCGACCCCGTCGCCACCGGCGGCCTCGTCGCCGAGCCGGACCAACTGCTGTTCAGTTACTCGGACGTCGGACAGTCCATCCGGTACACCACGACGCTCATCAACCGCGGCGACGACATCCTCAACGTCACGGCCCTCAACGTCGTGGGCTCCCAGACGTTCACCCTGCCCGAGCCCCCGGCGCTGCCCCTGCGCCTCGTGCCCGAGCAGAGCCACGACCTCATCGTGCAGTTCGACCCGGACGACCTCGCCCCGGAGAACGCCGTGCTGCAGGCCATCACGGACGTGCAGGGCGCTCCGCCGGTCGAGGTCCTGCTCCAGAGCGACCACAAACAGGTCGGCGGTCTGACGCCCTGCCTGCGCGTCGTGCCGGCGCAGGTGAACTTCGGTTTCGTGCAGCGCGGCAACGTCGCCCACCAGAACGTCGACCTCCTGAGCTGCGGCGAGGCGCCCGTGACGGTGCTGCGCATCGACCGCGGTCGCAGCTTCCTCGGCGAGCTCAGCCAGCACTTCGACATCGCCAACCCCCCGGCCTTCCCGGCCATCATTCAGCCCGGGCAGCGCCTGCCGCTGGACATGACCTACGCCCCCGGCCGCGCCGGCATCGAGTCGGGTTTCTGGGAGGTCCGCAGCAACGATCCGGCCACCCCCACGGCGCGCATCGACGTGTCGGCCATCGCCGCGCCGCCCCCGCTCGAGAACGTCGGCCTGCACATCCGCGTCTCGTGGAACACGGACCTGACGGACGTCGACACCCACGTCATCGCCCCGGGCGGGCAGATGTGGACGTGCGAGGGCGACTGCTACTTCTCCAACCCCAACCCGAACTGGGGCGATCCCAACCGTTGGGAGGACGACCCCTTCCTGGACACCGACGACGTCGACGGTTTCGGCCCGGAGAACGTGAACATCCAGGACCCCATCCCCGGGACGTACACCGTGCTCATCCACTACTGGGACACACACGGGGGCAACACGCCCGACACCGAGGTCGAGGTGCTGACGTTCAACAACCGCATCGGCAGCTACGGTCCGGTCTCGACGCCCAACGTGGACGACGTCTGGCGCGTGGTGGAGATCGACTGGCCGGGGCCCGTCGTGCGGCCGCTCGGCGGCGTTCGCAACGAGCCGCGCGGGGCCCTCTGCGGCGGCTTCTGAGGCGGTTTTCGCCCGGATTTCCAGGGTCCGGCATGTGCCCCGTCCGATGCAAGCGTGTCGGATGCATATCTTTTTTTGCGCCGCAAGCCGTTTTTTGCTCGAATCGTAATCGGGAGACCTGAATCTCCCGCACCGACCCCGCGTCGGTGTCGATGGAATCGAGAAATTCGGTCAACGACGCGGCCCCGGGCGCCCTGAGCCCGGCCCTCCCGCGGCAGGAGAACCGCCATGCGCGCGACGCCCGACGTCCCGCGGACGGAGGTCGTCCGTCCGGTCGAAGAGAACGAACACTACGGAGGAAACGAAGTTCCGGCCGACCGCGAGGCCCCGTCCCCGGACGAGCCGGGCCCGAAACCCGGCGGGGCGCGCACCGACGCGACGCGCCCCCGTGCCCGCGTCCGCTGGCTCCGCGTCTTCCTGGCCGTCGGCCTCATCACCACCGGCGCCGTGGGCGCCCTGGCCACGTACGAGGCCCGGACGTCCTACCTGCAGGCCCGGGCCTTCTCCGACGCGGCCCGCACCCAGTACTGGGATGTGCACGCCGGGGCGAGCGATCGCCTGGTGCCGCCCGGTGAGGGGCCCTACGACCTGCGCCTGGGCTACACGCGCCTGCCCGATTTCACCAGGCGCCTCGCCCGCTCGGGCATGGCGCTCGAAGCGCAGGCCGTCTGGTCGCCCGAGATGGTCGAGGCGGCCCGCGCCGGCCTCTTCGTGCCGTATCACGAGAAGATGCGCGCGGGCCTGAGCGTCGAGGACCGCGACGGCGGCGAGATGTCGCAGAGCGTCTGGCCCGAGCGGCACTACCCGACGTTCGACGAGGTCCCGGCGCTGGTGCGCGACGCGCTGGTGTTCATCGAGAACCGCGAGCTGTTGAACCCGGAGACACCCACGCAGAACCCGGCCGTGGAGTGGGACCGCCTGGTGTTCGCGACGGCGCAGCTCGCCGTGAAGCAGGTCAAACCCGACCACAAGGCCCCCGGCGCCTCGACCCTGGCGACGCAGCTCGAGAAGTTCCGCCACTCGCCCGAGGGCCGCACCCACGGCGCGAAGGACAAGCTGCGCCAGATGGCCTCGGCCTCGCTGCGGGCCTATCAGGACGGCGAGGACACGACGGACGCCCGGCGCCGCATCGTGTTGCACTACGTGAACACCGTGCCCCTCGGCGCGGTGCCCGGTTACGGCGAAGTGCAGGGCATCGGCGACGCGCTGTGGGCCTGGTTCG
Source organism: Myxococcota bacterium (assembly GCA_023150895.1). Classification (GTDB taxonomy): domain Bacteria; phylum Myxococcota_A; class Bradymonadia; order UBA7976; family UBA1532; genus CAINDO01. Next base: position 29,818 of record JAKLJY010000042.1, on the reverse strand, counting down.
GCACCGACTTCGAGACGGCCAACGACCTGCTCGCGGCGGACTTCACGGCCCCCGTCGGCCACCCCGACCACACGCGGCGCGCCACCGTCTTCCGGCAGGTGCTCGCGCTCTTCCTGGCGCAGCGCCGGCCGCAGAACTTCCTGGTGGACGACCGCCCGGCGCTCGGGCGCCTGGTGGACGACCACCTGCGCCTGCTGAAGACCCACGGACACATCGACGGGACGCTGTACGAGGCCGCCCTGCGCGCCCCGCTCGTCTTCCGGGAGAAGGCCCCCGCGGCCCCGACCCCGGCGTTCTCCGAGCGCAAGGCCGCGGACGCCGTGCGCACGCACCTGATGACTCGCCTGGGCGTCGAGCGCCTGTACGACCTCGACCGCCTGGACATGACCGTCCGCACGAGCTTCGACGGCGAGGCGCAGGCCGCCGCGAGCCGGTTGCTCGCCGAGCTGCGCACGCCCGAGAAGGCCCGCGCCGCCGGCCTGACCAAGAGCCGCCTGCTCGGCCGCGGCGATCCGTCGCAGGTCCTCTACAGCTTCACCCTCTTCGAGCGCGGCGCGGGCGCCAACCTGCTGCGCGTCCAGACGGACAGCTACGACGGCCCGTTCAATCTCAACGACGGCATGAAGCTCGAGCTCGGCAGCACGGCCAAGCTGCGCACGCTCATCACCTACCTCGAGGCCGTCGCCGATCTGCACGAACGCCTCGCGCCCCTGAGCTCCGTCGCCCTGCGTCGCACGCCGGTCGATCCGAGTGACACCCTGACCCGCTGGGCCATCGACTGGCTCGGCAGTCATCCCTGGGACATGGATCGCTCCCTCGTGACGATGCTCGAAGCGGCGATGGACCGGCAATACACCGCCAATCCCATCGAACAGTTCATGACCGGCGGAGGGTTGCACACCTTCGGCAACTTCAATCACGACGACGACCGCAAGACGTTCACCGTGCGGCAGGCCACCTACGAGAGTGTCAACCTCGTCTATGTGCGTCTCATGCGCGACCTCGTGCGGCATCTGATGTTTCAGGTCCCGGGGTCGTCGGCGCGCCTTCTGACCGACGCGCAGGACCCGCGCCGGCAGGAGTATCTCGCCCGCTTCGCCGACGCCGAGGGCCGGGTGTTTCAGGAACAGTTCTACAAGAAGTACCGGCGGGCCACCCGCGATGAGATCCTCGAAACACTCGCGCAGAGCGTGAAGGCCACCCCGCGCCGCCTGGCGGTCGTCTTTCGCATGCTCGAGCCCGAGGCCGACCGGGCCGCCTTCGAGGCGTTCCTGCGGCGCACGCTGCCCGCCGCCGAGCTCGACGCCGAGGGCCTCGAGCGTCTGTTCACCAAGTACGCCCCCGACGCGTTCGACCTCAATGACAAGGGCTTTCTGACCAAGATCCACCCCCTCGAGCTGTGGACGGCCGACTACCTGCGCCAGCACCCGGGCGCGGCCTGGTCGCAGGTCGTCGCGGCGAGCACGAACGAGCGCCAGGCCGTGTATCAGTGGCTCTTCCGCACGTCGCGCAAGAACGCGCAGGACAAACGCATCAAGGCCCTGCTCGAGGTCGAGGCGTTCCTGGCCATCCACCGTCAGTGGAAGAAGACGGGCTATCCGTTCCCCAGCCTCGTGCCGAGCCTGGCGACGGCGCTCGGCAGCTCGGGCGACCGCCCCACCGCGCTCGCGGAGCTGATGGGTGTCATTCAGAACGACGGCGTGCGGCTGCCCACCGAACGCATCGAGGGCGTGCGATTCGCCGAAGGCACCCCCTATGAGAGCCACTGGCACCGCGATCCGACGCCCTACCGAGCCGAGCGCGTGCTGCGCCCCGAGGTGGCCGCGCTCGCCCGCCGCGTGCTCACCGGCGTCGTCGAGGAAGGCACCGCCAAGCGCACCCGCGGCGCCTTCGAGCTCAGCGATGGCACCGTGCTCGCCGTCGGCGGCAAGACGGGCACCGGCGACAACCGCCGCGACGAGTACGCCCCCGGCGGCAAGCTGCTGCGATCCACCGTCGCCAGCCGCACCGCCACCTTCGCATTTTTCGTCGGCGATCGCTGGTTCGGTGTCATCACCGCCTACGTCCCCGGCGCCGACGCGGCCAGGTACGAGTTCACGAGCGCCCTGCCCGCCACAGTGTTGAAGCTGCTCGCGCCCGTCGTCGAGCCCGGTCTCATGGAGCGCGCCCTCGTCGCAAAGCGCGGCGACGCCACCGCGCCCCGCACCTGGCGGCCCGTGCCCCGTGCGATCTTCGACGCCCCCCGCCCCGCCGGCGACGTCCTCGCCGCCAACCCCGTCGAGGCGCCCGCGCCCCCCGTCCCACCGGCCCCCGCCCCCGAGCACGTCGGCGCCGGCGAGGCCGAATGGCTCTTCCCCCTGCCCCGCCGCATCAGCGTCGACCCGTGCAGCCTGCGCGGCCGCGTCGCGAAGCTCGTCCGCCACCGCCCCGAGTTCGCGCGCGAGCGACACGCGCGGTTCGTCAGCGGGTGGATCGTGTAGGCGACGGCCTCCGGCGCCCCTCGGTACGGGACCGGAAAGGACGGCTGAACGATTCTCCTTCTCGACCGCCGGGGGGCGTCCCCTCGTTCAAAGAACCGGCGGTCAGCGACCGAGCGATCGTGGCCGGTCGCTCGACGGCGGTCGCGCAAGCTCCGTCAGCAGCGCGTCGACGTTCGCCGGTGTGTGTACGCCGTACTCCGAGAGGAGCTGCCAGTCGGTCAACCACGCAAGTGGAAACCGCCCGCGGGTCCCCTTCGTGAGGCCCCGCACACCGAGGGCCTCGTTCAGGAGCGTGGCCTCGACGTGTGTCTCGTCGATTACGTGGACCTCGAACCACATGTGCTCGCGTTCGTCCGAAGGTCGGCCCGCCATATCCGCGCTCTGCTCGATGGGGTGCCCCAGCTTGACCTCGACGCATACGCCGAAAGAGTCACCGAGCAGGCGCAGAGCCTCCCGCAGGGCCGGCAACTGGTCTCGCGCCAGCTCGGCCATGCGTCGGGTCTCGCCCAGCGTGCGAAAGAAGATGCGCGAAGTGCTCTGCATGCCTCGCTGGCGTTCCAGCGGCGCGATGCCCGCGCCGAAGAGCCCGAGGAACTTCGGTTTCGGCGCGAAGAGAACCGCGGCCGGGACATCGTGCGGAGGGGTTCGGTCCGACGTGCCGCCGGCGCCTCGGGGACGTGCGCGCTGGATGGCCCACTCCCAGGGGAGCCACATGGCGGCGATTTCGGGTCCGAGGCCAAAGACCTCGGCGGGCGCCGGGACGCCATTGTCGAGGAAGATCGCGGCGGCCGCGTTGACGGCGCTACCGGCGGCCACCATTTCGTGCGCGTCCAGAATCTCAATCTCGGGCAGGCCAAAGCGGCGGAGGCCGTGCGTGTGCAGCCAGAGCGGCTCGTTCTCATCTCCGACGGCGTGAATCGTGTAGAGGTCCGTGAGCTTCGGACGCAGGACGAACCGCGCCATGTCCCTCAGCCAATCACCCGGCCGCATGTTGCAGGCCGCGCGATCCGTGATGAAGACGGCATTTGGTACGAGCGCATCCAGTGTTTGACAGACCCACTGCAGGTCGGCACAGGGATCGCGCCCGAAGCGAACCTCCATCACGAGGCTCCATCGAGACACGCCGGGCCCGATGTGGCCGGATCCCGAGTCCGAGAACTCCGCGAGCGACGCGTCGGCGTCGCTCCGTTCAGGCCAGACGAGACAAGAAATGGGCTGCAGCCCGGGTCTGATGGCCGCCACGGCCAGGCACCACTCGGGCCCGCCGGGGGGGACCGCAAAGACGGTGACTTCACTCCCGACCGGGAGTTGGCTCGACAACGCCGCTCGTGTGGCAGCGAGTGTCGGAACGGACTCGGTCGACGGGAGTGCCACGGAGAATTCAGAGGCGAGTGGCCCGGCTTCAAGCACCTCGAGGTATTCGAGTGGTTTGTCTTTCATGCCGGAATCATCTCAGGCCGTCGGGCGAGTCGCAAAGGTTTCGTGGACCTCGGACACAGTGCCAACCCACATCAGCCCCCCGACCCCGCCAACCCCTGCGTGACCGCTCGCGCGGCGGCGCGACCCGACATCATGGCACCGACGACGCCGTGGCCGGAGCGCGTCGACGCGCCGCAGAAGTACAGGCCGGGGAGCGGGCCGCGGTAGCCGGGGCGGTGCTGGAGGAACTGCGCGGGCGTGGCGGCGAGGCCGTAGCCCGTGCCGCCCGTGGCGCCGGTGAAGCGCGTATGTGTCACGGGCGTCGCCGACTCGCGGTAGACGATGCGCTCGGCGGCGCCGGGGAACAGACGGTCGAGGCGGGCGACGAGGTTGGCCTCGATGTCTTCCTTGATGGCCTGGTAGGCCGGGGCGCGGCCGTAGCGGCCGGCGTCGAGCGTCTCCGGATCGCGCACGCCCCAGGCGGCGAAATCGCCGGGCACCAGGGCCATGATCTCGAGCGTCTGATGGCCCTCGGGTGCATGGGTGGGCGTGTCCGGGTCTTTCAGGGACGCGCTGGTGATGTAACACCCGCGGATCGAGGCCGCCTTCGGGCCGTCACGCTGGCCGTCGCCGAAGAATCGCTCGAAGTCGTAGCCATCGAACGCCCAGTAGTTCGTGTCCGTCAGACCGAGGTCGCGCAGATCGCCCCGCAGGCCCAGGAAGGTCATGAAGATCGCCCCGGCCATCTCATAGCCGCGGGCGCGGGTCAGCGTGTCGGCGGGCAGGGCGCCGGGTTCGACGAGCTCGAGCAGAGTGCGCTTGAGATCGGCGTTGGAGAGCACCACGCCGGCGGCGACCTCGACGGCCGGGCCGTTGCGCGGCTGCACCCGCACGCCCGCGGCACGGCCGTCGCGGACGAGGATGCGCTCGACGGGCGCGCGGAGGTGGACCGAGCCCCCCGCGCCCTCGATGACGGCGGCGAGCCCGTCGGCGATGACCTGCCCGCCGCCTACCGGGTAGTAGGCGCCCTTGAAGTAGTGCATCGCCAGGCCGGCGTGCAGCATGGCGCTGACCTTGCTCGGGGGCAGACCGTAGTCCCCCGCCTGCCCGAGCATGACCGCCCGCAGCTTGGGATCGCGGACGTGGTCCTCCAGAAATCGGCCGATGGTGTGGCCCTGGTAGCGCGCGCCGAGGCGCCCGTGCCGCAGCACGTCGAAGAGCACGCCGAGCCCCGGCCGGCCGCCCGCGCCCATGCGCCCGGAGAGGAAGTCGACCTCGCGCAGCAGGCGGACGTAGGCGTCGATGCCGCGCTTCTCGGCGGGGAAAAGCGCGATCAGGCGGTCGCGATAGAGTTCGAGGTTGGCGGGGATCCGAAAGCGGAAGTCCGGAAAGACGAGCGTGTCGAAGCCGTCTGAATCCATGGGGCGGAACCGCACGTCGACGCCCAGATCGGCCAGGATCGACGGGATGGCCCCGCCCGGTCCGCAGTCCCCGACGTAGTGCAGGCCGACGTCGAAGTGTGCGCGGCCGGCCCCCGGCAGTTTGCGGGTGAACATGGTGCAGCAACCACCGGCGACGTAGTGCGCGTCGAAGATGGCGACGCGGCGCCCGGCGCGGGCGAGGTAGGCACCGGCGACGAGGCCGCCGAGCCCCGCCCCCACGATGGCCACGTCGACGGTGGCGGGCAGCGGGGCGCGGGCGCGGGTGTTCGAGAGGGCGGTCGGGGTCATGCGGGGTCTCCGGCGGCGTCGAGGGCGTCGAGCAGCCCGACGAAGCGGTCGATGTGTTCGCGCGTCAGGAAGGCGTGGGGCGACACTCGCAGGCCGCCGGCGCGCACGGCGACGGCGCAGCGGGCGGCCCGCAGATCGGCCGCCAGGGCGGCGGGGGGGCGTCGCGGCACGAAGGTGACGATGGGGCTGCGCGTCCCGCGGGGATAGATGCGATACCCGCGAGCGGCGAGGCCGGCGGCGAGGTGGTCGGCCAGCGCCCGCGCCGCCCGCTCGACGTGCGCGATGCCCACCGCGAGCAGCGCCTCGACGGCGGCCGCCGTGCCGATGGCCGCGTGAATGGGCGGTGCCCCGGGCTCGAAGCGTTTCGCCGTGTCGCGCGGGGCCCGGTCGGCCCGCGTCGGGTCGTCCGGGGTGCCATAGGTCATCGCCCCGTGCAACAGCGGCGGCATCTGCGCCGCGAGGCCATCGCGTGCGGCCAGAAAGCCCAGGCCGAGCGGCCCGAGCAGCCACTTCTGGCTGCCGCCGCAGACGAGGTCCGCCCCACAGGCGGCGAGATCGAACGGCAGCACGCCGAGCCCCTGAATGGCGTCCACCACCAGCAGGCCGCCGTGCCGGTGGACGGCCTCGGCGATGGGCGGCAGGTCGACCTGGGTTCCCGTCTGGAATTGCACCCACGAGCACGCGACGACGCGGGTGCGAGGGGTGATCGCCGCGAGCAGCGCCGCCGTGCCCCCGTCGAAGTCGGGCCCCGCCGGCACGACCCTCACCGTCGCCCCGGCGGCCTCGGCCGCGCGGTGCCAGGGATAGGCGTTCGACGGGTACTCCTGATCGAGCAGGACGACCTCGTCTCCCGGCGCAAGGCCCACGCCGAAGGCGCACTGCGTCAGGGCCGCCGCGCACGTCGAGAAGAATGCGACGTCGGCCGGGGCCGCGCCCGTGAGGCGGGCGAACGTGCCGCGGGCGGCTTCGACGCGGGCAATCGTCTCGGGAATGCCGAGCGTGCCACGCCGCTGCAGGGCCGTGACTTCGTCGAGCGCGCGGGCCGCCACCGGGTGCAGCGGTGCAATGCCGGCGTTGTTGAGGTGCAACGTGTCGCGATCGTCGGCGTAGGCGGCGCGCAGGGCGCCGACGGGGTCGTTTTCGGGGGCGTCTGTGTGCATGGGTCGTTTCAGCCTTCTGCCACGATTCCGTGGCTTTGGGCAGAACCCCCTGTCAAATCGAACCGCACGCACCCGCGGATTTGTCGCCGATGGGTCGATGGCGTGGACGCCGGGCCGTCACCGCCGCCGCTTCCAGATCTGAATGCCCGTAGGATCTTCGGGTTGGCCCAGCGCGCTCCAGTGGGTCGTCACCGCCAACTCGTCGGCGCCGTCGCCGTCGAAGTCGCCCGGGAAAACCTCGGCGTAGCCGCAGTGCGGATTCGTGTCGATGGCCGCAATGTCCACGAGCTCGGTCTCCTGCCACTCGAAGACGCGGACGGTGCAGCCGAGCGGGATTGCGATCTCCTGGTCGCCGTCGCCATCGGTGTCGCCCATCCGGGCCTCGCCGAGGTGCTTGAAGTCCATGTCGAGGTACTCGCCGTGCCACCGCACGGCGTAGGTGTCATCGGCGATGGCGGTATAGAGGTCGAGCGAGCGGCACCCGTAGGCCGGCCCGCCGTGCAGGATCTCGAGCCGCCCGTCGCCATCGACATCGCCGATGGCGTTGAAGTAGGGGGTGTAGGCCGCGGAGACGGTCTGCTGCGTGACGACGAAGCCGTTCTCCCGTCGGTTCTCGACGATGCGCAGGACGCCACGATTGGCCCCCAGAACGGCGTCCTGAGCGATCTGCGCCGGCAGGGAGAATTCCACGAAGCCGTCCCCGTCGACGTCGCCCGCCGCGAAGCCCGCGACGACGTCATACTGAGCCAGAGGCATCTCGGGGAGATCCTCGTAGAGCCGAACGAACGCTCCGTCCTGAAATTCGTCGAGTTTCGTTGGACTGGCCGTGAGCACTTCGAAGTGGCCGTCGAGGTCCGAGTCGACGACCAGATCGCGCTGCCAGTACGCGGCCTGCCCGGGCTGAATGCAGGTGAGGGGCTCCATCGACCACGGTTCGTTCGACGGTGCAAGTCGAATGGCTGCGAGCGACAGCCCGCGGTCCCTCCCGCACTCCGGAACATCCCCGAGCGGGTAGGAACTCATCGCGAAGAAGAGTCCGGGCGCGTCCGTCGACTGCACGCCGTACAAGCCCATTGCATTGGCCGTCGGGTCTATCTGGAACGTGCGGTCGTCACGCAGCGTGAGCGCGACGCCCGCAGGCACATCTTCCGTAGACTCGGGGCCCCGCCCGAGAAGCTTCATTTGCTGACCCTCGACCTCGAGTACCCCGGTCGCCGTGCCAGTAAGTGTCGCGATCAGCTCGAATCGGCCCGGGCCGTCCGTTTCGTACGTGCGAACGCTGTCGCAGAGGGGCGGCACCTGACGCCACCACGCGTCGGCGTCGCCTGCGTCTCCTGCGTCTCCTGCGTCCAAGCGCGGAACCATCGCGTCCGCCGCGGCCTCGACGTCGGGCATGTTGCTCATGTCGGGCCGAGCGACATCGGCGCGCGAAGGTCCGTCCGACCGAGCGTCGGTGGGCGGCTCCGTGCGCCCGTCGATCATGACGCCAACGTCCGATGAATCTCCCTGACCGCCCGGCGTGTCCGTTCCGCAGGCGGTGAGGGTCAAGAAGCCGATGAACAAAGGGCGGCACTTCATGCGCGAAGTCGACTCCCGTAGGACCCGGAAGGCAAGCCGAATCCTCACCGGGCCGTCACCGCCGCCACGACGGTGCACATGACGGCGAGTGTCATTCGACAGGATCATCAGACCACCCCATCGCCAAGAACACGGGGCCACCCCGGACGCGGCGGCCGCGGCGAGGCGGATGGTCGTTCGGGGCCAGTCGTCCGCCCATGCGACTCACCCATCGCTCTTGCTTCGAACCTTCGGCCCTCTGACGGGTGAGAGGGTGACCGGTGACGATGTCGTCTACACGGCTCCATCGGATCCGATGGTACGAGAGCGCGCCTCCGCGGGTCTCTGGAATCAGATGCTGCTCTGAGAGGGCCCGATGCCACCGAGCGGCGGTCCCGGCACGCGGCGGTCAGCGAGACGCGAACGCCATCGAGACCGGGCGGCCTCGTCACGGGCGTAACACCCCGGCCCGCTGACGGCTCGTGCCGCGCGAGTGCCGTTCTGCGGTCCGGTCCCGGCGATTCTTGACGCCGGTAAAGCCGAACCCGTCCGACCGGAACCCGGCCCTTGACACGCTGCGTCATCTGGCTATTTCTGCCCCCCGGAGGTCACCCACACCATGAAGTCGCCCGCAAAACTCACCCTCGTCACGACCGCAAGCAGTCTCGCCCTCGCCCTCGGCCTCGCCGCCTGCGGCGACAAGGGCGGGGCCGGCAAGACGGAGACGAAACCCGCCGCGTCGAAGCCCGCACCGGCCGCCTCGAGCGCCGCCGCGTCCGCCGCGCCGACAGCCCCGCCGACCCAGGCCGCGCCCGCCATCGACCCCAAGCGCCTCGAGCTCTTCGCGCCCCTGCCCGAGGTCGTCGAGAACCCGGAGAACCCGCTCACCCCCGAGAAGATCGACCTCGGCCGGCAGCTCTACTTCGACAAGCGCCTCTCGGCGGGCGGCGACGTCTCGTGCAACTCGTGCCACGGCCTGAACACCTACGGCGTGGACGGCAAGCCCTTCTCCGAGGGCCACAAGAAGCAGCTCGGCGGCCGCAACTCCCCGAGCGTCTACCACGCCGCCGGCCACGTCGCGCAGTTCTGGGACGGCCGCGCCAAGGACGTGGAAGAGCAGGCGATGGGGCCGGTCACCAACCCCGTCGAGATGGCAATGAAGGACGGCAAGGCCGTCGAGAAGGTCCTCAAAGGCATCCCCGGCTACGTCGAGGCCTTCAAGAAGGCCTTCCCCGACGCCAAGGAGCCCGTCACCTTCGAGAACATGGGCCGGGCCATCGCCGCCTTCGAGCGCAAGCTGATGACGCCCTCGAAGTGGGACAAGTTCCTGAAGGGCGACAAAGCCGCCCTGAACGCCGACGAGATCAACGGCTTCAACACGTTCGTCGAGACGGGCTGCGTCACCTGCCACAGCGGCGCGTACGTCGGCGGGTCGATGTACAACAAGCTCGGCCTCGTGAAGCCCTGGCCGGCGCCGGCGGACCCCAAGGTCAAGCCGGACGAGGGCCGCTTCGCCGTCACCAAGAACGAGGCCGACAAGGGCTTCTTCAAGGTGCCGAGCCTGCGCAACATCGCCAAGACGGGCCCGTACTTCCACGACGGCTCGGTCGCCTCGCTCGACGAGGCCGTCAAGATGATGGCCAGCCATCAGCTCGGCCGCGACCTGACGCCCGAGCAGTCGAAGTCGATTCTGGCGTTCCTCGATACGCTCACGGGCGAGCTGCCCGGCGAGTACATCGCCGAGCCGACGCTGCCGGATTCCCCCGCGAAGTGACGGGAGTGTTAAGGTGGGCGGGTCCATGCCCGCCTACCTGACCGAGTGCCCCCGCTGTTCGTCGCCCGTCGGGCCGGGCAGCGGTGTGTGCGAGCGCTGCCAGGCGACGTTCGACCCCTGGGTCGAGCGCCCGCCCAAGATTGCCGCGCTCCTCGGGACGGACGCCGAGAGCATCGAGCGCAGCCTCGACTTCCCCACGGTGGCGCGCCACCTGACCGAGGTGAACCGCCTCGTCGACCGCCACGAGACCTCGGTGCAGGACCTCGTGGCCGTCATCGTGCGGGATCTCGCGCTGACGACGCGCCTGCTACGGCTCGTCAACGGGCCGGCCTACCGGCAGTACAACGAGCCCGTCGCCACCGTCACGCGGGCGGTCATTCTGCTCGGCTTCGAGCAGGTGCGGCGCGTGGCGCTGTCTCTCATCTTGTATCAGCGCCTGCGCGACCACCCGCGGGGCGGGCCGCTCGCGGCGCAGGCCGTCCTGTCGTTCGGCGCGGGGCTGTTCGCGCGGGCCTTCGTGCAATCTCAGGACGCCCGCGCATCGGACGGCGGGAGCCGGTGCGACGACAGCCTGCCCGACGAGGCCTTCGTCTGTGCGATGTACCACCGGCTGGGGGATCTCGCCCTGGAGGCCTACCTGCCCCTCGACGCCGACGAGGTCGCCGCCCTGCGCCTGTTGCCCGATCCGCTGCCCGTCCCCGACCTGCAACTCAAGGTGGTCGGCTGCACGGCCGCACAGCTCGGCGCGGCGGTCGCGCGGGTCTTCGGCCTGCCGCACAGCATCATCTGGGCCCTGCGTCCGGCGCCGAGCGCCCCGCCGAAGCCCCCGAAAGCCCGCTCGGCGCGGCTGCACCTGCTCGCCGCCTTCGCCAACGCCGTGTTGCAGACGGCCGTCGACCCGCACGGGCAGCTCGACGCCGTCGTCGACCTGTACGGCGAGGCGCTCGAGACCGGGGCGGCGCAGATCCGGTCCCTCCTGGTCATGGTGGCCGGGCAGATCCGCCATCACGCGGCGGATCTGGGCCTCGGCGCCGACGAACACCCCCTCGTCCGCCACCTGCTCGCCTTCGCCGGGCCCGACGGCAGCGAGTTTCCCGCGGGCGCCCCGGACGCGGCCACCGGCGTCGACGCCCGGACGGAGCGCCTCGAGGACGCCCGGCGCAAGGCGTTTCTCTCGCAGGGGCGCGCCGAGCTCGAGGCGGCGGTGCGGCAGGGGGCGCCGATTCACGAGCTGTTGTCCCTGGCGGTCGAGACGCTGTATCGCGGTTTCGGGTTCACGCACGCCGCGCTGTGCCTGCGCGAGGTCTTCCGCACGTCGCCGGCGGACTCGCAGCCCGCGCCGCACATGGTCGCGCGCATCGCCTTCGGGCCGGACGCCGTCAAGATGCGCCGCCACCTGCGGTTCGCCCTCGAGCGCTCGGGGGATGTCTTTGCGCTCGCCGGCCTCGACGGTCAGGACATCGTGGTCGACAACGTGGCCGCACCAGCCAACCGGCAGCACCGCGTGCCCCTCTGGTACACCCGCCACTTCGCGGCCCGGGGGTTCGTGCTCTTCCCCGTGCGCATCCAGGGCCGGGCGGTCGGCATGCTTTACGGCGATGCCGACGATCCGGTGCGGTGCTTCCAGCGCAACCGCTTCGTCTTCCTGCGCGAGATGCGCGATCTCATCGAGGGCGCCCTCGAGCGGCACCGGCGCACGCTGCCGGGCTGAGCGCGTCGGCGGGCGCCGGCGCCGACTTTCAAGGCACGTCGACGCTCGTGGTGGCGAGGTTGCCGTAGGCGTCGGTGACCGTGACGTCGTACCGGCCGGGCCCGGGCGCGTTGATGGAGACGCGGCTCGTCGGCCAGCCGCCGATGCGAGTGCGTCCCTCGGTGCCGTCGTCGGCGCGCGAGGTCACGAGTTCGACCTCGGCCGACTCGGGCTGCGGCGCGGCCTCGAAGCTCGCCTGCCCCGCGCCGGACAAGGCGATCCGCACCGGCCGGGCCGGGTCGAGATCGCGCCCGAGGATGAACGCGTATCGTTTGGCCTCGCCATCGAAGCGCCGCTCGGGGTCCGTCCGCAACAGATGCCCGCGGGTCTCGAGGGCCTCGAAGGGCGCCTCGCCGTCGTCGTTCGTCGGCCCGTCCGGGTACGTCACCTCGACGTGTACCGCGGCACCGTCGACCTGCACCTCGCGCACGGCGAGCGTCGCCGGCACGAGCTCGAAGGTGTCCGCGCTGACGACGTCGTAGGGCACCGCCGCGCTGCCGTCGAAGGTGCGCCCGGCGAGATGCACCCGGTAGGTGCCGACCGGCGCGTCGAAGGGCAGCTCCCACTCGATCTCCCAGGTGTGATCGGTGTCGTAGTCCCCCCGATAGATCGTCACGGTGTCGTAGAGGCTGTTGTCATAAACGAGCCCGCCGGCGGCCCGGCCGGCCGGCAGGAACACACCGTCGTCGCGCCGGTACTCCAGGTGGGCGTAGGGGAGGTCGACGCCGGGGTGACCCCCGTTGAACCGCACGCGCATCAGCGCACCGCGCGGGACCCGTCCGGTCGGCGATTCGATGATGCCCCCGGGCAGACCCATCGTCGGCGTCGGGGCGACCGCGTCGTCCGGCAAGAAGTCGTAGAGGCTCGCCTTGATGCCCGTGTCGACCGTCTCCCGCTCCGGCGTGAAGAGTTCGCCCGCCAGCCCGCGCACGGCCCCCGCGACGTACTGCGCGAACTTCGGCCCCCAGATGTTCTGCGAAGCCTCGTACCCGCCGTGCAGCCAGTCCTCCTCGGGCACCAGATACAGGTGATGGTCCTGCGAGTAGCCGAACGTCACGGCCTCGTACTCGGGGTGGCCGGCAGCCTCGGCGTCGGCGTCGATGCCCCGCGTCAGGGCGTCGCCGAGGGCCGACGTCGGCTCGCCGGGCAGCGTCGCCACGACCAGTTCGCCGAGGCGCAGCGCGCTGACGGTGGCCTTCATGAACTCGGGCACGGGCGCGCCGCGGAAGTTCTCGAGGTCGATGGCGCAGACGTAGGTGCCGTCGCGGTAGCCGGGTTCCTCTCGCGGAATGCTGGCGTTGACACACTTGAAAGCGCCGTAGATGAGGGGCTTGCCGTCGGGCACCGAGCGGAACTCGCGGGCCGAGGCGTCGTAGCCGATGTGCCGGTAGCTGACCGGGATGCGGCGGGTGATGAGCTCCATGTCCAGCTCGGACGCGGGCGCGATGCTGCCCCACATCTCGCGGAAGATGGGCCACATGCGGTGACCGACCGTCTGCATCTTGCCCCAGTCGACCTCGACGCCGTCGTCGCCGCGGGGGCTGACGTCGCCCGCGTTGCCGTTGAAGAAGAGCACCGGCACCTCGCGGCCGAACTCGGCGGAGAGGTTCTGCGTGGCGATGGCCTCCACCGCGCCGGGCGCGTCGCCCGTCACCCAGGGGTAGAGCATGTGCGTGCCGTGCAGCGCCACGCGCACGACGGCGGCCATCGGGCGCCCCTCGAGGTCGTCGACGCGCAGCACCAGAGCCCGGTCGTCCTTGAAGTCGGGGTTCTCGCTGCGGCGGTCGCTGTTGATGCGATTGCCCGGATCGAAGCTCTCGCGCAGGGCGTAGCCGAAGCGCGCCGGTTTCAGGTCGCCGATGGCCTCGTGCATCGCCCCGGCCACGGAGTCGGTGATGCGCTCGAAGACCTCTTTGGAGAACTGCCCGTGTCCGAAGACGCCGAAACCGGTCTCGGGCACGATCGTCCAATAGCGGCCGACCTGGCTGTGGCTGTGCGTCGCCGAGCTGACGATGTGATCGCGGTAGTTGACGCCCGTCAGGTCCTGCAGCTTCTGCGCCGCGCGGGTCAAGACGAGATCCGACGACCAGCAGAGGGGCAGACGGACGAGCAGCGTCGTCTCTTCGTCCGTCGACAGCGCCACGACCCGGACGTCCTGCATTTCGAAGAAGCGGTCCGAGCCGCCGAGGGCCACGGAGTAGGGCCCGAACGGCCCCTCGCGCGCGCCGAAGCCGGCGAGTTCGACGCCGACGGGGTAGTCGAGCGGCACGGTGCCGACGCCGGCGTAGAGCTGCCCCGGCTCGCCCCGGGGGGTGGGCGCCGCCCCCGTCCACACCTGCGGGTACGGAATGCACGCGCCGTCGAAACACATCCGCTCGCCGCAGTCGGCGTCGGTCTCGCAGTTGTTGATGCAGCGCCCGTCGTGGCAGCTCGAGCGCCGCGAGCAGTCGAAGTTGGCATTGCAGGCGCGGCTGCGCACGGGGCAGCTCTCGTCGAGCTCGCACGGCCGCATGCACCAGTAGCTGTTCTCGAAGCCGCCGCAGACCTCGCCCTCGGGACAGGCGGCGTCGCCGCCTTCGACACAGGAACGGGGGCGCTCGTTGTTGCAAGCGCCCTCGATGCAGTCGCCGAAGGGGCAGTCCGAAGCCCATTGGCAGGGTTGCCCCCCGGGCGGCGGGACGTAGGCATCGGGTCCGACCGACCCCGCATCGGCCGGGCCCGCGGCGTCGACGAGGCCGACGTCGGTGACGGCCCCCCCGGCGGCCGCGTCGGTGCCACCGGACGACCCGCCTGCGGGGCCCGCGTCGGCGCCGCCGGCCGCGCCGCCGCCGTTCCCGTTGCCTCCGGATTGCTCGGGCGTGACGGACTGCGTGTCGTCGCAGGCGGCGGCGCCCGCGCAGATCAAGGCGATGAACACGGCGCGGCGAGCGCTTCTCAGGCGGGACGAGGGCTGGGGCAAATGCATGGGCGCAAGCTCCGGGACGAGCGGCGGGGGCGCCCGGGAGTGGGCGCGGCGGGCGAATCTACCCCGACGCCCCCGTTGCGGTAAATCGTCGCGCCGTATAGCGTCCGGGCCCATGTCCAGGCTCTACGTCCGTCAGCTCCTCGGTGGCCGCGATTTCGCCGGCGCCAACCCCGCCGCCCACGGCATGCAGAACTTCGTGTACCTCGTCGGCGACCGCGATGCCGGCGAGTGCCTCGTCGTCGACCCCGCCTGGGGCATCGACGACCTGCTGGCCGTCGCCGCCGCGGACGACATGAAGATCGTCGGCGCGCTGTGCACCCACTACCACCCCGACCACATCGGCGGTTCGATGTTCGGGTTCGAGGTCGAGGGCCTGCCGACGCTGCTCGCGCGCAATCCCTGCCCCGTACACGCCCACAAGGCCGAGTGCCCCGGCATTCAGAAGGTCACCGGCCTCTCGAAGACGGATCTCACCCCGCACGAGTCCGGCGACCGCGTGCGCGTCGGCGAGGTCGAGGTCGAGCTGCTGCACACGCCGGGACACACCCCGGGGTCGCTGTGTTTCCGCATCCGCGAGGCCGTCTTCGCCGGCGATACGCTCTTCCTCCAGGGCTGCGGCCGGGTCGATCTCCCGGGCGGCGACCCCGACGAGATGTATTACACGTTGAGTCAGCGTCTCTCGTCCCTGCCCGACGACACCATCCTGTTCCCCGGGCACGCCTACGGCGGCGAGAGCGCACCGATGGGCGTCGTGCGCAAGACGAACCCGTACCTGCAGACGGAGAACCTCGCGGCCTTCCGCCGCACGCGCGGGCTCTGAGACCGTGCCGTTCCGCCGCAAACGCTCGCGGCCCCGGACGATCGGGCTCGCGCCGGGCACCCTGCAGATCGACCCGGAGTCGCCGAAACCGCGCATCCGGTACATGGCCTACGGGCCCGAACGGCTGATCGAAGAGAATCTCGAGGACCCGGCCGAACTCAAGCGGGTGATCGGACAGCACCCGGTGGTGTGGGTCAACGTCGACGGGCTCGGCGACGAAAAGACGCTGCTCGCGCTCGCCGATGTCTTCGGCATCCACCTGCTCGCCCTCGAGGACGTCGTCAACACCAGCCAGCGGCCGAAGGTCGAGGAGTACCCCGACCATCTCTTCGTGGTCGCGCACATGGCCCCGGGGTCCGAACTCCAAGGGCAGTACCTCGAGACCGAGCAACTGAGTCTCTTTCTCGGGAGACACTTCGTCGTGACGTTTCAGGACGGGCGCCCCGGGGATTGTTTCGAACCGGTACGGCACCGGCTGCGTGCGGGCATCGGGCGCGTTCGGCGGGCGGGCAGCGACTATCTCGCCTACTCGCTCCTCGACGCGGTCGTCGATGCGTGGTTCCCCGTGCTCGATGCGTACGGCGCGCGCCTGCATCGCCTCGAGGAGTCCGTCCTCGGACGCCCCGTGACGAGCCACATGGCGCAGATCCGGGCGGTGAAGTGGCAGCTTCTGACGCTTCTGCGGGCCACCCTGCCCTTGCGCGACGTCTTCACGTCGCTGATGCGCGAGACGCATGATCTCATCAAACCCGAGACCCGGTTGTTTCTGCGCGACTGCCACGACCATGCCACACGCATCATCGAAGAAGCCGAGACGTACCGCGACATCGACACTTCGTTGATGGAGCTCTACCTCTCGAGCGTCAGCAACAAGACGAACGAAGTGATGAAGGTCCTGACGGTGATCTCGGCCGTGTTCATCCCGCTGACGTTCGTCGTCGGCGTGTACGGCATGAACTTCGATCCGGACGCCTCGCCGTGGAACATGCCCGAGCTGCGCTGGCGGTACGGATACCCCCTCGCCCTCGGTGGCATGGCGCTCAGCGCCGTGGTGATGCTCGTCTACTTCCGGCGGCGCGGCTGGCTCGGCCGGACGGACGAGGTCTCGGCGCTCGAGGCCGACGACGAGGGCGACCGGGCGCGGGCGCATCACATCGAACCGTACCGGAACGAGTGAGCCGCCGGCTCGGGGCGGTGCGTCTCAGGCCGCGATGTTGATGCGCGTGCCCTTCGGATCGCTGGCGAGCACGCGGTTGCTGACCTGGAGCTGGTCGAGCGCGTTGAGCTTCGCCCGAGCCTCCGACGAGATGACGACGCTGTCGGCCGTCGGCTTGTTGGCCACGGACTGCTGACGTTCGGCGTTGAATGCGCCGGCCTGCTTGGAGAAGGCCGCCGTGGGGGCCCGGGACACCTGGCTCTGCATCTGGCTGCTGAGGGTGGAGATGCTCGACATGACGATTCATCCTTCTGTCGTCGCGGTCCGCCGTCCTTTGTTCTTACGGATGCCGCGAGGTGAAGGCGGCGGGGTCGCGCCGCGGGGTCTAAATGGAAAAATCGGAAGAAACAGAAGCGATATTATCAATGGGTCATGCCGTACCCCCGCATTCAGGCGCCCAGATGCGCCGGGCGGCCCGCGGGAGGCTTGCGGGCCGGGGAGCGCTGCCCGAGACTCGGACGCCATGCACACCCGCACAGTCCACACCGCCGCCTCGGCCGCCGCCGTTGCGCTGGTCGCCTCGCTCGCGCTCCCTTCGACGGCCGCGGCCGCAGGACCGCCCGCCCTCGACATCCCGGTCCGCCGCTTCGACCTCGACAACGGCCTCGTCGTGCTCCTGCACGAGGACCACACGCTGCCACAGGTCACGGTCAATCTGAGCTATCAGGTCGGCTCGAAGGACGAGGCCCCCGGCCGCACGGGCTTCGCGCACCTCTTCGAACACCTGATGTTCATGGGTACGCAGCGGGTCCCCCGGGGGGCCTTCGACGCCTGGATGGAGGCCGAGGGCGCCTGGAACAACGCCTGGACGAGCGAGGACCGCACCGACTACTACGAGGTCGGTCCGAGCCACGTCCTGCCCTTGTTCCTGTGGCTCGAGGCGGACCGCATGGCGGCCCTCGGTGCAGAGATCGATCAGGTGAAGCTCGACCTGCAGCGCGACGTCGTGCGCAACGAACGCCGACAGACGAGCGAGAACACGCCGTACGGCCTCGTCGAGCTCGAGCTGCCCAAGCTGCTCTATCCGCCGGGCCACCCCTACCACCACCCCGTCATCGGCTCGCATGAAGACCTGCAGGCGGCCTCCGTGGCCGACGTGCGCAGCTTCTTCGCCCGCTTCTACGTGCCCAACAACGCCTCGTTGGTGATTGCAGGCGACTTCGACCCCGTGGCCGCCGAAGCGATGGTCCGGCAACACTTCGCGGGCATTCCCCGCGGTGCCGATCCGCACGCCGGCCGGGCGCCGGTCGCCCCGCCTGCCCCGGCCCACGTGCGCGACATCGTGAAGGTCACCGACCGTGTCGATCAGCCGCGCGTCCACTTCGCCTATCAGACGCCGGCGCACTTCCAGGCGGATGACGCGGCGCTCTCGCTGCTCGGCACCGTTCTTTCCACGGGCAAGGGCAGCCGGTTGCATGCCGCCCTCGTGTACGCCGACGAGGTCGCGCAGGACGTCGCGGCGGCGCAGTGGTCCGGCGTGCTCGGCTCGCGGTTCGTCATTCAGGCGACGGCGCGCGAGGGCGTGTCGGCCGAGGCCCTGCAGGCGAAGATGGACGCGGTGCTCTCGAAGCTGCTGAAAGACGGCGTGACGGCCGACGAGACGGAGCGCGCACGCAACGGCGTGCAGATGGCCTTCGTCAGCGGCCTGCAGGGGCTCGGCGACCGCGCTGGCCTGTTGAATCAATACATGGCCGAGGTCGGGCGCCCGGACTTCGTGGCCGCCGATCTCGCGCGTTACACGGCACTGACGCCCGACGACGTCTCCCGCGCCGCCCGCACCTGGCTCGCCCCCGAGCGTCGCGGCGTCCTCTGGGTGCTGCCCGCCCCCGAAGCGCCCGAACCGCCTGCCACGCCCGCCGCCCCCGCCGCTCAGGAGAAGCCGTGATGCGCCGCCCGACCGTGACCACTCCGCCCCTCCTGGCCGCCCTCGCGCTCGCGGCCTGCGGCGGCGCACCGCTGCCGACGCCCGAGACCCCCGCCGGCGCCGGGTCGCAACCCATCGCCCCACCCGTGATGCCGGCGTCCACCGCGGCCCCGGCGACCGCCCCCGACGTCGGCCCCCGCCCGACGCTCGCCGCGGCCCCGAGCTGGCAGCCGGACGCGCCGCAGGTCCTCACGATCCCTGGCCTCCCCCCCGTCTGGCTCATCGAACGACACACCCTGCCCATGGTCTCCGTCGAGGTCGTCGTCCGAGGGGGCGCGGCGGACGATCCCCCCGGGCGCGCAGGCGCGTGTGCACTGACGGCCGAGATGATGGAGCAAGGCGCCGGCCGCTACGGCGCGTTGGAGATCGCCCGTCTGTTCGAACAACTCGGGGCCGAGGCCTCCGTGGACGCCGGGCTCGACGGCTCGTCGGCCTCGCTCACGGTCCTCAAGCCGAACCTGCGGCGCGCGCTCGAACTGTTCGCCGACGTCGTCGCCCGCCCCCGCTTCGAGGCCGCCGAGTGGAAACGCGCGCAGTCCCTCTGGCTCGCGCAGCTCGAACAGCGCCCTTTCGAGCCGGCGGACGTTGCGAGCGTGGTCGCGCGGGCGGTTCACTTCGGGGCGGCGCACCCTTACGGGCACCCGGTCGACGGGCACCTCGACACGGTGGGCAAGCTGAAGCTCGACGACGTTCGGGGCTTTCACCGTGCGCATTGGCGGCCGGACACGGCGACCCTCATCGTCGCCGGCGACGTCACGCCCGAAGAGCTGAAGACGGTGTTTGCGCCCGCTTTCGCCGGTTGGGTCGCGCCCGCAAAACGCCCCGCCCCCGCCCCCGCCGCGGCCTCGGCGCCGAGCGGTCCCTGGCCCCGGACCGTGCTCGTCGAGCGCCCGGACGCCGCACAGACGATGTTCCTGCTCGTGGCGCCGGGCCCGGAGAGCGGGCGCGCGGACCTCGTCGCGCATGAGCTCGGCAACATCCCCCTCGGTGGCAGCTTCACCTCGCGGCTCAACAGCAACCTGCGGGAAGACAAGGGCTACACCTATGGCGTGCGCTCCAGCGTCGACGCGCAGCGCCTCGCCGGGCGCTGGTCCATCCGCACCGCGGTCCATGCCGACGCGACCGGCCCGGCGCTGCGCGAAATCCTGAAAGAGGTCGACGGCCTCGCGGCGACGGGTCCGACACCCGAGGAGCTGCGCAAGGCCCGCGCGAGCGCCTGGGGCGACGTCGTGAGCACCTACGAGAGCCTCGAGGGGGTGACCGACCGTCTCGCCGAGCTCGCGGTGCTCGGCCTGCCCGCCGACGAGGACCGCCGCCGCACGGCCGCGCTCGGCACCGTGCCGGACGCGGACATCGTCGCCGCCACCCGCGGGACGGCGCTGCGCGGGGCGACGATCATCGCCGTCGGCGACGGCGCGCGCATTCGTGCGGCGTTCTCGGAGGCCGGCCTCCCGGCGCCCGCGCTGCACGACGCGGACGGCCGACCTTTGGCATCGAAGGCAGCGAAGACCGAGCCCCCCGCCGCACAGACCGGGGGCGCGAAGTGAGCCACCGTCGCGTCCTGCGCCACGCCTGCACGGCACTGCTGGCCGCGCTGCCGACGCTCGCCGACGCCCATGGCATCAACGGACACGTCCACGTCACGGGTTGGGCCGTCGAGTCCCTTCCGCCGGGCGAGCTGCGCACGTTCTTCGCCGACGCCGCGCTGCGGGACACCGCGCAGATCGGCGCGGCTTTCCCCGATTCGGGTTATGCCATCGGCGACCCCTACGGCGAGATGGCCCATTGGGAGCCCTTCATCAACGCCTACGTCGAATGGATCATCGCGACGTTCGGGCCGACGTATGAGACCGAAGAGGCCCGCCGACACATCGCCTTCATGATGGGCGCCGCCGCCCACGGCCTGCAGGACGAGATCTTCGACACACACTTCCTGCGGTATCTGATTCAGGAGGACGGGCAGGATCAGGACGCCGCGGACTCGGGCACCGACGCCTTTCTCTTCACGGATGGCGTGCTCGAGTTCAAGCCGCCGCTCTACATCCCGGAGACGGGCCTGCAAGCCGTCTTCACCGCCGCGCACGACTACGCGCCCGATCAGAGCCAGATCCGGGCGGGCATGCAGCGGGTCAAGATTCTGGTCATCGACCGCTTCGCTGCCGTCGCGCCGATGCTCGACGCGCAGTACCGACCGCTTCTGCCCTGGGGCTCGACGCACTACCTCGACCCCGACGTGCCCGGCAGCCTGCGCGCCGAGATCCAGCCGACGGCCGCCTACATGCTCGCCCTCTGGGAGCGCCTCCACGGGCGCTACACCCCGCAGATGCTGGCGACACATACCTATCCCACCTCGACGCGCCGCCTGCGGGGCGCCGATCACACCCGCGTCGACAGCCGCATCGGGGTCGTCTTCGGCATCGGCGCCATCGTCGGTACGCTGAACGAAGAGACGGTCCGTCTGTTCGGCCCGGGCGAAACGCCGGTCAGCCTCGACGTGCAACACACCCGCTGGACGGGTCGCCCGGACGACGCCACGCGCCAGGTCGTGCTCGTACCGCTCGAAGACCTCGCGCTCGACACCGAATACGAGGTCCGCCTGCTGCCGGGCATCGAGCTGCAGGACGGGCGACGCACGGACTCGACGTGGACGTATCGCTTCCGCACGCCCTGCCCGCCGGAGGGCGCGTGCTCGCCGGGTCCCGAGGCGATGCCCCTCGACCCGCCCCGCGTGCCCTATCCGCCGCCCCCGGACGCCGGCCTGCCCCCGGACGCCGGCCTGCCCCCGAGCCCGGATGCGATGCCGCTCGGGCCCGACGTCGCGCTCGCCCCGGCGGACGCCGCGCCCGCGGAACCGGATGTGGCGCCGGCGACGCCCGACGCGCAGTCCGCCCCGATCAGCGCCGGACCGACGGCGGATGCGGGCTCGACGGGCCCCGGCGCGAACGGCTCGAGCACGGGCAGCAGTGGCGGATGTGTCACGGCCGCACCGGGCAGCGGGCCCGCCCGGGGTGCGTTCGGTCTCTTTGCCGCGCTTGCGGGCCTAGGAGCATGTCGCCGTAACGCCCGCCGGCTGCGGTCGCCCGTGTCGGCCGCCCGCCGGCTTTCGGCTACCTGGGCGCCCCCCGAGAAGGGGCGCCCAGGCCCTCGGTCGCCGTAGCTCAGCTACGGCTCGGTCGGTCGGTCCAGGCGCGCTCGGCGGTCGCCTCGACCCGAGCGACCTCGCATCGGCATCGGTTACGGCGACAAGCTCCTAGCGTTCAGCGCGTCCCGCGGACGGCGATGTCGTCCACGTAGAGCTGATCGTCCGTGCCGCCCATCTGCGCCTTGAAGCGCACGCGGAAGTTGGCGCTGTAGGGGGCGAGCGCGCTCAGATCGGCGTCCACCTGCTGATAGACGCCGTTGGCCTGGGCCGCCGTGAGCGTGGCGACGGTCGTCCAGGTCGAGCCGTTGGTGCTGACCTGCGCGACCGCGTTCTCGGCGCCCTCGAAGCTCAAGCCCTTCCACCAGAAGACGAGGCGCGGGCCGGCGACGCCACTCAGGTTCAACGAGCGGGTGATCGTCCCCGTGCCGCGCCGCAGGCGGACGTGCCGCGTGCCGCCGTGCGGGCCGACCGTGCTCAGCAGCGAGACGTCCCCGCTGCGCGTCCAGGCGGCCAGCCAGCCGGCGCCGCCGCTCCAGGTGTTGGTCTCGAACGTCTCCGTGGCCAGATCCGCCGCGCAGATGGCGGTGTACGCGCAGCCCGTCTGCGGGTGACAGACCTCGGTCGTGCAACCGTTGTTGTCATTGCAGAGCGCGTCGCTCGGCTGGTAGCAGACGTCGGTGGCCTCGTCGCAGTCGACGGTGCAGGCGACGCCGTCCGCCGGGCAGGGAGCCGCCCCGGCCACGCAGCCCGTCGCCGGGTTGCAGGCCTCGGCGCCGTTGCAGAACAGACCGTCGTCGCACGCCACGGCCGCGCCGCCGAGGCAGGTGCCGCCCGTGCAGACCTCACCGGTGGTGCAGGCGTTCGCGTCCGTGCACGCCGTGCTATCGGCGACGGGCGCCGCCACGCAGCCCTGCTGCGCGTCACAGGTGTCGCTCGTGCAACTGTTGCCGTCGTTGCAGAGGCCCGCGTTCGGGGTGTGAGTGCAGGCGTCCGTGTTCTCGTCGCAGGCGTCGGTGGTGCAGGCGATACCATCGTCGCAGTTGGGGGCCGCGCCCGGCGTACACACACCGGCGACACACGTCTCGAAGCCATTGCACGCGGCGCCGTCCTGACACTCCGCGTCGAGTTCGCACCCGGCGAGTTCGAGATTGAGCAGCCCCGCGCCGTAGACCGGATCGGGCCCCGGTGCGCCGACGTCGACGGCCATCGCCATCAGCGTCGACTCGAGGTCACCCGCGCCGCGACCGGGATCCTGACCAAGCAAGAGCGCGGCGGCGCCGGCCGTCGTCGGGCTCGAGAACGACGTCCCGAAGCTGCCGAGCGCGCCGTAGGTGCGGCTGGTGGTGCCATCGGGTGCGGCGATCTGCGGCTTGAGCCGCCCGTCGGTGGTCGGCCCCTGGCTCGAGAACGTCTCGACCGGCGGGTTGGCCTGATACCAGTTCGCGATGTTCACCGCGCCCACCGCGAACGCCCCGTGCGCCGTCGCCGGATCACTCAGGCTCGCCGCGAACACCGGGTACTCGAAGTCGTTGTAGAAGGCGAACAGCGTCATGTCGAGGTTCGCCGTCGGGCCCGAGTAGGCCTTGACCCGCACGGTGTACGGCGCCGAGGTGCTCGAGTAGGCGAAACTCAGCGCCTCCGCCGGGTCTTCGGCGCCGGTCTGCGAGCCTTCGCTGCGCGCGACCACCGTGTTGTTCTTGTTGTAGACGTACAGATCGAGATCGGTGACGGAGTTGCCGTACTGATCCCAGTTCAGGAAGATCGTCGCGGTCGTGCTCGCCGTGGTCAGATTCAGAAGTTCGTCGCCCACGGCGAACTCGTGCCAGGTGTCTCCATCGGCGTCGGTGAACAGACCCCGCCAGTGTCGGCGCTGACTGTTGCCCGACGAGACCGCCCAGAAGACCCCGTCCGTGTCGCGCGAAGCGTTGACGATACCGCTGATGGGCCCCGTGTCGTCGTAGTAGCTGCTGTTGACCCAGCCCACGGAGTGATTGGCGATGCGGATGCCGTTGGTGCGCAGGTAATCCGCCGTGTTCTGGAGGTCGACCTCGTCGGAGACCTTGATACAGTGAATGCGCGCGCCGGGTGCCATGTCGGCGACGTGTTCGGCGACGCCGACGCCGTGTGAGGTGCCGGCCTCCATGCCCGTGCCGGAGAAGTCGACGGCGATGGTGTCCGCGCCGAGCTCACCCTCGGTCTTGCGCGCCGCGAGTCCGATGAACCCGAGGTCGATGACCGCCACGTCGACGCCGGCGCCGGTCAGTCCCGCCGTGTGGAAGGCGTCCGCGCCCGTCGCCTCGGTGGCTTCGGAGCGATTCGGCCCGAGGCCGCCGTGTGCGTACGGAATCGCGGACGTCCGTGTGACCGAGACCTGCGGGTGGGCGCTCAGCGCCCGCAGCGCGCCGGCCGGCACCAGGGCCCGGACGAAGTCGCGCGATTGGGCGTCGACCACGCCGCCGAGACGCTCGATGAAAGCCGCGTCGATCTCCGCCGCACGCACGCCGGCCGCGGGTTCGAGCACCACCGGCACGAGGTCCTGACCCCCGCGCCGCCGAACGCCGAGGCCGAGCCCGGCCGCCAGGGCGTGTGCCGAGCGCTCTCCGCGTGTCTCGGCCTCCTGCGCGAGCCGCTCGACGAACCCGCCCATCCGACGGCCGGCCCCCCCGCGCGGCGCGGCGGAGGCGGCAGACGGCCAGGCCGCGAGCACCGCGGCCCCGATCAGGGCGCACCGCGCCGCCCGTCGACGAACTCCCCTGCTCCCCATGTGTGGCATCGTCCGAACTCTCCTCCGGTTGGCGCGGGACGCCCGAGGCATCCGTCGCGTTTGGTGTGCAAAAGGCCGGCCTCTCCGGCGCGACTTCGCGGCAGACAGGCCGAGGCACGGCCTACGTTCCTCGACCGGACCGCGGATCACAACCCCCGGAAACGCGGGGGGGCAAGATTCTGCACCGGCGTGACGGGGGCCTCACGACGCGCCTCTGCCCGAAAATCGACGGATGGACCGCGTCGGCGGGGGAGGATGAACCGTGAGACGAAAAGGAAATGGTCGCTTCGGTGCTGCCGCGATGGGCGCGCTCTTCGCCGTCCCGAGCCCGGCCCGGGCCGAGGTCGACTGCCCCGGCACGCCCTTCGGATGCCGCGTCGACGCCGCCATCGAACGGGGCCTCGCGTGGTACCGGACGCAGGCCCGCAACGGCACCTTCGGCGCACATGAAGGCGACTTCTTCGGCGTACTCGCATTTCTCGAGAAGTCCCCTCCGGGGGCGGCCCTCCCCCGCCCGCGGGGGTACGCCGGCCTCGACGCCGACGACCGCGCGATGCTGACCGACGTCGTCCGGGTCATGATCGACCTCGACCCCGCGCTGCTCAACGCCAACGCCGTGCCGTTCACTTACACCACGGGCGGCAACCTGATGGCGCTCTCGGTCTGGCTCGCCACCGGCGGGCCGGACGACGTCGGGGCCGGGGTCGGCGTCGAGCAGGCGCTGCAGAACGGTGTCATCGGCCTGCAGCGCGCCCAGGGCGACGAGGGCTGGGACTATTCGGGCCGCGGTCCGGACTTCTCCTGTTCGCAGTTCGCCGTGGCCGGCCTCGCGGCGGCCGCCACGCAAGTGCCCGACGCGTTGCTCACGATGCCGCGGGTCGCGCAGATGGTCACCCTGCGGATCAACCCGGACGGCGGCGCCGACTACCGCGACGACGGTTCCAGCACGGCCTCGATGACCGCCAGCGCGCTGTGGATGATGCGGCTCGCCGACGTGCCCGCGGGAGAACCCCGCCCGCAGCGCCTCCTGACGTGGCTGCGCGACGGCGGCGCCGGCGCCTGGCTGCAGCCCGGCGCCTATTACACGGCCTGGGCCGCCGTGAAGGGCGTCGGGGTCTCGACGGACGACGGCACGGGCGGTGCGGTCTACGCCGAGGACTTCGGCGAGCGCGACCCGGGGCTCGACGGATTCCCGGAGGAGGTTCCCAGCATCTACTACGACACGGCGACCGCCCTGCTCTCCACGCAGGGGGCCGACGGTTTCTGGGGCGGCTTCTACTCCGCCGCGGTGGATACGGGCTTCGCCCTGCTCGTCCTCGAACGCTCCCTCGGCGGTGCCTGCCTCGACGGCGACGAAGACGGACTCTGTGGCTTCGACGACAACTGCCCGGACGTGCCGAACCCGGACCAGGCCGACGAGGATCTCGATGGCATCGGCGATGCCTGCGACAACTGCCCGAAGGTCATCAACCGCGCGCAGGAAGACGGCGATGGCGATGGCATCGGCGACGCCTGTGACCGGTACATCTGCGTCCCGGACGGCCTGCCCGAAGTCTGCGACGGGGTCGACAACGACTGCGACCACCTGACCGACGCGTTGCCCGACGGCCGACCCATCGTCGAGCCCCGCCCCTGCGCGACGGGCCTGCCCGGGCGCTGCGCGGTCGGCCACACGCTCTGCGGGGCGGGCGGCCGCGTCCTGTGTCGGGTCGACGTCTCCCCGGCGGAGGAGACCTGCGATCTCGTCGACGAGGACTGCGACGGGGACGTCGACGAGGGCACGCGCAACGCCTGCGGAACCTGCGGCCCGGCCCCGGAGGAGCAGTGCAACGGCGTCGATGACGACTGCGACGGCGAGGTCGACGAGGTCGCCGCCGGCGAGAACGGACTCTGCGGCGCGTTCGGCCTCTGCGTGCTCGGCACGTGTGCGCAGCCCTGCCCCGCGGGCCGCTGCGCCGAGGGCCTCGTGTGCCGGCAGGGGGGCTGCGTTTCGCCCTGCGCCGGTGTGACCTGCCGCGGCGGTGCCGTCTGCGATCCGGCTGTCGCCGCCTGCGTGACGCCGACGTGTGCGCCCGCCTGCGGTCCGGGCGAGCTCTGCTGGGCGGGGGCGTGCGAGCCGGCCACCTGTGAACGCACGGGCTGCGAGGCCGGGTTGCGGTGCCTGGACGGCGCGTGTGTCGCGGACGCCTGCGCCGGCATCACCTGCGGCGCCGAGGGGTTCTGTCGCAACGGCGACTGTGTATTTTCCTGCGCGGGCGTGAGCTGCGGCTTCGGCGAGGTGTGTCGCGACGGCGAGTGTCGTCCGAATCTGTGCGACGGGCAGCTCTGCGCCCCCGGACACATCTGCACCGCCGCCGGATGCGCCGCCGATCCGTGCGATCCGGCGGCGTGTGCCCCCGGCGAGATCTGCATGGCGGGGGCCTGTGGGGCCGATCCCTGCCGCGGGATTCAGTGTCCGGCGCACGAACGCTGCACCGGCGAGAGCGGTCACGCGCAATGCGTCGGCGACTGGCTCGAGTCGCCCGTGCCCGACGCCGGCGAGGTGCCCGACTTTCCGCCGCCGGACGCCGGGCCGGCACCGGAGGGCGATGCCGGGTCCCCCGACGGTGCGGCCGATGCACACGGCTCGGACGCCACCCCCGGCCCGGACGCGAAGCCCGGTACCGACGACCCGGGGCCGGCCGGTGACGGCGCCGACGAGACTGGGTGTGCGTGCCGGGCGGGCGGGACGGGGACGCCGGCGGAGGCCGGAGCGTTCTGGGCGATGCTCGTCCTGGCGTGCCGGCGGCGGCGCTCCGGGCGTCGCACGCGGTGAACCGCCCGGTCAGGGGGCGGCGAGCAACCGCCGGAACACCGCCGGCACACCGCGCTTCGCGTCGGCCTCGACACAGCACGCGAGGGCGAGCAGGCGGGCTTCGTCCCAAGCGCGGCCGATGAGCTGCAGGCCCACCGGCAGGCCGCCCGCGCCCTCCCCCACCGGGCAGGTGAGGGCGGGCAGGCCGGTGAGGTTGCTGACGGCCGCAAAGCGCATGATGCGGTCGGTGAGCGCGACGTCCGAAAGGCCGTTTGCAAGGGCGGCGTCGGGGATGGGCGGCGCGGTGCAGGCGACCGCGGGCGTGGCGATGACGTCGGCCCCGCGCAGCGCGTCGACGAAGCGGGCGTGGACCTCGACGCGGTGCCGGGCCGCGAGGGCGTAGTCCGTGGCGCGCAGGTGCCCGGCGAGGGCGAGCGACAAGCGGGCGTCGGCGCCGTAACGGGTGGGATCGGCCCGCAGGTGCGCAAGCTGCGACGCCCGCATCTCGCCGACGATCGTCACGACGTGGGCGGCACGGGCCAGGTCCAGGCCGGGCAGCGTGACCGCCACCCGGACGGCCCCCCGGGCGCAGAGCGCGTCGACCGCGGCCTCGCAGGCCCGCACGACGTCGGCGTCCGCGTCGCGGAACCACGGCTCGAAGACACCGATGCGGAGCCCGCGCAGGTCGGGCAGGTGTGTCTCCGAGAGCCCCGCCGCGTCGAGAGCCGGCGCGCGCACTGTATTCGCATCGTGCGGATCGGGCCCGGCGATGGCCGCATACGCGAGCGCCAGGTCCCGCGCGGTGGCGGCCAGGGGGCCGACGTGTGCGACACTCCAGCACAGCGGGGCCGCACCATGTTCGCTGATGCGGCCGTAGGTGGCCTTGAGAGGGTCGGCTGAATTATCAACCCGTAACCATTGACGTTATTTCTGATGCATGATCGAATAGAAGGATGACTACCCCCGCCGCAGAGCCCTTGCAGTTGAGTGAACCGACCGTGCCGCCCAAGGCCCCGCGGGTTTTGCGGCGCGGGCTGCGGTTTCATGGTGACAAGTCGAAGCAACTGAACACGCTGACGGGCTCGCCGGACCTGGTCGTGCCTGACAAGCACCTGGTACGTGACATCATCGCGTTTGTGGGGTTGCTCGACCTCACGGAGTTGCGCAACAAGCACAAGTCGCTGGGGCGGACGCCGATCGACCCGCAGTTCAAGCTCACGGTCTGGCTCTATGCGAGCTTGATCGGCCTTCACCACGCGTCCGAGGTGGCCCGGGCGCTCAAGACGGATGCGGCCCTCAAGCTCGCGGCGGGGGGCCATCCGCTCTCGGATACGGTCCTCAAGGAGTTCCGGCGGGAGAACGGAAGGTTTCTCGAGGCGGCGAACGGACAGGTCCTCGCGCTTGCTGTTGCGGAGCGCATCGTGGACCCGCAGGCGCTCGCTGTGGACAGCATGCGGCTTCGCGCGGACGCTGCGACCGCAAGCATGCGCACGCGGTATGCGTTCGACCAGCGACGCCCTACCGCCTGACACCAATTTCCGCGATGTTCGCGTGAGAGCGGATGGACCGCTCGGGAGGCGAGCATGGCGAGTGGGAGAGCAGCGAATCGGGCTCGGTGGGCCGAGGTGGTGCACGCATGGCGGCGCAGCGGGTCGACGCAGGTCGCGTTCGCGCAGGCACAGGGGCTGGAGCTCGGCACGTTGCGGGCGTGGTGTCGGCGCCTGGGGGCGAGCCCGCGGGGGGCACCCACACGACCAAGTGAGGCGGCGGCGTCGCCGGCGTTCGTCGAGGTGCGACCCGTGGGGTTCGCGAGCCGTGCGGCCGCGGAACTCGAGCTCGGCGGGGGTCTCGTACTTCGCTTTCGGGACGACGCAGCGCCGGCGTTCGTGGGCGCGGTGGTCGCGGCCGTTCGGGCAGGCGTGTGCTGAGCCTGTCGCCCGCCGTCCGGATTCACCTCGCGGTCGCGCCGACGGACATGCGCAAGGGCATCGACGGCCTCCTTGGCCTGGTCGCGGCGGGCACACGCGCGGATCCGTACTCCGGTCATCTCTTCGTCTTCCTCTCGCGGCGGCGTGATCAGGCACGGATCCTGTTCTGGGATCGCGGCGGCTTCGTTCTGTACTGCAAGCGTCTCGAGCGCGGCTGTTTTCGGCTCCCCACGCTCGTGGCCGGCGCAACGAGCGTCGAACTCGAAGGGCCGCAGCTCGTGATGCTTCTCGATGGCATCGATCTGGGGGCCGTGCGCCCCGTTCCGCGCTGGCGTCCGCCCGTCGCGGAGGTCCCATGTAGGATCTGATGATCTCGGCGTTCCGGGGATCGACAA
>JAKLJY010000429.1 GCA_023150895.1 Myxococcota bacterium | reverse complement strand
CACTAGCCAAGTAATTGGGTCAGATTGTAATCGCACAAACACCTGTGAGTCTCTCGACTTATAGGATCAAGCGAATAAGTGCATCTGGTGGATGCCTTGGCGATGATAGGCGACGAAGGACGTGTAAGCCTGCGAAAAGCTTCGGGGAGCTGGCAATAAAGCTTTGATCCGAAGATGTCCGAATGGGGAAACCCACTCCGCAAGGAGTACTCCGACCTGAACACATAGGGTCGGTAGAGCGAACCGGGAGAACTGAAACATCTAAGTACCCCGAGGAAAAGAAATCAACCGAGATTCCCCAAGTAGTGGCGAGCGAACGGGGATGAGCCTGCACGACTAAACCGATTTCTTAGCAGAACAACCTGGAAAGGTTGGCCATAGTGGGTGATAGCCCCGTATCCGAAAACACAATTGTGGTACTAAGCATGCGACAAGTAAGGCGGGACACGTGAAATCCTGTCCGAAGATGGGGGGACCATCCTCCAAGGCTAAATACTCATCATCGACCGATAGTGAACCAG
>JAKLJY010000428.1 GCA_023150895.1 Myxococcota bacterium | reverse complement strand
AGGTTTTATCCGGGCGGAAGTAATTAAATATCAGGACTTTATTACTTACGGCTCAGAGGCCAGGGTGAAAGAGGCCGGAAAAATGGCTGTTGAGGGAAAAGAATATGTGGTGCAGGATGGGGACATCATGCATTTCCGGTTCAATGTTTGATTGTTGATTTGTTGATTTGTTGATTTGTTGATTTGAGGGGCCAGACGCGGAGCACCTTCAAATCAACAAATCAACAAATCAACATCCACGTCATATATTTGTCCAAAATCCGATGATGAGTTTGCCTGCACACAGTATAATCAGGTACCTGGGATGGTTAATATTCGGTTGCATGATCCCCACCTTTTCCTGCCGCCACCATGCAGCGCCGGAATCTGCCGAATTTCGCGTCGCGCGGGAATTATCACTGGAATGGAATCGCCTTCTGGTGGAACTGGAGCGAAACACCCCCGGATACCGTGTGCCCATCACTGCCCGCACCTTCGCCTATGTGAGTTGCGCTGCATGGCAGGCGGCATTGCCGGGTTTGA
>JAKLJY010000427.1 GCA_023150895.1 Myxococcota bacterium | reverse complement strand
GGTGACGTCCTCGATATAGTCGCGGAAGGCGCCCTTCGGCTCGAACAGCGTCGTGTCGTCGGCGAACAGGCAGAACAGCAGGCGCACCAGCAGCACTTCCAGCGCGTGGCCGGCATAGCCGGTGGCCTTGAGCGCGTCGTGCAGCCGGCCCATGGCCAGCGCGGCCTTGAGGTTGACCGGGTCCTGTTCCTCGATCTTCACCGGCGCGTAGCCGGCGATGAAGCCGAACAGGCGCACGTGCTTGTAGAGGTCCTTGAGCTTGAACTCGCTCTCCTTGCCGTTTTCGAGGTCGTAGAGGCGGAAGCGGGCGAAGTCCGAGACGAGGATGTAGCGCGGCAGATCGCGCTCGGGCAGGCCGTCGAAGTAGTCGGCGGCCTGGGCGAAGGCGCGGTCGAGGACGAGCTCGACGAGCGCCTCGAGCGTGATCGGCGCGGCGAGCGCGCGGTGCACCTCGTTGATGAGGCGCATGCGCGCCGCGAGCCCCGCGCCCTCGGCGCTCGCGGGCGCCTCCGTCAGGAGCGCG
>JAKLJY010000426.1 GCA_023150895.1 Myxococcota bacterium | reverse complement strand
GACAACGATTGCGACGGGCAGGTCGACGAGGATTGCGAGTGCAACCCCGGCGACAAGCAGGCCTGCTACACGGGCCCCGAGGGCACGAAGGGCAAAGGCACGTGCGCCGACGGCGAGCAGACGTGTACGAAGCTGGGCACGTGGGGCGACTGCCTGGGCGAGGTGCTGCCCGCGGCCGACGATGTGTGCGACGGCGCCGACAACAACTGCGACGGGATGATCGACCCCGGCTGCGAATGCTCGCCGCCCGGCCCCGATACGACGCAGCCCTGCTACACGGGACCCGAAGGCACCGAGGGCGTGGGCGACTGCACGCCCGGCTTCCAGATCTGCCTGGGCGACGGCACGTGGGACACCGAGTGCATCAACGAGGTGAACCCGGGCACGGAGACGTGCGACGGCTTCGATAACGACTGCAACAACGAGGTCGACGACATGGGCATGACGACGTGCGGCGTCGGCGCGTGCCAGGTGTCGGTCATCACGTGCGTGGACGGCGTGCTCACGCCGTGCAAGGCGCTGCCG
>JAKLJY010000425.1 GCA_023150895.1 Myxococcota bacterium | reverse complement strand
GCCCGTGCCGACGTCCCGCACGGCCATCAGCCGCTCGTCGGGGTCGTACTCGAAAGCGTAACCCGGATTGGCCTCGACCACCCGGCCCGTCGCGTCGTGGTCCACCGTCACCGCGACCCCGTCGACCTCGAGCGCGGTCAGCCGGTGGCCCGGCCCGCGGGCGGACGTCACCTCGTAGGCGTCGCCGATGCTCAACAGGTCGCCGCCCTGCGGCGCGCGGTCGAACGGTGCGTGCAGCACCCCCGCGAGGTCGTTGGCGAAGGCGGCCACCTGCCCCGCACCGACCTCGTGGTGCAGCA
This sequence comes from Myxococcota bacterium, assembly GCA_023150895.1. Lineage (GTDB taxonomy): Bacteria > Myxococcota_A > Bradymonadia > UBA7976 > UBA1532 > CAINDO01. Next base: position 230 of record JAKLJY010000425.1, on the reverse strand, counting down.
GCGCCGACACGTCCGGCGCCGGGGCCGGCCCGTCCCATGACCACGCATCGCTCAGCCGCGTCGCCGCGTCGTATCCGTACCCGCGCCAGTGTGCGGTCGCGCTCGGCGTGAAGCCGAAGGTCAAACTCGCGACACGGCCGACGACGTCGCGCACGACCTCCGCTTTGTACGCAGGGCCGTTCTCCGCCACGAAGTCCCAGCGGACGCGCCGGCCGAGGCCGTCGAGCGCC
>JAKLJY010000424.1 GCA_023150895.1 Myxococcota bacterium | reverse complement strand
GCCGGCACCACCACCCTCTGTGATGCCCAGCCCCGCGGCAAGGGCGTCTCTCGCTGCGACGAACACTGCGTCCCCACACCCTGCGACCCCGTCCCCCGCGAGCTCTGCAATGCCACCGACGACGACGGCGACGGCCGCGTCGACGAGGACTTCGAGTGCGCCTGGGGTCAGCGCGAGGTCTGCGACCCCGCCGCCGGCACCGACCGCATCTGCACCACCCGCTGCACCTGGGCGCCCTGCGGCAAGGCCGAGACCTGCAACTACCAGGACGACGACGCCGACGGCAAGACCGACGAGGGCTTCACCTACCGCTGGGAACGCCCCCCCTTCGATGTGCCCGATGTTGCTCGGCAGGGGGAGGTCGCTCGCAAGGTCGAGCTTTCTGATTGCACCGACGATGAGGTCCTCATCCTGACCACGATCAAGTTTGCCAATCAGCAATTCGCCGACGGCCATCGCGCTGTCATGATGAGAATCGGGGTGGACGGGTCGCTACGCAATCCGCCGACGGTCATTTGCGAAGCCGGCGGTG
>JAKLJY010000423.1 GCA_023150895.1 Myxococcota bacterium | reverse complement strand
GTAGTCATCCTTCTATTCGATCATGCCTCAGAAATAACGTCAATGGTTACGGGTTGATAATTCAGCCGACCCTCTCACCGAGCCCGAGGCCAACTGGATGCGCGCCACCTCCCGAAAGCGATGGGAACCCTGCTTCAACGCCGATCTCGGGGTGACGGCAGGCGGGATCATCGTGAGCCAGTTCCTGACCAAGGACACCACCGACTACCACCACTTCCGCCCCGCGGTGGAGTTCGTGCGCTCCAACCTCGGCCAACCTGGCCGCTGGATCGGTGACGGTCACTACAGCACCGAAGCGAACATCGTTCTGGCCCACGAGTGTGGGGTGGAGTTGTTCGCCCCCAGGCAGAGAGCGCCAGAAAGGCCCCCCGCCTCGTCACCATCCGTTGGGGTGGAACGTGCGCCGACACCGCGGGCCCGTGGCAGCGACACACACACGCGGGTGGACTTCGTACGCGACCCCGAGAAGAACGTGCTGCTATGCCCAGCGGGAGAGGAACTGCGCTTCATGGGCGAGTACCCGACCGATTCCGG
>JAKLJY010000422.1 GCA_023150895.1 Myxococcota bacterium | reverse complement strand
ATCTACGACGTCGGCGTCGCCGGCATTCATCGGCTGCTGGCGCGCGTCGACGACCTCCGCGCCGCCAACGTCGTGGTCGTGGTCGCCGGCATGGAAGGCGCCCTTCCGAGCGTGGTGGGCGGCCTCGTGCATCGCCCCATCATCGCGGTTCCCACCAGCATCGGGTACGGTGCCAACTTCGGCGGACTTTCCGCGCTGTTGACCTCGCTGAATTCCTGCGCCAGCGGCCTGACGGTGGTGAACATCGACAACGGCTTCGGCGCCGGTTACGCCGCCAGCCAGATCAACGCCCTGGTGGCTGAAAAGGCTCCGGCGGGTTCAGCCCGTGGTTGATTTCCCAAGCGCCTCAGACCCTCTTCCTTCCACGTCATGCCGGTCCTTTATCTCGACATCTTCAGCGGCCTGAGCGGCGACATGTTTCTCGGCGCCCTGATCGACCTCGGTGTTCCGTTCTCGCGCCTCGAATCAGAACTGCAACGCCTCGGCCTCCACGGGTATCACCTCCACACCTCCCACGGCGAGAAGTCCGGCATCG
>JAKLJY010000421.1 GCA_023150895.1 Myxococcota bacterium | reverse complement strand
GGACGACAGGAGTGGCAGCACGAGGATCGGAGCGAAGGCCGAGACACGCACGCGACGCGGATCATACGCGACGCCGCGCCGAAGAGAGAAGTCGAGAGCTTCCCTCGACGTCGGCGGCGCCCGGGATGTGGGCGACGGGCCCTGGTCCCGACCCGAGCGCCCCCGGCTCAGGGGCCTTCGACGCCGAGCCTGCGCATCATCGCGCGCACGGTCCCGCCCGGATCCGACGAGCGGCCGCGCCCGACGGTGCCGAGGGACCGCGCGGCGTGCGTCGGACTGCCGCCGGCGCGCTCGAGCGCGAGCGCGAGCGCGGTGCGCTCGAGGTGCTCGACCGCGGCCTTCAGGTCGAAGGTGCCCGCGTCCATCGCCCGCGCGATCTCGGTCGCCTGCTCGATGTCGTTCCGCGCCCCCGTCGACAACTGATTGGTGTGGAGCATCTCGGCGATACGCCCCGCCATCGCCACGCAGAGCCGCGCCTCCAACTGGACCTTGGTCCTGTTCAGCACGTCGTGCGTCGGCAACTGCATCGTCACCCC
>JAKLJY010000420.1:296-537 GCA_023150895.1 Myxococcota bacterium | reverse complement strand
ATCATGACGCGGTGGTGGCTCTCCGCCGTGTCGATCAGCCGGATGCACATGTCGGCGACGAGCGACACCGCCGTGTCGAACCCGAACGTCTGGTCGGTACCCTCCACGTCGTTGTCGATCGTCTTCGGCACGCCGACGATCCGCGCGCCGAGCGCCGCCATCTGCGCCGCCACGGTCAGCGAGCCCTCGCCGCCGACGATGATGAGCCCCTCGAGCCCGAGCTCCCTCATCCGCTCGACGA
>JAKLJY010000420.1:0-286 GCA_023150895.1 Myxococcota bacterium | reverse complement strand
CCGCCGCGCCAGAGGAGCCCCCGCACGGTGTCCCGCGCGAGGGGAACGACCCCCTCGTCGCCCTCGGCGAAGCCGCCGAACCCGTCGCGGATGCCCACGATCTCGACGTGCACCTCGTTCGAGGCGCAGAGGACCACGGCGCGCAGGACGGCGTTGAGCCCCGGCGCGTCTCCGCCCCCCGTGAGGATCCCGATCTTCCGCACGCGGTTACGGTACCAGCCCCATGCCCGACGCGCGAAGGTCCGCCGCCGAGACGCTCCTGGCCCTCGAGACGCGGCACACGACG
>JAKLJY010000041.1 GCA_023150895.1 Myxococcota bacterium | reverse complement strand
CCGCCCACCCGGCCCGCGGAGCGCAGCGCACCGCCGTCGGCGCCGCCCGCCGCTCGGGACCAGGCCGTCGCCGACGCCGAGCACCACGCCCACGAGGCCGCCCGGCTCGACCGCGAGAACCGCAGCCTGCGCGCCCGCATCACCGAGCTCGAACAGAGCGTCAAGAGCACTCGCGAAGAGCTCTCACGACGCGAGGCCGACGCGTCGACGCAGCGTTCGACGGACAGCGCGGCCAAGCGTGAGCTGATCGAGGTCCGGGAAGATCTGAACCGCCGCGAGCGCGAAGTCCTCGAGCTCCGCGATCGCCTGACGAGCAAGGACCGCCAGCTCGTCGACCTCGGCGATCAGCTCGATGCGCTGCGGGCCGAGAAAGACCACGCCGACGCGGCCACGCGCGCCGAACGTTCCCGCTCCGAGGCCGCCGAGACCGCCCGCGAGGAGGCGGAGCGCGAGATCGAGACCTTCCGGGTCCGGCTCTCCGAGATGCGCGTGCGGCTCGACCGCGCGAAGGACGAGGCCGAGAAGACCTACGAAGAGATCAAACAGATCCAGCGCAAGGCCGCTTCGGATCTGCAGGCCGCCAAAGAGAACGCCGCCCAGGCCATCGCAATGGCCGAGGAGCAGTTCACGATGCGGCTCGCCGGCGCAGAGGCCCGGCTCGCCAACGCCCAGCAGTCCGCCGAGTCCGGGCGCCTCCACGCCGAGCGGATCCTCTCCGAGACCAAAGCCGAGGCCGAACGGCAGCTCGAGGCCGCCCGGGCTGCCCGCGAGGCGGCCGAGGCAGAGACGGCCTCCCGGCACGCGGCCGAGCTCGCCCGCCTGACCGCCGAACACACCGAGAGCCGCGCCGCCCTCGAGAGTTCACACGCCCGCGTCACGGCCGAGGCCGAGGCCGCACACGCGGCGGCGCTCGCCGAGCAGAAGGCCCTGCACGACGCGGCCATGACCTCGACGCGCCGCGCCTACGACGAAGAGATCGCCGGCCTGCGCGGTGAGATCGCCACGCTCGAACAAGAGATGGCCGAACAGACCGAGGCGGCCCGGACGCGTGCCGAGACGGTCCGCACCGAACACATGGCGGCCCTCGAGACGCAGCGACGCGCCCACGAAAAGGCCCTCGCCGAAGCGCGCGACGAGGCACAGGCGCGCGAAGCCGACCTCTCCGGTCAGCTCGCGGCGCAGACGGGACGCGCCGAAGCCGCCGAGGCGGAATCTCGACGCCTCGCCGGGGAACTCTCGGCGAGTCAGGCGCTCCTCGACGAAGAGGCCGCGCGCGCCGCGGGCGTCGAAGGGGCGCTGAAGGCCGAACTCTCCGCCGAGAAGAAAGCCCGCGCCGACGACGTCGCCGAGCGGGACGCGCGCATCGTGGACCTCGTCGGCATCGGCGAGGGTCAGACCCGCCGCATCGCCGAGCAGGACACCTCCATCGAGACCCTGAGCGACGAGCTCGCGGAGCGCGAGAACGAGCTCGCCGCCCGGACGCGCGACGTCCAGCAGCTCACGCAGACGATCGCCGGCCTCGACGCGCAGGTGACGAGCCTCGACGCCGAGCTGACGGGCGCGCGCGCGGCGGTCGACAAGGCCCGCACCGCGCTCGCCGTCGCCCAGACGTTCCTCGAGCGTGTTCCCTCCGTCACCGTCCCGAGCGAGCCGCAGGCCGAGTGATGCGCGCCGTCGATCTCATCTGCAAGAAGCGCGACGGCGGTCGCCTGACCCCCGACGAGATTCGCTGGCTGTTGGCCGAATACACCCGCGACGCCCTGCCGGACTACCAGATGGCGGCATTTCTCATGGCCGTCTTCTATCGCGGCATGGCGCCCGAGGAGCTCGGCCCCTGGGCGGACGGCATGCTTCGCTCGGGCGAGGTGCTCGACTTTTCGGACCTGCCGGGCCGCAAGGTCGACAAACACAGCACGGGCGGCGTCGGCGACAAGATCAGCCTGCCTCTCGCCCCCATCGTGGCGGCGTGCGGCGTGCGCGTGCCCATGGTCAGCGGGCGCGGTCTCGGTCACACGGGCGGCACCCTCGACAAACTCGAGAGTATACCGGGCTTCTCCACGCAGCAGTCGGCCACCCGCTTCCGCGAGCTCGTCGCGACACTCGGCTGCGGTCTCATCGGCCAGACGGCCGAGATCGCCCCCGCCGACAAGCGTCTGTACGCGCTGCGTGACGTCACGGCGACGGTCGAGAGCATTCCCCTCATCGCCAGTTCCATCATGTCCAAGAAGCTGGCCGAGGGCATCGACGCGCTCGTCCTCGACGTCAAGGTCGGCAACGGCGCGTTCATGCGAACCCCCGAGCAGGCCCGCGCGCTCGCCCTGACCATGTCTGAGATCGGCGCCCACATGGGCAAGGCCGTCGTCGCGTACCTGACGGACATGAACCAGCCCTTGGGGCAGGCCATCGGGAACGCACTCGAGGTCCGCGAGACGATCGACATCCTGCGTGGCGGCGGTCCATCCGACGTTCGCGAGCTGACGCTCGTGCTCGCCGAAGAGATGCTGCGTCTGGGCGGCGTCGATCCGGCACGCGCACGCGCGGCGCTGGAGAGTGGCGCCGCGCTGGCCCGCTTTCGAGCGATCGTGGAGGCGCAGGGGGGGGATCCGGCGGCCATCGACGATCCGTCGAGGCTGCCGACGGCCCGCACCGTCGAGCCCTTCGCGAGCCCGGCGGGCGGCTACCTGACGCAGATCGACACGCGAGCCGTCGGGACGGCCGCCATCTGTCTCGGCGCCGGACGCAACACCAAAGAGGACGTCATCGACCCCGCGGTCGGGTTCATGATGAACGCGCGCCTCGGTGATTTCGTCACCGCGGGCGAACCCCTGCTCTTCATGCATCACAACGGCGCGGGCGTCGACGCCGCGCGCACGCTCCTCGGCTCTGCCTTCACCTTCGGCACCGCCCCGCTGCCCACGGCGCCCCTCGTCCTCGAACGCATCGGCAGCCCGATCGCCTGATCCGAACGGAGGTCCTCGTGGACACGCCGCCGAACGCCGTGCTGACGGCGCTCTCGCAGCACAGCGTCGACGTGCCCCTGAGTGCACGCCTCGTCAGCCTGATGGGTCTGTTTGCGCTGATGGCCCTGGCCTGGCTCGCGGGGACGCGCAGCCGCGTCATCCCCTGGCGGGTCGTCTTGTGGGGCCTCGCCCTCCAGGTCGGGTTTGCCCTTTTCGTCCTCCGGACCCCCTGGGGCATGACGTTCTTTCAGGCCGTCAACGAGGGCGCCAATACGCTGCTGGGGTACGCGTATCAGGGCTTGAGCTTCGTCTTCGGACGCCTCGTGACCGAGAGTCCGCCGGTGCTCGCGTTCGGTCCCCTGGCGGCCATCATCTTCTTCGCTGCGCTGATGAGCGTGCTGTATCACCTGCGCATCATGCAGGCGATCGTCTGGGCGTTCGACGTCGCGATGCGGCGCACCATGCGCACGAGCGGTGCAGAGACGCTATCGGCCGCCGCCAACATCTTCGTCGGACAGACGGAGGCGCCCCTTCTGGTGCGGCCCTATGTCCAGCGCATGACGCGCTCCGAGCTGATGGCCGTGATGGTGGGCGGGTTCGCGAACTCCGCCGGCGGCGTCTTCGTGGCCTACGTCGGTCTGTTCGGCGGCAAGTTCCCCGACCTGGCCGGCCATCTGTTGACGTGCAGTATTCTGTCGGCACCGTCGTCGCTGCTGATCGCCAAGCTCATGCTGCCCGAGACGGAGCAGCCCGAGACGTCGGGCATGGCCGCGAAATGGGAGAAGAGCGAGGCCGTCAACGTCGTCGACGCCGCGGCGCGGGGTGCTTGGGACGGCCTGACGCTCACCGGCAACGTGGTGGCACAGCTCATCGCGTTCGTGGCGCTGGTGGCCATCGTGAACGCGTTCATCGGTTGGGGAGCCGGGCTCTTCGGCTACGAGGGCCTGACGCTGCAACAGATGCTCGGCTGGCTGATGACACCCATCGCCTGGCTCATCGGCGTCCCCGCCGCCGACGCGGTCGCGGTCGGCGAGCTGATCGGCACGAAGACGATCCTCAACGAGTTCGTCGCATACGCGAATCTCTCGGAGATGCTCTCCCAAGGGCGCCTCACGGACCCCCGCTCGGCCGTGCTGGCGTCGTATGCCCTGTGCGGGTTCGCGAACATCGCCAGCATTGCCATCCAGATCGGGGGCATCTCGGTGCTCGCGCCAGAGCGGCGGTCGGACCTCGCACGCCTGGGGTTCCGCGCGATGATTGGCGGGTCCCTGTCGACGTTCATGTGTGCCGCGGTGGCCGGGCTCGTGATGTGAACACGCCGACCCCGGAGCAGGCCGTCGAGCTCGAGACGGCCCTCTCGCACCCCGATCCCATCGCGCGCGACGGCGCTCGCGCCCGGCTCGCCGCCCGGAGCGAGCCCGCCGTCCTCGCCGAGCTCGCGCGGCAGCTCGACGCACCGGATCGCATCACTCGACGGCGGGCGGGGCGTCTGCTCGGTGAATGCAAACCAGCGCGCGTCCGTCCGGTCCTGCTGGTGCTCATCGCCGACCCCGCCACGGCAGACCGTCACCGAGCCGCCGCCGTGCGCTTGCTGGCGCTGCTGTCGCCGCAGGGCGAGCCCGCCCTCGCAGCTCTGCTCGGACACGCCAGCCCGCGGGTCCGGCGGGCCGCCGCCACACCGGCCGCCCCCCGCGACGCGCTGACGGCCGCCCTGACCGATCCCGACGCCGGCGTGGCCGGTGCCGCCCTCGACGCCCTGGTCGAGCGCGACTGGCTTCCCCCCGTGACGACCCTCGAGCGGGCGTTCGTCCAGCACGGCGCGGCCCTCCCGGCCCTCCGCCGGCTCCAGGCGCGCGCCGAGCCTTCGGCCGCGTGGGTGGTGTCGGCGGCCACCGAGGGGGACGCCGCCGCGCTCGATCACCTCGACGCCGCGGCGCTGCCTGTCGGCGTGTTCGAAGCGCTGCTGCACGCCGCTCCGGACGCCGCACGTCGGCGGGCCCTGATCTGGTCGGCGGCCCGCGGGGGGCGCTGCGATCCGGCCTGGGCCCGGGACGCCGATCCCGAGGTGCGTGCGGCGGCCGCGCGCCACCTGCCGGCCGGGGACGCGGCGCTCGACGTCCTCACGGCCGATCCCGCGTCGGCCGTCGCATGGTTGGCGGCCGCGAACCGCGCGGGTCTGTTCAGCGCCGAAACGACACTCGCCCGGACGCAACCGCACGCCCGGCTCGCCGCCCCCTCGGCCCGCCCCCCCTACGGTCTGCGCCCCGATGATGCCGTGAGTGCCCCGCCGCGGGTCGACGCCGCGCTCGCGCTCTGCCATACCCGCTTCGACGTGAATCTGGGCGTCGCCGTCCGCAGCGCCGAGGCGGCCGGCCTCGCCTGTGTCTATCTCGTCGGCCGGGGCGAGATGCTGCGCAGCCCGGCGCGCGGAACGGAGAACGTCCTCCCCGTCACGCCCCTCCCCGATGCGGCGGCGCTCGTCCGGTGCGCGCGAGAGACCGGCCGGCAGCTCGTCGCCGTGCAACAGACCCCCGTCAGTGTCCCCTATCACCGCGCGGTCTATCCGCCGCGGCCGTTGTTCGTGCTCGGCGCCGAGGACGAGGGCGTGCCGACGGCGCTGCGTCACGCGGCCGATCTCCTGGTCGAGATTCCGCAGTGGGGTGTCATCGACAGCCTCAACGTGGCCGCGGCTGCGACCTGTGTTCTCTTTCACTGGCGGGCCCACCGCGACGGCTGAAGGCAAATCGCACCGCCCGACTCGGGGGTCAGTCGTCCCGTCGACCGCGGGGATCGCCTGCCCCCATGCGAACGAGCACCGCGTTGAGCTCGTCGATGCTGATGTCGATGCGCTCGAGAACGCGACCGTAGAGCATCGCCGTCGAGCCTCGGCGCCCCCCGAGTTCGCGCTCCATCTCGGCGAGCGTGTAGAGCACCACGCGTTCGACCCGCGTCAGGCCGTCCCGCGCGTCCGGCAGTGTGTCGAAGGCCCCGCGGCGCGGCAGGCGAGTCATGCGGCCCGCCCCCCGACGTCCGGGCGCTCACGACAGAGGCGGGCCACCGCTCGAGACCACAGCGCGAGCGCACGCGGGCCCGGTCGCTCCGGGTGCGCTCGGTACAGGGCGATGAGCGCGGGCATCCCGGCGAGCGCGGCGGCCGCGCGTCCGGCGAGGCTCGGATGCAACCGCGCCGCCCCCAAAAACCCCAGCACCTCGGACGGCCCGATCTCCGGCAGGGCCTGCAACAACCCCAGGGCCATCTGTCGCGGGTTCACGAGGCCCGCGCGCAGCATGCGCCCGAAGTCGGCCGCATCGAGCGACTGGGTGAGCCGCCGAAACAGATCGTAGGCCGCCAACACGGCGCCGTGCCGGCGATGAAACGCCGCCTGCCACGCCCACAACCGACGTTCGTCGCCCGGATCACCCCCGCCCCCGCCTGCTCCGGTCGCACCCACCGCGTCCGCGAGCTCGCGCGCGGCGACGAGCCCGATGCCCACCCCGCTGCCATGGGCCGGAAACACCTGACACGCGGCGTTGCCGATCAGCGCAACACCGGGGGCGGTGAGGCGGTCGTACGGGCGGCGCAAGGGGATCGTCCCGCTGCCGCCGAAGAGGCGCTCACCGATCCAGGCGTGCTCCCGGACGGCACGGTCGATCAACGCCCCGCCCGTGAACCCGTCACCGACGATGCACCCGGTCAGAAGGTCGACCTCCGACAGGTGCGCATCGACGCTGAGGTTGATGACCGAATACCCGCCGGCGACCCCCGGCGCGCTGAGGATCTCGTCGGGTGCGAGCCCGTGATGGGCCTGCCATGCGGCCGCCGCCTCCCGATCCCGCACGGCCCGGACCTCCTGCGCGGCGCTGCACAAGTGGGTCCGGTCGACGGTGGGACAGTCCGCCGCCAGACGCGGCACCCGGCGCCGCAGCACGCCATTGAGGCCACTGGCGTCCACGAAGAGCGCGGCGCGCAAGAGTCCGGCGTCCGTCTCGAGCTCGACGGGACGCCCCGCGACGAGTCCGACGCGATGGACGTGCACCCGCTCGAAGCCCGTCACCCCCGCGGCGGCCGCCCCCGCCTGCAGGCGCGCCACGAGCGCGCGCATGTCCACGGCGAGACACGGGTTTTCCGGCACCGTGACCCGTGCGCCCCCCACCGTGACCGTCATCGGGGCCGGCACGCCCCGCCGCTCGGGGGCGACGGGCGGTGCGACGTCCGCAGCCTCGAACATCCAGCGCGGAACGTAGTTGATCCAGCGCGCGCCGGCGTCGGCGAAGGGGCGCGCGTCGAGGAGCGCCGTGCGCAGGCCATGGCGCGCCAGTCGTGCGGCGGCCGCGGCCCCCGCCGAGCCCGCCCCGACGACGAGTGCATCGAACGTCCGGGTCGTACTCACCGTGCTCGACTCAGAGGCCGCCGCGTCGCTGGAAGATCAGGCGCTCCCAACCGCCGTCGCCGTTGAGGCCCGTCGTCGCACCGCACCGCCAACCGGGCTGGACGCTGGCCCCCCCCGTGTGCCAGCAGAGGCGTTGCTCTGGGAGCGTGGCCGCCGTGTCACAGGAGTTGCGGCTCACGCCGGCGGCGGGCGGGGCGAACCCCCACGAGCTCTCACCGTTGTAGTACCAGTCGCTCCCGTTGGCGTTGTGGACGCTCGCCTGCCCATTCCCGACGTCGAAGAAGACGTCACCCCAGTTGGCCATGGCCGACACGGTCAGCGTCGGCGAGCGGACCTGGCGGCAGGCCAGCATCAGGACGCTCTGCGTGCACTGCTGTTGAATCGTGCCCAGCGCCGTCGTGCCATTGTAGAGGCTGCTGTAACACGGCGTGAAGCCCTGGGTCGTCACCGAGCTGTAAGTCCGCAGGGCCTCGGGACCGTCGAAGTTCAGCGGCCCGCCGGCGCCATGCGTCATCATGTAGTGCATCAGACCGTTGGACTGGGCCGTGAACGCGGCGTCGCCGTCCTGCCAGTCCGACTCGACGAGGTAGACGCGGCCGCGTCCCTGGTAGTCGCGATACGCCAGGTTGACCTGCCCGGCGGCGTGCCCGCCGAGCGGAACGATGCCCGGCCAGCCGGCCATGGTGTTGCCGCAGCCCGTCGCCGCGCCGACCGCCTGGAAGCGGTTGTCGATCCAGAACTCGTCGTTCGGCGAGTACTGAACGGCGGGCTGGACGTTGTCCTGACACCCGCCGGAGCGTCCTCCCTGAACGACGTTGCCGCCGAAGACCGCGTTGTAGACCTCGTCCGCCGTGCTGTACTCGGTGATGACGATGCCGCCACCGGACAAGTAGGCCTGCAGCGTGGCCGTGACGAACTGACCGAGGCCCGTCCGGGTGATGAACATTGCCTGCGTGTCGTTGTTCGGCGCGCAGCCGTTGACGACCTCGAACGACTGACCGCCCCGCATGAAGGTCGTGACGGCCCGAGCCGTATTGCCACAGACCATCACGTTCGGCCGCGGCGCGGAGCGGCAGGTGTCCTCTTCGACGGCGAACGGCGCCCGGAAAGACTCGTCCACCAGGTTGCGCAAGAGCTGGCGCACCAGCGGCGCGTCCGGGTCGTCGGCGTAGTCGAAGTTGCCGAAGAGGAAGTGACCGTCGCACCGGCGCGCGCGGGCGATGGCCGGCCAGTTGCCCTGCGGGAACCCGGCCGAGCCGTTGCCGGCGAACGTCGCCACCGTGGTCAGGTACGTGGCGCCGCCCTGCGCCGGGGGCTGCAGCGTCGTGAAGAACTCGCCCGCGCCCCCGAGTCGCGTCGGGTTGGGCAGGCCGGTGAGCAGCGCGTCCGCCGCGGCGACGTGCTGTATCGGCGTGTCTGCACCCAAAGACCCGCCGCCGTTCGTGCCGTACCGGAAGAACGAGAACGGTCGGGGCGCCCCGGCGGACTGGGCGAACGTCTGGGCGATCGACGCGCCGAAGAGCGCCGCGCCGTCGTATTCGGTGACGACGTTGCCGCCCGCCGCCGAGAAGACCCGGAGCGCCGTCTGGTTGGCGGCCGTGACCACGGGCCAGTTGAAGCTGTAGTGGCCGAGCAGAAGCGTCTCGTAGACGTCCGCGTCGAGGCGCCCGGGCAGCGTCGCGTCGAACTCCAGCGCCTCCGCCGCGTAGCCCTCGGCGCGGAGCGCCGGGACGAGCGAGGGGGCGATGACCGCTACGCGCCGGCGTTCACGGGCGAAGATGAACCACTGACCTGTACCGAGGCCCGCGGCGCCACACTTCAGTCGACCGTCGTCTTCGCCCCAGTCCGTCCCGTCCCCTTCGTTGCCGTTCAGGCCGCGGTCGTCGAAGTCCACGGCGAAGTCCGCGATGTCGCCGCATGTGTTCTCGCCGACGAAGGCCCCCGCGTCCCACTGATTGCGACGCGGCCGGTAGTCGCCGGTGCGGTTGTTGCGCCGCGAGGGCGCCGGGAAGTCCTGCATGGCATCCTCGCTGAAACACGAGGCCGCGTCGTCGCCCGCGGTGAACTCGCTGTACCAGCCGGTGCGGTAGAACGAGAGGTCGACGTCCATCGGGGCGCCCTCCGCGCCGGGCGCCGCGCGACAGGCGAAACGCACGTCGAAGCGGTCGGCGAGACCGCGCAGGCCGTCCCAGACGCCAAGGTTGCCCCCCGCCGGCGCCAGCGTCATCAGGTCGGGGTAGTAGGCGGCGCGCGCGTCGTCGAGCATCTGCCCGGCGGTGCTGCCGACGAGCGTCCAGCCGCCCCGATCCGTCTGCAGATCACAGTAGACGTTCTGCACACCGAGGTTCGGGGTCGGCTGCAATCGATAGAGGCCACTCGTGGCCGCGCCACCGCGCACCTGCGCGTCGAGGCAGCTTCGATACACGTTGCAGTCGAGCCCCTCGTCGACGCTGCCGTCGCAGTCGTCGTCGATGGCATTGCAGACCTCCCGTCCGGGCTGACCGGCCTGCGCCGTACAGTAGAGCTGATTGTCGCAGACCGTGACCCCGACGGCCTCGCAGGCCCCGACGCCGGCCGTACACGCCTGCCCGACGTCGACGGGCTCGTCGTCGATGGCGCCGTCGCAGTCATTGTCTCGGTCGTCGCACACCTCGGGCGAGGGCGCACCCGCCACCGCCCCGCAGATGACGCCGTTGCGCCCGTCGCAGACCGTCAGCCCGAAACGACGACACTCCCCGACACCGGCCGCACATCGGTCACCGACGTTGGGGAGCTGACCGTCGTCGTTGGTGCCGTCGCAGTCGTTGTCGAGGCCATCGCAGACCTCGGCCGCGGGCTGCCCGGGGACGGCGTTGCAGACGAGGACCCGCTGGGCGACATCGCAGACGTTGGTGCCCGCCCGGCGACACTGTCCGACCCCGTTGTTGCAGGCGGCCCCGAGGCCGTCGACGTCGTCGACCGTGCCGTCGCAGTCGTTGTCGATGGCATCGCAAATCTCCGGCGCGGGCTGCCCGGCGACGGCCCCGCAGACCACCCGACGGTTCGGGACGTCACAGATGTTGACGCCGCGGGCGAGGCACTGGCCCTGGCCCACGGAGCAGGCGACGCCGACCCCCGGCGCGTCGTCGACGCGGCCGTTGCAGTCGTTGTCCGCCGCGTCGCAGACCTCGGCCGCCGGCAGCACCTCGTTGCGGCAACTGCCCCACGCAAGGCCGTCGGCATTGCACGTCTGCGTGCCCGCCCGACACAGCCCCACGCCCTGTGTACCCGCCGGACCGGAGTAGCAGGCGCGGGTCGCCCCGGGCTGACAGGCACACATCTGACCCGCGGGCTGTTCGTCGACCGTGCCGTTGCAGTTGTTGTCGATCCCGTCACAGATGTCGTTCGGCGACGGCAACACCTGGCCGACACAGGCGCCGTACGCCCCGGCCTGACAGGTCTGCGTGCCGCCGCGGCAAGGACCGACGCCCTGCGTACCGGCGGGGCCGCCGTAGCAGGCCTGCGTCAGCGCCGCGCCGTTGGCGTTCTCGTCGGTGGCATTGTCGCAGTCGTTGTCGCGGCCATCGCAGACCTCGGCCGAGGGCTGAACGGTCTGCTGGCATCGCAGCGCACCGTTGGTGCAGGCCAGCACGCCGGCGCTGCACACCCCGGCCGCGCCCGTGTTGCAGGCCGCGCCGCCGCCGGGGTTGTTCTCGTCGGTCGCGCCGTCGCAGTCGTTGTCGGCGCCGTCGCAGACCTCGTTGACGGGGTTGCCCGCCGAGACACTGCAGACGACGGCGCCGTTGGGACCGCAGATGAAGACCCCCTGTCGCCGGCACGCGCCGACGCCCACGGTGCAGACCGCGCCGAGGTTCAGGCCGTCGTCGACGGTGCCATCGCAGTCGTCGTCGACGTTGTTGCACCGCTCGGCCACCGGTTGCCCGGCGGCGGCGTCACAGACGATGCGTCCTTCGGCGCCACGACACACCGTGCGCCCGGCGCGCTGGCAGGCCCCGACGCCGTTCTGACACGCCGCCCCGGTGCCGGGCACCGCGTCGTCGACGGCACCGTCACAGTCGTTGTCGACCGCGTCGCAGACCTCGCCGGCGGGCAGACTCTGCCCCTGGCACGCACCGAAAGACAGCCCGTCCTCGGCGCACGTCCACTGACCGCCCCGGCAGGCGCCCACGTTCCGGGTCCCGTCCGGGCCGGTGTAACAGGCCTCGACGATCCCCGGCTCGCAGGCGCAAGCGCCCGCGGCCAGATCGTCGACCTCGCCGTTGCAGTCGTTGTCCTCGGAGTCGCAGACCTCGGCGCCGGGCCGAACTTCGCCCTCGCAGGCGCCGAAGCGGCCGCCGGTGCAGGTCTCCCGCCCACCATGACAGACGCCGACGTTCTCGCTGCCGGGGGGCCCGCCGTAACACGGGCGAGCGAGCAGAGCGCCGCCCGCCGCGTCGTCGGTCAGGCCGTTGCAGTCGTTGTCGAGACCGTCGCAGATCTCGGCGCCGGGCTCGACGTCCGGGACGCAGGTCAGCGCACCCGCCGCGCAGGCGAAGCGGCCGGCGGCACAGACGCCCCGAAGACCCGTGTCGCACGCGCCGCCGGCATCCGTCACGGCGTTGTCGACACTGCCGTCGCAGTCGTCGTCGACCCCGTTGCAGCGCTCCTCGGTCGGGCGGCCCGGCACGGCGCTGCACGCAGCGGCGCCGTCCGGCCCGCACACGAGGACGCCGTCGGCCCCACACGCGCCCTGCCCCACCCGACACGCCTCACCGAGCGCGAAGCCGTTGTCGACGAGGCCGTCGCAGTCATTGTCGAGGCCGTCACAGACCTCGTCGTTCGGCCCGGCGACGACCGCGTCGCACGAGACGCCGCCCTCGGCGTCACATGCGAGGCGTCCCTGGGACGCACACTGGCCGAGGCCGAGCGCACAGGCGTCTCCGAGCGGAAAGCCCTCGTCGGCCTGACCGTTGCAGTCGTTGTCGAGACCATCGCAGATCTCGGCCTCCGGCGCGCGCGGCGCCGCGTCGCACACCAGTTCGAAGGCCATCGGATCACAGACGACGCGACCCGCGGCCGCACACTCGCCGATGCCGAGGCTGCACGCCGAGCCCGTGCCGGCGATGTCGTCGTCCGCGACGCCATCACAGTCGTTGTCGGCCCCGTCGCAGATTTCGACGTCGGGCAGAATCTGTCCGTCGCAGACGCCATAGCTCGACCCGTCCGGGAGGCAGGTCTGCCGGCCCGCGCGGCAGGGCCCGACGCCTTCGGTGCCGAGGGCGCCCGCGTAGCAGGGCCGGACCTCGCCGGGCTCGCAGGCGCAGCTCAGCGGGAGGTCGGGGTTCTCGGGGTCGACGAGTGCGTCGTCGATGACGCCGTTGCAGTCGTTGTCGATGCTGTCGCAGATTTCGGCGACCGGCAGGACCTGACCCTCGCAGGGCCCGACGATGCCCGCTTCGCAGCGCCGGGTGCCGATCCGGCAGGGCCCGACGTCCTCGGCGCCCGCCGGTCCGTCGAAGCAGGCCGTGACGAGCGCGCCGCCGTCCGCCGCCTCGTCGATGAGCCCGTCACAGTCGTTGTCGAGGCCGTCGCAGATCTCCTCGGTCGGGAGAATCTCTCGGTCGCAGGCGCCCGGCAGCCCGTCTCCGTCGCAGATTGCGGCGCCGGCGCGGCAGACGCCGACGCCGAGGGTGCCTTCCGGCCCCGTGTAACAGGCCTCGCCGAGCGGGTTCCCATCGGCGTCGATGTCCACCCGGCCGTCACAGTCGTTGTCGAGCCCGTCGCAGATCTCGGCGCTCGGGGCGCCGGCGCTCGCGCCACACAACACGGTGCGACCGTCCGGGCCGCAGACCACGACACCTTCCGCCTCGCAGGCGCCAATCCCCTGCAGGCACGGCTGCCCGAGCGCCGCAAAGCCCTCGTCGGTCTCGCCGTCGCAGTCGTCGTCGAGACCGTTGCAAAGCTCGACGCTCCCCTCGCACGCGCCCCACTGCCCCTCGACGCAGGCCTGACGGCCCTGGGGGCACTCGGGACACGGGCGGACCTCATCGGGCTTGCAGGCCTCGGGCGCGGCGTCCGGGGGGAGCGGGGCGGCGTCCGGCTCGACCGGACCGACGTCGGGGACCGGGATGGCCATGTCGGGGGCGGGCACGCGCATGTCCGGCAGGCTGCCGTCGAGGCGCTCGCCCGCGGCATCGAACGTTTCTCCGGCGGCGTCCTGCCCCTCGCCGCTGCCGGCGTCGTCTTTGCCCTCGCCACCACCGCCGCCGCCGGACGGGGCCGTGCAGGCGGCCGTCAACGCGACGACGAGACCTGCCCAGAAGGGGCGCGTGAACGGAGCAACGACGGGCGGCGAAGCGGGACGGGGCATCGTGGCCTCCAGGATCCGGAGAGTGCGAAATGCGAAGTGCGAAACGAAAACGTCGAGCGGGAGCGCGAGCGCGTACGCGTACGCGCTCGCCGCCGCACCCTATGCCGTCGGCGCCCGCGATGCAAACGCGCCCTTGGCAGCGCCCCCCCGGCCCGCCTACGCTGCTCGCCCATGAGGAAATGCCCGCCCACGATCCCGCGCCGCATCGACGCCGGCACCCCGCGTCGTCGACGCGTGCTTTGCGCCGTCGCCGCCGGGTTCGTCGCCGCCGCCTGTGACGACGGGACGGGTGGGGGTGCGGCTCCGGTCGACGCCGCGCCCTACGTCAACACCCGCGATCGCAACGTCATCGAGCTCGAGGACGTGCCCCGCCCGCCGCCGAGCCCGACGGACGACGCCGAGCCCCCCCCCGCCGACACCGACGCGCTGCGCTTCATCGACGGCACGCTGCCCCCTCCATCGGACGCCGGGGCCACCCCCGACGGGCAGTCCCCCGATGCCGACGAGCCGCGCCCGGATGCCGAGCGCCCCCCCCGACCGGACGCCGAGGCCCCGCCGCCTCGCCCGGACGCGGCCGTGCCGCCGCCCCCCGACGACGACTGCGAAGCCGCGCTCCAGGCCGCGACGTTCACGTTCGAGGCCGGTCCGGACGGGTTCACCCACGAGATCTCCGACGGCGTCGATGCCCCCGGCTGGCCCCTCGATCCGTGGGAGCACGGTCGAGCGTCCAGCGGCCCCGGGGCGTGCGCGGAAGGGCAGCGCTGCTGGGCGACGGACCTCGACGACAACCTGACGCAGTGTCAGCGAGCCGCGCTGGTGTCCCCCCCGATCGACCTCGGCGCCTGCGCCGGGCGCCGCATCGTGCTCGTTTTCGAGCACTGGTACGCCTTCTGGCTCGGTGCGGATCTGTTCGAGGAGTACTTCGACGGCGGAACGGTCGAGCTGTCGACGGACGACCGCACCTGGGAGATCGCCGCGCCGGGGGACTATCCCGGGGTCATTCACCCGCAGCCGAGCCTCGGTTTCGGGTACGAGTGCATCGATCCGTTCAGTTTCCACGTCGACGGGGCCCCGGGCTTCGTCGGCGAAAGCGGCGGGTGGGAGACCGCCCGAATGGCCCTCGGCGCCGACGCCGCCGGCCGGTTCCGGCTCCGGTTCGCGTTCGCCACGGGCGTCAGCGCAGAAACGACGGACCCCTTCGAATCGCAGGCGCTCTCGCCGCCGGGCTGGTACATCGACCACGTCCGGTTCGAGGCGCGCTGACCCAACGCCCCGCCGGGGGGCCGCGTCAGGGCTCCCGGCCGCCCCGTCGCTCGAGCTCTCGCACGAGGCCCGCCACGAGCGCCAGCTCGGCCGGGCTCGCCTCGGCTCGGGTGAGCAGGCGCCGGAGCCGACGCGCAAACGCCTTCCCGCTGCGGCCCGGAGGGTACCCCAGGCGCTCACACGTCGCCTCGAGCTCGCGAAAGAGGGCCACCCGCGCAGCCGTCGTCGCCGAGGTCGCCGTCCGGGGTCGCGGGCGGACCCAGGTGGACGTGTCGGGCCGCGTCAGCTCGTAGCCGAGGCAGGCGACGGCATGCCCGAGATTCAGGGACGCGAAAGCCTCGCCGGTGGGGATCGAGACCACGGCGTCGCAGGCATCGAGTTCGTCCCGCGAGAGGCCGTTTCGTTCGTGTCCGAAGACGAGCGCCACCCGCCCCCGCCCGGCGAGGCGCAAGGCGAGTCCGGCCGCGGGCCAGTGGAGCGGGGCGTCCTCGCCGTGGTGGCGGCGGCTCGTCCCCACGGCGAACGCCACGTCGGCCAGCGCGAGGGCGAGGGTCGCGTGCCGGCTCAGCCGGACGTGGTCGAGGGCGGTCGCCGAGAACGCATGGAGCGCCTCGTGGGGGAAAACGGCGTGATCCTCCGCCACCAGGCGCAGGCCCCCGAGTTCGAAGTTCGCCACCGCCCGGATGGCCGCGCCGACGTTGCGGGGATCCGCCGGATGGCACAGGACGACCACGACGTCGCCCGGCGCAGCACGGATCGCCGGGAGCACGCTCACCGCCTTACCGGCCGAAGAGGAGCGCGGCCAGGGCCCCGATCAGCACCGCGAGGACCAGCCCGGCGATGAAGATGCGGCGCGGGGGCGACCCGGCGGTGGCCGTCTGCGGCGACGACGGCGCGAGGGGAACCGCGGGTGTCCCCTCCGCGGCAGCGGGCTCCGCGGGCGCGGCCCCTTGTGCGGGCGCCTCCGCGTCTGCCAGCGCCGCTTGCAGCGACTGCAGGGTCGCCCGGACCTCGAGGGCCGAGGCCGGGCGGTCCGCCGGCGACTTGGCGAGCAACGCCATCAGCAACGCCTCCAGCGGGGGCGCCAGTCTGCGGGTCTCGTCGAGGTAGGTGTTCGGCGGCACGACCGGATCGTTGATGACCGCGGTGATCGTCTTGCCCGTCGCTCGCTTGCGGGTGAGGCTCTCGTAGAGCACCACGCCGAGGGCATACAGATCGGCACGGGCGTCCGCCGGTTCGTTGCGGGCCTGCTCCGGCGCCATGTAGCGCAGCGTCCCGAGTAGCCGCCGCTGTTCGTCCCGGGGGTCGGCGTCGAGCATGGCGGCGATCCCGAAGTCGACGAGTTTGACCCGGGACGACCCGTTGGGCAGCGCCTCGAGGAACACGTTGTCGGGCTTCAGGTCGCGGTGGATCACCTGCATGGCGTGCGCCGCCGCCAGACCGTCGCAGATCTGGATCATGATCGGGAGCACGTCGGCCGGCGGCATGGGCGCCCGCGCCTTGAGCAACGCCTTGAGCGTATGCCCCGCGAGCAACTCCATCGCGATGTACGCGACGTCGGTGCTGGCGGCGATGGACGCGTCGAAGACCGTGACGACGTTGGGGTGGTTCAGGCGCGCCGCGGCACGGGCCTCGTCCTGGAAGAGACGGCGCTGGAGCGGGCTGTCGAGGAAACGCGGGAAGAGGACCTTCAGCGCGACCTCGTCGCCGACCAGGACCCGTCGGGCCTTGAAGACCATGCCCATGCCGCCGACGCCGAGCACCGAGACGAGCTCGTACTTTCGGTCGATGACCCGGCCGAGCCAGGCCTCCGGCGCCTCGTCCGGGGCCGGCTGGTGCTGTCCGCAGGTGCCGCAGTGCGTGGCGTCCCCGGCGACGGTGGCGCCGCAGCGGGGACAGGCATGGGCGCTGAGTGAATTGGAGGTCGCCATCCGAAGTGGTGCTATCATGCGGCGTCATCGCGTTTTCGTCACAGGGAAACCGCCATCCGCTCCTGCCCGACCTGCGCCGCCGAGATCGACACGGACGCCCCCGCCTGTCCTCAGTGCGGCCACCTCGTCGAGGGAGACGGGGCGCCCTCGCCGTTCAAGAAGGGCACGGTCCTCGAGAACCGCTACCGGATCGACGTCGAGGCCGGGCGCGGTGGCATGGGGGTGGTGTACCGCGGCACCGACCTGACCCTGAGTCGGCCCGTCGCCATCAAGGCCCTGCGCGCCCAGGACGCCGACGCCACCGTGCTGAGCCGATTCCTGCGCGAGGCGCGCTCCCTGGCCCGCGTCGAGCATCCGGGCGTCGTGCCCGTCTACGCGGTCGGCCGCGAAGAGGGCGTCTACTACATGGTCATGAAGTTCGTGGAGGGCCGGACGCTCCAGCGCGTGCTGAAGCAAGAGGCCCCCCTGGACCCGGACCGGACGCGGAAGTACCTGAAGGACGTCTGCGGTGCGCTCTCCGCCCTCCACGGCGGCGGCCTCGTGCACCGCGATCTGAAGCCCGGCAACCTCATCGTGGGGCCGGACGACCGCATCACCGTCATGGATCTCGGCATCGTCAAGGCCGTCGGCGAGCACACGCAGACGACCTCGACCGCCCTCGGCACGCCCAAGTACATGGCGCCCGAGATGCTCAACGACCACAACGTCGACGCGCGGGCGGACCTCTACTCCCTGGGCGTCATCGCCTACGAGATGCTGACCGGCGATCCGCCCTTCGACGGCCCGACGCCGATGGCCATCCTGTACAAGCAGGCCCACGAGGCGCCCGAGCCCCTGCGCAAGCGCGCGCCCCAAGTGCCGCGTGCCCTCGCCGCGACGGTCGAACGCCTGCTCTCCAAAGACCGCGACGCGCGATTCCCGGACGCGGAGGCCGTCGTCGCGGCCCTCGATGGCCGGGCGCCCGGTGAAGCTCCGGGGGCCCTGCCCCCCTGGCGCCGGCCCGCGCTGATCGGCGGTGGCGCCGCCCTGCTCGTGGGGCTCGTTCTGTTCCTCGTGACGCGCTCGGGGCGTTCGCCCTCCGATTCGGCGTCCGTCGCGGCCACGGCCGCCCCGGCCACGGCGGCCCCGGCCACGACCGCCGCCACGGCCGCACCGACCGCCACGCCACCGCCCACGGCCGCCCCGCCGGAGACGGCTCCGCCACCGCCGACGGCCGCCGTGCCGGAGACGGCCCCGCCTTCTGCCGCACCGACCCAGGTCGCCACCCCCGTGCGGCTCGTCGCGGTCACGATCACGAGCGATCCGGCCGGCGCCCAGGTGATCGAAAACGGGCGTCCGATCGGCCGCACGCCCCTGACGATCAAGCGCCCGCAAGGGCAACGGGCCCTCACGTACGTGCTGCGACGCGACGGATTCGCCGACGGGCGCGTCACCGTGACGCCCACGAACGACACGCGCGGGCACGCCCGCCTCGAGTCGATGTTCGAGCTCGTGCCCTGAACCGGACGCGAGAGGCTTGCGGGGTCCGCCCCGGGCATGCACATTTGCCCCCGTGAACCGGCCCATCTCCGCATTCCTCGTCGTCACGCTCGCGGTGTCGAATCCCCTCTTCGCCGCCACGCCCCACGAAATCGAACGGGCGCGTCAGATGAGCGCCGCGGGTGCCGAGGCGTTTCGCGCCAAGAGCTGGGACGAAGCCCTCGCGGCCTTCAAAGAGGCCAACGCGCTCGTCCCGCACCCGAACCTCGACGTCAACATCGGGCGAACCTACGAGGCCCTCGGGCAGTTCGATCAGGCCATGATCCACTGCAAGATCGCGCTGAACGCGCCGGGCGTGCCCGAAGCGACGCGGCAGGCGGCCCAGCAGTGCGTCGAGCGCGTGCAACAGCAGCTCAAGCGCCCCGTCCTGCAGGTCGAGACGCGGCCCCCCGGGGCCATCGTCCGGGTCGATGGCGCCATCGTCGGCAACACGCCGTGGACCGGTGAGGTCGACCCCGGGCGACGCCAGATCGACGTCGAGCTCGAGGGCTACAAAACGAGCAGTCGCGCCATCAACGCCGAGCGCGGCGACGTCTATCCCGTCGAGCTCACGCTCCTGACGGCCAACATCGGCGGGCTCCTGTCCGTGACGAGCATCCCGACGGGGGCGTTCGTCTTCCTCGACGGCGACGAGGTCGGTCCGACCCCGTTGCGCAGCTTCCAGGTGGACGCGCGCAGCTACGTCCTCGAAGTGCGCGCGGTGGGGTACGCGCCGGAGGTCAGCACGATCACCGTCGAGGACGGCAAGTTGCTCGAGCGCATGGTGACGCTGGTGCCCATCGGCGGCCCGCCGGTCGTGCGCGAGCCCCTGCCCGACTGGCCCGGCTGGGTCGCCGTCGGGCTCTCCGGCCTCTCGTTGGGCGCCGGGGCACTCTTCGGGCTCGAGGCCATCGACGCACACGACAAAGCGGACACCATCAAGCGGACGGGCGATCCGGAGGATCCGGTCGACCTCGCGGCCTACAAACGACACGTCGCCGACTACGACGACGCGGTGCTCGCCACCAACATCTTCCTCATCGGCGGCGGGCTCCTGCTGGCGGGCGGGTTGACCTGGGTGCTGTGGCCGGAGCCCGCCGGTCCGGCCGCGCCGAGCACGCCCGTCGACGACGACGCCCCCGCCCCGGCCAACGTCCCGAGCGACCCCGCGGAGTCCGACGGCCTCGACTGAAATCGCCCCGCGCGCGTCAGTCCGTGACGAGCGCGACGACCAGGATGGCCATCGTGATGACCCCGGTGGCGAGCACGGCCCAGACGACCCAGTTCTCCGGCAGCGGCGCATGCACCGGGCGGACGGGCGGCGGCGTCGTTTCGGGCAGAAGCACCGGCCCGACGTCGGGCGCGCAGGCCAGGTGCAGGGCGTCGAGCGCCTCTTTGGCCGTCTTGAAGCGCTTCTCCGGATCGAACTGGATGATCTTCTCCAGCCAGCGGGCGACTTTGGGCGGGGTGTCCTTGCGATGGTCTTTGGGAGGGGTCGGTTTGCCCTTGACGTAGGCGGCCAGGGCTTCGCTGTTGTTCGTGACGAGCACCGGGCGCGCCCCGCAGGCGAGTTCGTAAAGCGTGATGCCGAGCGCGAAGATGTCCGTCTGGACGCCCACGATGCCCTTCATCATCCACTCGGGGGCCATGTAGACGGGGTTGCCGATGAAGAGCCCCGTGCCGGTGATCGCCGTCGGATCGTCGTCGCCGCCGGCGAGCAGCTTGGCGAGACCGAAACCCGTCAGGCGGACATGCAGGGCCCCGTCGGGGCGCTCGCCGAGCACGAGGGCGTCGGGCGTGACGTCGCGGTGCAGGATGCCCGCCTCGTGGGCCGCCACGAGCCCCTCTAAGGACTGCAGCGCCACGGCCTGCCAGCGCGGCCAGGAGAGCGGCCCCTCGGCGCGCAGCGCGTCGCTCGCGAGGCCGCCTTGCATGAGCTCCACGGCCATGTACGGCGCGCCGTCGGCCGTGAATCCCGAGTCGAACAGGCGCGCGACGTGGTCGGACTTCAGCTTGGCCCAGATGCCGACCTCGCGCTGGAAGCGCGCCTCGTCGGCGGGTCCGCGGACGCACTCCTTCGGCAGGATGCGCAGCTCGACGTGCCGGTCGAGGGCCGTCTGGTGCGCAATCCAGGTGCGCCCGGCGCCGCTGCGACGCGGTAGCTCATGGACGAGCGTGAACTTCTCGGCGACGACCGCGCCGGGGGCGAGGACGACGGCGTCCGGAGCCGCCTCACCGACCTCATAGAGGGGCGAGCCGTCGTCCGGGCAGCGGTCGAGACCCTCCTCCATGAACACTTTGGCGCATTGGGCACAAACGAGCACGGTCGCAGGCTGCTACGGCGCGGCCCCGGCGCGCAAGTGTTCAGTTGCCGGCGGCGCAGCCCGCGAGCGCCGGCAGGCCCGAGCGGCTCGCCCGGACGGCCTCGAAGTCGAACGGGAGACCCCAGCCCATGCAGGTCTCCGGCGTGTCGCACTGGAAGGGTCCCCCGCAGCCGGGCATGAAGAGCGGCTGCGCGAGGCAGCTCGCGGCGATGGGCATGCCACAGAGGGCGAACGCGTTGGCCCCGATGCGCGCGAGGATCTCCTCCAGCGCCGCGGCGCTGGCCCCGGACGCCCCGATCCGCAGCCGCTGGGTGTCACCGTAGGTCATGACCAGGGTCAGCGTACCCCGCAGGGTGTCGTCCACGGGTTCGTAGCGGGCCTCGAGGGCCAGCGCGCTGAACGCCAGGGAGACCGGCGCCTCGCGCAGCCAGA
The DNA here is from genome assembly GCA_023150895.1 of Myxococcota bacterium. Lineage (GTDB taxonomy): Bacteria > Myxococcota_A > Bradymonadia > UBA7976 > UBA1532 > CAINDO01. The sequence goes on along the minus strand of JAKLJY010000041.1, from coordinate 40,514 downwards.
TGTCCGACTGCACGACGGCCCGACAGACGGGCGTGAGGTCCCGGCGTTGGTCGAGCGTACGGACCGGGAACTGACCGAAGGGCAGCGCGTCGCAGCCCTGGAGCCCCTCGCGCCCCAACCACACCAGGCGGCCGGCGGCGTCGACGTCCGCGCTGCCGAACCCGAACGGCCAGTTGCCGGCGGAGAGCTGGAACCCGGCGGGCGCACCGAGGACGAGGTAGGTCGAGCCGCCGTTCGGTGCCAGGGACGTCTCGAAGACCGAGTTCAGCAGGCCGATGGAGTCCGCCTCACCGGCCACGCCCGTCGGCAGCGCGAGCCGGGTGAGGACGAAGCTGCCGCACCCGTCGGCGTCGCCCGTCGGGATGTCGGTCGGGCAGAAGTCGTCGATGCCGTCGTCACAGAACTCGGAGTGCGAACGCGGCGCCCCGCCGCAGCGGGAGAGGTCGACGGGATCCTGCCCGTCGAAGTCCGGCCCCGGACAGGCGGGCAGGTCGTCGCGCCCGGGATCCCCCGTGCGGGCGTCGGCCCCCGGCAGGCAGCGGTCCCGGTTCGCGAGCGGCATGCGCGGGTCGCAGAGCGCATTGTCGTCGGTCAGCGTCCGGCCACAGCGGAAGCCGATGTTCGGCGCGCGGCTCGATTCCCACATCGAGAAGCGGTCGATCGACCGCATCTGGCGGGCGAGGGAGGTGAAGTCGCGCCCGCGGACCGACCGCTTCGGGCCGAAGTCCGTGCTGTCGCAGCCCGCGCCGACGGGATCGGTGGTCGAGAGGTCCCAGAGCCCCTCGGAGTCCCAGTCATACACCCACTCCGTCACGTTGCCGGCCATGTTGAGCAGGCCCTCGGGCGTCGCCCCGTCCTGGTTGGCGTAGGCCGGCGCCGGCCCGTGCACGTTGCCCTGACAGGTGATCTCCTGCTTGTTGTAGGTGCCGAGGCAGGCCGCGCGCGTCCCGCCCGCCGGGGTGTCCTCGGGGCAGATCCGCAGCTCCGAGGTCGAATCGACGTACCCGTCGTTGCAGGCGGCGGGGAGCGCGCCCGCGTAGTCCGGCGCGCGGCAGCATTGCGACTCGACGCAGTCCGGCGGGGGCTCGTCGCCCCAAGGGAAGAGGCGGCGCTGCCCGGCCTGAGGTCCCTGGTCCGAGGGCCCGGCCGCGGCATGCTCCCACTCGAACTCCGTGGGGAGCCGCTTGCCGACCCAGTTGCAGTAGTCGCGCGCCATGCACCACGAGAGCCCGGTCACCGGGAGATCGGGGAGCACGGCGTCCTCCGCGGGCACGAGCGGATCGGGGCTGTCGGCGCATCGGTCGGGGGCCTCCGGACGCTCCGTCGACGCGCCCTGGGCCAAGAGCGCCATGGCCCGGCGGTAGGCGGGACTGACGGGCGCCAGGCAGCAGCCGGAGGCGACGCACTCGGCGTAGGCCCGAATGGAGACCTCCTCGCGATCGAGGGCGTACCGGTAGGTGAGATCAACCATGCGCGGCGTCTCGCCGTCGATGCTGCCGTACTCGTCGACGCTGCTCGTGTACTGCGCGAGGCGGTCCGCGTCCTCGCAGGGCGTCCCGGGGACGGAGGTCGCACACCGACCCATCGGCTGCGGGTTGCCGCGCAGGTCGAAGCCGACCGCGCACGGATCGGGGCCGACGAGCACGCCGTCGACGAGCCCGTCGAGGTCGTCGTCGAGCCCGTTGTTGCAGATCTCGACGCGTGGTTCACAGCGATCGCCCCGCGGACGCGTGCCGTCCGGGCAGGCCGTCGCGGTGCAGACCGGCCCGTCGCCCTCGGCGCAGGTCCAACGGGTCGCCCCGCCGAGGTCGATGCCACCACAGGCCGCGCGACAGGCGCCCGCCGCGTCGGTCTGCTGCAGATCGCACTCGAGGAGGCAAGCGCCGCGCAGGGGCTCACCGGCCGGGCAGATGCTCTCGCAGGCGGCTCGCCCGACGGCCTCATCGGCGTCGCATGCCGCCCGGCAGGCCGGCTCGACGCAGACGTGCCCGGCGGCGCAGCCGACGGTACCGTCGGGGCAGAGCCCGTGGGTGGGCGGGCCATCGACGGGCGCCCCGCAATGGGCCAGGGCCAGGCGATCGGCCGGATCGGCGGCGGGCGCGCGATCCCCCGCCTCGTCGACCTCGCCGTCGCAGTCGTCGTCGAGGGCGTTGCAGGCGCCCCCGGTGCCCTCGAGCGGCAGATCGGGCACGCAGACGAGTGCCCCCTCGAGGCAGGTGAAGCGTCCGCGGGCGCAGAGGCCGACGGCCCCCGCGACGCCGCAGGGCAGGCAATCGTCGGGATCGGTCTCGTCGACGGCGCCATCGCAGTCGTCGTCGAATCCGTTGCACACCTCGGTGAGCGCCACGCAGGCATCGGGCGCGTGCGGCGCCGCGTCGGGAAGCGGCGCCGCTGCGTCTGGGCTCGGCGGCGCCGCGTCGGGCGCCGGCCCCGGAATCGACGCATCGGGATCGGGCCCCCGGGCGTCCGCCCCGGGCCCGGCGTCGGGGGCCGGTGGGCGCAGGGCGTCCGGCAACGGTCCCTGCCCCTGGTCCGGGGTGGGGGGCGCGACCCCCCGGTCGGGCGCGGGCGGGCGCGCATCGGGGACCGGCGGGCGCGCATCCGGCGTCGCCATTGCGGCGTCGGGAGGCGTCGTCGGCGGGGCCTCCGCGTCCGGGCGCGGGGGGCGTCGGGCGTCCGTCGGCACGTAGACGTCCCGGGGGACGAACTGGTCCTCCGCCCGACCTCCGCCCGCTCCGCCGTCCCCGGCGGCGTCTCCGGGCGACGACGTGGCGTCGCCCTCCCCGGCGACGAACGGAGACGGCTCCCCGATGAGCTGCCCGCACCCGGCGGCGACGAGGGCGAAGGCGGCGGCGAGGTCGCGGGGGCGAGGGAGACGTCGTTGGACGGCGGCGGCGCGGGCGTTCATGGCCTCGATCCTTGACGCAAGGCCGCCGGTCGAGTCAATCGCGGCGGCGTCTTCTCGCCTCGGGTCAGAGTCCGTCGCCGCCTCGCCCCCGGAACGACCGGGCAAAGAGCCCGGCGATCGCCGCGTGGCCGTTCGGCTCGAGGAACCGCGTCCCCGTGCCGGTGAACCGGTTGGAGACGACCGACGGCGCCGCCTCGGGCTCCCAGTCGCGGTTGCGCCAGCGATACCAGGCGTCCCGCGCCTGGTCGAAGACGAAGAGCGGCTTGTTGCACTGCTTGGCGTACTCGGCGCCCCAGCCGGTGCCTCCGGTGACGGTGCCGTCCCCCTGGATGCGCCCGACGACGAAGACGGCCTCGCCGTGGTGGACCTGGTGCCAGATGCTGAGGAGAAGTCGCCTCGAGCCCTCGTCCCCGGGGAGCTGGCGGTGGATGTGGCGCGCGATGGCCACGAGGGCCGCGTCCCCCTGCGCCAGCTCTTCGGGCGAGAGCGTGTGGAGCCCCCGATGGCGGACCACCGCGTGCCCGTCGAACGTGAAGTTCACCTCGGCGAGGCCGTGCTGCTCGGCGTATTGGCCGAACGCCGACTCGGCGCCCGCGGCGCCGCCGCTGTAGAGGGTGAACGCGTCGATTCCCATGCGTGCGAGGTCCCTGATAGCATACCCCCACGGTCGAATTGCAGTCAGGTTTCTCGCGGTGCCGGCGAAGGGGTCTCGGGGGTTCGGTCGCAGGCCGGGCCCGCAGCTCGCGTCCCGAGACGGAAACCCGAAGGAAAGTCGCATGCGCACTCGTGATCTTGCGGTCGAGGCCACCCTCGCCCTCACGCTCTCCCTCGTCGGCCTCGCCGGCTGTGATACGCCCCGCGCGGCGGCCCCCGTGCCCGCTGCGCTGCCCGCTGCGCTGCCCGCCGCGCTCGACGACGAGGGCTCGGCGCTTCGCTGCGACCGCGCGTGCGCAGCGGCTGCGGGTCTCTGCTTCTGTGGCCCGCCGACCGGCCTCTCGGCCACCGCCCGGGCGGGCGGACGCGAGGACCCCGCGCAGCTCGGCGCCGCGCTGCAGGCCGTCGTCACGCCGGACCGCTGGATGGGCCTGATCCTGTCCGGCCCGGCCGAGTGCCCGGCCCCCGCGGAGGACCCCGACGCGCGGGGCGCCTGGCGGGTCGAGCGGCCCTACGCGGGCTCGGGCGACGACGACCTCGAGCGCATGTGCGCGTATGCCTGGCAGGGTCGCGATCCGGCGGAGGCCCCGAACATCGCCCTGCTGCCGGACGTTTCGACCCTGCGCCTCGAGCAGGACGTCGCCGCCGCCTTTGCCCTCTTCGAGCCGTCGCCGGGCGCGCGGTACCCGCTCGAGGACGCCTTCTTCGACCAGCTCGGATTCGGCCCGGAGTGGCCGGGCGTCTTCACGGCCGTCGACCGCAGCCTCGCCCGGGTGCGGGTGGCCATGCCGGACTCGGTGGATCGCGGCCTCGCGCTCGGCACGTCCATGACGGAGACGCCGAGCGCGTTCGTGGCGAGTCGTTCCGGTCATTCGGCCGTCGTCGGGTCGATCATCAACCATCTGGTCTGTGGCCGCGACCGCATCCGCGACCTGGACGCCGCGGCCCTCGAGACCTGCGCGGCCGAGGTCGTGCCGTACCTCGCGCTGCCGCTGCTGACCCCGACCGAGGAGGCGCCCCCGGCCATTCCGGCCCCGTTCGGCACGCCCTACCCGAAGGACACGGGGGGCTTCTTCGGTCGGCAGGCCGATCTGGCGACCGCGATTCACCGCGCCGTCCGGGACTGGCAGTCCGAAGCGCCGGAACGCCGGCTGATCATCAACCTGAGCCTCGGCTGGGACAAAGCGTACAGCGGCCGGACGATTTCGACGCTGCGCATGCCCGCCCGGGCCGTGTGGGCCGCCATCCGCGACGCCCGCTGCAAGGGCGCCCTCGTCGTGGCCGCCGCCGGCAACCGGGGCCGCCGCGCCGACAGCGGCGCGATGTTCCCCGCGGCGTGGGAGGCGCAGCCGCTGACCTGCCGGGTGCCTGCCGACGCGCCGCCCGCGGGCGTCTATGCGCCGCTCGTCTATGCCGTGGGCGGCGTCGACGGAGCCGACGAGGCACTGGCCGTCTCGCGGCCCCTGTCGACGCCCCGTCTCGTCACCCCCGCCGCAGTCGTCTCGGTGACGCATGTGGGTGAGGCCAACGACGTCGACGAGCTGATCTCCGCCGACGTCGTCTCAGGCACGTCCGTCAGCGCCGCGGTCGTTTCCGGGCTGGCGGCCGTCGTCTGGGCCCACCGCCCGGCGTTGCGCGCCGACGAGGTCATGCAGTTGCTGTACGAGAGCGGCGCGGATCTCGGTCGCCCGGCGGAGTTCGGCCTCGCCAACGCCGGGGCCTTCACGCAGCGCCGGGTCGTCTTCGGCAACGCCCTGCGCGCCGCCTGTACGCACCCGGACGCGCTCGAGTGTCCGGACGAGGCCGCCCTCACCGCGCTCACGGACCGGGCGCGTGCCGCCGGCGTCCCACTCGTGCCGGACATGGCGGAGGTCCTGCAGGAGGCGTTCCCCGAGCTCTCCGGACAGCCGGCCGCCGCCGCGCCGGCCCGCGTCCCGCTAGCCGGCGAGGCCACGGCGCTGAGCGAGACGAACGTGCCGGGCGTGTTCCCGCAGCCGAACGGCGTGCGATGCGGCCTGTGCGCCATCCTGGGCTCGGTCTCGACGAACAGCTGGGTCCTGCAGGGCAAGCTCGAGACGACCTCACCCGCCACTGCGTTCACGAGCGGACAGATCGTCGTCACCTGGACGAACCCGGCCAACGCCCTGCTGGCGCCGCGAACGCTCGCCTACCCGGCTTCTGCTGCGCTGCTGACGTTTCTTTCGTTCAAGTCCGCCCTGGCGCCGCCCAAGGGATACACGTATCCCAAGTCCGCCTACCTGAGCCTGATCGGCACGAGCGGCACGGCGACGATCACGAGCGCCTCCGAGATCTTCACGTCCCCGCCGTGAGGCGTCGGGGCCCCCGCGCGGCGGCCGTGATCCTGGGCCTCGCCGCCTGCCGACCGGACGCCCTGCCCGAGCCGGCCCGAGCCGACGACGGGGCGGCCGGAGAGACGGGCGACTTCGAGTTGCCCGGCGCCCCGCTCCCCGTGAGCGTCGGTGGCTGCCGCACCGTGCTCCGCGGCCCCGTGTGCGTGCCGCCTTCGGACGGGCCGCTCGTCCTCTGGGTCGAGGCGCCCCCGGACGCGACGCTGGCCGTGCCTGGCCTGGTCGCCCCGCCGGTTGTGGTGGCGGGCGGACTGCGCGCCGAGGTCCGGGTACCGCCCGACATGACCGCCCTGCCCGTGACCGTGCGGGGTCCGTCGACGAGCGTTCGCGTCGGCCGGGTGACGCTCGGTCCGTCGGACGCCGGCGGCCCGGGCGCCGCACACGCCGCCCGGGCGGTGCAGGCGGGCAAGGAGGCGCGGCGCGCGGGGCGACCCGACGAGGCCCTGATCCGTCTCGACGAGGCGCGCCTGGCCGCCGAGACCGCCGGGGCGCTCTCGGACGCCGTGACGGCGAGCGTGGTCGCCGGATTCATCCACTTCCAGGCCCGGCGGATCGACGCGCAAGTGGCCCTGCTGGAGGGGCTGCCGCCGCTCGCGGACCCCGCGCGGCCGGAGACGTGGTACCCGGAGGGCGAGGCGCACCGCCGCTACCACCTCGCGCTCGCGGCCCGGGAGCGGGGCGACGTGCGCGGCGCGCTCGCGGGCCTGGCCGACGCGGCCATGCTGGCGGATCGATTCGGCGGCAGCCTGTCGCGCGACGTGGCGCAGGAGACGGCGGTGACGTGGCTACGCATCGGGCGCCTGGACGACGCCATCGCGGCGTTCGACGGCCTCGCGCACCGCCTGCCACCGGATGCGCTCTGCGAGTGGCCGTACCTGCACACCAACCGGGGCTGGGCGCACCTGCAGCGCGTCCTGCGGCGCTCGGACGGGGCCGGCCCGGCCGGTCCGGCCGGTCCGAACGATCTATACACCGCGGCCGAACGCGCCGCCCGCGACTTCGCCGAGGCGCGCCTGGCGTGGTCGCGCGGGTGCGACGACTGGCCGGGTTTCCTCCCCAACCTCGCCCTCAACGAGGCCCTGCTCGCCCTGACCCGGGGCGATGACGCGGCCGCCCGCCGTGCCCTGGACAGTCTGCCGGCGGGGCCGCTCACCGCGGCGCCGGATCTGGAGGTCTGGCGCCTCGATCTCGAAGCCCGCCTGGCGCTCGATGAGGGCCGTCGCGGTCCGGCCAAGGCCGCCCTCGACCGCCTCGCCGCGCTGGCGGCGGCTGCCTCGCTGCCGGAGATGGCGTGGCGGGCGCAGCTCGGGCGGGCCCGGCTCGCCGAACTCTCGGGCCGGCTCGATGCCGCGCAGGTCGCGCTGCAGGCCGCGGAGCGCCTGCCCGCCGAGGAGAGCCGCGGCATCCCCGTGGACGAGGGGCGCCTGCGCTTTCTGGGGGACCGGGAGGAGAGCGCCCGCCGGCTCGTCGACGTGCTCGTGCGGCGTGGTCGGCTCGACGAGGCGCTGGCGGCGGCCCGGCGGGCGCGCCGGCGCGGCATCGTGGCCCTGACCGGGGCGGGACGCGCCGAGACCCTGCCGCCCGCGCGACGCGCGGCGTGGGCGTCCGCGTGGGAGGCGGTCGCCCGGACCCGGGCCGCGCTGGACGCCGACCGGGCCGACGACTGGAAACGCACGGACGCGGCCCTCGCGGCCGCCACGCGCCGGCGCGAGGGTCTGCTCCGATCCCATCGCGTCGCCCGGGGCGCCCTGTTCGACCTCCTGGGTGGCCCCGCCGACGACGCGCCGCTTCCGCCCCTGCCGCGCGACGGCGTCACGCTGGCCTGGTTCCCGGGCACGACGGGCTGGCACGCCTTCGCTGCGCTTCCCGGCCCTCCCGCCGAGCCATCGGGTGGCCCGGGCATCCGGCACGCGCGCCTCGAAGGAACCGTCCCCGCGGAGCCCGAGGCGGCCCGTGCCTGGGCCTTCGCCCCGTTCGAGTCGCTGCTCCGCGAAACCCCGTCGGTTCCCGTCCGCCTGCTGCCGTATGGTGCGTTGCGCGACCTCGACCTGCACGCAGCGGCCGTCGACGGTCGACCACTCGCTGCGCAGCGCGCCGTGGTCTACGGGCTCGATCTGCCCGTGCCGGCCGACCCCGCCCCGCCCGTGTCGAACGCGGCGGCGGTCCGCGCGCTGGTGGTCGCCGATCCCCAGGGCAACCTCGCCGGCAGCGCCGAGGAAGGCCGCGCGGTCGCGATGGCCCTCGGGCGCCGGAGCGAGCGCGGGGTGCAGTTGCTCGTCGACCGAGAGGCCACGCGCGACGCCGTCGCCGCGGCCCTGGACGCGGCCGACCTCTTTCACTTCGCCGGACACGGCCTCTTCGCCGGTCGAGAGGGCTGGGAGAGCGCGCTGTTGCTCGCCGACGGCGGCCGCCTGACGACCGGAGACATCCTCGCGCTGCCCCACCCGCCCGCCGTCGCGGTGCTCTCCGGGTGCGAGACGGGCCGCGGGAGCGCCGGCACCGAGTCGCCCCTGGAGAGCCTCGGGCTCGCGCAGGCCTTCGTCATCGCCGGGAGCCGCACGGCGGTGGCCGCCGCCCGCCGCGTCCCGGATGCCCTGACCCGAGCGCTCTTCACCGAACTCTACGCCCGCTGGGCCCCCCCGGCCCCGGTCGAAGGCCCGCTCGGCGCGGCGACCGCCACGCTCGCCGAAGCCCATCCCGCCGCCGACGTGGCGGCCTTCCGCGTCTTCGTCCCGTGAGCGCGGGCTAGGAGCGTGTCTTGGTAACCACTCCCGTCGCCCGTTTCGTGTCTGCCGGCCGATCCCGGCGTTGCTCAACCTTGCAATACTTCCAAGTATTGGCGCGGTTTCGCGCCTTGGGCTCGGCCGACACCCACATTCCGGGCTCGGTCCGGGTTACCAGAACACGCTCCTAGTGCGACGCCGCGGACCTCGCGTACAACGTCGCCTGTGACCCCGCCGACCGACGCCTCCACCCCCGCCGACCGCGCCGATCTCGAGGCGGCCCTGCGGGGTGATCCGGTCGCCGCCCGGCGGCTCGTCGCGCGCATCACGCCGGCCATCTCCCGGCGCGTCGCCGCGGCCCTCGACCGCCGGGGCCGCGTGCGCGGACCCGCGCGGGACGCGGAGATCCTCGATCTGACGCAAGAGGTCCTGCTCGCGCTCTTCGAGGCCGACGGCCGCGTCCTGCGCTCGTGGGACCCCGGCCGAGGGGCGAGCCTGCCGACATTCTGCGGGCTCGTGGCCGAGCGCACGGCCGCGTCGATTCTCCGGAGCGGCCGCCGGGGGGCTTGGCGCGAAGATCCGACGGAGGGCGTGGACCTCGACCGGCTCACGCCGCCCGACCGCGGCCCGGGACCCGTCGTCGAGGACCGCGAGTTCCTCGCCGCCCTGCTCGACCGTCTGCGCGCCGCGCTGAATCCGCGCGGCCTCTCCCTCTTCGTGGCGATCTACGTGGAAGCCCTGCCCATCGAGAGCGTCGCCGCGCGCCACGGCATCACGGTCGAGGCCGTCTACGTCTGGCGGAGCCGGGCCCGCAAGCTCTTGCAGCGCCTGCGCGACGAGCTGCTCGCCGAATCCGGCGCCGCGGGCGACAGGTTCTCCGTACCCGCCGCGAATGAGAGTCCGGAGGCGCGAACCGCCCGATGAACGCCCGCCGCTCCCCCGAGCCCCCCCCGAACGAGAGCGCCGACTCGGCCGCCGAGCGCGAACGCGAGGCCTGGTTGCGGGCGGCGGGACAGCTGCACCAGGTGCAGGCCGACGCCGAGCCCGAGGTGCCCCCGCTGACCGACGCCGACCTCGACCGCCTGACGGCCGCCGCGCTCGATGCGCTCCGCACGGCCCCGCCGGCGACGCCGACCGTCCGGCCCGAGCCCGGTGATGCCCCCCGCACGGCCCCGCCGGCGACGCCGACCGTCCGGCCCGAGCCCGGTGATGCCCCCCCCGGGGCCGAGGTCGTTCCGTTGCGGACACGCTGGCGTCGCCCGGCCTGGCGCCTCGGGGCCATCCCGTTCGCCCTCGCCGCCGGGGCGGCGTTTTTCCTGTTGCGCCCCGCGCCGCCGCTGGCGCCGGTCCTGCCGACCTACGAGCCGCTCGTGCTCGAGGGCGGCGCCCGTCCCCTCCGTTCGGGTGAGCCGAACCCCTCGGGCCCCGTCGTGCTCGAACGCGGCACCCGCTTCGACTTCGCGTTGCGCCCCCGGACGGCCGTGCCGAATGGCACCGGACCCGGCGCCGTGCGGGGCTTCATCGTCCGCGCCGAGCAGGTCACGGCCTGGAAGCTGCCCTACCGGCTCGACGGGGGCGGCGCGGTGCGCGTCACCGGCCGGACGGGCGAGGATCTCCCGCACGACGCGGGCGCGGCGCTGCTCGTCGTCACCCTCGGTCCCGATGCGCCGGAGGGCGAGGCGCTCCGGCTCGCCCTCGGCGTCGCACATGAGGCCGCCGGCCCCGGCTGGCGCGCCTACGGCTTCCCGGTGGAGATGCGCTGACGCCGCGCCGGGGGGGGCCCGGCCGGAGGCCGCGGGGGGCCGGATTTTCTCGGCGCGGGACCCCGCTGGCGCGGCCCGGGCGCCGTCGACGGGGCCGTCGCCTCGTCCGGCGGCACGAGACACTTCGGTCCGTATCCGATGAGATCCGTCCGCTTCGCGAGCGTCAGCGCCTCGCGCACGAGCGGCCACTGCTCCTTGTCCCAGTAGAGCAGGAGCGCCTTCTGCAGCCGCTTCTCCCGGAGCCCGCGCGCCGTGTAGACCGGCGTCATGGTCAGGGGGTCGATGCCCGTGTAGTACATCGCGGAGGCCATCGACATCGGCGTCGGGATGAAGTCCTGCACCTGCCGGGGACGATACCCCTGCGCCTTGAGCCAAAGCGCGGCCTCGATCATGTCGTCGAGCGTCGAGCCCGGATGCCCGCTGACGAAGTACGGGATCTCGTACTGTTCCTTCTTGGCGCTCTGCGAGGCGCAGGCGAACATCTCCTTGAAGCGCTCGTAGCTCTCGATGCCGGGCTTCTTCATCTTTTCGAGCACCCGGTCGGAGACGTGCTCGGGGGCGACGCTCAGGTGCCCCCCGACGTGGTGCTTCGCCAGCTCGCGGACGTACTCGGGCGAGCGCTCCGCGAGGTCGTACCGCACGCCCGACGCGATGAAGACGTGATTGACCCCGTCGGCCTCGCGGACCTGCTTCATCAGGTCGATGACCGGCCCGTGATCGGTCACGAGGTTCTCGCAGACCCCGGGGTGCACGCACGACAGCTTGCGGCAGCGGCGCTCGATGTCCTCGGAGCGGCACTTCATCTTGTACATGTTGGCGGTCGGGCCGCCGAGGTCGGTGATCGTGCCCCGGAAGTCCCCCATGCGGCGCAGCTCGCGCACCTCGCGCCGGACGCTCTCGGCCGAGCGATTCTGGATGATCCGGCCCTCGTGCTCGGTGATGGAACAGAACGTACAGCCGCCGAAGCACCCTCGCATGACCACGACGGAGTGTTTCACCGTCTCGAACGCGGGGATGGGCGCGTCGTAGCTCGGGTGCGGCATGCGGTTGAAGGGCAGGTCGTAGAGCTCGTCCATGCCGACGCTGTCGGGCTCGCCCCGGCCCGGGCCGTCCTCGAGGGGGATGGCCGGCGGGTTGAAGTAGACCGCGCGTTCGCCGTGCCACTGCAGGAGCGGCCGGGCGTTTCCCGGGTTCGTCTCGTGCTGAAACGCCCGCGCCATGCGGGCGTAGGCCTCCTTGCCGGCGGGCGTGTCCGCGCTGACGTCCTCGTAGCTCGGCAGGACGATGACCTTGCCGTCGGTGGTGTAGCGACTCGGATCGCTGCCGAGCTGCCGCGCCTCGTCGCGATTGACGATGAACCCGGTGCCGCGAATGTCGTGCAGGGCCGTCACGGGCTCGCCGGCCGCCAACCGCCGCGCGATCTCCCAGATGGGGCGCTCCCCCATGCCGAAGACGAGCAGATCGGCCTTGGCGTCCATCAGGATCGAACGCCGGACCTTGTCGGACCAGTAGTCGTAGTGCGCGATGCGCCGCAGGGACGCCTCGATGCCGCCGAGGACCACCGGCACGTCGGGGAACGCCTCCTTGCAGCGGTTGGCGTAGACGAGGGTCGCGCGGTCCGGCCGGCAGCCGGTGCGCCCCCCCGGGGAGTACTGGTCCTCCGAGCGGTTCTTCTTCTGCGCAGTCAGCCGGTTGAGCATCGAGTCCATGTTGCCCGCCGCGACGCCGTAGAAGAGGCGCGGGCGCCCGAGCCGGGCGAACTCGGCGGCGCTCTGCCAGTCGGGCTGCGCGATCAGGCCGACCCGGAACCCCCGGGCCTCGAGGAAGCGCGCGATGAGCGGCGGACCGAACGCCGGGTGGTCCACATACGCATCGCCGCTGATGATCACGATGTCCACGGCGTCCCACCCGCGGGCGTCGAGATCGGCCCGCGTCGTGGGCAGAAAAGGGTACGGGGCCTTCGGCGCGCGGCCGCCGCCCGGGCGCCCCCCGACGACGGGGAGGGCCTCGCCGCGGCGCCGACCGGCGGGCGCGGGTTTCGCGAACTTCGAACCTTCGACGTCACCGACGGCCATGGCACCTCCGCCCGCGGCGAGGGGCCGCGGCGGCCGAGAAGATGCCCCAGAGTGCGCCGGCGTTGCCAGTCATGGGCCCCGGGGCCTCAGAACTGGAAGTAGATGAACGGCGGCGGTTTCTCGGGGGAGAAGAGGATGGTCGCCCCCAGGACCGTGAGCACGATCACGATCCGCACGGGCGGGGGCAGTCGCCACAGCCGCGCGACGAGCACGTCCGGAGAGGCCCGCAGGCGATTCTGCAGCGCCAGAACACCGACGATGACGGCGAAGCAGATGGCCAGGTAGCGACCCTCGCCGGAGAGGTGAACGTGGTCGAACCACTCGACGAGGTCCCAACCGCCGACGTCGAGGAGGCTCGTGAGAACGACGACGCAGTCGCTCAGGGACTCGGCCCGGAACAGCGCCCACCCCAGGCAGACCAGGTGGAAGAAGACGAACCAGCGGACGTACGGCCAGAGGCGCGGCAGATAGGGCGGCCGGGCGAGCGTCGCGGCGAGGGCCCCGGCCGCGCGGGTGCGGGCCAGCACCAACAACGCGCCCTGATACGCCCCCCACAGCACGAAGTTCCAGGCCGCGCCGTGCCAGAGCCCGCCCAGAAGCATCGTCAGAAAGAGGTTCACCCGCGTCCGGGCCGCCGAGAGCCGGTTGCCCCCCAAGGGGATGTAGAGGTAATCGCGCAGCCAGGACGACAGCGAGATGTGCCACCGCTGCCAGAACTCGGACGGGCCCGACGCGGCATACGGCGAGCGGAAGTTCTGCATGATCTCGAAGCCCAGCAGGCGGCCGACGCCCACGGCGATGTCCGAGTACCCCGAAAAGTCGAAATAGATCTGAATGGCGAACGCGTAGGTGCCCAGCCAGAGTGCGGGCGGCCACGTCCCCGCGGGATCGCTGTAGGTCAGCTCGACGAGGGCGGCGAGGTGATCGGCGATGACCGCCTTCTTGAACGCGCCGAGCGCGATGAGGCCCCAGCCCGAGGGGTCCGACGGGCGTTCTTCCGGTGTCCCGACGCGCTCGCATTGGGGCAGCAGGTGCGTCGCCCGTTCGATGGGGCCGGCGACGAGCTGTGGAAAGAAGCTGACGTAGAGCGCGAAGTCGACGAGCGACCGCGCCGGCGCGAGGTGCCGCCGGTAGACGTCGATCGTGTAGCTCATGCTCTGGAACGTGTAGAACGAGATGCCGACGGGCAACACGAGGTCCAGGGTGCGCGTCTCTGCGTCGATCCCCAGCCCCCGCAGGGCGACGACCGCCGAGTCGATGAAGAAGTTGCAGTACTTGAAGAACCCGAGGACGCCGAGGTTCACGACGATGCTGAGGACGAGCAGGCGCTTGCGGCGGGCGGCATCGTCGGTGGCGCCGATGGACCGCGCGATGGTCGCATCGACGACCGTCGTGCCGGCCAGCAACGCCAGGAACCCGAGGCTCCAGTACCCGTAGAACACATAGCTCGCCGCGAGCAGAAAGTACTTGCGGGCCGGACCGCGCAGGCGCGCCCAGAACGCGAGCACGACGACGAAAAAGAGCGCGAAGTGAGGGGCGGTGAAGGTCATCGGCCCGGCAGCGCCCCCGCCTCTCTGAGGCGACGCAGGAAGAGCAGTTGCTGCCGTTTGCGACCGTCACCGGCCGTGTGCACCCCATCCCGGAAGTGCTCCGGCAGCCACGCCCCTTCCTTGTCGGTGCGGGTCGTGAGGTCGAGCAGCGTGAGGCGGGGACGGGCCGCCACGAGCGCGACGTGGAGCTCGCGGTGCTGCGCCCACCGGGCGGCCATGACCGGGTCGTCGTCCGCCAGCGTCGCGTCGGGGAGCAGCATGACGTACGTCCGGTCGGCGAGGCGCTCCAGGTCCTCGAAGAGGGCCACCGTGACGGCCGTCTTGTAGGCGATCGACTCCGGGCTGTAGTCTCAGCTCTGCACCGGCCCCTCGGGCGGCTTCTCGCGCCGCGCCCAACGCCACGCCTCCGTCTCGGAAGGGCGGCCGAAGAGCACCCGCGCCCAGTGCGTCCGGAAGACCTGCGTATCGCCGTAGGCGCCCGAGAGCTGCATGCCGACGAAGCGCGTCATGTCACCGAGCGGATCCTGCGCGTGCATGTACAGCGCGAACGCCGCCGGCACGTCCGCGGCCGGCAGCAGCATCGTGTCCTGAAGAACCCGCTTCGTGTGCCGGTACTCACACTGCTGAAACAGGTTCGTCCCGAAAAAGGCCAGTTCGAAGTGCGCACCGTCCCGCAGCAGGCGGCGCACCTCGGAGAAGGTGCAGGGCTGGTGGCAGCCGTTGATGTGCGCGTCCACCACGTCGCCCGACCGCCGGCCGAGGCGCTGCCCGAGCCAGTCCGGGGACATCCAGTCCGCCGACGTGCTCGACCCGAGCTGAATGACCCGCGCGTCGGGGCGCTCCGCCTGTCGCTTGAGCGAGTTGCGGACCGTGTTGCGCTCCCAGCCGACCGTGCGGCCCCAGCTCAGCAGGACGTCGACGCACAGCAGCGCCAGCAGGATCGGTCCGAGGTACGTGACGGGTCGCACGGGGCGTTCCGAGTGTGGGGCGAGAGGGGAGGGCCGAGTGATAGCCGCCGGGCGGGCCGGCCGCAAGCCTCCCGGCCGGGCGCCTCACAAAACATTTGACAATCAATGAACAACTCGCCGATATGCATTGTGCAAACAATAAACAAACGAACAGAAGACCCATGAAGCTGCACACCCTCGGGGCCGTGAGCCTCGCCCTGACCTTGGCCGCCTGCGGCACCGACGACGCCGCCGACTCGAGCGCCGCCGGGGCCGATCCGACCGGCGGCACCAACGCCCCCGCAGGCGGTGAAGCGACCCCCACGGGCGACGCCGCGACGGCTCAGGGCGGCGCGTCCGGTGGCGCCACGGTCGACGCCGGCCCGAGCGAGGCCCCCGACGCCGCGCCGCCGCCCGCCGGCGTCCTCGGCCGCTGCGACTACGTCAACACGTTCTCCCGGGCGGACGAGTGCAAGGCCTACACCGGCGCGGCCTGGACTGCGGAGACCGCCGCGCAGGACTGCCAGGCCCCCATGCCCGGCGCACGGGGCACGTTCGTCGCCGGGGGGACGTGCGGCTTCGACGCCGAGCTCGGGCGCTGCGAGATCGGTGACCCCGCGCAGAAAGGCTACCTGCTGGTCATGTCCGGCGACGACGCCGGCAGCTGCGCGCAGGCGCGGGTGGCGTGCGAGACCTTTGCCGGCGGCACCTTCGCGGGGTCACCCATCTGCGCCGACACCCCGGCGCCGCCGCCCCCCGAGGGCCCGCGCGTCTTCACGCCGCCGCACCTCGACTGTCGCGACCCGCTGCCGGGCGAGCCCCCGGGCACGGGCCCCGACGGCAAGGTCTGCACGTGGACGGCCATCAGCGCCTGCACCGAGCCCGGCCGCCGCTACGAAGACTACGCGAGCTGCGACGACGTGATCACGCAGCGCCCGTACTACCCCGTCGCGCCGCGGACGACCTCGAAGCCCGACGACCCGCGCGTGCAGGACGCCGCGTTCATGGGCGAGCTGGCCTGGGTCACCGAGCAGGTCGCGGCCTGCGCGTGCGTCTGCTGCCACACCGACCGTGCCGCCAAGAACGGTGCTTCGGACTGGAACATCGAGGCCGGTCCCATCTGGACGGACACCGTCTCCGACCTCGGCCTGGCCATCTTGGCCGGCTTCGCCGACTCGCGCAGCTTCGGGGCCTTCCCGCCGGACCAGAACTTCGGCTTCAGCCGTGACCAGACCGGCCTGCCCACCACCGACGTGGCCCGGATGACCGCGTTTCTCACCGCCGAGTGGAACCGCCGCGGCTTCACCGAGGCCGACATCGAAGGACTGCCGGCCTTCGGCGGGCCGCTCGCGGCGCAGGCCGAGTACGTGCCGCAGGCCTGCGCCCGCGGGGAAGGCGTCGACGCGGAGGGCATGGTCCGCTGGGTCGGTGGCCGCGCCCGCTACGTCTACGTGCTCGAGGGCGGCGCCGACAACCCCGGGGTGCCGCCCAACCTCGACCTCCCCGAGGGCACGATGTGGCGTCTCGACGTGCCCCCCGACGGCGAGCCCCTGAACACCGGCATCCCCTACGGCGTCACGCCCGAGGGCGTCGCGCAGCGGTTCCCCGTCGAGGGGGCGCCCGAGGCCCTCGTGAGCGGACAGACCTATTACCTCTACGTCCTGCTCGACGTCGGCCTGCCCGTCACGCGCTGTCTCTTCCAGGCGCCCTGAGCGCGACGCCGCCTCACAACAGACCGGGCCGGTCGGCCAGGTATCGGGCGAGCTCGGTCTCGAGCATCGCGACGTGCTCGGCCTCCTCCGCGGCGAGCTCGCGATACAACGCGGCCGTCACGCCGGTGTCTTCGCCCCCCGGAGGCGTGCCCTCCGCCGTCTCCGCCGCGGCGGCGCTGAAGAAACGCAGCGCCCGCTGCTCGAACGCGATGGCAATGCGGAACAGATTGACCGGGTCGCGCGGCTCCCGCGGCACACCGGAAAAGATGGCCGCGCGATCGAGGAAGACCACCGGTGGAGACGCAGGCAGGTCGAGGTGATACCGCGCGGCGAGGGTGCTCATGTGCCCGGCTTCCATCGCGGCGAGGCGCCCGAACAGCGCCCGCATCACCGGTGAGGTCGTCTCTTCGGCCGCACGTCGGTAGAAACTGAGCCCGCCGAGCTCGATCTCGAAGGCCGTCCGCACGGCCTCGAGCGCGGCCGTCGAGCGCACCGAGGCCGGCTCCCGCGGCTCGAGGGTGCCGCCACAGGCCGGACACAGTCCGTACGGGAAAGCAAAGCCCTCGTCGACGCGCGCGCAGTCGCGACACTGCCACGAGAGTGTCGCGTCCGCGCAACAGATGTAGGCCTCGGGCCCCGAGACCGGACGGCGACACTTCGGGCACGGGGGCCCGGCCGCGGGCGCTTCGGTCGAAGCCTGGGATGGCGCGGCCCCCAAGACCGGCGGCCAGGCGCGCGCACCCGCGAGATACTGGAGAATCGCGGCCGCGGCCCGGCGCCCGGCCCCCATCGCCAGCACGACCGTCGCGCCGCCCGTGACGATGTCCCCCCCGGCGAACACACCGCGCAGCGACGTCGCCTGCGTTTGCGGGTCGACCACGATGTTGCCGCGGGGGTTCGTCTCGAGCCCGGGCGCCGTGCGGCTCAGGAGCGGATTGGCCTGCGTGCCGAGCGCGTAGATGACCGTGTCGCAGGCGAGCACCTGCTCGCGCCCGGTATGGACGGGCTTGCGCCGCCCGCTCGCGTCCGGTTCGCCCTGTGTCATCTCCTCGACGCACAGGCCGGTGATCTCGCCCCGGTCGTCGACGAGGATGTCGAGCGGGGCGTGCAGGAAGAGAAACTCGACGCCCTCTTCCCGCGCGTGCCGCAGCTCCTCCGCCCGGGCCGGGGCTTCGGCTTCCGAGCGCCGGTACACGCACCGCACGGTGGGCACGCCGAGCCGACGCGCGACGCGAACACAGTCCATGGCGGTGTTGCCGCCCCCGAGCACGACGACGCTCTGCCCGACGCGCAGCGGTGTCTCGGCCACCGGGAAGTCGTTGGCCGCCATCAGGTTGACCCGCGTCAGAAACTCGTTGGCGGAGTAGACCTGCCCGGCGAACTCACCGGGCAGACCCAGAAACACGGGCGCACCCGCGCCGGCGCCGACGAACGCGGCGTCGTAGCCCTCGCGCGACAACAGATCGTCGAGCGTGAACGTCGTGCCGATGACCGTGTTGGTCTCGAAGCGCACCCCCAGGGCGACGAGCGCCTCGACCTCGCGGTCGATGACGTCGCGGGGCAGGCGGAAGGCCGGGATGCCATAGCGCAACACGCCGCCGACGACGTGCAGGGCTTCGAAGACGGTGACCTCGACGCCGGCGCGCGCGAGATCCGTCGCCGCCGCGAGACCGGCCGGTCCCGACCCCACGATGGCGACCCGGGACGGGCGGGCGGACGGTGGCGGGGCACCGGGGCGAGTCGCCGTGCGGGCTGCCCGATCACCGACGAAGCGTTCGAGACGGCCGATCCCCACCGGCTCGAGCTTCTTGCCGACGACACACTGCGCCTCGCACTGGGATTCCTGCGGGCACACCCGGCCGCAGATCGACGGGAACGCGTTGGTCTGGTGGATGACGCCCAGGGCCGCGTCGAAATCGCGGACGAGCACGTGCCGGATGAACCCGGGGATGTCGACGCCGACGGGGCAACCGCTCACACACGGCGCGCGGGTGCACTGAATACATCGCTCGGCTTCGGCGAGGGCGTCGGCGAGGGTGTATCCGAGGCCCACCTCCTCGAAGTGTCGGACTCGCTCGGTGGCATCGCGCTCGGGCATCGGCGCCTGATGGGGCGCGAGGGTGCGCAGCTTCTTGTATTCGTGGGCGCCGAGCTCGAAGAGCTGGTGCTCGACGTGACACAGGTGGGCGTAGTCTTCACTCGCCCGGGCCTCTTCGCGGGCGAACCGACCCTGTCGCGCGAGCAGCTCGGCGAAGTCCACCGCGTGCGCGTCGAAGTCGGGCCCGTCGACACACGCAAACCGCACCTGACCCCCGACCGTGACACGGCACGCGCCACACATGCCGGTGCCATCGACCATGAGTGTATTGATCGACGCGAGCGTCGGCACGCTCGCGGCACGGGTGACCTCGGCGCAGGCCCGCATCATGGCGAGGGGGCCGACGGTCACGACGAGGTCTGGTCGCTCGTCCGCGCTCGACGCCCCGCAGAGCTCGGCGAGCGGGTCGGTCACGCGCCCGGTCCGGCCGGCGCTGCCGTCTTCCGTACAGATCAGCAGATCATCCGGTCGTTCGACGAGCGCCGCGAAACGCGCCGTCCAGAAGACGCGTCCGGCGTCGCGAAACCCGAGCACGACCCGCACCCGGTTGCCGGCCTCGCGGAAGGCACGCGCCTGCGCATAGACGGGCGCGACCCCGAGCCCGCCGCCGACGAGCACGACCGTCCCGGGCCGGGTGATGTGTTGGGGTCGACCCAGGGGACCCGCCAGATCGCTGAACGTGCTCCCCGCCACGTACCGCGCCTCCATCTCCCGGGTGGTACGCCCGACGGCCTGGATCACCAGCGTGACGGTGCCGGCCGCCGCGTCGAAGTCCGCGAGCGTCAGCGGAATGCGCTCGCCGCCCTCGTGCAGGCGCAGCATGACGAACTGCCCGGCCTGCGCGGCTCGCGCGATGTCCGGCGCGGCCACGACCCAGGAGAACGTCGACTCGGCGAGGGTCTCTCGATGCAGAATGCGGAACATCGCTACGCTCCCCCGGTGCGGCCGGACCGCTCGATGGCCGCCGCCAGCGCGAGGCGGTGGCACGCAGCCTGGACATGCAGGGCTTCGACCAGCCGCCCGTCCACCACCACGACCCCGGAGCCCCGGGCGGCCGCGGCGGTGAAAGCGTCGACCACGCGCCGTGCGGCGGTGATCTCGTCCGGTGTCGGCGCGAAATGGCGATTGGCCGCGTCGATGGTCGAGGGGTGAATCAGCGTCTTGCCGTCGAAGCCGAGCGCCACGCCCTGAGCGGCTTCACGGTCGAACGCGCCCGGCGATGTCAGATCGAGGCACGGGCCATCGAGGACGCCGAGCCCGTGCGCCCGGGCCACCAGCACGACCCGCGAGAGCGAGAAGAGCAATGGCAGCCGCTCGGGATGTGGCCGCACGCGGAGGTCCTTCGCCAGGTCACTCGTGCCGACGACGAGCATCGACACACCGGGCGCCGCGGCGATCGCCTCCGCCGCGAGCACGCCGCGGGGTGTCTCGATCATGCAGGCGATGTCCAGCCCCGGCGGCAGCGCGGCCCGTGCGCGCGCGACCGTCGCCGCGGACTCGACCTTCGGCAGCAGGACCGCGTCGACGAGCCCGGGCCTCAGCCCGGCGACCAGCGCGAGATCGTCGTCTCCCCAGGGCGTGTCGTGCGCGTTGACCCGCACGATGCGCCGCCGATCGTCCCGGGGCAGCTCGGCGAGGGCGCCGGCCACCTGACGCCGGGCGTCGGGTTTCGCGTCGGGCGCGACGGCATCCTCGAGATCGAAGATGAACGCGTCGGCGGGCAGCGTCGCGGCCTTCGCGAGCGCCCGGGCGTTGCTGCCGGGCAGGTAGAGGACGCTGCGCAAAAGCACCGGCGGGGGGGCGTCGTCGGGGGGCAACATGATGCGGGACTCTAGCGCGCAGGCCCCTCCGCTGCGCTCGAAAATCGGCGTTCCGCGGAGACTCGCGGTTGACCCGATCCGCCGCCGGGTGGCATAGCCGGGCCGTGCAAAACCGACGCTCCCGCCCCGCGGCCCGCCGCGCCCCCCGCCGCCCGCCGCCTCCGCCGCCGACCGGCCCCGCCGCCGAACGGGCGTTGTTCACGGCCTGGCTCGATGCCGGCCCCGTGCCGCCCCCCCTCGACCGATTCCTGTCGTACCACGTCCGGCCGCAGAAGCAGGCGGACGCCGCCGAACGCCAGCGCCTGACGGCCTGGATGTTCGCGACGCAGCGATTCGGCGTGCTGGCGTTGTTCTGCCAGTGGCTTCTGCTCGACGCCGCGCGGCGCGACGCCTTCTTGGCCGACCCGACGGACGAGGCACTGCGCGCGTTCAACGATGAGGTCGCGAGCCCGCCCGATCTGTTCGGCATCCTGCGCAGCGTCGATCAGGACGTCTTCATCGGCTGGGTCCGTCAGCTCTCGGGCCACGCCACTGCGCCGGCGTACATGGGTCGGTATGCCCCCCTGATTCTCGACGCGTTGAACCGCCTGGGGACCCCGACGGCGCGGCTGCTGCGCGCGGGCGTGCCCCCGTGGTTCGCGGCCGCCCTCGTGCGGCGCGAGACCCTGGGCGGCCTCGACATGGCGGGGTTTCTCGAGGCTCAGAATCGGCCGCCCCCCCTGTGGCTGCGCCCCCGACCGGGCGGCGATGCCGCGACCCGCCTGCAGTCCGAAGGCTTCACCGTCACCGAGCAGGACGGCGCGCTGCGCATTTCGGGCGAGAAGAGCCTCTTTCTCACCGACGCCCATCGCGAGGGTCTGTTCGAGGTGCAGGACCTCGGCAGCCAGCTCGCGGGCGCCCGCGTCGCCTGCCGACCGGGCGATTTCGTGTGGGACGCCTGCGCGGGCGCGGGTGGCAAGACGCTGCAGATCGCCGCGGCCTTGCGCGAAAAGGGCGTCGTCTACGCCTCCGACGTCCGCGCCGACAAGCTCGACACGCTGCGCATGCGCGTTCGGCGGGCCGGCGTGTCCAACGTTCGCACCCTGGGCTTCGACGGGCACGCCGTCCCGAACTTTGCGGGCGAGGTCCGCACGCACGGTGGTTTCGACTGGGTGCTCGTCGATGCACCGTGCTCGTCCTCGGGCACCTGGCGACGCAACCCGGACGCGCGCCTGCGCAACACGCCCGCCGAGCTGCGCGACACGGTGCGCCTGCAGATCCGTCTGCTCGCCCTCGCGGCGCAGGCCGTGCGCCCGGGCGGCCACCTCGTCTACCTGACCTGCTCGTGGCTCGTGGAGGAAGACGAAGACATCGCCGACCGCTTCAGCGAGCAGCACCCGGGCTTCGAGCGCGTCTCCCACGGATTCCACGGCTGCCCCGCGGCCGACGCCGACACCCTCTTCGGCGCGACGTGGGTGCGACGCGGGTGACCGCTCGCGACCGCCCCGGATCCCCTGCGGTGCGCATCCCCGGGTTGACGCCGACCGTCCCCCCATGAATCATGCGCCGCGTGTCGTCCCCCCCCCTGCCCGAGCCCGTCTTCGTCGACGTCGCCGTCGATCCGCACGCCGCCCTCCCGGACGGCCTGATGCTGCGCTTCAAGGCGGCCCCCGACGCCACCGTCGTGCCGATCTCGCGCGTGGAATACACCCCCGAGGACGCCGACGAGGCCGGCCCGTTCCGGGTGGAAGGCCGCGACGGCGCGGATCGCCCCTGCTCGGCGCGCGCCGTCACGGTCGAGGACTCGGCCGCGGGCGTCTCCGTCCTCGTGTTCGGCGGCGATCACGGCCTGCGCTTGTTCGATGAGCGCGACCCCGGCGCCGAACCCCGCGCCGAGCCCTACCTGCTGCTGCCGCCCTTCATCATCGAGCGGACGCCCGCCCTCCGCCCCGCCATGACCGTGCGCGCCGAGGCCGCACTGCCGACCCGTTTCGGCGAGTTCCGGGTCGTCGCCTTCGACGGGCCGGAGGGCGATGACAAGGAGCACGTCGCGGTCGTGCGGGGCGACGTTGCCGGCCGGTCCGGCGTCCTGACCCGCCTGCACTCCGAATGTCTCACCGGTGACGCGCTCGGCTCGCTGCGCTGCGACTGCCGGGACCAGCTCGAGGCCGCGCTGCAGGCCATCGGACAGGCCGACGCCGGGGTCTTGCTGTACCTGCGCCAGGAAGGGCGCGGCATCGGCCTCGTGAACAAGATCCGCGCGTACGCCCTGCAGGATGGCGGGCTCGACACGGTCGACGCGAATCTGGCCCTCGGCTTCCGCGACGACGAGCGCGACTATGCGGTCGCGGCCCACATGCTGGCCGCCCTCGGTGTCCGCGCCGTGCGCCTGATGACCAACAACCCCAAGAAGATCGAACAGTTGGCGCAATACGGCGTGGTCGTGGAGGGCCGGGTCCCGCACGTCCTGCCGCCGAACGGGCACAACCGGTTCTACCTCGAGACGAAGGCGAACCGGTCGGGCCACTTCATCGACCTGGCGGGCAAACCGCACCTCGAGGAGCAGCGCGAGCCCGTCGTCGTGCGGGGTATGGGGTCGGTCGACGACGCGGACGAGTAGGGCGGCCCGACGCGGCCCCCTGCCCGCGGGGTCAAGGCGTCGGGTGCGCTACTGGATCACGACGTCGACCGGGACGTCGCCGTGGCGATGCAGAATCACGCGCTCCCAGGTCGCGTCTCCGTTGAGGTTGAGCGTGCTGCCGCACCGGTACCCGCCCGTGATGCGGTCGGCGTTGGTGTGCCAGCATAGACGCGTCCCCTCGGCGCCCCCGTTGGTGTCGCAGCTGTTGCGGTTGACGGCCGCACCGGCCGGCGCAAAGCCCCAGGATCGCGTGGTGCTGTAGTACCAGTTCACGCCGTTGTGGGGGTTGACGGCGTTGATGCCATCCCCGATGTCTTCCAGCACCTCGGCGCGGCTGCCCATGGCCGCGACGGTGAGCGTGCCGTCGTCGATGCGGCGACAGGCCATCATCAGGACGTCCCCGCTGCAGTTGTCGCGCACCTCGCTGAGCGACAGCGTGCTGTTGTAGGCCGTCTGCAGGCAGGGCTGGAAACCACGCTTCAGGTAGGTGTGGATGCTCTGGTTGACGCGAACGCCGCTGAACGCCGCGCCGCGGTCGAAGGCGCCCTGGGCCCGGTGCAGGTGCATGTAGCGCAGCAACCCCTTCGAGGCGGCCGTCATCGTGGCCTGCGTGTCCTGCCAGTCCGCCTCCACCAGCCAGACGCGACCCCGGCCGAGGTCACGGTAGGCGACCTGCACCGTGTTCGCGTCCCAGCCGCCGAGCGGGATGATGTCCGGGAACGTCGAGACGTCGTGCCCGCACCCCGCCGCGTTCGCCGCCGTCGCCTCGTACTGATTGTCCTGCCAGAACGAGTCGTCGGCGCGCCGCCGGGCGATCGGCATCACGTTGTCGGCGCACGCGCCGCTGCGGTTGGCCGCCTGGACCACCGCCGGGTTCGGCGCGAAGACCGCGTTGAAGACCTCGTCCGAGGCAGAGAACTCCGTGATGATGATGCCGCCGCTCTGCACGTAGCTCCGCCACGCCGCGGCGTTGAGGTTCGCGACGCCGTTGCGGGTGACGAACATGGCCTGGGTGTTCGCCCCGGGCACGCACTGTCCCGCCGCCGCCTGCACGATGCGCCCGGTGACGCCGAACTCCGTCAGCGCGCGCTGGGACGTGCCGCACAGCAGCACCTCCGGCCGCCGGTCGTCCTGGCAGGTGTCCGGCAGGTCCGCCGGCGGCGGGGCCGAGGCCTCGCGGACGAGGTTGCCGAGCAACGGCCCGAACCCGGCGTTCTGCGGATCGTCCTCGAAGTCGAACGTCGCGAAGACCGCGTTGCCGCTGCAGTACCGGCCCCGATAGACCGCCCCGTAGGTCTGGGCGGGGAAGGCCTGGGTGCCACCGGGGAAGGTCGCCACCGTGCGCAGGTTGCTGAGCACCGCCGCCGGTCCGCCGGGCGTCGGCGGGACGGCGTGGTCGAGCCACGCGAAGAACTCGGTGGCGCCGCCGGCCTGGAACGGGTTGGCGACGCCCGCAAAGAGAGGATCCGTCGGGGCCGTCAGCGTGACCGCCGTATTGTTCCCACGCGATTGCCCGCCGCCGATCCGGACGGTGTGGTGACCGAGCGGCGTCGGGGCGTTGGCGCGATTGAGATAGGTCGCGTCGTAGCCGCTGCCGAAGATCGCGGCGCCGTCCCACTCCGTCACGATGTTGCCCCCGTTGCGCGCGAAGATGTCGAGCGCCTCGCGGAGATCCTGGGTCATGCGTGGCCAGGCGGTCGAATAACGGCCGATGACGATGGTGTCGAAGTTCTCGGTCGTCAACCGCGCGGGCAGCGCCGCGTCGAAGGCCAGCGTCTCGGCGAGAAGCCCCTGGGCGCGCAGCACGTCGGTGACCCGGGCGGACAGGCCGACGACCGCGGCGCGCGGTCGCTCGCGGGCCCACACGAACCACTGGCCCGTGGCGACGCCGCTGCGACCACAGGCGCGCTGGCCATCGTCCTCACCCCACTCGGTGCCATCGGACTGGTTGCTGTCCATGCCGCGATCGTCGAAGTCCACGACGAAGTCGTCGGCCGCGCCGCAGCTGTCCTCGCCCTCGAAGTAACCGAAATTGTAGGGATCCTCACGGCGCCGGAACGCCTGCGTGCGGTTGTTGCGGCGCGCGGGCACGCGCGAGTCGGCCTGGGCGCCGTTCGACTCGCTGAAACACGAGTCCGTTTCGCTGCCCGTCGTGAACTCGGTGTACCAGGGGACGTCGTAGAAGCTGAGGTCGACGTCCATCGCCGCGTCGGGGGCCGCGAGGCTGGCCCGACAACTGAACCGCACGTCGAATCGCTGCCCGAGGGGCCGCAGCCCCCGCCAGATGCCGGAGTTGGGGGCGGCCGGGTCGAGGCGCACGAGATCGAGGTACCACTCGCTGGCCTGATCGTTCAGCGGGGTGTCGCGCGTACTGCCGACGAGCGTCCAGCCGCCGCCGTCGGAGACCATGTCACAGTAGACGCTGGCGGCGTTCGCGGCGACGCCGTCCGGGGCGATGCGATAGATCGCGCTCTGGTTCTGGCCGCGCTGCTTCGCGTCCGCGCAGGAGCGGAAGATGTTGCAGTTGAGCCCCTCGTCCGTCTGGCCGTCGCAGTCGTCGTCGACGCCGTTGCAGAGTTCGAACTGGGGCGGCAGCGGGTTGCCCCGACACGTCAGCGATCCGCCGGCGTTGCAGACCGTCGTTCCGGGCGCCTGGCAGGCGCCGACGCCCACGGTGCAGGCCCGTCCGACGTCGACCGGGCTGTCGTCGGTCTGTCCGTCGCAGTCGTTGTCGATGCCGTCACAGAGTTCCGGCGATGGCGGTCCCGCCTGGACCGAACACTGCACGCCGCCGGCGCCCCGACACTCGTTCACACCCACGGCCTGGCACGCGCCGACGCCGACGACGCAGCGATCGCCCACACCGGGCGAGTCCTCGTCGGTGGTGCCATCGCAGTCGTCGTCCTCCCCGTCACAGACCTCGGGCCCGCCCTGCCCGGGGACGGCGTTGCACACGAGCTGGCGCACGTTCAGGTCGCAGACGCGATTGCCGGCCCGTTCGCACACGCCGACGCCGTTCGAGCAGCGGTCGCCGAGGCCGGCGACGTCGTCGACCTGCCCGTCGCAATCGTTGTCCCGGTTGTCGCAGATCTCGTCCTGCGGCGGGGCCGGGGCGGCATTGCACTCGAGCTGGCCCGTGCGGGCGTTGCATGCGAGCTGTCCGTCCCGGCGGCACTCGCCTTGCCCGTTGGTGCAGGCGATCCCGGCGCCCGGGGCGTCGTCGTCGCGGCCGTTGCAGTCGTTGTCGCGGCCGTCGCAGACCTCGGCGCCGGGCAGCACCTCGCCCTGGCAGGGGCCGTACCCCTGGCCGTTGGCCTGGCAGGTCTGAGTTCCCCCCGCGCAGACGCCGACGTTCACCGTACCGGCCGGGCCGGTGTAACACGCGCGTGACGAGCCGGGCTGACACACGCAGGCGCCGGCCGGCAAGTCGTCGACCCGGCCATTGCAGTCGTTGTCCGTGCTGTCACACACCTCGGCCTGTGGCACGATCTGTCCTTCGCAGGCCCCGAAGCGGCCGCCGTCGCAGACGGAGAAACCACCGCGGCAGGGGCCGACGCCGGCCGTGCCGGGGGCGCCTTCGTAACACGCGACGCTCAACGCGGACCCGTTCGCGTCCTCGTCCGTGCTGCCGTCGCAGTCGTTGTCGAGGCCGTCGCAGGTCTCGGGGGCCGCCTGGGCGCGCCCTTCGCAGACATAGGCGCCCTCCTGGCAGACCCGACGCCCCGCGGCGCAGACGCCCTGTGCGCCGGTGTCACAGTCCTGGCCGCCGCCGGGGTTGTCCTCGTCGACCTGACCGTCGCAATCGTTGTCGAGACCATCACACGCCTCGAGCCCCGGTTCGCCGGCCTCGGCCGAGCACGTGACGCCGCCGTCGGGGCCGCAGATCCGCTGCCCCTCGCGCAGGCAGGCGCCCACCCCGACCGAGCACGCGTCGCCGAGACCGAGGCCCTGGTCCTCGAGGCCGTCGCAGTCGTCGTCGACGCCATTGCACGTTTCGTCCGCCGGGAGGCCCGGCCGGGCGTCGCAGGTCACGCCGCCCTCGGCGTCGCAGACGAGCCGGCCCACCGCCGCGCACGCGCCGACCCCGATCCCGCAGGCCTCCCCGAGGTCGAAGCCTTCATCCGTCTCGCCGTCGCAGTCGTCGTCCTCGCCGTTGCAGCGCTCGTCGCCCGGCTGCCCCTCTTCCGCCGCACACACGATGCGGCCTTCTTCGGCGTCACAGACGGTCTCGCCCTCGGCGCGGCAGGCGCCGATGCCGAGCTCGCACGGCGCCCCGGTGCCGACGATCGCGTCGTCCGCGTCGCCGTTGCAGTCGTTGTCGTCACCGTCGCAGATCTCGACGTCGGGTACGGTCTCGTCCTCGCAGGGTCCGAACGTCCCGTCGGGCCCGCAGGTCTGCAGCCCGCCGACGCACGGGCCGACGTTTTCGGTGCCGTCCGGCCCCGTGTAACAGGCCCGCACCGCCCCCGGTACGCAGTCGCAGGCGCCGACACCGTCGTCGATGAGCCCGTCGCAGTCGTTGTCGTTGCCGTCGCAGATTTCGAGACCGGGCACGGCCTGCCCTTCACAGGGACCGAAAACCCCGGCTTCGCAGCGGCGGCTGCCGGCGCGGCAAAGGCCCTGCCCGATCGTCCCCTCGGGGCCCTCGTAACACGATTCGAAGAGCGAGATGCCCGC
Source organism: Myxococcota bacterium (assembly GCA_023150895.1). Classification (GTDB taxonomy): domain Bacteria; phylum Myxococcota_A; class Bradymonadia; order UBA7976; family UBA1532; genus CAINDO01. The sequence goes on along the minus strand of JAKLJY010000041.1, from coordinate 12,598 downwards.
GGCGTCCTCGTCCACGACGCCGTCGCAGTCGTCGTCGAGGCCGTTGCAGGTTTCGTCTGCGGGTCCCGTCACGCCCTCGCAGGCGCCGAACGCGCCGGCAACGCAGGTCTGGACGCCGGCGGCGCACGTTCCGATGCCCTCCGTCCCGGCGGGCCCGTCGTAGCACGCCTGGGTCAGGCCCTCGTCGACGAAGCCGTCGCAGTTGTTGTCGATCCCGTCGCAGGTCTCCGGCTCCGGCGCCGCGGGGGTCGCATCGCAGAGAACCGACGACCCGTCGGGGGCGCAGACGACCGCGCCGACGCGCAGGCACGCGCCGCCCCCGGCATCGCAGGGCTCTCCGAGCCCCTCGAAGCCGTTGTCCGTCACACCGTCACAGTCGTCGTCGAGCCCGTTGCAGGTCTCCGCCGGAACGTCACACGCCCCGAAGGTGCCGTCGACGCAGGCCTGCGTCGCCCCCGGGCAGTCGCCACACGCACGCGTCTCGCCGGGCTGACACTCGACGGGCGGCGTGCCATCGGGCTTCGGTCGACCGCCGTCCGGCGCCGGCGTGTCGGCATCCGCCGGTACCACGGTCGCGTCGGGCCCGGGCACGGCGGCATCCGGCGGGGGCACCGGCACGTCCGCGGGGCGGGCCGCGTCTCCGGCGGGGATTCGGCCGTCTTCGCCGCTCCCGTCCGGCCGGACCTCCATGTCCTGGTTCTCCCCGGTGCTCCCGCCCGCGCTGCCTCCGCCGCCGCCCGAGCCACCCGACTCCGGACAACCGGCAAGGCAAAGAGCGCCGGCCACCAGCCAGTGTACGTGACGCATGAATCCCCCCTCGTGGCCGCGACGGCGGCCGATGGAGGTTTGTTAGCTTGAAAGCGGCGCCGCGGTCAACGGGAAGACCCGGGCCTGCGACGGGTATTCACCGATGGGCCGCAGGGCCATCTCACCCCATCGCACCGCTCAGGATCGCCGTCGCCACGGAGAAGTAGATCATCAGGCCGGTCACGTCGACGAGCGTCGCCACGAAGGGCGCCGACGCGCTCGCGGGGTCGAAACCCGCCCGATGGAGCAACAGCGGCAGCATCGCCCCCATCGTCGCGCCCCAGAGGACGACCCCCGAGACGCTCACTCCGACGACGAGCGCGACGTCGAGCGTGCGCACCAGTGCGCTCGCCTCCAGATCGGGCGGCAGGGCCAGGATGCGCCCGACGCCGATCACGCCCAGGATGAGGCCGAGGGCCAGGCCGGCCTGCATTTCGCGCCAGAGCACGCGGCGCCAGTCCTTCAGGCGCAGCTCACCCAGCGCCAGCGCGCGGATGACGAGCGTCGACGCCTGCGAGCCCGAATTGCCGCCGCACGAGATGACCAGCGGCACGAAGAGTGCCAGCACCACGGCCGTCGCGATGCGATCGGCGAAGTGCCCCATGACCGAGGCCGTGAGCATCTGGCCGAGCATGAGCACCGTCAGCCAGCCGGCGCGCTTCTTGACCATCTCCCACAGGCCGACCTGCAGGTAGGGCGCCTCGAGGGCCTGCATACCACCGAGCTTCTGGATGTCTTCGGTGGCCTCTTCTTCGACGACGTCGACGATGTCGTCGATGGTCACGATGCCCTTCATGCGGCCTTCGCCGTCGAGCACGGGCACGGCCACGAGATCGTGCTGTGCGAAGACGCGGCCGACCTCTTCCTGGTCCATCTCCTCGGGAACCGTGACGAGGTCCTTCACCATGACATCGGCGACGTGTTTGTCGCCCGTCGCCTGGAAAAGCTGACGGAACGAGACCACGCCGAGCAGGCGCTGATGGGCGTCGAGCACATAGGTGTACGACAGCGTCTCGACCTTCTCGCGCGCCTGTTTGCGCAGGTACCGGATGGCCTCGTCGACCGTCATGTCCGGCCGGACGCGCACGAACCGCGTGCTCATCAGACCGCCGGCGTCGTCCTCGGCGTAGGCCATCAGCACCCGGACCTCTTCGCGGACGCGCTCGTCGAGCAGCGCGAGCAGCTCGGCGCGCTGGTCTTCATCGGCCGCCTGGACGACGTCGGCGGCGTCGTCGGGCTCGAGCAGGCGCATCCAGAAGCGGCGCTGACCCACCGGCGCCGCGAGGATGAGCTGAAGCTGGTCCTCGCCGTCGAGACGCAGGAAGAAGTCCTCCGCGTCCTCGCGCGCGAGCAGCCGGAACCCCGTCACCCGGTCGTCGGGCGGCAGCATCGGCCAGACGTCTTCGAGTTCGTCCAGCGTGACGTGAGTGGGGGTGTCTTGCGCGTCCATCGTTCGGCCTGCGCCGGCCTCACATCACCGAGCGCAGGGCCTCCCGCAGGCGCGGCAGGCAGGCCTCGATCTGGGCCACGCTGACCGCGCCGACGCTGAAGCGCCACCAGTTGCGGTTCTTCGAGTCGCCGAACGCGCTGAAGGGCACGACCGCGACCCCGGCCTTCTCGAGCAGATACTGCCGCACGGCGTCCTCGGTGTTCAGCCCGCCCCTCCCCAGGAGGTCGAACCGGACGGAGAGGTAGATCGCGCCCTCGGGCTCGATGGCGACGACCGGCAGCCCCTCGGCCTTCATGGCCGTCAGCCCGCGCGAGAGCGCGTCGAGCCGCGCGTGAATGCCGCCGAGGTGGTGTTCGAGGTACGCCTTCATCGCCGGCGCGTCGTTGAGCAGCTTCGCCGTGGCGACCTGCTCGGGACGCGGCGCCCAGGCACCCATGTGCGTCATCAGCGCCTTGACCTGCCGCGCGACGTGCGGCGGGCCGTACATCCAGCCGACCCGCAGGCCCGTCGCCGCGAAACACTTGCTGATGGCGTCGACGAACAGGGTGTACTCGGCCATCGCCGGCACCACGCCGACGGGCGTCACGTGGGAGAAGTCGCCGAACGTCAGGTTGCGGTAGACCTGATCGTACACGAGGTAGAGCAGGCGCTCGCCGCGGGCTTTGCGGGCGGCGTTTTCGGCGACGATGTACTCGCCGATCTCGCGCATGGCCGCCTCGCGGATCATCGTTCCCGTGGGGTTGCCCGGCGAGCAGAGCACCAGCATCCGGGCGCCGGGAAGGGCGTCCTCGAGGGCCTTCACGTCGGGCATGAAGTTGCTCTCGGGGGTGGTGGGCACCACGACGTCGACGGCCCCGACCTGATGGCAGAAGTTCTTGTTGTTCCAGCTCGGCGCCGGGTAGACGACCTTCTCGCCGGCGTCGATGAGACACCGATAGGCGCCGTAGAGCAGCGGGCGCGCGCCCGAGCCGACGACGACGGTGTCCACCGGGTACTTCAGGCCGAGTTCGCGCTCGGCCTGCGCGACGATCGCCTGCCGCAGCTCGGCGAGACCGTCCGCGGGGGGGTAGTTGGTGTGGCCGTCCTTCAGGGCCTGCGCGGTGTGTTCGATCAGGGCGTCGGGCACCCGGAACTCGGAGCGGGCGAAGTCACCGACGGTGAAGTCGGCCACGTCGTGGCCGGCCTTGATGCGCGCCTGCACCTCGTAGGCGATCTGCAGGATCTTGCTGCCCTGCATGCCGCGCGCCATCCTGGACAGCGAGGCGGCCTCGGCGGCGGCGACGGCGTCGCCCTGGGGGAAGAAGCGGGTCACATCGAGGCTCTGATTGGACACGGGACTTTCTCCGTTCGACACATCTCGGGCGACCCGGCGAGCGGGGCGCCGCACACATCACACATCACTCCATGGCTCGGTGAGCCATGTAACTCGATCGCACCAGGGGGCCGGACTCCACATGTCTGAAGCCCATCGCCCGACCGACCTCGGCCAGGCGCGCAAACGTCTCGGGCGACACCCAGCGTTCGACCGCCAGGTGCCGCACCGTCGGCGAGAGGTACTGCCCGAGCGACAGGATGGCGCACCCGCGCTCGCGCAGTTCGAACATGACCGACTCGACCTCGTCGTCCGTTTCGCCGAGCCCGAGCATGAGCCCGGTCTTCGAAAGCACGCCCGCCGCGGCAATCTGCTCGATGCAGCGCAACGACTGCGCGAAGTCGGCCTCGCGGCGGACCCGCCGATACAGACGCGGCACCGTCTCGACGTTGTGCGCGACGATGTCGGGGCCGGCCTCGAGCACGCGGGCGAGATCGGCCGCGCGCCCCTGGAAATCCGGGACGAGTAGCTCGATGCGGGTGCCGGGCGAGGCGGCGCGGATGGCCCGCACCGTCGCGGCGAAGTGAGCCGAGCCGCCGTCGGGCAGGTCGTCGCGGTTGACGCTGGTGATGACTGCGTGGCGGACGCCCATGCGCGCGATGGCCGTCGCCGTGTTCTCGGGCTCCTGCGGATCGAGCCGCCCGGGCGCGCCCTTGCCGACGGCGCAGAACCCGCAGTGCCGCGTGCAGACGTCGCCCATGAGCATGAACGTCGCCGTGCCGGCGCTCCAGCACTCGTCGATGTTGGGGCAGCGGGCCTCTTCACAGACCGTGTGCAGCCGGAGGTCGCCCTTGAGGCGCTTGATGTCCTCGAACGTCTCGCCCCGGCTGTAGCGCACGCGCAGCCAGTTCGGGCGCGGGCCCGGCTCGCGCTTGCGGACGCGGGGGGCGGGCTCGGCGATGGTCACGAGGCCCGCCTGCTCGGGGACGCCGATGGTGGTCGTTTCAGCCACGGGTGATGTCCTCGACAATCTCGCGGCCGAAGATGCGCGCGAGGTGCGTGGCGAGGCGATCCTCGACGTCGCGCAGCGGCACCTCGCGGCCGAGCTCGCGCGCCAGGCTCGTGACGCCCTTGTCGCGGATGCCACACGGCACGATGAGGTCGAAGAACGTCAGATCCGTGTTCACGTTGAGGGCGAGGCCGTGATTCGTCACCCACCGCCGCACCCGGGCCCCGAGCGCGCCAATCTTGCGATCGGGCGCGGACAACCAGACGCCCGGATGCCCGGCAAGGGGCGCGGCGGAGAGTCCGTAGTCGGCGAGGGTGTCGATCATCGTGCGTTCCAGTCCGTTGACGAATCTTCGCACATCGCACCAGTCCGGGCGCAGGTCCAAAATGGGGTAGGCCACGATCTGACCGGGGCCGTGGAACGTCGCGTCGCCGCCCCGGTCGGACTCGACGACCTCGACGCCCCGGGCGGCGAGCAGGGCCGCCGGCGCGCGGACGTTTTCGTGGTGCGCATCCCGGCCGAGGGTCACGACGGGCTCGTGTTCGAGCAGAAGCAGCGTGTCCATGCCCCCGCCCGCCTGCCGTTCGGCTACGAGCGCCTCCTGGAGCGCGTACGCCTCCCGGTAGGCGATCCGGCCGAGCCGGCGGACACTCAGGGGGACCGCCACGGCCTCACATCGCCGAGTCGTCGAAGTGTTCGAGGGTGTGCTTGATGTGGCCCATGAACTGGTCCGCGACGGCGCCATCGATGACGCGGTGGTCGAAGCCGAGCGTCAGGTACCCGCAGAGCTTGATGCCGATGGAGTCGCTGCCGTCGGGCAGCGTCACGACCTTGACGCGCTTCTCGATGGTGCCGACCCCGAGGATGGCCACCGTCGGCTGCGGGATGATGGGCGTGCCCCATTGACTGCCGAAGATGCCGGGGTTGGTGATCGAGAACGTCAGGCCGCTGACGTCGTCGGGCAGGAGCTTCTTGGTGCGCGCGCGCTCGCCGAGGTCGTTGATGCCGCGCGCCAGGCCGAGCAGGCTCTTCTCGTCCGCCTGCTTGACCACCGGTACGAGGAGGCCCCAGTCCAGCGCGACCGCGATGCCGAGGTTGATGTCGCCCCGGTAGGTGACGTTCTCCCCGTCGTGGCTGGCGTTGACGATGGGGAAGGCCCGCAGCGCGTCGACGGCCGCCTTGGCCAGGAACGCGGTGTAGGTGAGCTTCACGCCGCGCGCCGCGTAGGCGTCCTTGTGCTTCTTGCGCAGGGCGTCCACCCGGCCGTAGTCCACCTCGAAGCAGGTGTGGACGTGCGCCGAGTACTGCTTGGACTGGATCATGCGGTCGCTGATGGTGCGGCGCATGGGCGTCATGGGTTCGACGCGGTCGGCCACGCCGGCGGTGACTGCGATCTTCGGCACGCCGAGCTCGACCTTGCCGGCGGGGGCGGCGGCCTTCGGCGCCGGGGCGGCCGGGGCCACGGCGGCCACGGGTGCCGGCACGGGTTTCACCGCCGCGCCGCTCGCCAGGTAGGTCTCGACGTCCTTCTTGGTGACGCGCCCGTCCTGTCCGGTACCGGCGATCTGGCGCAGGTCGAGCCCGTGCTGCTCGACGAGCGCGCGGACGACGGGCGTGCTGCGCGATTGCCGGAGCTCGGCGGCCGACATCTCGGCGCGGGGCTTGTCCGCGACGGGGGCGGGCGCGGGCGCGGCCGCGGGCGTCGAAGCGGCGGCCGTCGCAGCCGCCGGCGCGGGGGCGGGGCTCGCAGGGGTCGAAGCGGCCGGCGCCGCGCTCACGGCTTCACCGGCGGCCCCGAGGCGACCGACGACCGCGCCGACCTCGACCGTCGTGCCGGCCTGCACCCGGATCTCCAGGATGACCCCGGCCTCCGGCGAGGGGATCTCGGCGTCGACCTTGTCCGTGGTGATCTCGAAGATCGGCTCGTCGCGCTCGACCGCGTCGCCGACCTTCTTCAGCCACCGGACGATCGTGCCCTCGGCCACCGACTCCCCCATCTGGGGCATGATGATGTCCATCGCCATGTGAGACAGCTCCTTGCAGAACGCGTAGATGTGAATCGGGGGTCAGTAATCCAGAAGCCCGCGGGCGGCGCGGACGATGTCCGGCACCTGCGGCAGGAAGGCGGCCTCGAGGTTCTTGTTGTAGGGCACCGGGGTGTCGAGGGCCGTCACCCGCCGGATGGGGGCGTCGAGCCACTCGAAGGCCTGCTCGTTGATGCGGGCGGTGATCTCGCCGGCCAGCCCCGCCGTGCGGGTGTCCTCGTGGACGATGAGCACGCGGGCGCAGGCGCGAACGGCCTCCATGATGGCCGCGTCGTCCATCGGCTGCAGCGTGCGCAGGTCGAGCACGCGCACCTGCGCGCCGTCCTCGCGGGCGATCTGTTCGGCGGCTTCCAGGGACTTATGGACCATGGCGCCGTAAGTGATGATGACGAGGTCGGATCCGTCGCGCCGGATCGCCGCCCGACCGAGTTCGCCGACCGCGGCGCGGTCCGGCAGCTCTTCCCGCAGCGCGGGGGCGCGGTACAGGCCCTTGTGCTCGATGAAGAGCACCGGGTTGGGATCCCGGATGGCGGCCTTCAGCAGCAGCTTGGCGTCCGCCGCCGTCGAGGGCTCGACCACTTTGATGCCCGGCGTCTTGATGAAATACATCTCGACGCTCTGGCTGTGGAACGGCCCGCCCCCCGCGGCCCCGCCCGGCCCCCGGACGACGATCGGCACCGGCTGTCCCCAGCGGTAGTGGACCTTGGCGGCGAAGTTCGTGAGCTGGTCGAACCCGCACGAGATGAAGTCGAGGAACTGCATCTCCGCGACGGGCCGCAATCCCATCAGGGCCGCGCCGATGGCCGCCCCGATGATGCCACCCTCGGCGATGGGCGTGTCGATCACCCGCCCGGGGCCGAAGCGCTCGACGAAGCCCTGCGTGAGCTTGAAGGCCCCGCCGTAGGTGGCGATGTCCTCGCCGAGCAGGAAGACGCGCTCGTCGTCTTCCATCTCCTCCAGGAGGGCTTCGCGCAGGGCTTCGAGAAAGGTGCCGACGGCCATGACGTGTCTCTTCGGGCGCTCGGGGTCGAAAAAAATCAGAGATGAATGGCGTGGCCGAGCGTGGCGTGCGCCGCCTCGACGATGGCCTCGGAGAGCGTCGGGTGCGCGTGGATGATGCGCGCGAGCTCGCCGACGGTGAACTCGTTGCGCAACAGCGGCCCCGCCTCGGAGATGAGGTCCGTCGCGCGGGGGCCGATGATGTGCACCCCGAGGATCTGGTCGTGGCAGCCCGCGTCGGCGACGATCTTCACGAAGCCGGCGGTGTTGTTCAGGATCTTGGCCTTGCCGATGGCCTGGAACGGGAACTTGCCGACCTTGACGTCGTACCCGCGCTTGCGCGCCTCGCGCTCGGTGAGGCCGAGGCTGCCGATCTCGGGGTGGCTGTAGGTCGCCCCCGGGCACTGCGTCCAATCGATGGGCGTCGGGTTCAGGCCGGCGATGTGCTCCATGGCCAGGATGCCCTCGGCGCTGGCGGCGTGGGCGAGCTGCGGCTTGCCGGCGACGATGTCCCCGATGGCGTACACCCCGGGTTGAGACGTCCGCTGCAGGCCGTCGACGTGGATAAAGCCGCGGTCGAGCTCGATGTTCGTCGTGTCGAGGCCGCAGTCCTCGGTGACGGGCCGGCGGCCGACCGCGACGAGCATGTGCGAAGCCGTGACCTGCGACTTCTCGCCCTTGCCGTTCTCGAGCACCGCGCGCACGGCGTCGTCCGTCACCTCGACGGAGACGACCTTGGTGCCGGTGTGCACGCCGATGCCACGACGCCGGAAGACTTTCTCGAACTCCGCACCGACCTCGTCGTCCTCGACGGGCACGAGGCGCTCCATGAGCTCGACGACCGTGACCTGCGCGCCGAAGCTCTTGAAAACACTGGCAAATTCGACGCCGACGGCCCCGGCGCCGAGCACGAGCAGGTGCGAGGGGATCTCCTTCAGTTCGAGCAGTTCGTCGCTCGTGAGCACCCGGCGTCCGTCCACCGCGATGTTCGGCAGGCGGCGCGGCGCCGAGCCCGTCGCGAGGACGATGTGCTTCGTCTCGAGCCGCGTGACCTCGCCGGCGGCGTTCGTCACGGTCACGGCGCCCGTGCCGGCGATGCGGCCGTGCCCCGCGAACGTCTGCACCTTGTTCTTCTTCAGCAGGAACGCGACGCCGCCGGCGTTCTGCTGGACGACCTTGTCCTTGCGCTTGTGGACGCCCGCCATGTCGACCGAGACGGCCCCGGTGATGGAGATGCCGAACTCGGCGGCCTCGTGCGCCCGGTCGATGGTCTCGGCGGACTCGAGCAGGGCCTTCGTCGGGATGCACCCGCGCAGCAGGCACGTCCCGCCGAAGCGGGTGTCCTTCTCGACGATGGCGGTGCGCAGACCGAGCTGCCCGGCCCGGATGGCCGCGACGTAACCGCCGGGGCCGGAGCCGATGACGACGACGTCGAAGGCGGCCTGTGCGGCGGGTGTGGACGAGGCGGCAGACGGGGACATGGCGGACTCCTGCATGCGGGCGCCGAACCGGCGACGAACGGGCGGCTAGGTAATACGATCCCCGGTCCGCGGGCAAGATGTGGCGAGCCCGCGCGGCGCGGGCGACTCGCCCTCGCGTTGGTCACCATGAGGGTGTACTGTGCGACTCATGATCGAACGCGACCCAGGGTCGGGGGGCCCACCGTCGTCGCCCGCGGATCCTCGGGTCCTCGAGCGGGCGCTCGACCGCGCCGTGGCACTCGGTCGTCTCGCCCATGCGCTCGCGAGCGCGCAGCCGGGGCTCGAGGCCGTGTTGCAGGCGTGCGCGACCGAGATTCAGCGCATCGTCGGCGATTCGGTCTTCGTCCTCCTGCGCGTCGGCGACAGCGATGACCTGCGTCTCGCCGCCGGCGCCGCGGACGCGCCCGCCAAGATCGAAATCGTCACGGCCATGCTGCAGGCCTCCCCTGCGCGTGTCGGCGAGGGCCTCTCCGGCCGCTGCATGGCCGAGGGTCGCCCCCTGCGCTTCGAGGACATGCCGGCGGCGATGTTCGAGCGGCTCATCCCGCCGGAGAAACGCCCGCACGTGCGCGACATCCTGCCCCGGGCCGCGCTCAGCGTGCCGCTCACCGCCCGCGGTGAGCGCATCGGCGCGCTGACCCTGACCCGCGACGCGCCGCCCCGCTTCGACCCCGACGAGATCGAGTTCGTCGAAGCGATGTGCGCCCATGCTGCCGTCGCCATCGCCAACGCGCGCTTGCACCACGACGTCCGGCGCGCCAACGCCGAACTGCACCGCGCCGAGGGCGAGCTGCGGCGGACGATCAGCGACCTGGAGGCCTTCAGCTCGTCGGTCTCCCACGATCTGCGCGGCCCGGTGCGGGCCATCGACGCGCTGACGCAAATCGTCCTCGAGGAGCACGCCGCCACCCTCGATCCCGACGCGACGGATCTCCTGCACCGCGTGCGGGGCAACGCCCGGCGCATGGCCGAGCTCATCGACGACCTCCTCCGCCTCGCCCGCGTGGGTCGGCTCCCGCTGCACCGGCGGCGCGTCGACCTCACCGCCCTGGCGACCGAGGTGGCGGCGGGCATCGCCGCGCATCGCCCGGACCGAGAGGTCGCAGTCGAGATCGCGCCTGCGCTCACCGTCGACGCCGATCCGGGCCTGCTGCGGATCGTGCTCGAAAACCTCGTCGACAACGCGTTCAAGTTCACGGCGCGCACGGCCGGCCGGGCCCACGTGCGCGTCGAGGCCGCCGGGGCGCCCGGCGAGGGCTTCGCCATCGTCGACGACGGGGCCGGTTTCGACCCGGCGCACCGCACGCGGCTGTTCCAGCCGTTCCAGCGCCTGCACGCACAGTCGGAGTTTCCCGGGCACGGCATCGGCCTCGCCACGGTCGAGCGCATCGTCGCGCGACACGGCGGGCGGGTGGACGCCACCGGGCAGCCGGGCAGCGGTGCTCGGTTCGTTGTGACACTCCCCCAACAATCTGATACGAACGGTGAGTGATGAGCACGACCCAACCAACCGGCGCCGCGCCCATCGTCATCGTCGAGGACGATCCCAACGACGAGCTGCTCACGAAGCGGGCACTCAGCCGGCTCAATGCGCCGAATCCGGTCTTCGTGCTGCGCGACGGGCAGGAAGCCGTCGACTGGCTCATCGCCCGCTGTGACGCGGCCCGCGCCGAGCAGGCCGACCGCCCGGCTTTCGTGCTCCTCGACCTGAAGCTGCCGAAGCTCGACGGCGCCGAGGTGCTCGCCCGCCTGCGCGGAAATCCGTCGACCCGCCACCTTCCGGTGGTCGTCTTCTCGAGCTCGGATGCGGCGGACGACGTGCAGCGCTGCCTCGAAGCCGCCGCCAACGCGTACGTGCAGAAACCCGTCGACTATCCGAGCTACCGGGACGCCGTGCGGGTCATCGCCGAGTTCTGGGTTCGCCTCAACCGGAGCAACTGAGACGCCGGAACGCGGGCGGCCACGCGGCGGGTCAATCCTGCCCGAGATCGCCCATGGGATCCTCGAGGGAGGGGACCGAGGCGTCCGCCGTGCCGCGTCCGGAGTTGCCGCCTTCCGCGCCGGAGCTGAGCGCCTCGATGGACTCGAGCGCCTCTTCCGAGAGGAGGACCGGCAGGTCGTCGCGCGTGTTGCCGGTTTCGACGAACCCGAGCGAGACCGCCGCGGGCTCCACCCCCGGCGCCGGCGGGGGTCGTTTGCCGCGTCCCTCGGGCCGCAGGGCGAGGATCGTCTGCTGCGCGCTCGGAGAGAGGCGGTGCAGATCTCGCAGACCGCGCAGCGCCCGCGCGAACTTGCCCATGTCGGGGAGGCGATCGTTGAGGCCGTGAGCCCCGGGCGGGGCCATCGCCGCGCTGACGAGCCCGTCGATGAAGGCGCCGAACGGGCCGAGGCGGACGACCCGGCTCGGCAGCACGTGGGGTGCCGCGGCCGTCGGCGTCGGTGGATCCTGCCCGGTCAGGACGTAGAACAGAATCGCGCCGAGTGCGTAGAGGTCGTCCGCGATGCGCGGCAGGCGACCGTCCCGGACGGCGGGCGAGGTGTAGATGGGATCGACGCTCGGCGGGGTGATCGTGCGCTTGAACAGACCGCGCGGGATGCCGAGATCGACGACGCGGAGCGACTCGGAGCGATCCCCCGGCAGCAGGATGGACGACGGCCGGATCTCCCCGACGAGCCGCCCCCGGCTGTGCAGGCGGGCGAGCGCATCGGCAAGGACGACGGCCACCTGCAGCCCCGCAACGGGACCGAGCGGACCGTCCGTCGCGATCTTGTCGACGAGCGTCCGACCGCTGATCACGGGCAGGACGCCGAACGCGCGGTGATCGACCGTTTGCCCGGCGTAGACGTAAGAGAGAACGGGCAGACCGACGAGCAGGCGGCTCTGTTTCATCTCGACCTGCATGTCGGCGAGCCAGGCCTCGACCTCGCCGCCGACCAGATCGGGAAAGACGATGGTGCACGCGTCGCCTTCGGGCTCGACGACACCGACGTAGACGTTGCCCACCGGCCAGCGCCCCTGGCGCTTCACCGCGCGGAACTGCCGGCCGTCGACCTTCTCGATGGGCCCGAGCAGGCCCGTCGTGCGCGGCTTGCGTGTCGATTTCGGGACCGGAGGAGGCTGGGGCATCGGGCGATCTATAATGCAAATCACGACGGATTCGGCGGGAAAATTCGGAGGCGCGCCGGGGTTTGACCGGCCGTCAGGCCCGATCGGCGACCGCTCCCCGGAGCGAAGCGAGCTCGGTGTCGACGAACGCGAGCGCCGAAGCCACGAACGCATCGGCTCCGCCCGCCCGAAGGCGGGTGACGACGCCCGCGGCCTCTTCGACCCGGCGAGCGGCAACGGCGGCCGCCTCGCACGCCGCGCGGAGTCGCCCGGCCGCCGCCTGCACGACCTCCGGCGCCGGCAACGCATACGGCGAGCCCGGAGGCGCGGGCAGCTCCGGGGGCGTGCGCGGGGCCAGGTCGCCGGCGGCCCTTTCCAGCCCGGCGGCC
>JAKLJY010000419.1 GCA_023150895.1 Myxococcota bacterium | reverse complement strand
TCAAGTTGGTTGTCGCCTGGATCGCGAAGCGCGCGCTTGTCGCTGGGGCTGCGCGAGTCGGGCGTGGGACCTAACGGTCGCAATCAGCGGCTCGCGACCTTACGCGAACCACACCGCCCGATTCTATCGCGAGTCCGCTGCATTGCTTAGTTAGCCCAGCACTTTGCCGCCGGCCTTTTCAACACCAGAAATGATCCGGTCACGAACGTCCAGAGGCACGGACTCTAGAGGGATGGTCGTGAACTGTGACCGCGAGAACACCAACAGCCAGAACGCGGGGAAACGCCACACGGCGGTCACTGTGGACCATGGAATCTCGGATCTTGCCAAGTCCGAACTCATGGTCAGCCCAGCATCGCTCACGGCGAGGCGCGCCTCAGGCGACTTCATGCCGCGAAGCTTGGCGAACGCTTGGCGATATTGAGTCCAAAACAACGCCGCTGGAATCACGACCGCGAAAATGAGGGCCTCATAGGATATCCGTGGGTCAAGACAGACGGGGCCGAGCGGGCAGGTTGATGGCGAGACCGCTCAGTT
>JAKLJY010000418.1 GCA_023150895.1 Myxococcota bacterium | reverse complement strand
CTCGAAGGAGGAGACGAGGTTCTGGTCCCAAGGGCCAACGTCGAGATCATCGCCACCTGACCCTTTGAGGCAGCGCGGTTCTCGTTGGCAACGACCCGACTTCGGATGAGTGCGCGATGAAGGTACTGGTTGTCGACGACGAGCCTACGCTTCTCGAAACGGTCGAGATGAAGCTCAAGCGCGAGGGGTATACGACCTTCGCCACAGACAACGCCGAGGACGCGATGCGGCTCTACCGTAGGGTTCGCCCGGACCTCCTCGTGCTCGACATCATGCTCCCAGGGCGTTCGGGGCTCGATCTGTGCCGGGCGATCCGAAAAGAGAGCCAAACCCCGATCATCTTCATCACGGCCCGCTCCGAAGACGAAGATCGAATCAAGGGCCTCGAAATGGGCGCCGACGACTATCTCGTCAAGCCTTTCCATTTGGGCGAGTTGGCTGCGCGGGTTCGGGCGGTGCTACGGCGGTCGGTAGGCGAGCCCGCCATCGACCCGGTCGACTACGGCGGGCTTTACATCGACCCCAAGACCCACACGGC
>JAKLJY010000417.1 GCA_023150895.1 Myxococcota bacterium | reverse complement strand
ATTATCTGCGCCGTTACGCCGAACGCCACCACCGCCCGCTGGCTAAGCTAAGCGAAGAAGCCCGAATTGCCCTGGGCGGCTACCCCTGGCCCGGCAACGTGCGCGAACTCGAAAACACTATCGAGCGGGCGGTCCTGCTCAACGACAGTCCGCAGGTGGGTGCCGAGATCCTGGGGATCGCATCGGGCAGCGCGGCTTCCTCGAACAGCGCAGTTCCTGTCGTGAGGACTGACGACCGCGATCCGCACCTTGGAGGAGATCGAGAAGGCCGCGATCCAGCGCACCATGGCCCACACTGACGGCAACCGTACCAAAGCCGCGCGCCTTCTGGGTATCAGCGTCCGAACGCTTTACACCAAATTGCGCGAGTACGAGGAGCAAGCGCAGCCCGCTTTGCAGGATTCGCTGGCCAGCGTTTCCTGACCGGCAATTCTTGCCAATGTGGGAGGAACATGATGCATTCTGGCCTTGGCCCTCTAATTGCATCCGTTCCCAATGAGTCGTGTACAGGAGAACCAGCGTGACCAAAGAACTGGCCG
>JAKLJY010000416.1 GCA_023150895.1 Myxococcota bacterium | reverse complement strand
TCTCCGCACCTCGCGCAGCCACGGCACTGCGGCTCGTCGGATGAACAATAGGGGGTCTACGAATTGGAGCCGCACCCAATCAATTTCCTGGGCGCGCGGGAGCCCGACAGAAACAAAGGGCAATTGAAGGAGGGGTGGTCGATTGGGCTTGCTGTGGCCTGCCGGGTTCCCTTAGGGTTCGACGTCAAGATTCCCTTAACCTCTTAGGGCAGGCTGAGGAAACGTGGTAGATGCCAACAATCGCCTCTGGAGTTTTGGTCTGCAATTTGGTGCCTCCGCATTCGCCGTATACCTGCTACTGGTACTCGTGATGGGGTGCGGGGACAGCGGCAGGAGCATTCTCGTCGAGTATGACCTTGGACCCATCGATATTGACGGTGCCCAATGTCCATCGCACGGCGAACTGCCGGTTGTCCGCGACTTTGCAATTCCAGACGTGCAACAGGTCCAGGCTGACTCAATGGTTGAGCCCGTCGTAAGAATCCCGATTTCCGCGCGGGCGACCGGGCAGCCGCCCAGAGTGTGACAATGTGCGATATG
>JAKLJY010000415.1 GCA_023150895.1 Myxococcota bacterium | reverse complement strand
TCATCGCAGATCTCCCCGGGCTGCACGTAGCCGTCGCCGCACAGCGCGGGCATGCAGGCGTTGGTGCAGCCGTCGGCGTTGCTGGTGTTACCGTCGTCGCAGGCTTCGACCAGCGCTTCGAGCGTGCCGTCGCCGCAAACGCTGACCGTGCAATCGTTCTTACAGGCGTCGTTATTGTTCGTGTTGCCGTCGTCGCACTGTTCCGCGCCGCCGGCGTAACCATTCCCGCAGGCGCTGGGTGTGCAGGCGTTGTCGCAGCCGTCGCCGTTGACGAAGTTGCCGTCGTCGCAGGCTTCGCCGGGGTCGACGGTGCCATCGCCGCAGGACGCGATGTCGGCCACCTTCCACAGCTCGGTACCGTACGCGTCGTCGGTAGCGCTGAAGAGCACCGCCGAGCCAAGCGCGGTCAGGGACCTTGGCCAGGACGACATCGCGCCCGGTCTCACGTCCGCAACCTGCACCGTCCCCGCCGCCGTCCCGTCGCTCTTCCACAGCTCGTACCCGCTGCTCCCGTTGTTCGCCATAAAGAACAGCGTCGCGTT
>JAKLJY010000414.1:262-545 GCA_023150895.1 Myxococcota bacterium | reverse complement strand
ACCATGCCGGGCAGCTTCTGGCCACCGCGTTCGAGCACGACGATGCCACGCGAAACCTTGATCTGGCCGACCCAAACGGCAGCCTGTGCGAACGCCGAAGCGGCCGCGCACAGGAGGACAGCGCCCCCCAGCCCTGCCGCCAGTCTGAAATAGCTTTTATTCAAGGTGATCTCCCCCTCTGGCTTGCCATCTTGCATGGCTTTTCAACATTACCAAGGCCGATGGGAGAAGGCAATCACTGTTGTGGCAGAATCGCCGCCTGCGCCACCTTCCCCCGCCCCCA
>JAKLJY010000414.1:0-252 GCA_023150895.1 Myxococcota bacterium | reverse complement strand
CCTGCTCGACTGGCTGGCGGCACAACAACCCGATGTGCTGTGCCTGCAGGAACTCAAGCTGGAGGATGCCAAGTTTCCGCTGGCCGAGATCGAAGCTGCCGGCTATCGCGCCGCCTTTGCCGGCCAGAAGACCTACAACGGCGTCGCGCTGCTCGCCCGCCAGGAAATCGCCGATGTCCAGATCAATCTCCCGAACTTCCCCGACGAACAGAAGCGGCTGATTGCCGGCACCGTCGGCGATGTCCGCGTGGT
>JAKLJY010000413.1 GCA_023150895.1 Myxococcota bacterium | reverse complement strand
CATCCGCGGACGATCTCACGCCGTGTCGCGTGCGTCCATACGCGCGTGCGCGCGCGAGGTTTTTACGAGGGACTCAAACTTCGGGGACCGGCAAGCTATTTGGCAGACAAATGAGTTCCAGACCCATGCACTCGATGTGTCCGGGGGCGCACAGACCAGGCGATGCGGAAGTGCAGGGGCTGCCGGTCGCCGCGATGGCATTGTCGATGAGGCCATCGCAGTCGTCGTCGAGTCCGTTGCAGGCTTCCGCAGAAGGGAGTACTTCGCCATCGCATGCCCCCCATGCGGTTCCGGTCGGCAATGAGCCGCACGCGTGAATCCCTCCTCGGCACAGCCCAACATTCAGAGTGCCATCGGGACCCGAGTAACATGCTTCCGTCGTGCCGGCCAAGCAAGCGCATGTGCCAGTACCAACGTCGTCGGTGACGCCATTGCAGTCGTTGTCGACGCCGTCGCAGATCTCTGTGCCGGGAATGACTTGCCCGCTGCAGATTCCAAAGAAACCGCCGTTGCAAACGCGCGTCCCGGTGTGACATGGCTCGTGTG
>JAKLJY010000412.1 GCA_023150895.1 Myxococcota bacterium | reverse complement strand
TTCGCCACCCATCTGCTGGAACAGAAGGTGGACATCCGCGTCATCCAGGTGCTGCTCGGGCACAAGCGGCTGGACACCACGAGCCTCTACGCCGCCGTGGCCACCGATCTGCTGCGCCGGGTGATCAGCCCGCTCGATCAGACCGCCGACACGCCTGCAGCGGCGCCATCGCCCGAGGTCTCCGCCACGTAGCCACCGGCCATCGTGCAAGGGCGACCTGCGTTGGAGGTCGCCGACATCTTCCGCGCCCACGGACCGGCCTGGCGCGAGGCGCGGCGTGGCCACCTGAGTCTCGGCCAACTCAAGGTGATGTCGGCCATCGAGCAGTGCCGCAGCGCGGCGCTGGGTGGACACGTCTTGCGCTGCGAGGGCTGCGGCATTGATCAGGTCGCGTACAACTCCTGCCGCAATCGGCACTGCCCCAAGTGCCAGAGCGGCGCGGCCCAGCGCTGGCTCGATGCGCGCCAGGCCGATCTGCTGCCGGTCGAGTACTACCACGTGGTCTTCACGCTGCCGGCACCGATCGCGGACATCGCGTACACGAACA
>JAKLJY010000411.1 GCA_023150895.1 Myxococcota bacterium | reverse complement strand
AGCGCTACGGCGACCGAGGGCGGGAGGACGAAAGCCCCGAGATGACCGGCGGGCGCGTGCCCAGATCGAACGGTTGTCGATCGACGGACCCTAAGTGCAGTGATTCCACGAGCAGCCGATCGTGGCCTGGAGCAGGTACGAGTGCGCCTCCGAGGGCGGGCGGTAGATCTTGCCGACGTAGCGCACGGGTTGCGGACCTCCGTCGGCGGCGTACCGTCCCCGACGCACGCCGGTCAAGGGGCGACCACCCGAAATCGCGGGGGTCGATTCGGTGCGGGTCTTCCCGGATAATCGCGGGCCATGCGCATTCATTTCCCTGTTCTCGCCGTCTTCTGTGCGGTGTCGTCGTTGTCCGCCTGCCTGCCGGCGGAAACCTCGTCGAGCGAAACCGACGGCGGTGTCTCGCCGGCCCCGATCGGCGGCGAGGCCGGCGGGGGCGGCGGTGCACCGACGGGGGGCGGCCCGGGGCCGTCGGGCGGCGCCGGGGTCGGCGGCGGCGGCGTCGGGGGTGAAGGCCTCGGGCCCGACGCCGCGATGTCCGGCGGCACCGG
>JAKLJY010000410.1 GCA_023150895.1 Myxococcota bacterium | reverse complement strand
GAAGCCCGCGCGGCGGCCTCCCCCGCCGATGTCATGGGATCGGACACTGCTCTCGGGACACTTCGGTGAGTCTTTGGACGTGGTAGCGCACGGCCCGTTTCACGTTGAGCGCCGCTGCCTTCAGGATGGCCGCCAGACTGACCTGCGGCGCCCCGCGTATACGCAGCGCGTCGAGGCCATGGGCGCCCTTCAGCTCGTGATTCGTGGACTCGATGCCGCTGCGTATCTTGTAGGCTTCCTTGAACGCCGGCTGTTGCTGCTCGACTTGCCTCAGCTCGGTGGCGATGGTGGCCGGGGCGCGCCGGAGTTGGCGGTCGCCGCTGGCCAGCTCGCGGGTGGGACACAGCGCAGCCAACGGACACGCGCCGCAGGCCGCGCTGGCGAAGGTGGCATGACACTGTCCGTTGGACACCCGTTGCTCGACGGGGACCTGACCGGCCGGACAGGACAGGACGGTCTGGCAGGTCGTGTCGAACGCGAAGTCGCCGAGGTTCAGGGGGACAGGCTGGTCGGTGTCGTCGGCGCCGGCGGCCGTCGGAGCCACGCCGGATGCCGTCA
>JAKLJY010000040.1 GCA_023150895.1 Myxococcota bacterium | reverse complement strand
GTCTGCCCGCGCCCGTCATCGGCGCCTGCCGGGCGCTCGCGCGCCACGTCTGTGACCACCGCCCGGACCTGTATCGATGCACCGCCGACGAGACCGAGGGCTCGCTCCAGATCGAGCGCACGCAGGGGACCGCGGAAGATCTGGGCAAGGTGGACACCTTTCGGTTCGAAGAGGACCGCATCCTGTCGGCCGCCCTGCGGTGTCTCGGTGAGGCGCGATGGGGGCAAGTCGCGGAGTGGGCCGGCGCGAGAGTGGCCGGCGATTCGGTCTGGCTGCGGGACGATCCGGGGCGCCGGGCGGCGTGGCAGCTCGTCGGGGCGGCCGCCTCACTCGGTCTCGCGCTGACGACTGCGGGGCCGCGCCTGGGCGAGCCTGGCCAGACCGCGAGCCTCACGAGCCTGGAGGCCGCCGTCGAGGCCTACACCGCGCGGGGTGCGGCGGTGGATCTGGCCCATCGTCGCCTGGAACAGCGTCGTGCGGCGCTTCTGTTTCCGCAGTTGCCCCATTACGAAGCCCTGCGAACGCACCTGGATGCCTTGCGCGGGCTCTGGCGCACCTGGGCCGATGGTTGGGCCACGGACTTCAACGCACTGTGTCGCCGCGTCGGTTTCCTGCCGGACATCGCGCTGCAGCAGCGGACGCTGTTCGACGACGTGGTGCGGGGGCTGATCAGCGACGAGGCCCGGACGGCGATCTTCGTCATCGATGCCTTCCGATACGAGATGGCCGACGAGCTGCGGGCCACGCTGAGCGGCCTGTCGGCGACACACGTGCAGCTCCGGGCCCGGCTCGCCGAGCTGCCCACCGTCACCGAAATCGGCATGAACGCGCTGGCCCCGACCGCGCAGGGGGGCCGGCTTCGGCCCGTCATGCGAGACGGGCGCGTGCAGGCGCTGCGCGCCGGGGAGTTCCAGGTGGCGCGGCCGGACGACCGGCGGCGTGCGATGCACGAGCGCGTGGGTGGCGCCACGTGCCCGCTGCTGCCGCTGTCCGAAGTCATCGCGCGCGACGCCGACGCCCTGCGGCGCAGCATCGCCCAGGCGCGGCTCGTGGTGGTCCACAGCACCGAGATCGACGAGGCCGGCGAGAACGGCATGGGCGTGGCCGTCTTCGACCTGGTGATGCAACGGCTCCACGCCGCCTGGACGCTGCTGCGCGAGGCCGGCGTGCGCCGTTTCGTGTTCACGGCCGACCACGGCTTCCTGCTGCTCGATCCGACGGCCCACACGGTGCAGTGCCGCGGACGCAAGGTCGACACGAAGCGTCGGCACCTGCTGACCACCATCGCCGCCGACCACGCCGACGAGGTCCGGGTGCCGTTCTCGGCGCTGGGCTACGAGGACCAGCCGGACTGGCACGTGGTCGTACCCGAGACGACGGCGGTCTTCGACACCAATGGGGGGCCGGGCAACTTCGTGCACGGCGGCAACAGCCTGCAGGAGCGCGTGATCCCCGTGCTTGTGGTCACGCATCGGATCGCCGTCGGCTCGGATGTTCAGCGATACGCCGTGCGGGTCGAGGCCAGGACGGGGGTCGCGGGCATGCACTGCGTGGCGGTGTGCGTGTCGCCCGTCGCCCAGGAGGCGCTCGCGTTCAGCCGGGCATCGGAGCTGGCGCTGGCCCTGCGCGCGGTCGATCCCGACGGCGTCGCCGTCGAGCTGTGCGACACCCGCAACGGCGCGCGCATCGAGGGTGGCACGATCCGTGCGCCCATCGACCGCGAGTTCGAGGTGTTCTTCAAGCTGAGCGGGTCCGGCGAGGCACGGGCGCGGATCGAGGTGCACGCGCCCGGCGGCTCCGGCGTTCAGGCCGGACACGTCGAGACGCGGTTCGCCGTGTCCGTGACCACTTCGGTCCGCAGCCCGGCCACCGGCACCGCGCCCGCCGCGTCGCGCGCGTGGCTCGAACAGCTCCCGGCCGGCGGTGTCCGCGCGCTCTTCGAGCACATGCACGATCACGGTCGGGTCTCCGAGGGCGACGCGATGACACTGCTCGGCGGGGCTGGCGCGCTGCGGCGATTCTCGTTGAAATTCGAGGAGTATGCCGCCCTCATCCCGTTCGAGTGCCGCATCGACAGCGTCGGCGGGACGAAGTGGTACATCCGATGCCAGTGAGAGGCTTTTGACGCACCGATGAGCACCCTCAGCCTGCGCGACCGCAAACACATCTTCGAGCAGCTCCGGAAAGGGCTCGTGCCCGAGCGCGGCCTCGAGACGTTCGCCGAGGGCATCTCCAAGGCCCGCGGCGAGATCAAGCGCCAGCTCGAGCTTGCCGGCGGGAACGGCGACGCCGCGGGGGAGGGGGGCATCAAGTTTCTTCGCGGCGGCTACGGCTGCGGCAAGACCTTCATGGCACGCCTGTCGCTGGCGGATGCTCAGGCCCAGAACTTCGCGACCAGCTTCGTCGTCGTGTCCGACAACGATCTGCGGTTTCACCGCTTCGATGATGTGTACCGCAAGGTCGTCACCGAGCTCGGTACGCGGTCGTGCCCGCGCGGCGCCCTCGGCGACATCCTCGACCGCTGGATCGGGCGCGTCGAGGAGTCTTTGCTCGCGACCGGCGCCGACGAAAGCGCCCCCGACTTCCCGGCCCTGGTGCGGACGCGGCTGCAAGAGATTCTGTTGTCGATGACCGGCGGGAAGGCGCCGCAGGATTTCGTGCGCGTCGTGCAGACCATCTTCGACCTCAAGGCCGAGGGCGACCTTGCCGAGGCGGGCGCGCTGCTGTCCTGGCTCGCCGGCAGCGGCAACGTGTCGGCCAACGCCAAACGGCGGGCGGGCATCAAGGGCGACATCACCAGTCGCGATGCGCTGGAGTACCTGCGGGGCGTCCTCGAGATCGTCAAGGCCGCCGGCTACAAGGGCCTCGTGGTCGTGATCGACGAGGCCGAGACCATCCTGCGCATGCGCACCGACTCGCGCCACAAGTCACTCAACGGCATTCGCCAGATCGCGGACGCGGCCGGCAGCTACCCGGGCCTGCTGTGGCTGTTCACCGGCACGCCCGACTTCTTCGACTCTCGGCACGGGGTCGGCGGCCTGGCACCGCTGCACGAGCGCATCCGGTTCATGGTGCACGGCGGCTTCGCCTCGCTCCGGCAGCCGCAGCTGGAACTCAGGCCCTTCGACGCCGACCGACTGAAGGCGGTGGCGTTGCGCCTGCGCGACCTCTACCCGGCGAGCGAGCCGGACCGCGTCACCGCGCGTGTGACGACCGAGTTCATCACACACTTGGTCGCGCAGGTCACGACGGGCTTCCGGGGCGACGTCGGGGTGGTGCCGCGGCAGTTCCTGCGCGAGTTCGTCCACCAGCTCGACCTGGTCGACGAGCACGCCGACTACGACCCCGTGACCGCCTACGGTTTCGCTCCGGCAGAGCTGCGGCCGGAGGAGGAGGCGGCGCTCGCGGGTGGGGGGAGCGCCACCGCTCCGTCCGACCCGGGCGACGATGACGGCCCGGTGAAACCCGAAGACGTCTGGTGAGCAGCACGTTCTCCCGATTCTCGCCGCGCCTGCAGGCGGCCATCGTCGCGCGGCTGGGCTGGAGCAGCCTGCGACCCGTACAGGAGCTGGCCGGTGAGGCGATCCTCGCGGGGCACAACGCGCTGATCCTCGCCCCCACGGCCGGCGGCAAGACGGAGGCGGGCTTCTTCCCCGTGCTTTCGTCACTGATGGACGAGCCCCCCGCTGCGGGCGCGGGTACGGGCGTGCTCTACATCGCGCCGATCAAGGCGCTCCTGAACAACCAGGCCGATCGATTCGGGCTCTACACCGAGATGGTCGGCCTGCGGCGCTTCGTCTGGCACGGAGACGTCGCGGATCGGGAGAAACGCGTCTTCCTGCGCGAGCCCGCCGATGTCTTGCTCACGACCCCGGAGTCCCTCGAGGTCATGCTGATCTCCCCGCGCGTCGACGCCGAGCGCATCCTCGGCAGTGTGCGCGCGGTGATCATCGACGAGATCCACGCGCTCGCCGGGACCGACCGCGGCGCGCACCTGATGAGTGTCATCGAACGGATCGCATCGCACGTCCCCGGTGACCTGCAGCGGATCGGCTTGAGCGCGACGGTTGGAAATCCCGAGGCGCTGTCGAAGTGGCTCGGCGGCAGCTCGCGGCGCCCGGGTGTCGTCGTGAATCCGCCACGCGTGCCCGCGCGGCGTCAGCTCGAGTGCATCTTCCGGTCGGAGGACCGGCGCCTGGCCCACGAGGCCACCCGGCTCGCCCACGGCCAGAAGAGCCTGTTCTTCTGCCAGACGCGGAAGACCGCCGAGGGCGTCGCCGCCGAAATGCAGCGCGTCGGCACCAACGTGATGGTCCACCACAGCGCCGTGGCGCGTGAAGAGAGAGCGCGCGTCGAGGAGAAGTTCCACAGCGCCAGCGACGTGTGCATCGTCTGCACCTCGACGCTGGAGTTGGGCATCGACGTAGGCGACCTCGACCGCGTGCTCCAGGCCGAGGCCCCGACGACCGTCGGCTCGTTTCTGCAACGCATGGGCCGCACTGGGCGCCGACCGGGACAGACCGCAAACACCGCATTCCTCTGTGCGGCCTCGGACAGCGTCGTCCTGGCCGTGGCGGTCGTCGAGTTGGCCAGGCAAGGGTGGGTCGAGGCCGTGCCCTGCGTGACCCGCCAGTGGCCCGTGCTCGTGCACCAGCTCCTGGCCCTCGCACTCGCAGAGAGCGGCGTCGTGCCCGAGGCGGCCTGGGCGGTGCTCTCGCGCGTGCCCGACTTCAGCGGCGTGACCCGCACCGAGTTCGACGCGCTCATCGCGTACATGGTCGACGATGGCGGCTTCCGCATAGCCTCGGGGCGCTTGGTCCTGGGACCGAAGGCCGAGAAGAAGTTCGGGAGGCGGAACTTCGCCGAGCTGTACTCGGTATTCACGAGCAACCAGAGCTACGAGGTGCTCACCGCGAACACCCAACCCCTCGGCAGCCTCGACCAGGACTTCGTCGACCGGCTGGTCTCGGACGTGAGCTGCTTCCTGCTCGCCGGCCGGCCGTGGGTCGTCGAGTCCATCGACCACAGCCTACGGCGCATCGTCGTCTCGCCGGCGCCCCGCGGTGCCGAACCGACGTGGGCGGGCATGTTGCCGCAGTTCCTCGGCTTCGAGATCTGCCAGAAGGCGCTCGAGGTGCTGGTCGGCGACACCGAATACCCCTGGCTCGACGCCGAAGCGCGCGGCGCGCTGACGCTCCGCCGCGATGAACTCGAGGGTGTCTTGCGGCTCGGCGAGGGCGGCATCGAGTACGAGCCCGAAGAGTTCCGCTGGTGGACGTTTGCCGGCGGGCGCATCAACACGACGCTGCGCCGCGCGCTCGGCGCCATGAAGCCCGACTGGCGAATCGTGACCGACAACTTCGTCGTGAAGGTGCGCCACGAGACGCTGACCCGGTCCGAGTTCGACGAGGCGCTCGACGAACTGCGCCGCCCGGAGATCTGGGCCGACGAGCGATTCTGGGCCGAGGTGCGAGAGATGCTGCCGAGCTACCGGTTGTCGAAGTTCCAGCCGCTGATGCCCGAGTGGATGCAGCGGGAGATGGTCGCGGGGTTTCTGCTGGATGTCGAAGGGGCGCGGCGGTGGATGGAGAGGGCGGGGGCGGGGTGGGCGTGATTCCGCTCGGTTCGCAGACTGCGGAACGTCGCCGGGGCTGCAGCCTCGCTCCCTGCTCAGTCAGGCGATTTGAGTTCGTCCAGGCCTCTCTGTCCGATGAGCACCCAGCGGTAATCGTCGTCGCAGCCTGCGCATGGGCCGAACCAGGCGGCATTCGCGATGACGCCGCGCTTCCACGTGACAACGTCTGACCATGAGAGCAATCGAACGTTCCCGAGTCGATGCGCACCCCTCACGTCGTTGACGCATGGCAAGACATCCCCGTCCGCGCTGATGAAGGTGACTGCCGCGAAGATTCCACATCCTTCGTTCGCGCTTGCAGGTCGGCCTACTCCAGTCGACCCTCCTCGAGTGTGCTCCCGCCGGTAGAAGAAGTCGAAGCCACGCTCGTGGGCAAACCTCGCGACCTCGGCGCAGGCATGGCCGTTCTCGTTGGTCTCGACGAAGTTCAAACGGACGCGAAGGCCCGCTGGGCGTGTTCGCGCCAAGTGGTCGAGGTTTGTGCGAACGCGATCTGGATTTGCCCCCTGTGGCACAACCGTCTCAACTGTGGCCGCGTCCAGGCCGTGGACACTGACTTGGATCTGCGCGATTCCCGCGGAAATCAGCTCACTTTGAAGGGCTGGTGTCAAGCGAACGCCGTTGGTGATGATGCATGTCGAGTGCCCGTTCGTCGCGAGCCGATGAACCCGCGATGGCAGGTCTGGGAGCAAGAGTGCGTCACCGAGGCCGCTGATCATGATGACCGCGCTCGCGGGCAGAAACGCTTCGACCGCGGCGAAAGTCTCCTGACTCATGAACCCGTTGGTCCGCGCCATGTCCTGTCGCGGGCAGAAGTTGCAAACGACGTTACACGCCGAGGCGAGCTCGAGATCAATCAGGGGAGGCGCGTTCAGCAGCTCGAGATTCCGGGTCTGCCTTTCTGCTGGGGAGAGCGCGCGCACGGCTTTGACGAGATCTCGCGTGGCTTCTTGTGTCATTTGCCATTGCCCTCCGAGCGCGACGCGGATGCGCTCGGCGCCCAAGCTCGACGGCCACGCAGATCGAACTGACGCATCCGTCCGCTCCACCGCACTGACGCGGCGGCGTCACTCCCGTCGACGAAGGTGCGAGGGTCATACGGGACCGGAGAGTGCTCCTTGACCTTTTCGAAGTTCATCCCACACCCGTCGCAGGCGCCGACAGGGCGATCCTCCGCAAGCCCGCGGCGAACGCTGTGATAGAGCGGTCCGTTCCACGCCCCCTGGAAGTCGTGCAGATGGCCGGCGACCTGGTCGCCGTGCGAATGGCAGAGCAAAATCGAGCCGTCGAAATCGACCCACGTCTCGTGCCACGGGAGGAAACAACGGCGCTTTCGCAACCCACCGATATCACCCCCCGACGGTTCGGCCAGCTGCAAATCGATCCCAAGTTCCGCACCCAGCGCCAGGGTCGTCGGTAGCACGTGTTCTTCGTAGTGGCGAAGATCCACCATCAGCGACTGCTCACGCGTGGCCTCGTTGAAGCTGAAGAGGTGGTAGGCCTTGACGCGGTCGACGCCGAGCTGGCTTGCGAGACGGACCAGCGCAGGCAGTTCGTCGACGTTGTCTCGCATCAGCGTCATCTGCAGTGCTACGATCGGTCGCCGTGACCGGACTCGCCGCAGCCGCTGGACGAGCGCGCGCACATTGGCGCACACAGCGTCGAAGCTGGCCCCGACGCGGAAGCGTTCGAATGTCGCGGCCGTTGCGCCGTCGAACGAGACCTTGACGTCGCGGGCAATCGGGGCAATCCACTCGAGCCGATCGCGGTCGAGTCGCGTGCCGTTCGTCGTCAGGTCGAGGACCACGCCGAACTCGGCCATCAGGACGCACAGCCTGCGAAAATGGCGCCAGGCAAAGGGCTCGCCCAGATTGGTCGGGTGCAGTTCTATCAAGTCGGGCAGCAACCTTGCAGCGAGTTGGTCGAGCAGCGACTCCGACATCGCGTGCGTCTTGAACTGCTTGGGAATCTGGCAGTGTCCACAGGCGAGATTGCACGCGTCGGTGGTCTGGAACGTCACCTTGCTCGGCAACGCGTCCACCTCGATCGCACCGGAATCCATTGCAGCGTCAGCGCGCGCGAGGTTGTCCAGCTTGCGCCTGATGAGCGGGTGACTCTGGTCGAGGGCTTCAGGGTCGATGTAGGAGTCCATGGACCACCACGCTGTCGAGTCCGAGCTCTTGGGCCAGCGCACGCGCGTCCTGGTGTCGCTGCACGATCGCTCTCCCGGGTCCGTTGAATGACGTATTGATGAGCGCAGCCACGCCGTGCTCACGCCAGAGCAGGGAGAGGAGGGCATGCATCCACTCGTTTGTGCCGTCGTCGTCGACGACCTGCGCGCGCACTGAACCGTCGGCATGCAGCACGCCGGCAAGGGCGGCCTGCCAGTCTGGTTGTACGCGCCAGCTCGCCAGCATCCAACGGGAGAGGAAGCTGCGCGATGCCGCCGGCTCGAGTACCTGTCGGGCCGCCTCTGCACAGAGAATCGGGGCGACGGGACGATACCACTCGCGCCGTTTGATCGACTCGCTGACGCGAACGCGCAAATCTACGCTGTCCGCGCGGGCGACGATGCTTCGGTGACCGAGTGCCCGCGGGCCGATCTCGCCTGCGCCGTTGCAGATGCCGATGACTTCGTGGTCGAGCAGACGCCGCGCAACCTCGACGATTGCGACAGTCGGCGGCTCGCCAACGGGGGCTTCGAATGCGTTGAGAAACGGGCTGTGGATCGGAATGGGACCGTGCTCGAGAAACTCGACCCATGCCGCAGCGCCGAGAGCGAGGCCGCTGTCGTTCGTCGGGGGCGGCACCAAGACACGATCGAAGTGCTCATGCAGCCGAGCGTTGGTTGGGATGTTCAGTCCCGCGCCGCCCGCGAGGTAGAGCGTCGTGGCGCCGTTTGCGCGGCCGCGGAGCTCGGTGACCACCGCGTGCTCGAATGCGTTTTGCAGCGTGGCGCAGAGGTCCTGACAGCCGGGGTCCCTGGGATCGATGGTCCCGACGTGGTCGCGAACCTTCGCGGCCGCGGCCTCGTCGTCGTCGTCGAGCAGCCAATGCTCAGCACGCAGCCACTGCTCCAGATCGTTGCGCGGCCTGCCGAGAGCGGCGTACCCCATCAGTTTGCCGGGGATCGCAAGGTGATCCTCCGACGTGAAGCCCAAGATCGACCGCACGGCCGGGTTGACGTTGAAGTTGTTGACCACGTCCTTGAGCAGGTCCCACGACGCCTGCTGCAGGCGCGGGCGGCCCTCTTCGATCCGCCAGAAGGAACATGCCGAGCGTGAGGCACCGCCATCAATGTGGGCGGCGAGGGCGCCATCTTCGAAGGCGCCGACGAAGGGGAGCAGCGACGTCAGGTGAGCCAACTCGTGACAGACGATCCACCCTTCGGCTTGCCGTCGGTGCAGGCCATCCGGGTACCAGATGACGTCCGCGGGCACCGGTTCTGCGCTGATCACGACCTCGTGTCGCGGCTCGATTCGCAGATTGCCACTCGACGAGATGAACGAGCTGCCAACGAAGGCGTTCACACTGACGAAGCGAACCGGCTCGTCGGCGGGGACGAACCGAGCCAAGAGCTCGTCGATGTGCAGGGCGAGCCGATTGTCGTGCTTCTGGCCGGTCCACCGCTCGAGCTCGACGACTGTCAGCACGCGGCCATCGCGCATCAGTGCAATGCTGTGGTCGTGGGTGTAGGTTGGTCGGCGGCCATGCGTCGTGTCCGGGATTCCATAGATGCCGACCGTGATCATCGGGGAATCTCGTGACGGCATCCCCGCCAGACGACTGTGGTTTCTCCGACGACGATTCCGTCGAGCGGCTCGAGCCAGTCATCGCGGAATCGATGGCCGGTGAAGTGGGCGATCAGTGGCATCACGATCGCATCATGTGAAACCGCGCAGCCCGACGTGCCGTTCCGACCGAGTTCCACAATCAACCGTTCGTGCAGCAGGCGAACACCCTCCACGAGCGGTCGCATGCAGCCAAACGTCTCGCCATCGATATGACTGCGGACCACGGCCTCGGTACCCATGCGGGCAAAGACCTGTCCGCCAAGACCCGGGTCAAAGACGAACGGCCCCGGGTCACCGAGCACGTTCGAGGTCGTGGCCTCCACACCCAGATGCCGAGCGGTGGCCAGGCAGCGATGGATGGGGCTACTCAGGCCCCAACCCAGGTGGGGCCGCAGCGCATTTCCAAGCGCGATGGCGCGCCGCTCGCCCACCTCGGTCAAGGCCGTGTGCCTCCCCGAATCTCCGGGCTCAATCGGCTGGCGATCCGCGTGGCGGACGAGCAAGACGAACCGCGGCGGAGCGAGAGCAACTGAGGCGAGAAGGCCCTGAGGCACCTGGTCAACCATCGGAATCCTCCAGGTGTTCGAGACCCCACAACCCAAGAAGCTCGCTCCGCTGCTGCGGAGACATCGGCTCGATGGTCCCGGCCGCCTGGGCGCTGACCACGATCTTCGCACAATGTTCGAGCCCTTCTACTCGCAGGAAGGCGTTCCAGGGCGTGTCCGCCCACGTCACGACCCCGTGGCGCGGGATAATCGCCCAGTTGTAGTCCTTCAGGTATGACCCGAGAACGGCTGGGGTTTCGGGCGAGGAGATCCTTGCATACGGCGTCGTCGGAATCGGGGCCACCGTGACATACGTCTTGTGCAGGTCGATGCCGGCGAGCGACGCCGCCAACGCGTAGGGTGAATGAACGTGAACGACGCATCGGCAGTCTGGGCGCTGCCGATGCACGTCCACGTGGAGGCGATACTCGGAGGTCGGCGAGATGGAGCCGCGCAGCAGACGGCCGTCCGAATCCATGACGACGAAGTCCTCGGGCCGGATGAAGCCGAGATGAGCGCCGGTTGGCGTGACGAGGAGGGTGCCGTCGTCGAGCCTGTATGAGACGTTGCCATCGATCGAGACGTTGTAGTTTCTTTCGTAGAGCAGATGGGAGATGCGCGTCAGCTCGAGCCGGGCCTCGGTCTCGCAATCCCCGCGAACCGCTGTGAAGTGCCCATCTCGGTCGAGATGTCCGTAAACGAAATCGACCGTACAGGCCGCAAGGCGCCCACCGTCCGTTGGAAGGAGCCAACGAAATCGCAGATCGCCGGTGGTGAGTTCGCTCCCGTGCTCGTCGACCACGGTGGCAGTACCGTCGAATCGGTACGCCACCGCTCGACCTTCGACCAACATGCCGACGGTCCGATGCCGTGGCAAAGCCGGAGCACTTGTTGGACGCTCGGTGTGCGGTTGCGTCGCCTCGTCACTCATGACAAACCTCCCTCAGCATCTTCCTGAACTTCTGGGCACTCGGCCGGTGTTGCCGCGGCGCCAGGATCACAGATTCGAGAACGGACCGAAGGCCGCCCGGTACGCCGCTCAGGTCGGGTGTGGAGCGCAGCTCGCGGAAGCGCTCGCGGACGGCATCCCAGCCACCGACCCGCTGCATCTCCAACACCTTGAACCGAAACGGCGGGCGCCCTTGGATGAGATAGGCGAGCAGAACCGCAACGGAGTAGACGTCCGCGGAGGCGTCGATGACCGCGAAGTCTGCCAGTTGTTCCGGTGGGACAAATTCCCAGACACCCCAGTTCAGCTCGCCTGCCCACTCTCCGTCGGCGTCGAGTCGAACAACGTGCTCATAGTCGAGGACCGTCGCGCGCATGTCGTCTTGGAGAACGTTCCCGGGGTGGAGGTCCGTGTGAACGAGCCCCGCCGCATGAAGCGACTCGCACACCCGGAGAATCTGGTCGGCGATCGCGACGGCGATGGAGACTTCTCGCGGCACGCACTGATTCCGTGTGCCCAGCTCGCAGCCAGACATTCGGGTTAGGAAGAGCCAGTCGGTGTCGGCGAGTTGGACTCGCCCGACGACCGCAGGCACCGAGGGATCGCCGCGGAGGACGCTGAGCGCTTCGTATTCCCGATCATGGCGTGCACGGGTGCTTTTCGAGACCAGAGATCGGCCTGCCACATCCGTGGCCCCGCGCACCGTACCCCAGGCACTCCGGTGCAACACCTCAACGGGGCTGATGCGAAACTCACCGACCTGGGCCCAGTCGCTGGGTTGAAGGCGGCCCGCGCCGCGCAACTCGACGATCGGGCGGCCCGCCTCGTCGATGACCTCGAGGCCCCCGTCCAGGCGCTCGACGCGGGCTTGGCCGTTGTAGAACGGCTCGACCGCTGCGAAGCGCCGCGCATAGATGGGCCTGCCTGCACCGTCGACATGCATCCAGCCAGCCTCGTCGCGGGCCCGCGCGAAGGCCTTGTGGTAGACGTCGAGGTCGAGAAACCATCGCCCGTGGATCGGGCGGCCGGCGGCGTCGATGTGTGTCGAGCGACCGTCGTGGGCCTGAACGACAGCGATCCCGTCGCGGAAGTCGCCAGCGTACCGCCAGCGGTTGTCGTAGGCCGGCGCTCCCGTCGGCGTGATATGATGGTACCGCCCGTCGGTCGCCCGCACGGTGCAGCGCCCGCCTTGGAAGTTACCGCACCAGGCGAATCGGGCAGCGTAGACGTCGACGCCCTTCGGGGTGACGTGGCGCCAGCCGTCGGGGCCGACGACTGCGGAGAGCCCCTCGTAGAAGCCGAACGTGCGTCGAAAGCGTCGCGGGTACGCGGCTCGTCCGTCGGGGTGGATGTGCCACGCCTCGCCGGCGCGGCAGACGGGCGCCAGGCCGGGCGCGTGGAACTTCAGTACCTCGTCGAACCGCTCGGCGTACGCCGGCTCTCCGTTGCGGACGTGGTGGGTGGCGGCTTCAGCAACCGCGAGGTCAGTCCAGCTCACGTGTCGTTCCCAATCGGCTTGCGCATGTTGCAGCCCACGCACAGCGCGCGGTTGCGATACGTCGTGACGAGACGCTGGTATGGCTCGCCGTTCCAAATCTGCATCAGCCCCTGGTCCGCGAGGTTTCCGAACTCTCCGAGCGTACGCCGCTGGGCGTCCGGCGCGCAGCACGGGTCGAACCGCCCCTCGGCGCTGACCCAGGCCTCCTGCCCCAGGAACGGGCACCCGCCCCCCGGCGCGAGGTCCGCCTGGGCCGTCTCGTCGAGGAGGAAGATGTTCTCCAACAGCAGGTGCTTGCCGTTCGGCAGGGGCCGCTCGGCCACCACCGCGCGTGCGGCGACGACGGCAGCGTTCCAGCGCCGGATGGCCTCCGGGCTGCGCCGCATGGACTGGTCCTTGATGGCGTCGAAGTGGGCCCAGAGGTGGTGGCCCTTCACCCGGTCGACGCCGAGTTCGATGGCCAGCCGGACGATGTCCGCCAGCTCGGCGACGTTCGTCTCGAGGAACGTGAGCTGGAAGGTGACGCGACAACGATTTCCGCCGGCGGCGGCGTGCTCGTCACGGACCGCGACGAAGGCGCGGGCGTTCTCCAGCACTGCCTCCCAGCGCGTGCCGATCATGACCAGCTCCTGGGTTTCCTGAGTCGCGCCGTTCCAGGAGATCTTCACATCGGACGCGACCGGCACGATCCGCTCCGCCCAGCGCCGCGGGCCGTGCCGCGGGAACGTTCCGTTGGTCGTGAGGTTCAGTTTCACGTCGTACTGGCGGCAGAGGTCGATGATCTCGTCGAAATCCTCGTAGAGAAGCGGCTCGCCCATCGTGGACGGGATGACCTCGCGGAGTCCATGAGGCGCGGCGTCGGCGATGACCTTACGAACCATCTCGATTGGCATCAGCCGTCGCGGCTTGCCGGCGGCCTTCCGTTCCGCCTGCAGGGGGCTGTACGGCGAATGCTCCTCGCACATGATGCAATGCAGGTTGCAGGTGTCGGGATTCGTGTCGAATGTGATGCGCCAGGGTCCCGGTTGCTTGGCGATGCGCGCGGAATCGCGGCGCCGGAGGAGCGCGGTGTACAGCTCCTCGTGTCGCGCGACGTGGTCCTCGACCCCGGGGATGTCGCCCGTGGCGGAATCGATGTAGCCCCGCGCGCCGAGTCGCTGGGCAAGGGCAGGATCGTCGACAAAACGCTGCATCTGCTGCGCGAGTCCGGCGACATCGCGGTGTGCGAAGAGCAAGCCGTTCACCTCGTGGCGCACGTACTCGCCCATCCCGCCCGCGTCGGCCGTGATCACGGGTACGCGAACCTGCTGGGCCTCGTGGATCACGAGCGGCGAGTTCTCGACCCAGACCGAGGGCACGACGATGGCGTCGACGTGATCGAACACGTCGCGAACGATCTTGGTGTTGCGGTACTCGGGCAGCCACTCGACGCGCTTCGCCGCGTCCCCCGGCAGTGCCGCCGCAAGGGCACGGAGCGCTGCGGTGTCCTGGCCACGGGGGCGACCCCAGATGCGAAGGCGAGCGTTGCCCTTCAGGCGACCAAACGCCTCGATGAGCTGGTGGATGCCCTTGGCCGGGATGTGCGTCCCGATGTAGCCGAAGGTGAACGGCTCGCCGGGGGCCCGACGCCGTCCGGTGAGGCGGGTGCGGTCGAAGCCGTAGTCCAGGTAGAGGAGCTTGGCCTCGGGCAGGCCGAACTCGTCCCGGTACCGGTCGCGTAGGTAGCGGGCGGGGGCGACGAAAAGGTCGACCAGCTCGGCCATCTCGCGGATGTGCTTCATGCGGCGCGTGACCCAGTGGGTCCAGTAGCCCACGTCCTGGGCGCGCTCGGCCTCGTCGCCGGAGAAGTAGCGGGCGTAGCACCGCTCGGCGCACTTCCGGTCCTCCTGGCCGTCGCAGGCCGGCCACAGGTTCGCCGGATCTTCCGGGTGCATCTGCATGAACTGGCCGCGCGGGCACATCACCCAGTAGTCGTGCAGCGTGTAGACGATGGGGATCTCGCGCGCGGCCGCTTCGACGACGAGGGAGGTCGAGAGGTGATTCAGGTGCCCGACGTGCACGATGTCAGGCTTCACTGCGTCGAGGACCTCCGCGAATCGCTGATCGATTTCGGTGACCCGATAGCGGTCCTTGTTCCGCGGGTTGTTGACGATGTGAAGAGTGATGCGGGGATCGTCGGGGTCATGCTCCACGCGCAGACGAGCGTCCGGCGCGAAGGCGTCTTCCTCGCGGGTGAAGACGTGGACCTCGTGTCGCGCAGCCAGGCCCTGGCTCAGGGTCTGGGTGTAGACCTCGGAGCCCGCGTTGTACCGCATCGGGTAACCGTGGATGACCTGCAGGATCTTCATGCGGTTTGCTCCGCGCGGAAGTCGTTGATGAGGCGGGACATGCCCTCGGCGAGCGAGACCTGGGCGTTCCACCCCAGTAGTGCACGTGCGCGGCCCGGGTCGCCGTAAAAGGTCGCGACGTCATAGGCGCGCGGTGGGGCCTCGACGACGGTGGACTGGGAACGCGCCAACTCGATGGCGAGGCTCGCGGCCTGCCCCAGCGAGGTCGGGCGACCGGTCAGCAGATGGATCGGTGGCGGCTGATCGCCCCGCTGGAGCACCCTGGCGAGTGCCAACAGGCCAGACGAAACATCGTCGATATGCGTGAAGTCGAAGGTGTGGCCTGCGCCGTCGACGCGCAGCGGCTCACCCCGGACGGCCGCACGAGCAAAGGCCGGCAACACACGGTCGGCGTGGTCAGTGGTGCTGCCGTAGACGTTCGACAGGCGGACGACAGCGGTGCGCAAACCGGTCTCGCGCGCTTCGAGCACCAGGGTCTCGCCGGCCACCTTGGAGCGCCCGTAGACGTTGACCGGGGCCAGGGGCGCGTCCTCGGCAACGGGGAGGTGTCCCGGTTGGCCATAGACCTCGCGGCTACTGGCGAAGATCAGCCAGGGGCGGATCGGCTGCGTCACGGCTGCATCTATTACGGTGCGCAGTCCGCCGACGTTGGTCGACCAGCAGAGTGCGGGGTCGCGCTCGCCCCAGATCACGCGGGAAACGGCAGCCAGGTGGACGACGCCGGTACACCCCTCGACCGAGGCGCGGACACGATCGGCGTCACGCACATCGCCGGCCTCGGCGCCAAGACCTTGCAGGTCGAGCCCGACGACGGTGGTTCCAGTGCGTTCGAGCGCGGCGCGCAGCCCACAGCCGACCAGGCCGCACGATCCCGTGATCAAGATTCGGTGATTCATGGATTCCCTCATGCAGCGAATGACGCCGCAGGTGCCCCGCGCCGGACAGCGACGGAGCACCTGCGGTCCACGACGGCGCGATTACTCGGGCGTGCGGGTCCGAGATTCAGTCGCGGACGCGCGAGCGCGGTCGTCCGCCGCGGCCTGGGCTCGCGCGGCGGCCGCATCGGCCGCGGAGGGGGACTCGCCTCGCGACCGGTGGTACGCCGGGTGCACGGGGTTGAGCTGATTGGCGCGGTTATCCTGCGCCGCTTTCGGGGGGACTTGCCAGACATCTCGATGGCTCCTCTGGATTCGCTGGCCGTGACCATCATCCCCTCCGCGGGTCTCGGAGGTCGCCTGGAGCGAGGCGTGCTTCTTTGGGGCAGTTGAAGTCGTGGCGAGCAAGTTCGGGTCCTTCTCCTGCTACCGTACCGTCGCCTGGTGATGAGCCAGTGACCCCCGACCCGTTTGTTGGGGAGACCGAGAAGGTATTGCAGCTGTGGTTCAGCCTCGACGTCAGATATCGAGTCGTCAATCGAAATCGCCACCTACGCTCAGGACTCGGTACGCGCCTGACCAATCTGCTCGCCACGCCAAGGGACCGCGCGGGAAGGGCGCCATCCTGCCCCGGCGCCACACACGCAACCCTTTTCGAACCCCTTGTCTGCGTCATGGCGCTTTGACGGTCCCGGGCGGCGCGACCCGGTACTCGGCATCGACACGCCAGAGCCCCGCCTCGGGCGCGAACCACCGGTGATAGACCCGCGGGCGTTCGGCGAGGTGGGCCAGCACCTCCGACGGCGCGACCACCGGCGCGTCCGGGGGGATCTGCGCGGCCGCGGCTCGGGCGCGGGCCGTGTCCTCGCCGGGGAACCAGGCGCGCACGCGCTCGGGCAACCCCGGACCGAGCACCCAGGCGGTCGTGACGGCCCCGGCGAGCAGGAGGCGCCGGGCCGCGCGCGCGGACGCCGCCCCCGCGACGGCCGCGGCGTAGAGAAAAGGCGTCGCGGCGGTCAGGTAGTGCGCGTCGAGATCGCGCACCCCGTCGAACCCGGAGAGCAGGTTGATGCCCGCGACGGGCAGCGCCCCGGCCAACAGACGCGGCGCCCGCAGCGGCAGGAAGCCGACGGACGCGACGAGCAGCACGGGGTAGAGCAGACGGTCCACGGTCACGAGCCGGGAGAGCGTCTCCAGGGGCGCTTCACCCACGGCGGCGAGCACGCCGGGCACGCCGGCCGCGCCCCCGGCGGCTCCCAGGTACCCGAAGTGCTGCGCGAAGCTCGAGCGCGCGTGCTCGTGCGCGAATGCGGGTTGCACCGCGAGCGCGTAGAGACCGAACCAGGCAAGCCCGGCCCCCGCGAATGCCAGCCGCGCACCCCGCGGCAGCCCGGGGAAGAAGAGTGCCGCGGCGGCGCCTTGCAGTGCGATGTCCTCCCGGCACGAGACGGCCAGCAGCAGCCAGAGGGCCGCGGCCCGCAGACGCCGCCCGTCGAGCGCCTCGACGAACGCCAGCAGCGGCCAGACGGCCAACGTGTTCGGGTGAAAGTCGAAGTCCAGATTGCGGGTGAACGCCGGCAGCAGGAACACCGCCAGGGTCAGCTCGGGGGCGCCGGCCAGCGCGGGGCGCCGGCTCACGAAGCGCGCGGCCGGGTAGACCACCGCCGCGCCCGCCAGGGCTTGCGCGAAGAGGAGCATCGGCGCGGTGGGCACGCCGAGCCGCGAGAGCCCGGCAAACGCCAGCAGGATGGGTTCGAAGTGCAGGCCGAGCCAGTGGGGGGCGTCGACGACGGGCTGCGTCGGATCTCCCTGCCCGAGGCCCCAGACGAGGCGCGTGTAGTAGGCCATGTCCAGCGTGCAGCTGTGCCACGAGGCGTACCGGGCGAGCGCCACCGCGGTCAGAAGCCCGGCCAGCACCCAGAAGGCCCGGTGCGGCGGGGCGCCCGCCGGCGATGTCGGTGCGACCGGCATGGACGCGCATCATGCCCGGCCCCCGCCCGCGCGGAAACGACTCGCATGCCGCGAACGGATCTGCTACGCGCCCATAGTTTGCGCCCCTGACCGCCGCCCGAGAGAAAGAACCCGATGCCTCGTCGCCCCGCTCGCACTGACCGTCTGCACGGCACCCCCCGCCCCGTCGCCCGCACCCTGACCCGCACCCTGCGGGCCGCGCTGCTCGCCGCCGCCGCCACCGCGCTCGGGGCCTGCGGCGGTGCCCCCGCGACTTCGCCCGTCGACGCCCCCGCGACCGCGCCCGCCGCCGGCGCTCGCGTCGAGGCGGTGCCCCTCGACACCTCGCTCTCGCCCGAGGCCGTCACGACGGGCTGCGCCGACGTCGAGACCAAGATGGACGCGGCCCTGACCGCGCTGTTGGCCGTCCCCGCCGCGCAGCACACCTTCGACACGTCCTTCGGGGCCCTCGAGGCCGCGTATCAGGTCTTCAACGAGACGGCGTCGCGCCTGCACTTCCTGAAAGACATTCACCAGGATGCCAAGGTCCGCGAGGCGGCCGCGGCCTGCCAGGAGCGGTCGGGCAAGTACGTCGTCGGCCTGTCGGCCCGCAAGGACCTCTACGACGCGCTGAAGGGTTACCTCGCCCATCAGGGCGCCACGGCCACGCACGACGCCGAGCAGAAGCGCCTCGTCGAGCTCACGCTGCGGGACTTCCGCCGGGCCGGCCTCGAGCTGCCCGACGACGCCCGCAAGCGCCTCGTCGACATCCGGCAGCGACTCACCGAGCTCGAGACGCGCTACCACCAGAACCTCGGCGAGGACAAAACGCGCCTGGAGTTCGCGGTGGCCGATCTCGACGGGCTGCCCGCCGATTTCATCGCCCGCCACGAGAAGACGCCCGAGGGCAAAGTCATCCTGACGGTGAAGTATCCCGACTACTTCCCCGTCATGGAGAACGCCAAAAAGGAGTCGGTGCGCCGCGAGATGCTGCGAGCGTTCAACAACCGGGGCGGCGTGCAGAACGTCGCGCTGCTCAACGAGGCGACGAAGCTGCGCGCCGAGGCCGCGGCGCTGCTCGGGTACGCCACGCACGCGGACTTCGTCGCCGAGCCCAACATGGCGAAAACGGCGAAGACCATCGCCGACTTCCTGACCCGGATGCGGGCGGGCATGAAGCCCGGCCTCGACGCCTACACCGAGAAGATGCTCGCCCTGAAGCGGGCCGAGTCGGGGGACGCCAAGGCCGTCTTCAACGCGTGGGACACGCGCTACTACCTCAACGTCGTCCGCAAGCGCGACTACGCCCTCGACGACGAAGAGGTCCGCACCTACTTCCCGGCGCCGAAGGTCCTCGCCGGCATGTACGAGGTCTACGCGAAGCTCTTCGGCGTGCGTTTCGTCGAGGTGCCCGGCGTGAAGACGTGGGCCGACGGCGTGAAGCTCTACGACGTGCGTGATGCGGCGACGGACGCGGTGCTGGCGCGCTTCTACGTGGACATGTACCCCCGCGAGGGCAAGTACGGCCACGCCGCGTGTTTCAACTTCGCACCCGGCCACCAGACGCCGCAGGGCTACCGCGCACCGATGGCGGCCCTGGTGGTGAACTTCGAGCCCCCGGCGGCCGGCAAACCGTCGCACCTCTCCATGGACGAGGTCGAGACGCTCTTCCACGAGTTCGGTCACGTCATGCACGAGTCGCTGACGGTGGCCCGCTACGCCACGCAGGCCGGGACGAGCAGCGCGCGGGACTTCGTGGAGGCCCCGTCGCAGATGCTCGAGAACTGGGTCTACCAGCCCGAGATCCTGGCAATGCTGACGGAGGACCCCAAGAACCCCGGGCAGCCGATGCCCGCCGAACTGATGCAGAAGATCGCCAAGGCCCGCAACTACGACGCGGGCGTGCACTTCAGCCGGCAGATCTTCCTGGGTCTCTTCGACCAGACGATTCACAGCATCAAACCGACGGATACGCCGGACGCCGACGCCGTCTCGCGCCGCCTCTGGATGGAGATCGTCGGTTACCCCGAGGACGAGGACACGCACTTCCCGGCGTCCTTCGGCCACATGATGGGCGGCTACGACGCGGGCTACTACGGCTACCTGTGGAGCCTCGTTTTCGCCGCGGACATGTTCACCCGGTTCCAGGCGGCCGGTGTTCTCGACCCCCAGACGGGCCGCGAGTACCGTGACCGCGTCATCTCCCGCGGACGCACCCGCGACGCGGACGAGTTGCTGCGCGACTTCCTGGGCCGCGAGCCCAACGAAGCGGCATTCCTGAAGCAGCTCGGCATCCAGAATCCCTGAGTTCCCTGAGCCCTCAGCCCGACGAGGTCTTCGACCCGTGACCGAGCCCAACGACATCCCGACCCTCGCCCCGCCGGCGGCCCCGCCGAAACCCGGCCGGCCGTGGGCGCGTCGCCTCCGCAAGATCCTGAAGTGGGTCGGCGGCAGCCTCTTCGTCCTCGTGGCGCTCGTGCTGCTGCTCGTCGTCTTCCTGCCGCTTCAGTGGATCGTGCAGAGCATCGCGCTGCCCAAGGTCCACGAGATGCTGGACCAGGACAACATCACGGTCGGGCGCGCCGAGTGGTCGCTGACGAACGGCCTCGAGTTCCACGACATCCGGGTCGGCCCCCCGAAGGGCTACACCAAAGACGTCGTCACGCTGAAGCGCCTCGCCGTCCACTACGAGCTGTTCAGCATCCTGAGCAAGGACTTCCAGGTCACCGAGGTCGCCGTCGAGGACCCCGTCGCCTTCCTCGAGGTGCGCGACGGCAAGACGTCCATCGACGCGATGCTCGCGCACCTGCCCCCCTCGGAGCCCCCGCCCCCCGAGGAGCCGGGTGGTCCGCCGCCCGATCTGAAGATCACGCTGAAGAAGATCGCGGTCACCGGTCTGAAGGCCGGTTTCGACGATGGCAACGCCCGCGCGGACTTCGGGACGCTCGACGTGAACGTCGCGGGTGTCGTGGATCTCGGTGGCAAGACGCCCGGCAAGATCACCGTGAACGTCGGCATCGGCGGCACGCCGGACGGGCAGCCCAACGTGCACGTCGCGGTCGCCCCCCCTCAGGCCGTCAAGGGTGCCTTCGAGCTCAAGACGAAGCTCGCCGTGCAGGTGGACATCGCCGGGGCGCTCGACAAGCCCCGGGCCGGGGTCGACCTCGACTTCCTCTTCGCGTCGACGCAGCTCGACGTGCCGGGGCTCGCCGTGCCGCCCTTCAAGCTGACGGCCCGCACCGAGGCCGTCGCCGACATCAAGGCCGATCAGGCGGGCGTGAAGCTCATGACGGCCCACTTCAACGGCGAGGAGATCCTGCGTATGCGGGCCAACCTCGACGGCCTGCAGAAGCAGGGCATCCTCGCTGAAATCGACCGCGTGCGCCTGCCCTTCGCGGCGTTCGTGCCCTACGCGCAGGCGGTGCTGCCGCCCGAGGCGAAGCTCTCGCTCGCCGGCGAGGCCGGGGTCGAGAACCTGCGGGTGACGGGTGAGGGGCCCAAGCTGGCGGGCGGCGCGCTGCCGAACGTCACCGGGCGCCTCTTCGTCCGCGGGCTCGGGCTCTCCGCCGACACCACCGGCGTCCCCGCCCCGAGCGCCGATCCGGCCGCCCCCAAGCCGCTGGTCGTCGTGCCGCCCCTCGCCGCCGAGGTGGCGGACGTCGGCGTCGAAATCGACTTCGCACTGTCGCCGGACGCGCCCGCCCAGGACTCGGCGGCCATCCGCGCGGGTCTCGCCCCGCCGGGCGGCGCGGCCGAAGCCCGCCCCACCGTCTGGGCGCAGGGCACCGTCGGTGTCGGTCGGGTGGATGGTTTCGGCGCACACGTCGAGAAGCTCGCCGTGAACCTGGGGGCCGGTGCGATGCTGACGAACCTCGTGCCCAACGAGGTCGCGACACGCGTGGACGTGCAGATCCCGGTCATCCGGGCCGACGTGCCGGGGCAGGGGCCGGTCGCCCTCAGCTTCGGGACGCAGCTCGAAGCCGGCGGCAACCTCATCGAACAGACGTTCAGCCTCGACCGCCTGGCCGTGAACGTGGCCGACACGATCAAGCTCGGCGTCGACGCGAAGATCCGCAAGCTCGGGCTCGACGGCTTCGAGCTCAACGCCCGCGTCGAACCGCTCTCCATCCCGCGCGCGCTCGCTCTCGTGCCCCCCGGCGCCCGCAAGGCCATGCCCCCCGGGCTCGCGGTCGGCGGCGGCGTCGACACCCGCGTCCACCTCGAGGGTACCCTGCCCCCGGTCGAGGAGCTGAACACGCTCGGCCAGGATCTGAACAAGGTCTTCGCCCTGCCGGTGACGTTCGACATCACACAGGGGTTCAACGGCCTGTCCGTCGCGCTGCCGGCGGCCAAGGTCAGTGTCCAGGGCCTCAACGGTGCCATTCGCATCCACGGCAAGCCCTCCGATGTCGTCGTCGAAGGGCCGGCGGACCGCTCGCTGCGCATCGACCGCATCGAAAAGAGCGATCTCGGCGTCGTCATCCGCCGCCTCGGGCTGCCGCTTTCGCTGCGCTTCACCCCGCTCAACGCCGCCCAGACGCTCGATCTCAGGACGGGCGTCGACCTCGCGTTCGAGCCCCCCGCGCGCGTGCCGGCGAAGGGCATGGCGCTCTCCGGCGGGCTGTCGACGGACCTCAAGGTCACCGCCAAGCTGCCGCCGGTCGATCAACTCGGGCGGCTCGGGGGCGATCTCGGTCGCGTCTTCGCCCTGCCGGTGAACATCGACCTCAAGCAGAGCTTCGCCGATCTGTCGGTCAACATGCCGGCATCGAAGCTCGACGTGAAGAAGCTCTCCGGCATCCTGCACGTCCACGGGCGCCCGGGTGACCTCACGGTCGAGACGCTGCGCGACCACCCCCTCGGCATCGCCCGCGTCGCCGCGGAGGAGGCCGGGTTCATCGTCGAGAAGATCGGCCTGCCCCTGTCGCTCCGCTTCACGCCCCTCGGCGGCGAGCACACGGTCGCCGCCCGCACCGGCCTGACGGTGTCGCGGGTCTTCGGGCGCAAGACGGGGCTGCGCGCCGAGGGCATCTCGGTCATCGCGGAACCGAAGATCAAGCTGCCGCTGCTGCGCGCCCTCGGTGGCGGCGCCTTCGACATCGAAAAGCTCGACGTCGCCGCGGACGTCGGCCTCGAGGCGCTGAACCTGCGCAAGGACGGCACCTCGGTGCGCATCGCCAATGCCGAGCGCGCCGCCCCGGGCAGCCGGACGCGCGTCGTCCGGGACCAGGTCCGCCTGACGTACGATCCGCAGGCGCCCGCGGCGGACGACGGCAACCGCTATGCGCTCGCCATTCAGCACGGCCTCAAGCTCGGCAATCTGTCCATGCGCGAGGCCCGCCTCGACGTGAAGAACCTCGTCCTCGACCAGAAGATCGAGGTCGCCGGGCTCGCGCTCTCGGGTCTGAAGCTCTCGAACCCGGTGCCGACCTCCAAACCCCGGTTCCTGCGCATCACGAGCAAGCTCCTGCCCAACACGGATCCGGACGCGACGGGGCCCGAGAACGACCGCAAGCTGGCCATCAGCGTCGGCGGGACGCCCCTCGACCGGCCCATCGCCGAGAACGAGCTCGACGTGCTCATCAAGGCCTCGATCCCGCGGCTGCGCTACCCGCCGGTGGACCCGGACGTCTACGCCGAGATCGATCGCCTCGAAATCCAGCGCCTCGACTTCCACAACCGCTCGCACGGCGCCCGCCTGACGGTCTCCGGTCTGGTGCGCAACGCGGTGCTGAACGGCGCGGCGCTGCCACAGATCGATCTGTCGATGTTCGCCGGCCTCGACCTCCCCGTCGCGACCGACAAGGCCAAAGGTCGACACATGATCACCATGGGCAGCGAAGAGACGCACGACAAGCTCTCGGTGACGATGGGCGGCAAGGTGGGCCTCGAGGCGCGCGTGCGCAACGTGGGCGCCCAGGCGCTCGAACTGAAGGGCGTGCTCGTCGGCGAGAACTGCCACATCTGGTCCGAGAAACACGGGCAGGACCCCAGCCTGGCCGACGGCACGCAGCTCTTCACCGTGCAGAACGTCCACGTGAAGAACCTGACGATGTCGGCCCCGATGATTCAGCGGGTGGACCTCGACTACCTCTCCGCGATGGCGGTGGACAAGCTCAAGGCGCGGGCGTTCTTCCGCGATGTCTCGAAGCTCTGGCCGGCCTCGCGCAACATCGTCACCGAGCAGCAGAGCCCCCTGCATCACACGATGCAGTCCTACGCGAACCTGCCGTCGAACGTCACCATCGACAAGGTCGACATCGACAAGCAGGTCTCCTACATCAAGGGCGGCAAGGTACTGGAGAAGGCCAACAGCCCCCTGGTCGTGGACCGCGTGGCCCTGAACATGGGCTACGAGAACTGGGTCTTCGACCTCAAGCGCCTGTACATCCAGCTCATGGGCGGTGACATCGGCGGTCGCGTCGCCTTCCAGCTCAAGGGGCTTGCCCCGCCCGATCTCGACCTGCTGCTGCAGACGCAGATCGGTGGCATCAACCTCGCGGCCCTCAACCCGCGCCGCGACGTCAAGAAGAAGTACAGCAGCGCCACCGAGGTCAAGGTGGACGCCAATCTGGCCTTCGGCTGGAAGAACCGGGACGTCGACGGCGCCATCAAGGTCTCGAAGCTCTCCCTCAAGCAGCTCGACGAGGTCCTGAAGTTCTCGGACCCCGGGCAGCGCAATCAGCAGATCCAGGACCAGCGCGCGCTCTTCAAGCGCATCGCGTTCCTCAATCCATCGGTGAAGTACGTCAACCTCGACTTCGAGTACGCCAACATGGACCTCGAGACGCGCCTCGACGCCATCCCCGGCGTGCGCGGCATCCTGAATGCCTACCTCGATGGCATCAAGGTGCAGGGCCTCGACGCGCGGCAGGTCGTCGAGAACTTCATCGCCGAGCTGAACTTCATCCCGCCCGTGCGGGAGCCGCCGGAGATCGGGCCCGCCCCCGATGCCGCGACCGGCGGCGCCGAGCCCGCCGTGTCGGGTGACGCCGAGAACTCCGAGAACGCCGACAAACCGGCCCCGCCCCCGGCTCCGCCGGCCGCGCCGGCCCCCGCGAACGCCCAGAACCGGTGACCGATGAACACTCGCTCCCACGCCCCTGAGTCCCGAGCCGGCCGCCCCTGCGTCCGCGGCCGCGTCCGGGTCTTCGTCGTCTGCGCCGCCGTGATGAGCCTGACGTCCCTCGTCGGCTGCGTCAGCGTGCGGCCGAAGGTCGTCTCCGAGAAGACGCAGCTCGAGAACCAGATCCTCGGCAACTTCGACAAGCTCGAGAACGATCTGATCCTCGCGTCGTCGGTTCGCTCCGAGGGCGCACCGGGCGCCGAGCTGAGCCCGGCCCATCGCGAAGCCCTGCTCGCGGTGATGAACCGGCAGTTCCGCCGCGACGACGTCGAGGACCTCAAGACGCGCAAGATCGCCGGCGAGAGCCTGCAGGGAACGCTCTCGCTGCGCGAGACGCCCGAGGTCCGCGAGAACGGCACGCTCAAGGTGCAGGCGACGAAGGTCATCGCCGAAGAGAACCGGGACCGCGAGGTCATCATGAAGCGCGTCCTCGACATGTATTCGGGCCTCGGGCCCGAGGACCTGCCCGAGGTGCGCAAGATGATGTACGAGCTCAACGTGGCCCAGAGCTTCCCGGGGACGCCCATCGAGGTCCCGGAGCAGGGCTGGATCGAAAAGCCCGATCCCAAACTCGACGAGGCCCGCCGTCAGGCCGAGCAAGAGGCCGAGTAGACCGATGCGCACGCGAAACCACGCGCCCCTCCTCTGGTGCGCCGCGATCGGCCTGGCGACCGCCGGGCTGACGAGCGCCTGTGGCGGGCGACCGAAGGGCGGCGGCGACGCGCGCCCCGACGAGATCCGGCCGGCGTTCCGCGCCGTGGCGCCGACGGATGCCCCCGTCTCGCCCACCCACCTGACCGCGTTCAGTCAGCAGGAGGTCTACGGCCGCCTGAGCCCCTCCGGGCGCGTGCTCGTCTACAGCAGCAACGCCAAAGACAGCTACGATCTGTTCCTGCGTGATCTGTCGACGGGCGAGCCGATTCAGATCAGCACCCACCCCGCGATGGACACCATGCCTTCGTGGTCGCCCGACGGCGAACAGATTGTCTTCGTCTCCATGCGCGACGATGTGAAAGGCGATCTGTTTCTCTGGGGCGGCGACGACGAAGACACCGTGCAACTCACCGGGCGACGGCTCGGCGAGCTCTTCCCGACGTTCTCCCCGGACGGGCGTTTCATCTATTTCGCGCAGGGGCCCGAGGGCAGCTATCGCATCGCCCGCCTCGATCTCTCCCGGGTCGAAGACAAAAAGGACCGCGACGATACGGTCGCCGAGAAGGTCCTGACGGGCGAGGGCTTCTCCCACCCGGCGGTCTCCCCCGATGGCACGCTGCTCGCGGCGAC
The DNA here is from genome assembly GCA_023150895.1 of Myxococcota bacterium. Classification (GTDB taxonomy): domain Bacteria; phylum Myxococcota_A; class Bradymonadia; order UBA7976; family UBA1532; genus CAINDO01. Next base: position 36,155 of record JAKLJY010000040.1, on the reverse strand, counting down.
GCGCTTCTTGCCCGGGAAACCCGCACAGATCGTGCTGATGGAAATCCGCGACGCCGCCGGGGAGCCGACCTACGGCGAGCCCCGCATCGTCACGGCGGGGGCGGCGGCCAAGGGGTTCCCGACGTTCAGCCCGGATGGGGCGACGCTCTATTTCACCTCGTTCCACAACGGCGTGCCGCGCGGGCCCGACGCGGACGCCGATGGTGCCATCTTTTCGGTGCCCGTGGAGGGCCTGCTCCGCGCCGAGCCGGCCCAGACGATGGCGCGCGCCGTGCAACTCACCCCGGATCGGGGCGTGAGCGTGTTGACGCAAGCGCATCCCGCCGGCCTCGTGTTCGGGGCCGGCTCGGGGGGCAACTTCGACGTCCTGCTCGCCCCGGCGACGGGGCTTCTGCCGGCGGTGAGCAGCCCGGCGGCGCTGCGGGCCCTGGCCGCCCACTATGCCGCGCCGGAGCAGAAGGCGTTCGTGTTGCGCGGCCTCGCCCGGTTCCCCGCGACGGCCGAGACGCTCGGCGGGCTCGCCGAAGCGCAGCGTCTCTACGCCGACGTGGGCGAGTTCGAGCAGGTGGAGGACGTCGGCGCGCTCATGGCGAGCCACGCGGCCGTCGCGCCCGAGGTCGTCGAGCCCGCCCGCTGCCTCGCGGCGTCGGCTCGCGCCCGCGCCATCAAAGCGCGAGAGGCCGAGACGGGCGTCTACTTCGACACCCCGGACGCCGAGGCCGCCCTGAAGGCGCTCGCCGACCTGCGGACCGGGCTGACGACGCCCGCCGGCAAGGCGCAGTGCCGTCTCGAGGAGGGCCGCGTCCACCTGCTCGGCGGGGACTGGCGCCCCGCCGCGGACGCCTTCCGGTCCATTCTGTCCGATCCGTCGAGCCCGGCGCCGCAGGCCGCGCTGGCCTTCGTGCACCACGGCGAGGTCCTCGCCCGGCTGCCCGAGGGGGGCGGTGGCACCGCCGAGTACTTCCTGGGCACCTTCGACCGCTTCCCCGGCGAGGCCCGCGCGCTGGATGCCGCCGCGGCCCTCGCCCTGCGCGCCGCCGCCGTGCCCGGTCGTCCCGACGACGAGATCGAGAACCTGCGCACCCTGCTCGACCGCCACGCCGGCAAGGCTCGCTTTGCCGCCCGCGCGCAGTTCCGCCTCGGTCAGCTCTACGCCGAGACGAACCAGAAGGCCCTGGCGGCGGCCGCGATGGAGACCGTCGCCGCGCGCTGGCCGACCATCGAGCCCGAGGCGACGGAGGCCGCGCGCCTTGCGGGTCGGTACGCCGTGCACCTCGCCGCCGACCTCCGCGAACAGGGTCGGTTCAACGAAGCGTCGGCCTTCTTCGATCAGGCGCTCGCGCACTACGAGCGGGTCATGAAGGCCCACCCGCCCCTGAACCGGCTGCACGTCGAGGCGCGGGCCAGTCGGCTGGCGCTGTCGCTTCAGCGGGCGTTCCAGGCCGAGCAGGACGGCGACCGTGAGAAGGCCCTCGGGCTGTATCAGCAGATCCTCGGCTTCGAGCCGCAGGCCGTACAGGCCATTCGCAAGGTGATTCAGTTCCGGCTCCAGACGGGGCTGCCCGCGCCGGCCACCGAGTCCATGACCGAGGCCGACGTCGCGGCCCGCCGCAAGGAGATCGCCGCCGGCCTGCAGGACAACTGGGACGCGCTCTACGCCGAGTACGAGGCCCTCGTCGAGGCCGACGAGACGGACTTCGCGGCGACCTACGCCATCGGTTACCTCTGGACGTACGACCCGGATCTCGGCACGAAGAGCCTCGACAACGCCGAGAAGTACCTCGATCGGGCCGTGAACCTGGACCCGACGAGCCCGTTCCCGCACATGACCCTGGGGTGGGTCCATCTGATGCGCGAACAGTACTTCGGCCTGGTCAAGGACGCCTGGGTCGTGCGCGCGCTCGACGAGTATCAGATCGCCTACACCCTCAACGACCGTGGCATCGACCTGCAGACCGAGGCCGACCTGCTCGTGAGCCATGGCAACGCCTGGGCCGCGCTCGGCAACGGCTGGACGCACGCTTACGAGAAATACAAAGAACGAGAGGCCCTCGTCGACCTGGGCGCGCGCTTCACGCACGACGAACAGCAGGCGATGTTCTACTTCAGCTTCGCGAAGGCCGCCTACATGGCCGATCACTACGCCGAAGCCGAAGACCACTACGAAACGGCCCGTGTCATCGCGCGCAACCGCGCCGAGCGGGTCGACCCGGTGCTCGCCGAGGGCTACCGCGAGATGCTCTCGCAGATTGTGGCCCACCTCGCGCTCGTGAATCACTTCATGGGCGACTACGAGAGCTCGAATCGCTACTTCGAACAGACGATCAAGGTCTATCGCGACCGCGGCAAGGTGCGCCTGCTGCCGGCCCTGACGCGCTCGATGGCCTACAATCTCATTCTCCTCGGGCGCTACGACGAAGCCATCCTGAAGCTCGCCGAGGCCCGAACGCTCTATGAGCAGCACGGCGCGCTGAAGACGGACGCCGGCACGCGCATCGCGCTGACGCCCGAGGGCTCGCTGTTCTTCGGCGGGTTCGTCGGTGAGTCCGAGCGGCACGTCCAGACGGCGCTCCTCGACCTCGTGTACCGAGACAACCACGCCCTCTGGTACGCCGCGCAGGAGGCCGCGCGGCAGCTCGAACAGCGCGAGAAGCTCTACAAGGAGAACGAGAACCCGGACTTCGCGCGGGCGATGTGGGTGCTCAAGGGGCGCGTCGCGGCTTCGGCGCTGAAGGCCGGCGATCGCGCGACGTTCGCGCGCGAGCTCGACGAGATCTTCGACGCCGCGGTCGAGTTGCAATGGGACGACGGACAGGTCGACGGCGAGGAGTTCCAGGGGCGCCCCGAGCTCTTCGACTTCATGGTCACCGGGATGACCAACCGCGCCGAGCAGATGCTGCAGGACCTCGCGGCGGGCACGGCCCTCGACCCCGAGGCCTTGGGCGTGCTCGCCGAGCGGTTGCGGCGCATGGAAGACTGGCGCAAGCGCATCGAGGTCGTCGAGCGCAAGGTCCTCATCACCGACGAGGAGCAGCGTCTCAAGTACCTGAACGCCGCGGCGCTGCTGTTCCTGGCGCAGGGGCGCGCGCTCGCCGCCGAGCCGAAGGCCGTGCCGGGCGAAGCCGCCGCTGCCGATGCCGACCCCGACAAGGGCAAGAAGGGCTCCGGTTGGGGCAGCTTCACCCTGCAGGGCAAGTTCGATCAGTGGATGTTGCAGACGAGCTACTTCGCGGACGCCGCAGGGCTTCTGCTCGACGCCGTCAACCGCACGGCGCCGGAGCCCGGCCCGAAGGCCCTGCCGAAGCCCGACACCGCGTCGGTCTTCATCGCCGACCGCATCCGCTGGCACGTCGAGGCCCTGATGAACCTCGCCGAGGTGGCCTCGTACTTCAGCGCCGCCGACGCCGTCCAGAAAGACCGCGGCATGGAGTACCTCGAGCGCGCGCGGGCCATCTGCCATGTCGACGAGGTCCTGTCGCGCAACGCAGAGCGCGTCCGGCTGGCCGCCGCGCCGCCCTCCGCCCCCGCGTCCGAGAGCCCCGAGCCGGCCGAACCCGACGGCGCGGGCGGCGCCGAAGAGGCCCCCGCACCGGCCTCCACGGGCCTGGGCGACCTGGAGCCGACCCCGCTGCCCGTCGCGCTCGATCTGGGGGCCGCCTGCTGGCTGGCGGACATGGAGATCGCCAGCCGCCGCAACGATCTGCCGGCGGCGCGAGCGATCATCGATCAGTTCGTCTCGACGTGGCCCGGGTTGCTCGGGCCCCACTATGCCACCCACGGGCGGCACGTCCGTGCCCGCCTCTTCACCCGCGCCATGGAGCTCGCGCTCGCCGCCGGCGATCACCGCGCGGTGTTCGATCTCGCCGAGCTCGCCGACCGCAAGCTCGTCACCGACGAGATCGCCGCGTTCGGTTTCGCCTCGCCGTCCGGGCCGCTGCAGGCCGCACTCGACCCCATCCGGCAGTGGACGGAGTTCGCGCGGCGCGCCTGGCTGAACCAGAGCGCCGCCTCCAAGGCGGAGGACGCGCACGAGGCCGCGCTCGAAGCCCTCGCCCGCGCCCGCGAGCCCAAGCTCTGGGAGCAGATCCGCAACCGGATCGCCCTCCAGAGCCCGGAGGTCCACGACCTGCTGACCCCCACCGGGCTGCCCGAGGGCGACCTCGTCAAGGCGCTCGGCAACGACGCGTCGATCCTCACCGCCGTGCCCGTTTCGCAGCGCGTCGTGCTCTTCAGCGTGCGCGTCGACGCCGGCGCGCTCAAGGTCGAACACGCGGTCCTGAAGGCCACGCTGCCCGAGCTCGTCGCCGCGGGGCAGTTCGGCGAGCAGAACCTCGACGCCGTCACCGCGCTGCTGCCGGTCTCGGTCAAGAACTGGATTGCCCGGGACGCGACGGTCTATTTCGACCTCCTGCGGCTCGGCCCCGACTTCCCGGTCGAAGCGCTCGCGAAGCTGTGGGCGCCCCGGGCGCGCCATGTCTTCCTGGCGGGCGTGCACGGCCTCGTCGACGCCTGGCGGCATCGCAACCTGTACGTCTCGGGTGGCCTCGTGCTCGGCTCCGAGACGCTGCAGGGGGTGCCGGCGCCCCGCAGCGGCTTCGAGACCGCACTGAAGGACACGGGCGAGAGCTGGCGCGTGCTCGAGGAAGACCGCCTCGGCCTCGCCCGCACACCGGGGTACATGCAGCAGGCCGGCCTGCAGCTCTGGGCCCTGCCCCTGCGGGTCGAAGAGGACGCCGTCGCCAACATCCGCCTCGGCCTGAAGGGCAAGGTCGAGGGCCTGGAGGACTACCGCTTCCCCCTGCGCCTCGGCGACCGCTTCAAGACGAGCTTCGTCGGCGCGCTGGCGCTGTATCCGGGCCTGCGCACCCGCGATGCACTGGTCATGACCACCCGCTACCTGCACGCGCTCGGCGTGCCCACGGTGGGTCTGTTGACGGCCGGCACCGTACCGCCCGAGGCCGTCGTCTCGTGGGTCGATACGCTGGCTCCCAAACTCGGCACGGTCTCCGCCGCCGAGGCGGTGACGGGCGTGCCCCCGCTGGAGGCGCCCCGCGCGCTGGCGAAGGGCGAGCCGGACGAAGACGCGCAGGGCCGCGACGTCGTGAAGATCGAGCGCCTGCGTCTCTATGGCTGGCCCGGCCTCTCCCCCAAGGACGTCGGCGCCGCCGGCACGCGCGCCGATCAGATGGCCCGCGAGGGACGTCTGGCCTTCGAGACGGGGCAGCACCGCGCCGCCGCCGCCAGCCTCGAGCCCGCCCTGGCGCTCTGGGCCGCCGCCGGGGACACCGACAGCGAGAAGGTTCTGGAAACGCAGGGCATGCTCTCCCGAACCCACGCGGCGCTGGGCGACACGCGCTCCGCCGTGCTCCTGCAGCTCGCCCACGTCGAGGCGCTGGAGAAGAAGGGCGCCGATCCCGCCCGGCGGTACGCGGCGTGGCTCGAGATCCCCGCCTGGCAGGCCGCCGGCGGCCGCTCGGAGGACGCGCTGGAGACCACCGCGGCCATCCGGGCGAGTCTGGAGCAGGCCATCAAGAGCGCCGACGGCCCCATGAAGGGCACCCTCCAGGGGTATCTGGCCGACGCGCTCGCCCACGAGGGCTCCGCGCTCGAGAACCAGGGCCGCTTCGCCCAGGCCGCGTCGAGCTTCGAGGCCGCCGCGGCCATGGCACTTTCGGCCCGCCGCAGCTCGCCCGACGCCAAGAACATCGCGCGTCGGGTCGCGGAGGACTCGGCGCTCGCCGCCCGCGTCGCCCGCGTGCGCCTGTCCGACTCCGCCCGGGCGAAGCGCAATCTGGTGCGGGCCCGCCAGTCCATGCCCGCCGTGGACGCCGAAGCCTACTTCGCCGACGAACGACAGGCCGCGGCGCTCATCGAAAAGATCACCGGCCTGCGCGACGAGGTCGAGGCCGAGGTCGCCCGCAACGAGCTGCGCGCCGTCACCGCGCGCCTCGTGGACACCCGCCGCGACGTCAAGGCCCGGGCCATCGTGCTGCGCGAGTTCGCCCTCGTGAAGTTCAGCCGGTCGGACGCCGCCGGCGCCATCGTCGACGCGCAGGAGGCCTTCACGCTCGCCGACGCCCTCCCCGAAAAGACGCTCGCCCACAGCTGCCGCTCGGCCCTCTCGGCGGCCTACCGTGGCCTCGGGGACGCCGACACGGCCCTCGCCACCGCCGACGAGGGCGTCAAGGCCGCGCGGCTCTCCCCCTACTGGCATGGACGCCTCAACGGCTCTCGCGGTCGGGCCCTGGTGCCCTTGGGCCGGCTCGACGAGGCCCGCGCGGCGTTCGACATCGCCGCCAACGAGGCCCGGGCAGCCAACGATCCCGACGGGTACTCCGACGCGTTGCGCGGCAAGGCGCAGGCCGCCATGGCCGCGGGCGACTTCGGCAGCGCGGCCGCCGAAATCCGGCACGCCGACCTCGAAGACCGGGAGCGGGACGACAAGGTCCGCGTCGCCGACGACCTCGTGCTCGCCGGCAAGACGCTGATGATGCAGGACAACCTGCCCGAGGCCCGGGCGCGGCTGACCGAGGCACGCACCATGGGCGTCGAAGCCGAGGCGCTCGAGGTGCAGGTCCGCGCCGGCCTCGAGCTCGGCAGGGTGCTGCTGCGCGAGAAGGACCCGCCGGGGGCCCTCGCCGCCTTCGACACCGCCCTGAAAGCCGAGGCCAACCTCAGCCTGCCCGGCGTGCGCTGGATGCTCCTTGCGGGCCGGGCCGAGGCCCTCGCCGCCGCCGGCAAGGTCGACGAGGCGATCACGGGCCTCGAAGCCGCCGCCGAGGTCGTCGAGCTCCTGCCCGCGCAGCCGCGCCGCCGGGCCGGGCAGCCGCGCATCGACATGGAGTTCAAGGACGTCTACGACCTGCTCGTCGCCCTCAACGTCCGCCAGAAGCGGCCCGAGGCCGCCTTCCACGCCGCCGAGCGCTGGCGGTCCCGCGGCTTCATCGACCTCGCCTCGCGCGGGGCCGCCGCCCTGTCCCGCGGCCGTGCCGCCCTCGACGCCTACAACGCCGCGCTCAGCGCCCTGCGCCAGGCCGAGACGGAGCTCGCCGAGACCAGCGAACGGGAGCGCGCCGCGCTGCGCAAGGCCGTCGACAAGGCCCGCGCCGACGCCGAGACCGCCCGCAAGGCCCTCGAGGCCGTCGACGCGCAGTTCCCGGCGTTCCTGGCCGTCAATGCGCGCCCGTGGGCCGAGCTCGCCGGCAAGCTGCCCGAGGGCGCGACCCTGCTGGCCTACCACACCACCCCGACGGAGGCCTTCGCGTTCGTCGGGCGTCGCGGCGGGCTCGACGCCGTTGCCCTCCCCGCCGGGGGCGAGGCCATCACCGCCGCCGTCCGCGCGTATCGCCGACACACTACCGCCTTCGACAACCTCGAGGTCGATGCCCGGCGTCTGTTCGATCAGGTGCTCGCGCCCGTGCAGGACAAACTCACCGAGCGCGTGCTGCTCGTCCCCGAGGGGCCGCTGAACCTGCTGCCCTTTGCCGGCCTGCACACGGGCAAGGGCTGGGCCGTCGAGAAGTTCACGTTCGCCTACCTGCCCTCGGCCACGCACCTCGCCGCCCTCGACCCCGTCGGCGCGGTGACGGCCCGCAACCCGGTGGCCTTCAACTGGGCGGGCATGGGCCCCGAGACGGAGCCCAAGGCCGGCACCAAGCGGTACTTCCGCCGCCTCGAGGAGTGGCGCGACCTCGCCGCCCGCTGGCCGGCCCTGCCGTTCACCCGCAAGGAGACCGAGGCCTTCCGCGAGAGCTTCCCGCAGGCGACCGTCTACGCCGGCCTGGAGGCCACCCGCGAGGCCTTCCTGGCCAAGGCCGCCGGCGCGGACCTCCTCGAGATTGCCACGCACGCCAGCTACGTGCCGGACAACCCGATGCTGAGCTACCTGCAGTTCGGCGGCACGCCCAAGGGGCAGCTCTTCCCCGCGTTCGAGAGCCAGCGCGTCACCCTCTACGACGTCCTCGGCCTGCCCCTGAAGGCCAGCGTGGCCGTGTTGTCGGCCTGCGACACCGGCCTGAGCGACCCCGAAGGCGGCGAAGGTCTGTCGGGCATGCACCGGGCCTTCCTGGCCGCGGGCGCCCGCACGGTGGTCTCGAGCCTCTGGCGCATCTCCGACCTCGCCGCCGGCGTGGTGGTGAAGAACTTCCACCGCAACCTGCGCCAGCAGGACCCCGCCACCGCGCTGCGGCAGGCGCAGCTCAAGGTCATGCGCAGCTTCCCGCACCCCGCCCACTGGGCCGGCTTCCGCCTCGACGGCCTCGCGCGGTGAACCCCGGGCGCGCCGAGTCATTGGCGCGGGTCTTGCTCGGTGGAACCCGTGTCGACCGCGTTTCCCGACGAGATCCCCCATGACCCGCCCCGCCCGCGTCGCCCCTCTTCTTCTGGCACTCGTGCCCTTCCTGCCCGGCTGCCCCGAGTGCGCCTACGAATCGCGCTGCGACGGAACGGCCGTGAAGACCTGCTCGCTCGGCGTCGACCAGATGGTCGGGGACCCCGCTCGGGGCCGCATCCCGTGCGAAGGCGAGAACCCCGTCTGCGTGAACCTCGACCGCCGCACGGCGCAGTGTGTCCGGGCGGATGCCCCGCGCTGCGATGCCGCCGAATTCACCGAATTCTGTGACGACGGCGCGGCGGTGCGCTGTGTCGAGGGTTACGAGGTCGCCGACGACTGCGCCGCCCACGGCAATGTCTGTGAACTCGGCGACGGCGCGGCCTCCGCCACCTCCGAGGCCCGCTGTGTCCTCGCACCCGCCACCGCCTGCGACCCGGCGAATTACACCGAGACGTGTGATGGGACCGGCCTCATCACTTGCGAGGGCGGCGTCGTCGCCCGCCGAGACTGCGCCGTCGAGCGCCCCGGCCAGACGTGTGTCGTCCACCGCTCCGAGTGGGGCCGCAGCGTCTACTGCGGGCAGGAGTGAACCCATGTTCACACGCCGACTGATCGCCCTGTCCGGTTTGCATCGCTCGTCCGCCCTCGCGCTCGCCCTGCTGCCCACACTCGCCGCCTGCTCCGAGGAGTGTAGCTACGTCGCCCGCTGTCGCGGCGCGGATCGCCTCGAGGTCTGCACCGAGCGCATGGAGGACGGCAACCGCGTGGCCGAGGAGGAGACCGTTCCCTGCGCGGCCCCCAACCCCGTCTGTGTCGAGCTCGACGGCGACCATGCCCGCTGCGTGACGGCCGTCGACGCCACCTGCGCGCCCGCCGAGTTCACCGAGACCTGCGACGGTGCGGTCGCGCGCCGCTGCCGCCAGGGCTATGTCACCGGCTTCGACTGCGGCGCGGACGGCAACGCCTGTGTCGCTCGGGAGACCGGCGCCGCCTGCGCCCGCGCACCCGCCAGCGCGTGCGATCCGCAGACCTTCACCGAGACCTGCGACGGCACGACGGGTGTCATCTGCGAAACCGGCCTCGTGGCGAATCTGCGCTGCGAGGGCCAATGCCGAAAGGCCACCGCCGAGCGCGGCGCGACGGTGTATTGCGAGTAGGGGCGCGAGCCGTGCCCTGCCATGGACGAAGAGTCGTCGTCCATTTCTGCGGATGCCTGTTTCTCCCGACGGAGCGACGAAATGAACCACTGCCGATGCACGCTCGTGATCTCCCTGGGCATGATCGCGTTCGGGGCGGGCTGCGATGCCGGGTCGACCGCGGCCGCGGCCGGGACGGATCCCAAAGAAGACGCGGCGGCACGGACGCCGGCAGAGGCGGGTCGTCCGGACGCGCGTCCCGACGCCGGGCCCTGCGCCGACGCCGGGGCCGGCGAGGCCTTCTACCAGTGCATGCTGGTGGCGGCGCGGCCGTGTGTCGAGGCCGAGGGCGACGACGCCCCGTGCCTCTCGAGCGCCGAGTTGCCCTGCGAGATCGACTGTCGCGGTGACGGGGCCTGCCGGGGCGTCTCCTGTCCGAGTCGGGAAGGCGAGTACTGCGCCGCGTACGACGATCTGTTCCTCTGCCGCAACGGCCGCTTCGAGCAGGTCTACGACGAACGCACGTGGATCGACACCGTAGTCTTCGACTTCGACCAGAACCCCCCGGTCGATGCCCTGCCCGATGCACACGCCGATGCCGGCCGACCGGACGCGCGGCCCGATGCCGGGCCCTGCGCCGACGCCGGGGCGGGCGAACCCTTCTACCAATGCATGCTGCGGGCGGCGCGGGGCTGCGTCACCGCGGAGGGCGACGACGCCCCGTGCCTCACGAGCGCCGAGCACCCCTGCGAGATCGACTGTCGCGGTGACGGGGCCTGCCGGGGCGTCTCCTGCCCGAGTCAGGAAGGTGAGTACTGCGCGGCGTACGACGATCTGTTCCTCTGCCGCAACGGCACCTTCGAGCAGGTCTACGACGAGCGCACCCGGCTCGACACGCCGACCTTCGACTTCGACCGGAATCTCCCCGCCGACGCCGGGCCCTCGGCCCCGTAAGTCGTTGCCCATCGGCCGGGGGCCGTGCCGATCGCGCCGCGCCGGTCGCGGCCCGGTGTCATCGCAAAAGGGAAAACGGCCAGTCCGGTGCGTCCGGCCCCAAGGCATCGGGGACGAGCCAGGGCGAGGCGCCGAGCCGAGGGAGGGCCGCCTGTCCCTCCGGCGACAGGGGCTCGATCGTCGTCCGGGCGGCGAGATGCCGGATCAGAGCGGCACGGGCGAGCCGGCGATGCCGGGCCGCAATCGAGCCGGGCGACTCGCGCTCGAGCTCGGCGACGTCCGCCGTCCGGGCCGGATCGCGTCGCAGGACCCGGACCACGTGGAACCCGGCCGAATGCCGGATCGGCTCGGAGACGACGCCGACCGGTGTCGTGAAGATCGCCTTGTCGAGGGGCCCCAGTATCTGCCCCCGCACGACACGCCCCAGCGCACCGCCCTCGGCCGCCGTGGGGGCGTCCGATTGCCGGCGGGCCACGGCCGCGAAGTCGGCGTCCGGGGCTGCGAGCGCCGCCCGGATCGATGCCAGCCGGGCGTTGGCCGCCTCGACCTCGGCCGGGGTCGCCTCCGGCGGCACACCGACGAAGATGTGTTCGACCAGCGCGTTCTCATGGCGTGCCCAGAGCGGGGCCCAGGCCTGCCAGGTGGCGTCGCGCATGGCCGGCGACATCGGCAGGTCACCGGAGTGCCGGTACACCGCGTCGAACGTCATACGAAGCGCCAGCGCCGCCCGCAGCTCGGGCTGACCCCCGGCCACCCGGACGGCGAAGGCGTCGAACCCGGCGTCGGTGTCGAATCGGGCGCGCAAACGCGCGAGCTCGGCGTCGACACGGGCGGGCGCGACCGAGAGTCCCGACCGCTCGGCGTGCTGGCGAAGCAGCTCGTCCTCGATCAGCTCCCGCGCCAGGGCCGGCCTCGCATTCAGCCCCGCGTCCGTCCAGGACGGGGTGCTCAGCAAGGCAATTCGCACTGCCTCGGCGCGCGGACCGGCCCCCGGCGCCACCACCTCGACCGGGCCCACGCGGGCGACGGGTCCGCCGAGCGGGGCCGCCGACGGGCCGTCGTCCCAGAGTTTGAATACGAACGGGTAATTGATCTGGCAAATGCCGCCGTCGTCGGGCGCGACGAACCGCACGCCCTGAATCATCGCCGCCAGACAGACCCGGAAGGGCGCGTCCCCCGGCAAAACGGGCGGGATCGACACCTGGCCCACGCCCCCATGGGCGAGGATACGGAACGTCGCCACGAATCTGCCCGGAAACGGCCGCCCGGCTTCGAGCTCGCGCTCGAAGCAATACGTGATCCCCCGCTCGGCCTTGCGCATGCCGGCCAGGATGTCGTCTTCCTTGCAGAAACCCCGGGCGTCGCTGCTCGGCGCGGGGGGCGCGCCCGCCGCCCGAGCCGCCGAGACGAATGCCAACGCAAAAACAATCCGACGCATGTGTATTGGATGCATATCGAGCCGCTCTACCCGAGTGCGTTCGCCCGGGCAAGGACGGAGAGATCGCCCGTCGACGCCATGCCCGCGCCGAGGCCCCTCCGGTGGTTGCATCGGCCCCCGCCGTCTGGGTAAGCTGCACGCATCGGCCTACGAAAGGCGCAATGGCGCAGAGGCGAGGACGAGATGAACATGCGACACATGCTGCTCGGGTTGGCCATGGTGCTGGGGTCGCTGGCGGGCTGTGGGTCCGACGGGGCGGGCGTCGAGACCGAGACCGAGACCCGGACCGACGACGCGGGCGAAGGGGGCGCGGGCGGTTTCGGCGGTTTCCCCTGCACCGCGCCGCCCGAGGACGTGAGCGCGTCGCCGCGGGCCGAGGAGCGCATCGAGATGCTCGCACTCTCGGTCAGCCCCGGCCTGATCGCCCGGCAGGCGGACTACGACCGCATTGCCCGGGACGTGGCGGCCATCGAAGCGACGAATCCTTCGTTGCGAGACTTCCCGGTCTACCCCGCCTTCGCCGGCTTCGGGCACAGGTTTTTTGTGAACCTCGACACACCCGACGTGCCGACTACGGGCGCGGCGGCCGCGGCATGGGCGTGTCTGAACACGGCGATGGGGGTCACCTCGATCGAACGAAGCCCCACGCTACGGCCGGGTCCCGAACCGTGGGCCGGGACCCTCACGTTCCGCGGTCTGTATCGGCCAGAGGCCCTCGCCGCGGTCTACACCACGCTCCCCTTCGTGCGCTCCGTCGAGGCGGACGAACCCATCGGGGGGCACGGCTCGACCATCTGTTTCGAACCCGGTCCATCGGCGTGGATCTACTACTTCGTCCTCGCGGGCGGCATCGCGTGTCCGACCGGGTGCGACGAACATGACGTCAGCGGCTTCAGCGTGTCGACGGACGGCGAGGTGACGCCGCTCGGCATCTGGGGCGGTGGCACCGGTGTCTGGCCGGACGACCTGAGTGGGAGGCTGTACGCCGCCGGCTGCCTCAACTGATCGGGTTCGGCACGACGGCCATCTACCCTCGCGCGGGCCGCACGTACCGCAGGTGCGTCGCGGCCGGCCCGGCCAGAACGCGGTCGATCCGGAACCGCGGCACGGGGTCGTGCAGGTGCTCGAACAGACGTCGACCACCGCCGAACAGCACCGGAGCGAGGGCGATCTCCAGCTCGTCGACGGCGTCGAGGTTCAGATACTGCTGAATGACCTCGGCGCCACCGGCGATGCGGACGTCGCGCTCGCCGGCTGCTTCCCGGGCCAGTTCGAGCGCGTGGGCCGGCCCCCCGTCGACGAAGTGAAACGTCGTCCCGCCCGGGCGGACCCACGGCGCGCGCTTCTCGTGCGTGAGCACGAACACGGGCGTGTGGAACGGCGCCTCCTCGGGCCAGGCGACCTCACCCTGCTCGAACATGCGCTTGCCCATGATGTTCGCCCCGATGCGCGCGGTGGTCTGTCGAAGCAGGTCGTTGACGGGGCCCGTCTCGCCTCCGGGCCCGAGCTTCAGGTTCTCGCGGAACGCCTCGAGATTCACGATCCAGCCCATCATCGCGCCCCACTTCGCGCCCCAGCCCAGGTGTGTCGGATCGGACATCGTCATGCCCTCCGGCGCCAGGTAACCGTCGAGGCTGAGTCCGATGTTCACGAAGACCTTGCTCATGGGAATGCTCTTCTCCGGGGTGGGGCGGGGCGGTCGGCGGCAAGTCTCGGGGATCGTGCCGGCGGGTACAACGGGCCTGCGCAGCGACCCACGCGGCGCCTGAGAGGGTGTCGATATCCTATAAACTTCGCGGCAAACTCTGAAAAACAGAGACCGCCATGGACAACATTCGAGTTGAACCTGATTCGAGTTCGGCAGCCATTGCGAAGAAGCCTGTCGGCAGGCCGAGAATCCCGACGGCAGAGCACTTGGAAGTGCTCGCCGAGTTGGCTCGGGAAACACCTGTGTCGTCCCGGTGGGACATCGCGCGAGCGTTCAAGCGGCGCACGGGCCTCACGGTCCGCCCGGATACGCTTCGGAAGGCGCTCCGCGCGCTGGGGTTCGTTCGACAGGAGCGGGGGGCACCGGCGGCCGCAGAGAAGACAGCCGAGTCAGGGAGTTCGCCGGGCGCCGTGCAGGCCGAGACGAGCTCGCACGGGACACAACGCACTGCGGCGGCTACGCCAGTGGCGCCAACCTCCGCGGAGCCGGGAAACCGCCGACCTACGCCCGCCGAAGGATGGTAGACGCGTGCATCTCCGCCGTTCGGTCCGGGTGCCCGTGGCGCATGCTGCCGAAGGACTTCCCGCCGTGGCAGGACGTCTACAAGACGTTTCGCCGCTGGACGGCCCAGGACAAGTTCGAGGTCAAGCACGACCGGCTTCGCGCGATGTGGCGCGAGCGCAGCCAGCGCAACGTCGAGCCCACCGCCGGTGTCATCGACTCCGCCTCGGTCGAGACGTCGGCACAGGGCGGCGAGGAGAAGGATACGACGCCGGCAAGAAGGTCGAGGGACGGAAGCGCCGTCTCGTCGTCGACATGATCGGCCTGGTCCTCGCCGTGGTCGTGCACTCGGCCGGCGTCCAAGATCGGGACGCTGCCTTCCCCGCGAGCGAGGCCGCCCGGCAGAAGTACCCCAGCCTGACCAAGATCGACGCCGACGCTGCCTACGAGGGGCGCAATGCGCGAGCCATCGAGGCCCGGCAACAAGGCCGTCCCCCCACGCGTCCAGCCAGAACTTCCGTTCGTCCAGCCACCCCGCGGTTTCGTGCCCCTCCCCAAGCGGTGGATCGTGGAGCGCACGCACGCCTGGAACGACCGCCCCCGGCGTCTCGCGAAAGATCACGACCGGCGCATCGATGTCGCGACCGCCTGGCTCTGGCTCGTCGAAGCACGCCTACTGCTCCGCAGACTGACGACAGAGCCCACCACAACCAGCACCCGAGCCGCCGCCCACCCGCCGCTTGGCGCTTCAAAGCAACGCACTGCCCACGGTCGGCCGGAGCGCGCCTCGACATGCGTCCGGGGTCGAGCGGGGGAGCGGGCGCCCGCGGAAGCGGGCTGCTCCCCCCGAGGGGGACCCGGGTAGCGTGGCGAGGCCCCGGTACCACCACAACGGTCGGCGGCTCACGGGGAGATCGCCAGCGCACTCGTGCTGGTGCTTGCCGGCGCCATCTCCTAAGATGACAACGCTGGAGGGGGTATTAATATGCCAACACCCTCTGAGCGCCGACCGCGACATGGGGCTGATTCTTCCGCGTGACTGGAAGTCGACGCCGAGGTCGGTGTGACTGCTCCTCGACGCGCGCGCCGCCGGTGGAGTGACGGCGCATCACGTCGTCGTCGGGACGCTCCGCGACGATCCGGGACGGCTGGTGAACCGTCGGGACGCGGAGCGGGTTCACCCCGAGTCTTTCCGACCCGCCCTCCTCCTCACTCCAGCACGACCCGCCGCACCGTCGCCGCCTCGACGTCCGCCTCGCGGAAAGGCAATGGCCGGTAGACGCCGTCGCGCCAGCGGTCGAGGTCCCAGTCGTTGCCGCGCGGGACGTTGTAGGCGGCCTTGGGGACGCCGTCCGCGTCGAAGCCGACGACGAGCCGGTAGACCGCGCCGGCGGTGGCCTCGCAGGCCGGGGCGAGCGCGCCGTCGCGCCAGAAGTGGCATTGGGCGACGTTCAGGCTCGAATCGTCGCCGGGGAGGGGAACGGCCTCCTGGCTGCCATCGGGGCGGCGGAACAGGCCGTGGTGGAGGTCGCCGTAGGCGGGGTCGCCCCGTTCGGCGAGGATCTGCAGGGCGTCGGAGAGCGCCGCGACGAGGTGGACGGCCCGCGGGCCGTCGATGAAGGGCTCGAGCTCGCGTTCGACGACGTGGAGCAGCACCCGGGCGAGGGCGACGGGCTGTGCCTCGTCGATGGCCTCGAAGAGCAGAGACAGGTCGTCGGCCAGGACCCGCCGGCTCAGGTGGGCCTGGAAGACGCGCCAGAGCGCGGCCTCGCGGACATCGAGCGTCGTGTTGCCATCCCAGGTCGCCAGGCGCGCGGCGGCGGCGGTGAGCTCGGGGCGCCCGCGAAAGGCCGCCAGCGCTTCGTCCGTGTCGATCTGCGCGATGGCCTCGGAAAGCAGCGGGAGAAGGCGCGGGGCGAGCGTGCTCTTCGTTTCGGTCTGGAGGCGCTGCAAGCCCGAGGCGCCAATGGGGCGCCGGGCGTCGACCTCTCCGCGCGCCCACTCGGTGAGCCGGGCCGCGCGGAACCCCGGCGCGTAGAAGCTGCCATAGTAGAACGCGTCGTCGAGTGGGTCGTTGTCGAGGGTGTGCCCCCACGGATCGTTGTTCGCCGTGGCGATGAACGGCCGGTCCGTTTCGCTCTCTCCGGGGCCGGGCAGGCGCGGGAACCGTTCGGGGGGTAGAAACGCCCCGCTGAAGACGGCGCGCGGATCGGACGCGTCGAGCACCCGATTGGCCGCCGGTCGTCCGTCCGGGGGGCCGCGGTCGGGGACGTCGCCGTGTGTCTCGTACCGGATGCCGTCGGCCGTCGCCGCCATCCAGTTCTGCATGCCCGCGCGCTGCAGCCCGACGGCGGCGGAGAAGTCGTCCAGGCTCGCCGCCCGGTCGAAGGCAAGGTACATGCGATACTCGGTCGTCGGCCCGAACCCCGGCCAGGCCAGCAGCAGCCGCCCATCGGCGACGAGCGCGGCCGGCACGGGCAGCATCTCGTCCGGCAGGAACACCCCGATGCCCGGCAGCGACGAGAGCTCGAAGCGCCGCTCGCCGAACTCGCCGTCTTCGCCCCGGACGCGGATGGTCTCGGTGCGCGTCGCGACGGGCACGCGCTGCGCCCCCCAGGTGGCCACACCGTCCCGGACCGGCACGCTGAACAGGTCCGTCACGTCGGCGAAGTGGGTCGTCGCGCCCCAGGCGAGGTGACGGTTGTGCCCGACGTGCACGCCGGGCACGCCGGTGAACCCCGCGCCGATGACGTCCAGCGTGCCCCCGCCCTCGACGGACGAGAGGTGGCTCCAGAACATGAGGTTGGGGTCGGTCAGCCGCGCGTGCGAGTCGTTGAGCAGGTAGGGGCGCCCGGTGTCGGTGGCGGACCCGGCGACGAGCAGGCCATTGCTGCCCTCGCCCACCCCGAGGTCGGCGCGAAACCGCCGGATCGCCGAGAGCAGTGGCCGCAGCGCGTCCGGGTCGAGCCCCACCGGCGCACCGGCGACGGCGCGGGGCGGCTCGCGCCGTTTTTCTCGCCCGGGATCCCCCTGCGCCATGATGCTCAGCGGGGTCACGGGTTCGAAGATGGGCAGCGCCGGTGCGTCCTGCACGAGCCGCGTCAGCAGGGTGTACAGGAGGTCGTACTCGAGCGTGTTCGAGAACCCGAACAGGATGCGCATCCCGATGGCCATCAGATCCTCGGGGGCGAACGGCGCGGGGACGATGCCGCGCGCGGCCAGCTCGGGCGGCAGCGCGGCGGTGCCGGCGGCGATGTCGGCGACGTAGCGGTCGATCCCGGCCGCGAAGGCGACGAAGCTGGCGTGGGCGTGCGGATCTTCGTGGCCGAGCGCGTCGAGGCTCTCCCGGCCGAGGCGCGCGAACTCGAACGTCCGGGCCTGCAGATCGCCCGATACCCCGGCCTCTCCGAGGACCTCGGCCGTCGTTCCGAGCGCGGCACGTCGGGCCATCTCGAGCGCGAACAGGCGGTCGGCCGCCTGCGCGTACCCCGCGGCGTGAAAGGCGTCGAGGTCCGTCCGCGCCCGGATGTGCGGCACGCCCTCGCCGTCGTAGCGGATCTCGACGGGGGCCGTGAGCCCGGGAAACCGCGTCCAGCGCTCGAAGGCGTCCGGTTCGGGCGCGGACGCCGCGTCGAGGGCGGCGGCATCGGTGCTCACCCGAGGGCGAACGGCGCCGGCGCCGGTTTCGCCCGTTTCGCAGGCGGCGAGCATCGAAACGAACGCGGCTGGCAGGACCGCGACGAGGGTGCATTTGCGAGTGTGCATGGGGTGGCGTCGATTCTCGGTGCTCCCCGCGCCCTGCGCAACCGGCTCTCGGGGCCACCGCTGGCCCGCGGTTTGCTGTACCGAAACGACGGAGGACGGAACATGAGACGCACAGGTCACAATCGCAAACCGGCCGGCCGGGCAATCCGCGCCCGCCAGCGCGGCGTCACCACCCTCGAATACATCGTGCTCGGCGCCGTGCTCGTGCTCGGTCTCGTCGTCGGCGTCTCCGCCTTCAAGGGGCAGGTCGCCGACAGCGCGGCCACGGAGGGCGAGGCGCTGATGCAGGTGGCCCGGGGCGACATCGCGGGCGTGCGTGATCGCTACGGCGACGGCGCGGGGGGGCCCCAAGGCGCGGGCGCCCGCGGTGCGGCGCCCGGAGCGGAGCCCGAGCAGCGCGTGCTCGCGGCGCCGGCGGGTCGCGGGGGGGGCGGCGGCAGTGGCGCAGACGTCGTCTCGAGCGCGCTGTCCGGTGCCCGCGACTTCGCCGACCGCACGTCGGCGTTCTGGAAGAACTACGCCGCCGACGTCCGCGCACTGTCTGCCGAGATCCGTCAGGGACTCGCCGATGCCGAGGCCTGGAAGAAGGACATCGAGCGCGTCGAGCGGCGGGTGCGCAACGGCGAGCGCCTCTCGATCCGCGACCGGATCGTCAAGTCCCGCATGGACAAGGCCAAGGCCGAGCTGACCGCGAAGGCGCGCGAGCTCGCGATGCGTCCGGTCGTGGCCGGCATTCAGCTCTGGCAGTCGACCCCGCCCGCGGTCAAGATGGTGATCGGGCTGCGCTGAGTCGGCCCGCGCGGAGGGAGAAATGCGGTCGACGCGCCGGTGTGCTCTGTCTGTCCGGGTCCGGGACATTCTGGTCACAGTTCTCGCGGGGGCGACCCTCGCCGCGTGTGAGTCGGCCGACGGTTCGACCTCGGCGGACGCCGCGCTCGGCGGGGCGAGCCCCGGCCCCGGCTCGGGTGGCACGGCGGGCGGCGCTCCCGGAGGCGCTGCCGAGATCGGTGGCACCCCGGGCGCCGGCGGCTTCCCGGACGTCGCCCCCCCGGACGACCCGCTCGCCCCCGATCCGGAGGACGAACCCGCGGCCGAGACGCCCGAGGCCGCCGGTCCCCTCGGCCCCGATCCCGCGGCCTGCGAGGAACTCGACCCCGAAGACGCGCCGGCGGACCTCTGCGCGCCCGGTCAGGACGGCGCCGGGGGGGCGGACGGCGAGGGCGAACCACCCGATGAGCCCCCCGAAAACCCGGGGCCCCCGCCAGCGGACTGCGCCGTCGCGGACGACGTTTGCGACGAGCCGGACTTCTGTCCCCCGGGCACCGATCCGGACTGCGCCGATCTCGACGCGGGCGAGGGCGAAATCGACCCCGACTGCCCCCTGCCCGACGGGCTCTGCGACGAACCCGACTTCTGCCTGCCGGGGACGGACCCCGATTGTGTGATGAGCGCCGTCCCGCCGCCGGTCGACCCGGGCTGTGCCGTTGCCGACGGCTTCTGCGACTCCCCCGAGCCGTGCCCGCCCGGCACCGACGCCGATTGCCCGGACTTCAGCGTCGAGCCCGAACCCGAACCCGAGCCCGAATCGCCCCCGGACCTCGACGCGCTGGGGTACGGCGGCAGCGACAGTTGCGAAGGCTTCAACTTCGACGACGAGTGCGACGTCGACCTCGGCAACTGCCCCCCGAACACGGACGCGACCGACTGTGCGCTCTTCGGCGTGAACCTGCCGGTCGACGGCGGCGACGGCGAGGCCCCCTACTGCCCGGACCCCTTCGCGGCCCTCGGCACCTGCACGGTGGTCTGCTGCGACCAGAGTCAGTTCGTCCTGCAGACCCCGGACGCGGGGACGTGCGCGCAGCAGTGGCGCAAGTGCCGGGGGCATCGGCAGACGGTCGGCATCGGTTACGCCGCGCCCGGCTGCGACGAGTCCAAGGTCCTCTTCCGGCGCGGTCCCGCGTGTCGCGAGTGCTGCGCGCGCTGCCAGAAGGCCCGCCGCTACAAGTTCGTGGACGTGAACCGCAAGTGCACCGCCGCGGCCCGCATGTTCTGTGACGACGACCGGCGGGGCGGCCTGCGCCGGGCCCGGTGGGGCCACTGCGGCGGGCCGAGGGTCGACCTCGACGAGGTCCTCGGTGGCGGATTCTCGTCCGAAGACGACGAAGAGTTCGACCCGTGACGACCGGGCGGCCGCACTTGGCGCGGGACTTGCTGCGTGCGATGCTCGGCGCGACGTCGCGCCCGCCGACGAGGAGTCCGCCCATGGTCATCCACCGACGCCCGCGCCGCTCTCAGGGCGGTGTCGTGACGATGGAGTTCGTCGTCGCCTTCGGCACGGTGCTGACATTGCTGCTCGGGCTTCTCCAGGTCGCCCACGGCTACGTGGCGCGTCTTCTGGTCACCAACGCCGCCGAGCGGGCCGCGCGGGCCGCCGCGGTGTGGACGCAGGAAGCCCAGATCGGCGCCGCCACGAACGCCGATCTCGTCGAACGCGCGACGGCGGCCGCCGCGCTGGCCCTGACGCCGGTCTCGCCCCCCATCGGGCGCCCCATCGGGCGCGGCGCCGCGGCCCAGCCCTTCGTTTCGGTCGCCCAGGCCGTCGGCGCGGGGCAGCAGGCGCAGGCCAAGGCTTTCACCGGCTGGTCGGCGGACAAGGCGGTCGACGCCGACGTGAACGCCAAGGGGCGACCCCTCTCGAAACTCGCGTATGCGTTCCACGCCACGGACGTGCAGGTGCAGCAGAGCGGGGACGACCGCGTCTCCGTCACGGTGAAGTACGCCTACTACTGCCCGTTCCCGCTCGCGAACATCTTCTACGGCCTCGAACTCTCCGAGGTCGGTGGCGACTGGCAGAGCCGCCTCTCGCAGGGCGGCGCGCCGCCGGTCTCCCGCGTGCGCATCATCGAGGCCACGCAGGAACACTTCGTCTCGCCCCGCCCCGAGGGCTGAGTCGGTCGGTCGCCGGACGCCGCGGCGGACCTTGGGGACTCGATGCCCCGGCCCCTGGGGACGAACGACCCCACTGGCGGGCATCGCGAGACCTCGACGCCCCACCCGAACGGTCGTTTTCGGTCCGTGCGAGGGGACAATCCCCGGGCATCGGGCCCGAATTCGGCGCAAGATGAGCCCCGCCGGGGAGGCACGTGGTCACGGGGTGGCACCCGATGACTTGGCACGCCTCTTGATTACGAAATCAGACTGGAGCCCACGCCATGCAGACGACCCACGACACCCGCCGCCGTTCGACGCTCTCCCGCCAGCGCGGCGTCACCACCCTCGAGTACATCGTGCTCGGGGCGGTGCTCGTCATCGGCCTCGTTGCCGGCGTGTCCATGTTCAAGAGCAAGGTCGGCGAGGGCTTGTCGAGCGAGGGCGAGGCGCTCTCGCAGGTGGCCCGCGGCGCGAGCAAGGCCGTCGGCGACCGCTACGGCGACGGCGCGGGTTCGCCCGGCGCTTCCGGCGCCAATCCGGGCGGCGGCGCGGCGGCCGGCGCCCCTCCCGAGCAGCGGCTCGGCGGCATCACGGCCTCCGGCCACGGTCCCCGCGGCTCGCGTGAGTTCCTCGACACGGATGGCGACGGCACCAACGATCAGGTCAAGGTCGAGGGCAGCGTCGCCGGCGGCTCGGTCAGCGGCAGCCACCTCGGCGGCAACATCAACTGGCACGGCGACGGCGAGCTCCTCCAGGGCAGCGCGCAGGCGGGTGCCAAGGTCGACAACCTCACGCTGAGCGGCAACGTCAAGGCCGAGGGGAATCTCGCCAACGGCAAGTTCGACCTCAACGTCGCGGATGTCCTCGGCTACCAGGCCGAAGGGCAGCTCGGCCACGTCGCCGTCGACGGCTCCGGCGGCATCGGTCTCTTCGGCGGCGGCGCCAAGGGCAAGGCCGAAGCGGCCGTCGCCCAGGGCAAGTCCGCGTGGTACGTCGGCGACCAGGTCAACCCGTTCTTCCGCGTCGAGGGCGAGGGCAAAGCCCTGTCCGCCGAGGCGGCGGCCGACGGTCTGGTCGGTTACGACGGGCGGCGCATCGGCCTCGCCGGCAGCGCGAAGGCCGGGGCGAGCGCCCTCGACGGTCGCGGCGGCGCCGAGATCAACATCCCGATTCCCTGGACCGGCCTGAGCTTCCGCATCGGCGGTGGCGTGTCCGGCTCGGTGGGCGACGCCCCCGGCGGCGGCGCCGGTGCGCACGCCTACTACGACACCGAGACGGGCCGAGTGAACCTCGGCGGCTTCGGTGAGCTCAAGTTCCTCGGCGGCCTCGGCGGCGATCTCAACATCAGCTTCGGCAGCAAGCCGAAGACGCGGGAGTGAGCCCCATGCGCTTCCCCCGTCTTCGCGCCCTGGCGGCCGCTTCGGTGCTCTCGATGATGCCCGTCTGTGCCGTCGCCGCCCCCGCCCTGCCGTTCCCGGCCGACGAAGGCGCCGTCTTCCAGGACGCCGCACTTCGTCAGCGACTCTTCCCGAGTGCGACCGTCAAGGGGTTCGGGGAGCCCTCGTACGCCGTCTCCGTCGCCGTTCCCGCCGGCTGGCAGGCCATCGATCCGGCCGGCAAGGCCCCGATGCCCGGCGGTGCGCCCGCGACGATGCGCGTTTTCCGCAGCCCGGAGGGGGCCGCCGGCGGCGAGATCGAGCTGCAGGTCTCGCGCCTCCCGCAGGAGATGACGGCCGATGACTGGCTCGCCATCGCGGTGGCCGAGGCCAACCTCGCCCCGCTCGCCAGCCGGATGCGCGTCGGTCCCACCGGTCCCGTCGTCGACCGTCTGTTGCGCGCCGGCAAGGGGCCGGGTGCGACGATTGTCCGTCTGTTCGCCATGAAGGACGGCGACCGCCTGTATCTGTTGAGCTGCCGCGCGGCGGAAGACAAGTACGCCGCGCGTGCCGAGGCCTTCGCGCTCGCGATCTCGACGTTTCACCCGCTGCGCCCCACGGGCAACGTCTACGCCGAGGATCTGTTGCACTACAAGGTCGGCGCGCCGGGTCGTCCGACGTTCGGCCACCTGGCGAGCTGGCGTGCCTCGTCGCCGCAGGGCGACCTCGCCCCGGGCATCAACGGGGCCGTCTTCAAGCTCATGGGCCCGGGGCCCAACAACAAGGGTCAGCAGCTCGTCGGTCAGATCACCGTCAAGGTGGTGCAGAAGGCCGAAAATCCCGGCCTTACGCCCGAGTCGCTGGTCGAGTTCATGCGTGACGACCTCGTCGCCGCGGGCGTAACGCTCGGCCCGACCGAGGGCGCGGCGGACTTCCGCACGGAAGCCATGACGCAGCCCGGCAAGGTCGCTCGCGCGGCCGGACGGCGTGGCGAAAACGCCGTTGAATTCCGCGGCGTTGTCTTGCAGAACGAGTCATCCTGGTATACGCTCTCGCTCATCGGCCCGGCGCAGGCGTCCAACCCTGCAGGCTTTGCCGTGACGCGACGAGCCCTCGAAGTCATGGCGCTCGAAGCGCACCCTGGCCGGTAGTCCGCCGGTCGTTTTCTGTCACGGTGTCCGAAAGACCAAGGAGAACTCACATGAAGCTCAATCGCAAGCAGCGTGGTGTCACGACCCTCGAGTACATCGTCCTCGGCGCCGTCCTGGTGCTCGGCCTCGTCGCCGGCATCTCCGCGTTCAAGGGCCAGGTCCAGGGCGCCCTGGGCGAAGAGGGCAAGACGCTCTCCAACGTGGCCAAGGGCGATACGTCCGGCGCCAAGAACTACGACAAGTGATCCGGCGTTGACGCCGTGATCCGCCGACGCCAGCGCCAGGGCGGCGCAGTGCTGCCGCTCTACCTCTTCGCGATGTTCGCGCTCGTCGGTGCCTTCTACCTCTTGCATGGCATCGGGTGGAAAATCACCCAGCGCCAGCAACTCCAGCGCGCGGCCGACCGGGCCGCGTTCTCGGCCGCCGCGGTCACTTCGCGCGCCCTGAACCTGCTGGAGTACGTGAACGCCGCGCTGGCCTCGGTGCGCGCCGTCACGGCGACCTACCAGGGCATTCAGCAGCAGTGGGGGCCCATTCTGGCCGACGCCACGTCCCGCTGCTACTCGATCATCCCCGATCCCATCGCCTGCGCGGTGATGGAGGCGATGAACGCCCACGGCCCGTCCATCTTCGCCCAGATGGGGCAGGTCGGCCCGCAGATGCAGGCGGCCGATCAGGCGCTCGGCATGCTCGGCGAGAACATCGTCGGGCAGACGCCCGGCTGGGCCGCGCAGGTGGCGCAGCAGGTCGCCCTCGCCAACAAGGCCGAGGGCAGCTTCACCGACCCGATGCAGGGGGATCGCCTCCCGTTCCAGCTCGGCGGCGAAAAAGAGATGCGCGGTCGCGTACGCCGACAGGCCATGCGCGACTGGGGTCCGCAACCCGGACCCGGCTGGATCCCGGTCATCCCCACGGATCCCACCATCTGGATTCTCAAGCCCGAGTACCGCGCGCAGTGGGAGAACGCCATCCGGCAGTCGGCCCAGAACGGCGCCGGACAACGCTGGGTCGCCACCTACAAAACCGCCAAGGAGCGTCGGGAGAAGCTCGCGATCACCGTCTTCGCCTCCCGCAAGAACGAGGACCGCGCACGCCTCAACAAGTTCGACGCCGCCGGCGGACAGAACACCGGCGATGTGTTCCAGCAGCGCACCGAGGTCGCGGTCGCCCGCGCGGAACCCTACTTCACGCTGAACAACGGTGAACCCGACGGACGGCCCGGCTGGTCGGGACGCCTGCGCCCGGTCATCCTGAAGGACGACGACAGCGCACAGTCCCTCGCTCGCGCGGCGGGGCGCGGCGGCTCCGATCCGGGCGTCTCGGCCTGGCGCCCTGCCTTCCAGGCCGTCGGCGCCAACGGCGTCAAGGTGCCGCATTGAAGCCCGCGCACCGCCGACGCCGCGCGCCGAGGGGCATCACGAGCCTGGAGACCATCGTCTTCGTGCCCGTGCTGGTCATCTTCTGGCTGGCGTTCCGCTACTTCGCCGAGGAGTGGACGAGCGTTCAGCTCATGGGGCCCGTCGCCGGCAACGCCGCCTACGACCGCGCCATGGGCAAACAGCCCCCCGGCACGGCGGGCCTCGCCAACCAGCGCAGCGTCACCGTCAACGCGGCGATGCAGGGGCCGACGGACGGCAGCGACTACCCGTACGGCGTGCCGTGGCACCTCGTCGACAAGAAGCTCGCCAACCAGCGGGGCGGCACCGCCAAGGTGGACATCCGCATCGTGCCGAAACCGCGCGAGTACCAGTCGACGTGGCGCGTCGACCGCGCGTTGGCCATGAGCGCCGTCGTGCAGGCGCCGCCGACCCGGCCGCCCGTCGGGCAGGTCGGCATGGACGAGAACGCCTACAACGACAAAGTGCAGGACTTCCTGAACGGCAAGTTCCAGCCCTTCGGCTGGTGAGCCGGGCGTGGAGGTCCCCCGCCGCGGTTGCGCCGCGCGACGCTGCACGTCCCTGCTCGCGGCGCTGGTCTTCCTGACGACCGCGACCCTGGCCGGAAGCGCCGCCGCCGAGAGCATCCCGCTCCGTGGGCTGCGTTTTCGCCGCATGGTCTCTGATCACACCGCGCCGAGCGGGGTCGAGGGCTTCCCGACCCGCGTGCGCTCCATCGAGGCCCGGATTGCCCCGCCCGAGGCGCTGCGCGAGGTCCTCGACTGGATGGACCTGCGGGGCTGGCGCTCGGATCCGACGCGCCCCGGCCTCGCCCCCGAGACCAAGGACGGAGCGTTTCGGGTGAGGGCCTTTCCGGCCGGCGCCACGACGGACGCCGCCAGCGCGTGGATGGAGGCCCTCGGCGCCCGGGGGGCTCTGCGCCCGGTCTTCGTCGAGATCCTGCCCGAGGACGGCGGGCGCGCCTCGGTGATCAACGTCGTTCAGCCGGAACGTCCCCGGCGCGTCCTCGCCAAACAACGTCTCGCCCGTCGCCTGCCTCGCTGCACCGGGTGCAGCGTGGACGCGGTCGTCGACCTCGGTCCGGCGCTCGCCGGTCTCTTCTCGGGGGAAGGGCCGGTCTCCCGGGGCGAAGCGCTCGCCCTCGCCGCCTGTACCGCCGGCGGTCGCACCGTCGTCGTCCCGCCCTCGGGGGACCCGGATCACCGGCAATTCGCCGTCGAGGGCGACGCCGGCAGCTGCAACGTGTCGGTGCAGAAGGCCGCCGACCCCCGCCGCTTCCTCGTCGCCATCCTGTGTGATAAGTAGATCCGCTCCCCCGCGCCCGAACACCCCACTCCGAGGATTCGCACCTTGAACCGCAACGTCCTGATCATCTTCGGCCTGCTGATGGTCGTGGTGGCGGTGGTGGTGAACTACCGCTGGCAGCAGTCGGTCATCTCGGAGAACGACCCCGGTCCCATCGTCGAGGTGCTCGCCGCGAAGGAGCCCATCCCCGCGGGCACCGAGATCACCTCGTCGGAGCTCGACGCGAAGTTCCGGCTCGTGCCGATGCCGCGCAAGTACCTGTACGAGCACTACATCGACAAAGATCGCCTCGCGCGCATCCTGGGCCAGGCGCTGCGTCGACCGCTCGAGGCCGGCGAGAAGGTCACCTTCTTCGACTTCGACGTCGGCGACGGCGCCGGCGGTCGCCTCTCCGACACGCTGCCCATCGACGACGCGCGCAGCATCCGTGCGGTGAGCGTCAGCGTCGACGACCTCAGCTCGTTCGGCGGCTCGCTGCGCGCCGGCGACCGCATCGACATCCTGGCGACGCTGCGCCACCCCAGCAACAACGCGCTCATCACGACGTCCTTCCGGGACGACGTCGAGGTCCTCGCCGTCGCCGCGCAGAACGGGGCCGCGACGGCGGTGGTGCTCGCCCTCGAACGCAAGGACGCCGCCATGATCGCGCTGCTCGAACGCTCGGCGGAGCTGACGTTCCTGTTGCGCAACCGCAACGACGACCGTCCGGCCGATCCCATCGGCGAGCTCAACGTCTCCATGCTCCTCAACGTCCCGCCGGATCGCCGGCCGCCGAGCCGCATCGGACCCATCATCATCCGCTCGGGAGGCATGCGATGACCGGGCTTCGCGCCGCGCGCACCTTTGCGCTGCTCCTCTTCACCGCCCTCTCGCTCGCCTGGCCTTCACGGGCCGCGCTGGCCGCCGCGGACGCCGAGGACATCATCATCATGGTGGGCGAGAGCCGCTCCGTGAGCGCGCCGGGCGTCAGCAGCGTCGTGGTGGGCAACCCCGCCGTGATGGACGCCGTCGCCCCGCCGGGCTCCGAGCAGGTGGTGATCTCCGGCCTCGCCGTCGGCAAGTCTTCGCTCGTGCTCTCGCGCGGGCCCCGGCGCATCACCTACATCGTCCGGGTCTACAGCACGCCTCCGGCGGAGCTCGTGCGGCAGCTCACGACGCTTCTGCGCAGCGTGCAGGGCATCTCGGTCGGGCAGGTCGGCGACCGCGTCGTCATCGACGGCCGGGTCTACAGCGCCGGCGACAAGGCCCGCGTCGACAGCGTCGTCACCCTCTACAAGGGCGAGGTCGAGTCCATCGTTCGCTTCGACGAGTACAGCGCCGCCCGCCGCCCGATGTTCGCCCTCGAGGTGCACGTCGTCGAGATCAAGACCGAGGACGCCCACCACCTCGGCCTCGACCTGCCCGCGCAGTTCAGCGCGACGACCAACGCGCAGATCGACTACTCGAAGGACCTCAACGGCGGCGGCAGCTCGCGCGTGCTTTCCGCCGTCGTGCAGAGCAACCCGCTCATCATCGGCCTCAACCTGCTCAGCCGCGAGGGGCTCGCCACCATCCGCGGACTGAGCACCCTCGTCACCGAGGCGGGCGAGACGGCCACCTACGACGTCGGTGGCCAGCTCTTCGTGAAGTCCACCGGCCTCAACGGCGGCACCCTCGACCGCATCCGCTACGGCACGGCCCTGAAGATTCTGCCCACCTGGGACGAAGAGCAGCGCATCGTCAAACTGACCATCGACGCCAGCGTGTCGAGCATCGACAACTCGCAGATCGTCGACGGCGTGCCGAGCCTCATCACCAACGCCGTCCAGACGCGGGTGAATCTCAAAGAAGCCGAGACGATCATCCTGTCGGGCCTCGACGCCAAGAACGAAGGCCACACGGATACGGGTCTTTGGCCGTTCGCGCGCATTCCCATCCTCGGTTATCTCTTCAAGTCGCAGATCAAGAACGACACGACGCGCAAGACGCTGATCTTCGTGACGCCGCACCTCTACAAGCCCGGCGACGACCTGCACCGCAAGCTGCTCGAGCCGATGCTGGACCGCGGCGCGCCGGCCGAAGAGAGCGATGACTTCTAACGCGCCGACGGTCACGGTGCTGCGGGTGGTCGACCCGAAGAACGTCCCGACCACCTACCCCATCGATCCCGGCCGCCAGAACCTCTCGGTCGGCTCGCCCCAAGGCGGCTGCAACGTCAAGCTCGGGGGCCGCGGCGTCGCCCCCTACCACGCCGACCTCAAGTTCATCGGCCCGAAGGTGCTGGTGCGGGTCGAGGCCGGTCAGCTCGTGCTCGTCGACGGTCGCGCCGTGGCCGGGCTCGTCGAGATTGCCCCGGGTGCGCCCATCAAGATCGGCGACTTCACGCTGTACGTGGAGCGCTTCTCCCAAGAGCTGCCTTCTGCCGCGACGGTCTCGCCGGCAGCGGCCGCCGCCGCGATGGCCCTCGGGGGTGATGCCGAGGACCCCAACCGCAAGTACCGCCGCGACGTCCACCGCAAGCTCATCGATGAGCTCGACCTGCGGCGTCACGACATCACCAAGGCCGATCAGGGCGAGCTGCGGCTGCAGGTCGAGGCCATTCTCCACCAGATTGTCCGGCGCCCCGAGACGCAGCTCCCGAGCGGGCTCAAGGCCGCGCAGTTCGTCAAGGAGATGGCCGACGAGTGCCTCGGCCTCGGCCCCATCGAGGACCTCCTGCGCGACCGGGACGTCTCCGAGATCATGGTCGTCGACGCCGAGCACATCTACATCGAGGTGCGCGGTCGACTCGTCCGCGTGCCGCAGAGCTTCTCGTCCGACGACGCACTCGAGACGGTCATCCAGCGCATCGTGCGCTCCGTCGGGCGCCGGGTGGACCGCTCGCAGCCCATGGTGGACGCCCGCCTCAAGGACGGCTCCCGCGTCAACGCCGTGCTGCCACCCCTCGCGCTGCGCGGGCCGTGCCTCACGATCCGCCGCTTCCCGCACAACCCGCTGCAGATGAGCGACGTCCTGGGGCTCGGCTCGCTCGACGAGCGCATGGCGCGCTTCCTTCAGCGGGCGGTGCAGTCCCGACAGAACATCCTGATCTCGGGCGGCACGGGCTCCGGCAAGACGACGCTGCTGAACATCCTGTCGAGTTACATCGACCCGGCCGAGCGCATCATCACCGTCGAGGACGCCGCCGAGCTCAAACTGTTGCAGTCGCACGTCGTCTCCCTCGAGACGCGGCCCGCCAACCTCGAGGGCAAGGGGGAGTACACCATCCGCGACCTCGTGCGGAACGCCCTGCGCATGCGCCCCGACCGCATCATCGTGGGCGAGTGCCGCGGGCCCGAGGCCCTCGACATGTTGCAGGCGATGAACACGGGTCACGCGGGCTCGATGACGACCCTGCACGCCAACGCCCCGACCGAGGCCCTCTCCCGCCTCGAGACGCTGGTGCTTTTCGCCGATCAGGGCTTGTCGAGCCGGGCCATCCGCGAGCAGATCGTCCACTCCATCGGGTTGATCGTGCAGCAGTCCCGCTTGCAGGGCGGCGTGCGGCGCATCACCCACATCTCCGAGATCGTCGGCATCGATCGGCAGGGGGCGTTCGTCGTGGAGGACATCTTCCGCTTCGTCAAGACCGGGGTGGACAAGGACGGCGTCCTGCAGGGCCGTTTCCAGCTCACGGGGCACCTGCCGTCGTTCCTCACGGATCTCATCACGCTGGGCCTCGTGAAGGACGGGGAGTATCTCTGAGCCCATGAACGGCGGTCCCGGTCCCATCGGCCTGCTCGGCCCCGGCCTGCTCCTGGTCGGCCTGCTCGTTTTGCTGGCGGGCTCTGCGCCCGAGACGCGCAAGGCGAGCGAACGGCTGGTGCACCGCTACCTCACGGGCCTGCGCATGGTGCGCGACCGGTTCTACCTGACGATCAGCGCGGAGCGACTCGCGGCGTTGCTCGTCGGCGGCGCGGTGGCCCTCGGCGTCTTGTGGTTCATCGTCTCCGGGGGCCTCTTCGAGTCGCTGGCGTTCTTCTTCATCGGTCTGATCATCCCGGCCGTCGTCTTTCAGGTGATGTGGCAGCAGCGCCTGAACCAGATTCGCGAACAGATCGAACCCGCCCTGACGTTGATGTCGAGCCGCTGGCGCACGTCGCCGTCCGTGGGCGACAGCTTCGTGGCCATCGTCGAGCACATGGAGGCCCCCCTCAGTCAGGAAGCGAGCACCGTCGTGCAGGAACTCCAGCTCGGAGACATGGACTCGGTCCTGCGCCGCTTCGAGGAGCGGGTGCCCATCCAGCCGATCCGGCTCTTGTGCATGGGCATCCGGCAAGCCCTGCCCCTCGGCGGCAACGTGGCGAAGGTCCTCGACCAGATCGCGGGGGCGGTGCGCGAATCGAACCGTCTCGAGCTCTTCGTGGAGTCGAAGACGGCCAGCGGTCGCTATCAGGCGTTTGCCCTGGCACTGCTGCCCATTCTCCTCGTCTGGGGCATGTGGAAGCTCGATCCGGCGACGGTCGAGCCCTTGTTCTACACGCAGACGGGCAAGCTCCTGGTCGGGTTTGCCGTCGTTCTGGACGTCGTCGGGGTCCTGCTGGTCCTCCGCATCACGAAGATCGAGGTATGACGGACTTCCTCGCCTCCACGGGTCAGCTCACCACCGCCCTCGCGGTCGGCGCCTTCATGCTGATGTTGTGGCTGCTGGCCCGCATGGCGCCCGAGCCGACGGCCCTGCCGGCCCGCCGCCGCAAGGAGGCCCTCGCCGAGTCGCTGCTCTTCCGGCTCACGTTGCCGTTCATCCAGGCCGTCGGCGTCCTGGTGGCGCCGCTCCCCATCGAGGCGACGCGGGCCCGCTACCAGGCGTTGTTGCGCCACTCGGGTTACCCCGGTGGGCTGTTCCCCAACGAGCTCGTCGCCATCCAGATCCTGTCGGCGATCGTGCTGCCCCTCATCCTCGGTTACGTCTACGAGGCCGTCTTCGACCGCTGGAACCATCTGGTCTGGCTCGGCGCGCTGGTGGGCTACTTCATGCCGCCCTCACGCCTCGAGGACCGCATCCGGGTGCGCGTCGAGGCCATCGAGCGCCGCCTGCCCTACGCCCTCGACCTCATCATCGTCTGCGCCGAGGCGGGGTGCAGCTTCGAGGACGCCGTCTTCCGCATCGTGGACGCCACGCAGGACAAAGACCCCCTCTCCGAAGAGCTGCGCATCATGCGGCAAGAGCTCGAGCTCGTGGATCTCCGCTCGGCGCTGCACCACTTCGCGGAACGGGTCCCCTCCGGCGAGGTCACGCGCCTGACGCATGCCATCCTCGAGGGTGAACGCCAGGGCACGCCGTACAAAGACGTCCTGGCGATGGCGCGCGACATGATGCGCACGCGCCAGAGCACCCGCATCGAGAAACAGGCGGCGCGCGCGCAGCAGCTCCTCGTGATTCCCACCCTCCTCATCACGGGCGCGGTGCTCGTGATGCTGATCGGTGGCATGATCCTGCGCTCCTGCCAGGACACGCCCATACGACCGTGAAGGCCCGCGAAGACCCATTCATCGAGCTGGAGATCGAGCAGGGCGACGCCGTTCGCACCGTGCTGCTCTCCGGGACGGATCTGTCGGTCGGTCGTCACGACGAGTGCGACCTGGTGCTGAAGGTCGACGGTCTCTCACGGTGGCAGTTCCGCCTCTACTGCGACTCGGGCGCCTGGTGGGCCGAACGTCACCCGCAGAGCTCGCAGGACACCTGGGTCGACGACACACCGCTCGAAGCGCCCCGTCGCCTGGTCCACGGGACGGTCATCGAGTGCGCGAGCATTCGCCTGACGGTGGGCACCAGCCGCGTCCCCGCCCGCGGCCGCGCGCCACAGAGCCCGGCCTCGCGGGCCGCGCCGCCGTCCGAGCCACCCCCCGCGCGCCCCGACGCGCCGGCGATGCATGTGCCGACGACCACCGTCGACTTCGACGATGGCGACTGGGCCGGGGCCGGACCCGATCCCCGCGCGGTGGCGGCCGAGGCCGCCGCCCGCCGCGAGCGCCTGCGCCGCACGATCGTCCTGGGCAGCGGCATCACGCTCATCGCCGTCTTCTCGGCGTACCTGCTCTGGCCCGAGCCGCCGCCGCCGCCGCCCCCCGCGGCGCCCGAGAAGGACCTCTGCGAACTCCCGTTTCTGGTCGACATGCCGGCGGTGTGCGCCGCCCCGCCCGAGTGTGCCCGGCTGGCCTCCGAGTCCCTCGCCCGCGCCCGCCGCATCATCGAGACGGCGCAGGCCGACCCCGCGAGGCGGTGGGACGCCCTCTCCGAAGCGCGCTCGGCCATCCTCATGGGCGAGAAGGCCGACGGCCTCTTCAGCGAAGACCAGATGCGAGCGGCCGCAGAGATCGCCGATCGCGTCTCCCGCAGCCTCAAGTCCCTGTGCCTCGACGTGCGGTATCAGAAGTCCGTGGCGCTCCGCGCCGGGCGGTATCGTGAAGCGCAGGCCGCCTGCCGCACGCTGCTCGCCCACATCCCCGACCCCAAAGATCCGCGCTTCGGCTGGGCACGCGAGTGCATCGCCGACGTGGAGAAGATGGCCAGCCAGCCATGAAGACCCGCCCCGCGATCTCTCGCTCCCGGATCCCGAGTGCCGCGTTCGCGCTCGCCTGTGCGCTCGGCGTCGCCTTGCCCGGCTGCGGCGGCGTGGCGGACGCCGACCGCCTGTACGAACAGAAGCAGTACGCGCAGGCCATCGACGCCTATCAGGCCGTCTACGAAGAGCACCGGCGCGACGCGCGGGTCAACTACCGGGTCGGCCGGTCGTTTTACGCCATGGCCCGCTACGACAAGGCCGAGAAGTTTCTGCGGCGCGCGGTCGAGGCGGGCGCGAAAGAGCCGGACGTCTTCTGGCGCCTCGCCGAGTGTCAGGACCGCCAGAAGATGTACGCCGACGCGGCGAAGACGTTTCAGCGCATCCTGGACACCGACCCCCGCAACGCCGCCGCGCTCAACAACCTCGCGGTGATGCAGCTTCAGCTCGACGAGTACGAGACGGCGCAGGGCAACCTGGAGAAGGCGCTCTCCATCGCGCCCGAAGACCCGGAGGCCCTGTTCAACCTGGGGCTCGTGTACGAACGCCACCACCGGGACGACGAGAAGGCCGCCGACTACTTCGCCCGCTTCCGCGCCCGCGCGCCCGATGCCGCGCAGGCCGGCGAGGTCCGCGACTGGCTGCGCCGCTACGAGACGGAGCGGTCGACGAAGCGCGCCGCGAGCCGCCCGCGCCCGGCCGATCCGGTGGCGATCTCGCCCGTCGACGCGCCGGACGTTTCCGAAGCGATCGACCCCCCGCCGGCCCGCCGGGCGGCCGTCTTCGACACGACGGCCCCGGCCCCCCCGCCGCCCCCCCGCCGGGAGAGCCCGATCTTCGGCACGGGCCGCCCCGCCGTCTCGCCCGACGACCCGCTCAGCCCCGAGCTCTTCAAGAGCCTCGTCGACGCGGAGGACTACGCCACGGTCCTGCGGCGCTTCAAGGCCGAGGTCGGCAAGACGGATCCCGACTACGGCCGCTATGCGTTCTACGCCGGCCTCGCCGAACTCGAGCAGAAGAACCCACCCGGCGCCGTCGCGCTGTTGACGGACGCCGCCAAGCGCCACCCGGACGAGCCCGAGTTCCTGCTGCAGCTCGGCTGGGCGCACCACTCGGCGGGGGACGGCGAAGCGGCCCGCAAGCTGTGGGAGGACGGCCGCTCGCGCTTTCCCGAGCACCGCGACGACTTCCAGCGCGCGCTCGAGGCGCTGCCGTGAGGGCCCCGCATGCGTAAGGACAATCGCATCCCGGAAGAGGTCTTCGCGCAGACGCTGCGGACGCTGCTCGCCCCCGTGCAGCCGTTCCTCGACGACCCCAGCGTCGCCGACATCCTGATCAACGGACCCGAGGACATCTACGTCGAGCGCAAAGGCCGCCTGTCCAAGACGAAAGCCCGCTTCGGCAGCGTCGACGAGCTGATGGCGGCCATCAAGAACATCGCGCAGTTCGTCGGCAAGACGATCGACGAGCTCAACCCGTTGATGGACGCCCGCCTGCCGGACGGGTCACGCGTGCAGGTCACCCTGCCGCCGACGGCGCGCAAAGGGCCCTACGTCAGCATCCGGCGGTTCTCGAAGAACCTGCTGAACGTCGACGCGCTGATCCAGGGCGGCTCGCTGACGCCCACGGCCGTCTACTTCCTGCATTCCATCGTCTACATGGCCAAGAACCTCATCGTGGCCGGCGGCACGGGCTCGGGCAAGACGACCCTGCTGAACATCCTCAGCGGCCTCATCCCCGAGGATCAACGCATCGCGGTCATCGAAGACGCCACGGAATTGCAGCTTCAGCAGCCGCACGTCGTCCCCATGGAGAGCCGCCCGCCGGACGTCGAGGGGCGCGGCTCGGTCTCCATCCGCGACCTTTTGCGCGCCAGCCTCCGCATGCGCCCGGATCGCATCGTCATCGGCGAGATCCGCTCGGCCGAGTCGCTCGATCTCATCCAGGCCATGACGTCCGGTCACGGTGGGGCCATGTCCACCGTGCACGCCAGCACGCCCCGCGACGCGCTGCGCCGCCTCGAGACGATGGCCATGATGGCCGAAGAGGCCATGCCCCTGCCCGCGCTGCGCGCCCAGATCGCGTCGGGCGTGAACGTCATCGTCCATGCCTCGCGCCTCGAGGACGGCACCCGCCGCGTGATGGAGATCTCCGAGGTCGAGGGCGAGCTCGACGCGAACGGACACTACGTCGTGCACGACCTCTTCGTCTTTCAGCGCAACGGTCACGACGCGGACGGCAAGGTCCGCGGGCGCCTGCGCCCGACGGGTCGGCGGCCGACGTTCCTCGAAGAGCTCGAGCACTACATCGGGCAGTTCGACGCCAGCATCTTCGACGACCGCGACGCGCGGTGAGGCGTCACTCCCAGACGAGGCAGTTGACGCGGCACGTGACGCCTCGGTTCGCGTCGTAGCTCGAGAAGTAGAGCTTCCAGTTGCCGCCCTCCTGAACGATGTCGCAGGCCTGTCCGGCGTCGTCCCCCATGTCCCGCGCCCCGTATCCGGAGAGCACGCACATCGAGTTCCGGACGGGGCGAAGGTCTCGGGCGCAGCACCCGCCCGCGGCGGAATACTCCTCGACCCGGATGTTCGACATGGCGTTGCCGCTCGGAAACCGGAGGGTCGAGGCCGTGAGATTCCCGGCGTTGACGGTATCCGCGCTGATTGTCGACGCCTGCGTCGTGGCGCCCATGTTGAGGTAGAGCGTCGTCGGGGCGCCGCCGGCTCGTGCGTTGAGGCCCGTGCCGGCGAGGCCGAGATGTGTCCCGCCCGCGTCTCCGATGACCGCCGCCGGGTCATGGATAGCGAACAGACCCGGGTTCCCGATCTTCCGCACCCGCAAGGTCTCCGCCTGCGCCTCGCCGAGCACGTTCAGCGTGCCGACCTCGATGTCCGGCTGCAGCGAGAACATGGCCTGCGGCGCCGGGCTGATCGACTGCCGCCCAAGCACGACCCAGCGCTGATCGGCCTCGTTGCGGACGCCGACCTCGAGGTAGAGCTGCGTCCGGCCGCGCAGGGTGGCGGCGATGGGGCGCCGGGCGTCGCCGGGGGCCGCACCGAGCCGCACCGTGAACGCGCCGTTGCGGACGACCACGCCCTCGTGGACCTCGGCCTAGACACAGCCGGACGCCCCCCCGTTACAGGCGTCGTTCTCCGGCGCGGCGGGCAGCGCGGCGTCGTTGTAGATGCGGAAGCGCAGGGCCACGGCGCCGTCGGCCGGCGTGCCGTCCCGGTCCAGGAACCCGGAGTAGGGGACGACCTCGGCAACGGGCGCGGCGGGCGCGGCGCCGGCAACGGCGAGAACGGAAAACATGCAGATCGCAGCGGTCGGGCGCATGGACGAACTCCGGAGTGAACGGCCGCCGCGCGCTCGGAGAGGCGCAGCGCGGTCGATGAAACGATTTGTTCGGAATTTCCCCGACCGTAGTCGGAATCATCCCGGTGCATCAAGTTCAACGGAGAGCCGATCCGGGCGTGCCGCCGGGCGCAGTCCTGACCGGTGAACCGTAGGGTTGGGCCCTGCGGCCGCGGCGTACCGCGCGGCGCGGAGCACGGAATCGGCGGGCGAGGCAGCCGTGCACGGTTTCGCAGTCGCGGCCCTCTCGCGTGCGCACGCGATCGCGCGCGTTGATATCGCTGGC
>JAKLJY010000409.1 GCA_023150895.1 Myxococcota bacterium | reverse complement strand
AACTGAGCGGTCTCGCCATCAACCTGCCCGCTCGGCCCCGTCTGTCTTGACCCACGGATATCCTATGAGGCCCTCATATTTTCGTTCGATGAAGGTAAGGACCGTGGGATTGGCAGGGCCCGTCGGACCTGATGGGCCCGATTCGATTGCGTCGGCAACCTCTCGATGCATTGCGTTGACGAGCGTATGGGTGGTTGTGGGGCCCAGTGGCGCGCCTGTATCTGCAACCGCCCTTCCTGCGTCTTGCGCGGTGGTAATCACCCCATCGGAGCACGCGACTCCGACGATAATGACCGAAAGGAGTAGGGCGCTCCGAATGCGCCAGTGGAACGACGTGAACATCGGTTTTCCCCGGAAATGTGACAAGTGCAGATCTGTCAATCCTTTGGCGCGCCAACCATTGCCTCGAAGCCCTCGGCGCGAACTCTATCGTTGTATTTGAGGGCATCTCGCACCACGTATCCGAACTGCCGGGACCGGCCAAAGTGCCCGGCCAACCGGACTAGCGCGTCTCGCGCCTCCTCTGAGTCACTTATCCCTAGAGACATGATCGACAGCTTTG
>JAKLJY010000408.1 GCA_023150895.1 Myxococcota bacterium | reverse complement strand
AGCGGGCGTGGGTCGCGTCGGGTGCCAGTGCGTCGGCCAGCGCCAGCGCCTGCTCGTCGGCATCGGCGTGGGTGGCGGCCCGGGCCGGCGCGTTCGCCAGCGCCAGGGCAGCGTCAAGGGCAAAGGCCGCCGCCATGGCGAGGTGCCGATGCGCCATGGCCTCAGTCGGGCTGGAAGCGCGGCAGGTGATCGCGCTGCAGCCACGCCTCCGGGACCTCGCGGCGTGTCCAGTCGGACAGCCGCATCACCGTCACCCAGCCGGTTTCCAGACCGTCGATGATCACCGTTTCGGTGGGCCGCTGCACGCCCAGCACATCGGCATAGCGCCGGAAATAAGCGGTCTTGAGCACCGCCCCGCTGTCGGCGAGGTAGCGCGCCTTCACCGGCCGATGGCCGTCGACGGTGACCCACAGCTCGATGCGGTGGTAGGTGGCCTCGGCGGTGCGCCCGGCCAAGGTCAGGCGGTGGCAGTTGCGCCGCACGCGCTCGCCGTCGGTCACTTCTTCCTGGCCGGCGTCGGTGGCCTGGTAGTCGCGTGCCAGGTTCACGGTGACCACGTCGCC
>JAKLJY010000407.1 GCA_023150895.1 Myxococcota bacterium | reverse complement strand
CTCATGGCCCGGAATTCTAGGGGCCGAGTAACAGCGCGGTTTCAGGGAAATCGGCGGCAGGCCCTCATGCCCTCAGGCCGCCGGCTCCTTCCACTGGCGCAGATGCTGGCCGGCGTCGACGAAGATCGTCTGCGCGGTCACCCGGCGGGCGTCCAGCAGCCAGGCCACCGCGTCGGCCACATCGGCCGGATCGACCGCGCCCTGCAGCGGCGTGGCCTGCGCGGCGGCCTCGAAGGCGGCCCGGTCGGCCTCGGGCAGCGGCAGCGTCGGCCCCGGCGCGACCGCATTGACCCGGAACGGCGCCAGCGCCAGCGCCAGGCGCTTCATCGCCGCATGCATCGCGCCCTTGGACAGGCAGTAGCTCAGGAACTGCTCGTGCAGGTTCTCGACGTTCTGGTCCAGCAGCAGCACCGCCTGGCCGCGCGGAAAGGCCTGCGCCAGCGCCAGCATCATCCTCACCGGCGTCTCGTAGTGGACCGCATGGTGCATCTGCCAGCGCGCGCCGGTCACGCTGCTGCGGTCGTCGTTCTCGAAGGCGCTGGCGTTGTGGACCAGCGCGATCT
>JAKLJY010000406.1 GCA_023150895.1 Myxococcota bacterium | reverse complement strand
ACGAGAACGACCCCAACCGCCGTTGGGGCGTGCTTCAGGAGTTCGACGGAGAAGGCCGGCCCACCCATCGCACCGTGCGCATGCCCGCGATCGACATGCTCTGGGCGTTCGGGTGGGCCATCGAGATCACGCCCGAGCACGTCATCGCCATCGCATACGGTTGGGACGTTGAATTCACCGAATACGCTTACTGGTACATCCTCGACCGCGACCTCAACCTCCTCTCCGGCCCGCATGAGTGGGGCGGCTCGCCGTTCTCTGGTGACCACCGGCCCTACTACCACGGCTGGCCCTGCGGCGAGCACCTGTGGTGCTGGGACGCATTCTACTTCCCCCCGGTCTTTCCCACTTCGGCCATTCCCATGGTGCAGATTCTGAACCTCGAGACATTCGAACTGACGAACCAGATCGCGCCCGAGGGCACGCCCATGCCACCGGGCTGGTTCTTCGGGGCGCGCCTCCCGGGTGCGTCGGGGCTTTTGAAGATTGAGCCCGTCGTAAGAATCCCGATTTCCGCGCGGGCGACCGGGCAGCCGCCCAGAGTGTGACAATGTGCGATATGC
>JAKLJY010000405.1 GCA_023150895.1 Myxococcota bacterium | reverse complement strand
CCGCGCTGTGTACCGGTCGGTACAGGACGGCATCGCGCTTGCCGGAGGGGCGCGCCATGTCGAGCACAGTGCGCGTCGTCGTGTCGTTCGTGGTGGTCGTCGCCGCTTGCGAGGGTGGAGGCGGATGGTCCCAGAGTCGCGAGAGCGCGGAGGGCGGCGTCCCGACACCGACACCCGTGATCGACGCGCCGAAGGAGGGCGAGATCGGATCGCTCTGCGCGCGCAACGGCGATTGCACCTCGGCGCAGTGCCTCGCGATCGGAAGGTGCACGCACGCGTGCGCGGCGGCGAGCGAGTGCCCCGTCTCGTGGGCGTGCGACGGCGTCGCGGGCGCGGGGCTGCTCTGCACGTGCGCACCGACGGGCGGCGGCGAGGCGTGCAACGGGCGCGACGACGACTGCGACGGCTTCGCGGACAACGGGGCGACGTGCGGCGACGGCCTCGTGTGCGTCGCGGGCAGCTGCCAGTGCCCGCCCGAGCGCGCGTGCGACGGAGCGGGCAGCGGCTGCACCGACCTCGCCAACGATCCCGACCACTGCGGAGCGTGCGGAAACCGCTGTGGCGCA
>JAKLJY010000404.1 GCA_023150895.1 Myxococcota bacterium | reverse complement strand
AGCGCCTCATCATCGAGACCGCGGCCGGCGACGACGGCGCCGCCCTGCGCGCCCTGGCCCGCGAGCACACGCTCATCTTCGCGCCCACCCACGTCAGCAACCTCGACAGCCCGCTGATCGGCTACGCGCTGGACCGCCTGGGCCTTCCCCCGGCCATCTACGGCGCGGGCCTCAACCTGTTCAGCAGCCCGGTGATGGGCTTCTTCATGAGCCGCCTGGGCGCCTACACCGTCGACCGCCGCAAGCAGCACCGCCTCTACAAGGACGTGCTCAAGGACTACTCGATCGACAGCCTGGGTCGGCGCTGCCACAGCCTGTTCTTCCCCGGCGGCACGCGCTGCCGCTCCGGCCGGGTCGAGGACCGGGTCAAGAAGGGCCTGCTCGGCACCGGCATCATCGCCTGGCAGGAGGGGCTGCTGCAGGGCCGACCCCACCCCGAGGTGCTGGTGGTGCCGGTCACGCTGTCCTTCTCGCTGGTGCTCGAGGCCGAGACGCTCATCGAGGACAGCCTGGAGGAGGAGGGCAAGCGCCGCTACATCATCACCGACGACGAGTTCAGCGAGCCGC
>JAKLJY010000403.1 GCA_023150895.1 Myxococcota bacterium | reverse complement strand
GTGTTGCCGCGCACTCTCCCTGATGGCAACTCGCCCAGGCTCCACGATGGCCATCACGAACACGGCGCAGGTCGATCGCCGCAGAACAGCCAGCCGCAGCGCCCGACCGCCCGCGGCGCTTGCCCGCGCGCGTGGATCCGACCCGCTTCGACCCGGTTGGCTGATGGCAACCAGGCCAGTCAGAGCGGAAACAGCAGCTCGAGCTGGCGGTGGCCGAGCAGGTGCTCGATGGGGCGCTGGCGGTGGGCGGTGACGAGGGCAGCGGCGCGCTCGGCGCGCTGTTCGGTGTCCCAGGGCTCGATGCCGCGCAGCCATGCGGCGGGGACGATGTAGAGGTCGGCGGCGCTCAACACGGCGCCGGCAACGGCGTCGCGGTCGCGCGCGTCACACAGGACGACGGTGCGGGGCGCGGGCAGCTCCTTGACACAGGACGAGAGTTCCAGCGGATCGACGAGCGTGTAGAGGTGGCGCAGCGGGCCGCCGTGTGCGGGCCTCTGAAACAGGATGAGCCCGCCGAACGCCCCGGGGACGAGGACGAC
Organism: Myxococcota bacterium; assembly: GCA_023150895.1. Classification (GTDB taxonomy): domain Bacteria; phylum Myxococcota_A; class Bradymonadia; order UBA7976; family UBA1532; genus CAINDO01. Next base: position 30 of record JAKLJY010000403.1, on the reverse strand, counting down.
GGTCGAACCGACCGACGGACGTCTCATCGG
>JAKLJY010000402.1 GCA_023150895.1 Myxococcota bacterium | reverse complement strand
CCGGACGTGGCCCGCCGCAACGGTGAACCCACGATCCTCACGACACGGTCACCCACGGATATCCGAGAAGAGCCGGACTTCTTGGACGATCATCGCTGGGGCGTATACCGATCCGGGAGAGGAGGAGGAGCCGCCCGCCGAAGCCCGTTGGGGCTGCAATTTCCCGGCCCCGAAACGCAACTACACGGGCCAGCTTGCCGACCCGGCCGACGAGGCAGGGCGAGTCTGTATCAATCTGCCAAATGTCGGCAACTCGCAGGGCGAATCAGCGGCAGGTGCAAACAACGGGGCCTATTCGGCTCGGGTTCTCTGGCACGAGATGGGTCACGGCGTGGACTTCATCTATGGGTCCGGCGTCATGCGCCAGACGGCCGAACCCGGGATCAGCGGCGCCGGCGGCTTCCACGAGCCGATCGCAGCCGTGCTGCAGCTGGTCACGGTGGCAAGGCACTTCCCGACGACCTATTCATTCAATGACTACGACACAGCAAACGGAAGGCTCATGGCGCAGGTCGGCAAGAGCGCCAACACGCTTGTCGACCTTAGTTCGGGAACAAGGAAGTGCTACCC
>JAKLJY010000401.1 GCA_023150895.1 Myxococcota bacterium | reverse complement strand
CTGGCCCTCCTCTGGCGCACGGCGATCTGGTGGCGCCGCGCCGCACTGCCGCCTCGCTGGCTGCTGTCGCTTCTCGTCCTGGCAGGCTCGGTGGGCGTATACCTCACCCATCGCCAGTTCTTCGGCAAGGATCCGGGCATTGCCCTTTTGATCCTCTTTCTCGCCCTCAAGCTGCTGGAGATGCACCGGATTCGCGATGGCCTTGCCGTCGTCTTCCTTTGTTATTTCCTGCTGTTCACCCATTTCCTCGACGAGCAGGGCATGGATGTCGCCGGCATCACCCTGATCGCCCTCGTCGTCATCACCGCCACGCTCTCCAACCTGGCGCATGCCGGCCGTCCGCTTGTCGACCACCTGCGCCTGTCCGCCTTGATGATCGCGCAGGCGATCCCGTTCATGCTCGTTCTCTTCCTTCTCTTCCCGCGCGTGCAAGGTCCGCTCTGGGGCATGCCGACTGACGCCTACAGCGGGATGAGCGGTCTGTCGGACAGCATGACGCCCGGCTCCATCAGCAGCCTGAGCCTGTCCGGCGAGATCGCCTTCCGCGCCCGCTTCGAGGATGAGATTCCGCC
>JAKLJY010000400.1 GCA_023150895.1 Myxococcota bacterium | reverse complement strand
GCCGCCTCGGGTTGCGCCGCTGCCGCCGTGGGCGTCGCGGCATCGCAGCGGGCGAGCGTCTCGTAGAGCCGCGTCAGTGCCCTGGCCGACTCGTCGAGCCGTTCCGGGGCGAAATCGAGCGGGCTGCGATAGTGGGTGCCGAGCACGAAGAGCCGCACCGCCTCGCCGCCGGCGCGCCCGGCCGCCTCCTGCACGGTCATGAAGTTGCCGAGCGATTTCGACATCTTCTCCTGGTTGATGGTCACCATGCCGTTGTGCACCCAGTAACGGGCGAAGGCGCAACCGGCGGCACCCTCGGACTGCGCGATCTCGTTCTCGTGGTGCGGGAAGATGAGGTCGGTGCCGCCGCCGTGAATGTCGAACGGCTGCCCGAGGTATTTCGTGCTCATGACCGAGCACTCGATGTGCCAGCCGGGCCGGCCCGGGCCCCAGGGACTGTCCCACGCCGGCTCGCCCGGCTTGCTGCTCTTCCACAGAGCGAAGTCGGCGGGATGACGCTTGCGCGCATCGACCTCGATGCGCGAGCCGGCGACCATGTCCTCGAGCTTGCGTTTGGCGAGCTTGCCGTAACCGGGGAA
>JAKLJY010000003.1 GCA_023150895.1 Myxococcota bacterium | reverse complement strand
GTGAAGCCGAACCCGCGCGACTCGAGGCGCTCCGCGGCGATGCCCTGAGCGACGAGGTAGCGCTTCACGGCCTCACACCGCTTCTGCGACAGGTCGAGGTTGTACTCGTCGCTGCCCCAGCGGTCGGTGTGCCCTTCGATGCGGATGCGCTTGATCTGCGTGTTCGCCTTGAGCGTGGCGGCCACCTGATTGAGCACGCCGAAGCTCACCGGCTTGATCGTGTCCTTCTGGGAGTCGAAGTAGATCTTCTCGAGGATCTCGATCTTCTCGGCCGTGACGCGGACCTGTGAGACGCCCTGATCGGGGCAGCCGTCCTGGTCGTTGAGGCCGTTGATCGTCTCGGGCTCGAGCGGGCACTTGTCGTCCGGATCGAGGACGCCGTCCTTGTCGTTGTCCGGATCGGGGCAGCCGTCCTCATCCTCGAAGCCGTCCTTGTCCTCCGGCTCGTTGGGGCACTTGTCGTCCGGATCGAGGATGCCGTCCTTGTCGTTGTCCGGATCGGGGCAGCCGTTCTCGTCCTCGAAGGCGTCCTTGTCCTCCGGGTCGTCCGGGCACTGATCGACGTCGTCGCGCAGGCCGTCGCCGTCCTTGTCGCCGAGGTCCGGGCAGCCGTCCTCGTCGTCGAACCCGTTCTTCGTCTCGGGGTCGTTCGGGCACTTGTCGACGGTGTCGAGCAGGCCGTCCTTGTCGTTGTCCTCGTCGGGGCAGCCGTCGGTGTCTTCGAACTGGTCTTTGTCTTCCGGATCGGACGGGCAGCGGTCTTCGCTGTCCATCAGGCCGTCGCCGTCGGAGTCCTTGTCGGGCGGGGGCTCCCAGGCGATGCCCGTGAACACGCGCAGATCGGGCGTTCCGAGGGAGGCGACGACGCCCGTGCCACCACCGACGGAGACCACGATGCCGTTGTCGGCGTAAAAGCGGAGCGCGCCGTCCGCCTCGAGCGGCTTGGCATTTTCGCCGCCCTGCACGTCCTCGGCCGGGGCGGCGCCGAACACCTCGCCGATGATCTCGATCCAGTCGACGCCCGGGTGAACGCCGACGGCGCCGCCGTAAGTGAACTCGTTGCCGATCTCGGTGCCCTTGACGACAATGCCGTTCTTGTCGGCGGGGTCGATCTCTTCGTTCCCCGGGACCCAGCGGTAGCCGAAGTTGGCCGCCAACCGGAAGTAGTGGTGCAGGCGGCCCTCGACGATGGCCTTGGGGTTGACGCTGACCGTGGCGGCGCTCATGCCCCGCTTCTCGGAGCCCGTCGGCAGGGTGACCGGGACGGCGAAGGCGAGGCCGAGACCGCTCTCATCGCGCGCACCGAGCAGGCGGACCTTGGGCAGCAAGCGGATGTCGCCCTGCCCGAAGCCGTCGAGGTTCGACTGCTCCACGAGCTCGCCCGTCGTGAAGTGCAGCGGAATGTCCGCGCCGATCTCGAGCCGATCGAACAGGCCGAACGTCGCCATCAGGTTGATGGTCGTCATCGACTCGACGATCTTGTCCTTCACCGCCCCCGTCCGGTCGTCCACGGTGACCGCCGGGTTGCGCCCGTAGTTGATCCACAGGCTCGGTGAGAGCGACATCGAGGGGGCGACGTTGGCCCCCTCGACGGTCAGGTAGTTCGTCGCCGACGGCGCGGGCCGAAAGCGCTGGTAGTCCTGAGCAGAGGCCGTCGAGCAGAGGCCCTGCGCACAGACGGTGGCGCCGGCGAGCGACAGGAGGAGTCGCCGATGCTGCGTTCGTTTCATCTCTTTTCCCTCTCCGTGTGGTGCTCCGCCGCGTCTCGATGCGGCGGTGACGCGTCCTTGCGCCCCGGGATTGTGCGGCGGATGTGCACGGGCGCCAAGTTCGCGATGTTCGTTTTTGTCTATCCGTAAAATTTCGGTTCAGACGGAATGCCTACCCGTAGTTTCCCCTTGAGTGTGAGGAAAATGAGCCGATAACGTGTCGTCGATTCCCCCCGATCCCGAGTCGACGCCGGTTGCGCACGTTCGAGTCCCGAGCGCGCCCCGCCGGCAGGCGTTCGGACAACTCGAGACGCACGTAATGGAGTGACGGCATGACGAAGAAGAGCCTGCTGCAAACGACGGCCGTGGCCGCTCTGTTTGGTCTGGGCGCCGCTGGGACGGCTCAGGCCCAACAGGAACCCTTCCGTGTGATCACGGTGCCGTGGGTGCCCACCCGAGCCGACGTCCCCCACGAGGCCGTCGACCAGCAGTGGCACTATTTTCAGGCGGTCGCTCGCGGGGGCAACTGCCCCACGGTCGAATACCGGTGGGACTTCGACGGCAACGGCACCTGGGACAGCAATGGCGGCAACTTCGCCGCCGCCCAGAACCGCTGGAACATGGGTCCGGCGGGGGGCATGAAGTTCACCTATCCGGCGCAGGCGGCCGATCGCCTCTTCGTCGCCCGCGTCGAGGCGCGGTGCGGCGCCGAGACCGATACGGCCGAGTTTCCGGTGCGGGTGCGGGTCGCCCCGACGCGACCCCAGCGCCTGAACCGCGCCATCTCGAACGGCCTCTGGTACGCGCACATGAACCTCAATCGGGACACGGCGAACCGGTTGACGTGGTGGACGGACACCCCCGACACCGCCGCGGCTGCCCAGGCCTTCATGAATCGCGGTCACCGGGCCGGCATCGACGGCGAGACGGATCCGTACGTCGAGAACGCGCAGTGGATGGTGAACTTCCTCCTGCGTCGGTACTCCACCATCAACAACCCGGCCGGGGTGGGCGGCGTCACGCCGGATGTCAACGGCAACGGGTTCGTCCTCAGGACGGACCGGGACAACGGCAACTACTACGGCGGGCTCCACCTCGAGGCGATCGCGAGCTGGGGCGACATGGACTACGTGGCGCCTGCGGGCTCGCCCGTGAACGTCGCCGGTCGTCGTCTCGGCGACGTCGTCCAGGACGCCGCCGAGTACTTCATGTGGGCGCAGACGGACATCCAGTTCAACGGCAATTACGCCGGTGGATGGGACTACGGCGAGAACTCGGGCGCGATCGACAGCTCTCAGGTGGGCTGGGCGGCGGTCGGTCTGTTCGCCGCCGAGATCAATGGCGGTGCCACCATTCCCGACTGGGTCAAGACGCGCACCTACAACGCGGTCCTCTATAATGACCAGTCCCGGTGCGGGCGCACGCGGGGCGGCTACGGCTACCGGTCGTCTTGCGATGTCGTTGGCTCCCACGCCCGATCCGGCGCCATGCTCAACGCGCTCGGCTTTTCGCTGAGCCGCAACCGGGACGACGACCAGGTGCGCGCCACCGTCGCGTACCTCGGCAACAACTTCGACAACCGCATCGCCGGCGACGGATGGCAGGGCCGGCACCTCGATCCCGGCCAGCCGGCGAGCGCGAACTTCTACGGTCTCTACCAGATCACGAAGGGCATGCGATCGTTCGGCGAGCCCATCCGCCTGATCGGCGACGCGAACATCGACTGGTATGCCCGGTACGCAGACTTCCTCATCCGCACGCAGAATGCGAACGGCGCCTGGCTAAACGACGACCTGTGGATGGGCGGGGTCCCGCTCGTCCACGGTCTCGGTCTGCTGATCGCCATCCCGACGATCTTCGAGACGCCGCCGGTGGCGGTCGCCGACGCGACGCCCGTCCTGGCCGGCCCCGGTGACGAGATCACCTTCGGGCACGGCCACTCCTACGCGGCCGATCCCTCGGTGCCGATTCTGGTCTACCGGTGGAACTTCGAGGACTTCCCCGACGGCCTGGATCTGAACGGCGACAACGCCTTCGACGGCCCCGGCGAGCACGCCCCCGAGGACCTGAACGACGACGGCCAGGTCACCGGCGACGAGATCGTGTGGGACTTCGAGACGCCGGATCCCGACGCCCGCCCGACGTTCACCTACGATCCGCCCGGCCTCGACTTCGGTGACGAGGTCGTCTACCGAATCACGCTGCAGGTCGAGGACCGTCTCCAGCGGACGTCCATCGACGACGAGTCGGTGCGGATCCGGGTGTCCATCATCAACCACCCGCCGGTGGCGTTGCCGCACCCCAGCCGGGACCCGGACCGCGCCTACGACGTCGTCCCCGGCCGAACCTACGTGCTCGACGGCTCCCAGAGCTACGATCCGGACGAAGATGACCTGCCGCAGCAGGGCTTCGACGCCGATCGCATCACGAGCTACGCCTGGGACACCGACGGCGATGGCACGTTCGAGACCGACGGTGCGCAGATCGAGTTCCAGGTGCCGGGCAACTGGGTGCCGGAAGAGAACCGGACGATTCAGTTCCGCGTCTGCGACGATGGTCAGTGGGTCGGCGTCGCCGACGCCGAGTGCGCCGGCGGTGACTGCTCGCTCTGCAGCCAGCGCTCCGTGCGCTTCGCCGTGGTGCCGAACGAGCCCCCCGTGGCGGTGGTGGACCCGGACGTCCGGGACCTCTCCGAGGGTGAGTCGATCGAGATTTCGCCGCTGGCATCGTCCGACCCGGAGGGCGGCGGGCTGAGCTACGAGTGGTCCTGCGACGATGCGCTTACGTGGTCGGTCGATGACGACGGCGGGCTCTCGGTGGCCGCCGGTGCGCTCGATGCGCCCGTCGACGGGCTCGAGTACACCTGTGTCCTCACCGTTACGGACGACGTCGGGGCGTCGGCACAGACCCCGCTCACCGTCCGGATCAACAACGCCGCGCCGACGTTCGCCGCCGCTGACGTGCCCGCAACCGCGAACGAAGGCAGCCCGGTCCAGCTGATGCTTTCCGGCGTCGACCCGGCCGCACCGGACAACGACGTGCTGACCTACTCCGTCGACTGCGACGGGGACGGCGCACTGGATGTCATCGACAGCTTCGACGGCATGCTCGAGTGCACGTGGCCGGACGAAGGGGTCTTCACCGTCACCGTTCTCGTCGCGGACGACGACGGGGGCGTGACGCCCGCCGAGTTCATCGTCGAGGTGTTCAACGTCGACCCGACGATCGACGCGATCAACTGCCCGGCGGCGACGGAAGGGACGCCGGTCGTCATCAACGTCCGCGTTCGGGACCCGGGCCCGCTCGACGTGCTCGGCTGCGCCCTCGGTCAGCCCGCACCCGCTGGCTCGGCGCTCAACGGCTGCCTCCTGCTCTGGACGCCGACCTATGCGCAGGCCGTCCGCGGTCTCGTCGACTTCGTGGTCAACGCGACGGATGGCGACGGTGGAGAAGGGGTGACGCGCTTCCAGTGTCGGCCTCGCTGGCTCGACGAAGATGGCGACGGCATCCCGGACACCTGGGAGGAGCAGAACGGCGTCCAGGACCCCACCGGCGATCCCGACGGCGACGGCCTGACGAACCAGGACGAGTTCGACCTCAACACCGATCCGCACGTCTTCGACGGTGCGACCCCGCCCGTCCTCATCGATCCGATCGAAGGCGAGAGCGTGGCGACGACGACCCCCGGGCTCGTCGTCCGCAACGCCCGGGACAACAACCCGCGCGGTCGCGGCCTCCGCTACGAGTACCAGGTCTACGCCGACTCGTCCCTCCGTCAGCTCGTCACCGTTTCCGAGCTCGTCCCGGAAACGCAGGACACGACGACGTGGCCGGTCCCCCAGGGATTCCTGTCCGAGAACCGGACCTACTGGTGGACGGCCCGCGCCAACAACGGCCTCGCGTTCGGCAACGCGCCGAGCCCGGAGTCGTTCGTCGTCGACGCCGTGAACGAGGCACCCAGTGCGCCCCACATTCTGCGCCCCGAGGACGGCGACTCGGTCGGCTCCCGCCGTCCGACCCTGGTGGTGGACAACGCCACGGATCGGGATCCGGGCGACGAACAGCTGACGCTCGAGTGCGAGATCTCCGAGGACGGGACGTTCGAGACGGTCGTCACCCGGCCGGGCGGCGCGCAGTCGGCCGAGGGCTCCACTGCGCTCGCGCTCGACCGTGACCTCGACGAGCACGGCGAGTACTTCGCGCGGTGCCGGGCGCTCGACGATCAGGGCCTCGCTGGCGACTGGTCCGAGAGCGTCTCGTTCACGATCGACACGGGCAACAACGGCCCCGAGCCGCCGACCTGCCTGCGCCCGGCGCTCGACGAGATCGTGCGTCAGCTCGACGGCATCCGCCTCGTCGCCGGCAATGCCACGGATCCGGAAGGGGACGCCCTGACCTATCGCTTCGAGATCAGCAACGATCCCACCTTCCCGGCGGATCGCACGACGGTCTCCGGGGAGATTGCCGAAGGCCAGGCCGGTGAGACCGACTTCACGGTTCCGGGCGCCCTCTCGGACAACTCGATCTACTTCTGGCGCGTCCGGGCCCGGGACGAGCGGGCTGCCGGTGGGTCGTGCACCTCCCGGTTCCGGGTCGATCTCGTGAACGAGCCGCCCAGCGTGCCGACCCCCATCAACCCCTGGATCGACACCGTCTCCGAACCGCAGCCGCGGTTCGTCTGGGCCGAGTCCATCGATCCGGAGGACGACCTGATCACTTACGAGGTGGTCCTGTACGCGGACGCCGACCGCCAGGTCGAGGTCTGGCGGGCGCGCACCGCGGCCCTGATCATCGACTACGATGGCGACGCCCTGCCGGGCGGTGACTACTGGTGGCAGGTCCGGGCAGAGGACGAGATCGAAGGCCATACCTCCGATTGGTCTTCGCTCATCCACTTCATCGTGCCCGGGAGCGTGGCGCCCGAGGTCGATGCCGGCCCCGTCCCCACGCCCGACGCGAACGTGCCGGTGCCGGACGCCGCCGTGCCCGACGCCGAGATTGATGCCAAGGTGCCGTACGATGCGGCCGAGGCGGACGCGCAGGAACGGGACGCGACGCCCGAGCCCGAGCCGGAGGACGACGCCGAGGTCAAGCCCGAGCCCGAGAAGGACGCCCAGGCCATCTCGGAGCCGGACTTCGGTGACCCGGATGCGGCGCCGAGCACGAAGGATCAGATCTCTCGCAGCGTTTCGGGTGCCGGCTGTGCCGTGAGCGCGCCGGCGCCGCGTGGGCTCGGCGGTGGTCTCGCAGCGGCGCTGGCGCTGGTCGCCCTCGCGGCTCGTCGGCGGCGTCGCCGCTGAATCAGGCCTGCCGGGGGTCCTCCCCCGGGCAGGACCCGGCGTGCTCGGGGGAGGGGTCGAACGAACGGCGTCCGTTCCCTCCGCTCGACCGGCCGATCAGATCGACCGACCGAGCTTGTAGCCCGCCGCCACCGCTTCGAGGATGGTGGCGGGTGAATCCGCGTCGCCGACGAACGTGACCCGCGGATCATCCCGCAGCACGCCCCACGTCGTCGGCGCGCGAACGCCCACGGCGAGCACGATGAGATCGGCCGCCGGAAGGACCTCGGCCGGGCGGCCCCTGCGATCGGTCAGCGCCACCTCGCTCGCCGTGCACCGCGCGAGGGTGCGTTGGGTGAAGACGTGGATGCCGGCGGCGGCCAGGCGCTCCTGCAGAAGCCAGCGCACGCTGGACGGCAGCCCGAGCCCGACCTTGGGGCGCTGCTCGACGAGCGTGACGCGCGGGTGTTCGGGACGGGCGGCCAGCGCATCGGCGACCTCGCAGCCCTCCGGGCCGCCCCCCAACACCACGATGTGCCGGTGCGGGGTGGGGCTCTCCAGGGCATCGACGGGGTGGACGGTGGCGACGACGTCGCCCACCCCGGGAATGGGCGGCGGGGGCGCGGGGACGGCGCCCACCGCCACGATGACGGCGTCGGCGGGGTGTGCACGGACGGCCTCCGGGCTGAGTGTCGACCCGAGGTGGACCTCGACGGCGCTGTCTGCGAGCTCGGCTGCGAGCCACGAGGCGAGTTCGCCGAACGCTTGCTTCTCCGGGGGAAGGGCGCTGGCGCGGACCTTCCCGCCTGCGACGGACGCCGAATCATGGAGTTCGACCCGGTGGCCACGGCGCGAGGCCTCGAGGGCCGCCATGATGCCTGCCGGGCCGCCGCCGACGACCAGAATGCGCCGCCTCGTCGGGGGGGCGGTCGGGGCAGCGGGGGGCGTGCCGGCCTCGGGGTTGACGAGGCAGCGAAGGGGGCCCTGCGTGACGGACTCCGCGCAGCGGTTGCAGGCGACACAAGGTCGAACGCGAGCGCCGGCGCCGGTTGCCAGCTTCCGGGGCAGCGCCGCGTCGGCGATCAAGGCACGGCCGAACGCGATGAGATCCGCGCCGCCACTGGCCAGAACGGACTCGGCCAGCGAAGGGCGGCGGAAGCGGCCCACGGCCACCACGGGCGTCGTCAGACCCACCGAGCGGAGGTGCGTCCGGACGCCCGCCGCCAGATCCGCATAGGTCGCCTCGGGGAGATAATAGGCCGGCATGTTGTACCGGTAGCTCTCGTAGTTGCACGCGCTGACGGAGATGACGTCGGCGCCGGCGTGAACGAGGGCCTCGGCCTGGCGGGCACACAGGGGCGGGGTGATGCCGCCGTCCACCCGCTCGTCGGCGCTGAGGCGACACTGCACGACGAAGTCGGCGCCGACGCGGGCGCGGATCCGTCGGACGATCTCGGTGGCGAACCGGACCCGCCCTGCTTCGTCTCCACCCCAGGCATCCGTCCGGTGGTTGCTGTACGGGCTCAGGAATTGGCACACGAGGTACCCGTGGGCCATGTGCAGTTCGACCCCGTGCGCCCCGGCGAGCTGCGCGCGTGCGGCGGCGCTCGCGAACGCGTCGATCGTCGCCTCGATCTCGTCTTCTTCCAGTGCGCGCGGGGGGTCGCGCATCACGGGACACGGGATGGCCGAGGCCGATACGGGTTGCCCCCCGGCGAACTGGCTGACCGTCTGGCGCCCGGCGTGTGAGAGTTGGATGAAGAGGTGGCCACCGGCCGTGCGAACGTCGGCACAGAGCCGCGCGAACCCGGGGATCGCCTCGTCGTCGGCGAGCATCGCCATCCAGGGACTGAGGCGGCCGCGGGGGGTCACGGCGACGTTGCCGGTGACGACGAGACCGGCTCCGCCCAGGACGCGCTCGAGGAAGTGATGGTGGTAGGCCGGCGTCACGTGCCCTTGCGCGTCGGCGAGGGACGGATCCATCGCCGGCATGACGATCCGGTTGGGCAGGGTGCACGCACCGACGACCAGCGGGGAGAACAACGTCGGCCAGGCCTGTGCGCCGCTGGTGCCAGTGACTTCGACCGCGCTCATGGCGCTTCGATGGTCAGTGCGCAGGTTTGCCCGCCGAGGCCGGCGCAATGGATGATGCTCCGCTTCACGGCGTGGCTCCGCGGCGCTTCGATGACCAGATCGAGCCCGTGTGCCTCGGGAATCGGACGCGTGAGGCCCACGATCGGGGCGATGCGCCCCGTCCGCATGGTCTCGAGCGCCACGGCGAGCGAAAGCCCGCCCGCGGCGGAGATGCTGTGCCCGAGGCCGCCCTTGTCGGCCGTGACCGCGGGACCGGACGGGCCGAACGTGCTCGCGATCGCGCCGGCTTCGGCGGCGTCGTATCGAGGGTTGCCATTCCCGTGGGCGTGGACGACGTCGATGGTCGTCGGTGCCCAGCCGGCGACCCGGAGCGCGCCCTGGAACGCCGCCGAAATCGCCTTCGGGTCGCAGCCGCTGAGGCCGCGAAGGGCCGTGGCATTGCCCATGCCGGCCACGCGCGCCAGGGACCGTGCGCCCCGGGACGCGGCATGCGCGGCGGACTCCAGGACGAAGAACGCCGCGCCGTCGCCGACGACGAAGCCGTCGTGCTGCACGTCGAACGGTCGGCCTCGGTCGCCGGCGCTGAGGACGCCGAGGCGACCGAAACCGGTCAGATGCTCGACGTTGAACGCAGCGTCCGAGGCGCCGGCGATGATGACGTCGGCGCGGCCTTCGGCGACCGCCCAGGCGGCTTCGCCGACGGCCTGCAACGCGCCGACGCCCGAGTTGCAGTAGTTCTGGTTAATGCCCTGCGCGTCGAGCAGTGCGCTGGCGTAACCGAGGACGTTGTTCGAGAGCCCCTTCAGGAGCCAGAGGGGGTTGACGATGGGCATGCCCTCCGTCGCGAACCGGCGAGCGTCGTGGTGGCCGTCCACCATCGCCTTCTCGAGGGCCGGCACGAGGTCCCCCATTTCCCCGAAGGCGGTCCCCGCGCCGACGAACATGCCGAGGCGCTCGGGCGCCACGACCCCCGGCACGAGAGCGGCCGACTGCGCCGCCAGTCGAATCGCGGCGATGCCGTACTGGACCGCGGGGGTCATGAGCTTCAGATTCTTGCGGTTCTCGACCCAGTCCTTGCCCTGGAAGCCCCGCACGGCGCAGGCATGGCGGGCCGGGAACGGGGTCGGATCGAACGCCGTGATGGGCGCGCTGGCGGTCTCCCCGGCGCAGAGGCGGGCGTGGACGTCTCCGGGGTCGAGGCCGAGAGGCGAAACGACCCCGCAGCCCGTGATGACGACGTCTTTCAATTCGGCCGGCATCCGTCGATCTCCGCGAGCAGCGCGTCGAGCTCCGCTGCTTCGTCCAGGGTGGCGGCCTTCGCCTTGCGGGCGAGGCGCTTGAGGTGGGTGAGGTTGCTGCGTCCGGGACCGAGGTGCCAGAACCGCTCGATGCCCCGGTCGAGCATCGCCTGCAGCGTGTCCTTCCAGCGGACCGGTGCCGTGACCTGACGCACGAGGCGGTCCCGGATCTCCGCTGGTGACGCGGCGTCGAGCCAGGCGGCGTCAACGTTGGCGATGTAGGGATGGGCGAGCGGACCGATGGGCACGCTCGCCAGCCGCTCCGCCAGCGCCGCGGCGGCGGGGGCGAGGAGGCTGCAGTGGAACGGCGCGGAGACCGTCAGCGGCGTCACCATCGCGCCTTCGGCCTCCAGCCGCGCGGCCGCCGCCGCCACCGCCGCCGCCTCACCGCTGATGACCGTGAGCTGCGGAGCATTGTAGGCGGCGGGCTCGCAGATGCCCGGGACGGCCGCACACGCGGCCTCGACCGCGGCCTCGTCCGCCCGTTGGATCGCCGCCATGGCGCCCTGTCCCGGGGCGACGGCGGCCTGCATGAACTGGCCGCGTTGTCGGCACAGGCGGACGGCGTCCGCGAACGTGAGCGCCCCCGCACTGACCAGCGCGCCAAACTCGCCGAGCGAGTGACCGGCGACGACCGTCGGGCGGACGCCGCGGGCGCCCAGGACGGCCCAGCCGGCACAGGCGACCGTCAAGACGGCCGGCTGCGTGTTCTCGGTGAGGTTCAGCAGGGCCTCGGGACCCGACAGGATCAGGCTCGTGAGGTCGAAACCGAGCGCATCATCGGCCGTGGCGAAGACCGCGCGAGCTTCCGGGAAACGCTCGTGCAGTTGCCGCCCCATGCCGACGTACTGGGTCGCCTGACCGGCGAAAAGCAGTGCAGTGCGCATTTCAGGCGGCCCCGGCGTCGTCGGCGCGCCCGACGATCAGCGTCGCGTTCTGGCCGCCGAACCCGAAGGAGTTGCTCAGGGCGACGGCCACCCGCCCCGCACGTCCGCCGCGTTCGACCAGGTCGAGGTCAATCCGCGCATCGACCTGGGCGAGCGTCGGGTTGGGGGGCAGGCGATCGAAAGCGAGCGCGGCGAGGCAAGCCGCGAGCTCGACGGCGCCGGCGGCGGCAATGGTGTGGCCGAACTGGCCTTTGCTGCTGCTCACGGGCGGCGCATGCGTGCCGAAGACCCGCCGGATCGCGGCCGCCTCGATGACGTCGTTCAGGGCCGTGCCCGTCCCGTGCGCATTGATGTAATCCACCGCCTCGGGCCGGAGGTCGGCGTCGGCGAGGGCGCGCCGCATCGCGAGCTCGGCCCCCCGGCCCTCGGGATGGGGCGCGGTGACATTGAAGGCATCCGAACTCGTCCCGTGCCCCAGGAGGATGCCATATACCCGGCGACCGGCCGCCCGTGCGCGCTCGAGCGGCTCGAGAACGTAGAAGGCCCCGGCCTCCCCCATGACGAAACCATCCCGGTGCTGATCGAACGGCCGAGCCGCCGTGAGGGGGTCCGGGATCGGCGACGTGGCGCCGAGCAGAATGAAGGGCAGCAGACCGAACGGGTGAACCATCGAGTCGGCCGCACCCGCGAGCGCGACGTCGACCTCGCCGCGCCGAACGAGATCCGCGGCGTGCCCGATGGCGGCGGCCCCCGCAGCGCAAGCGCTGAAGTGATGGAGGCGTCGACCCCGCAAGCCGAGGTGCGCGGCGAGGAGCTCCATGGGGCGTTCGACGGCGTGGCGACGCGGCGCCTGTGGGTTCGCGGGCGGTGGCGCGGCGCCGAAGCGTGCGTAGTCGTACGCGCCGGCCTCGTTCAGGAAGGGCAGGCAGTCCTCCTCGAGCTCGGCGAGGCTCACGCTCGAGAGGCCCGTCCCGTAGACGATCGCCGCGTCGGGCGAGAGCGCACCGGTGGCGTCGGAAACCGCGGCCAGCGCGGCGGCCAGCGCGAGCTCGCCCTTGCGATCGTCGAGGCCCCGCATCTTCTGCGCCAAGGCCTCCGGCAGCGCAGCGGCGTTCCGCGGGACCTCACACGCCAGCGAAACCGGGAAGCCCTCGCGCGGGAACGCACCGATGGGGCCCACGGCCGAGGTGCCGGCCAGGAGCGCCTGCGCGAACGCGTCGAAATGCTGCCCGAGGGGGGTCCGAAGACCGACCCCCGTGAGGGCGACCGCCCGTCGGGGCGTCGACCGGATCACGGCCGGCGCGCGAGGCGCCATTTCCGGCGTCGGGCGGTCGGGGGTCCGGGCGAGTGCGGTCAGTACCCGCGAGACGAGCCAGGACGCCGCGCCCGCGTCGCCGAACGGCGGGGCGCCGTCTTCTCCATCCGCCAACAGGGCGTCGGGCGACAGGAGAACGCGCGCTCCGCGGGCCGACGCCCGGGCGGCGCTCTCCACGACGAGGACCACGGCGGCCTCGGCGCGTGGCCCGTACTCGGCGCGCCGCGCCGCGCTCACCCGGTCGGAGAAGGCGATCGGCGCGTCCGCGGCACCGGCGAGCGCGACGTCGGTGCGTCCGTCCTCGATGGCCCGGACGGCGGCATCGAAGGCCGCCAGTCCCGAAGCGGGACCCGCGCAGAGCGTCATCCCCGGACCGCGAAGGCCGAGCGCAATGGCCACGTGGGCGTGACTCATGTTCGGGAGCGTCTTGATCGACGACAGCGGGTTCATCTGCCGCAGCCCATCCTCGGACAGGCGCCGCAGATCGACGTGTGCGCCGTCGGCCGTGCGACTGGCGGCCACCGCCGGCAGGACGTCGTCGAGGTCCCCCGGCTCTTGCCCGACGCCGAGGAACAGCCCGGCGGCCTCGAGGGGCTCGCCCGCCTCGAGCCCGGCGTCCGTGACGGCGAGCGAGGCCGCCGCGACGGCGAGGACGTTGGCGCGCGCCATCAGCTTGAGCTCTTTGCGCCGCCGCACCCAGCGTGCGGGATCGAAGTCGGGCGGCACCCGCGCGACGAAGGGGTGCAGGAGGGCCGGGCGCTCGCCCTCCGGGGGGGGCGTGGCGGGCGTGTCCCTCGCGAAGAAGCCGCGGACGTTCGAGACGAGGTCGAGACCGTAGGGGGTGACCAGCCCGACGCCGGTAACGACGACGCTCACGCCTGAAACCGTCCGACGGCCAGCGTGCCATTGCTGCCGCCAAAGCCGAATGCATTGGACAGCGCGACGTCCACGCGGGACGCCCGCGCCTCGCCTGGAACGTAGTCGAGCGGACAGGCGGGATCCCTGTGTTGCCAATTCAGCGTCGGCGGAATGATGCCCGTGCGGATGGCCTGCACGCAGACGATGAGCTCGACGGCCCCGCAGGCGGCCACGAGGTGACCCATCATGGATTTCGTCGACGAGACGGGGATGCGGTAGGCCGCGTCGCCGAGCGCGCCGATGATGCCCGCCGATTCGGAGGCGTCGTTCTGTTGCGTGCTCGTCCCGTGGGCGTTGACGTAGTCCACGTCCCCCGGCTCCAGGCCGGCGTCCTGCAGGGCCATTTGCATCGACTGGCGTGCACCGCGGCCGTCCGGCGGGCTATCCGTGATTCGCCACGCGTTCGCCGAACACCCGTAGCCGAGGAGCTCGGCGTGAATGCGGGCGCCCCGCGCCACCGCATGCTCGAGGCGTTCGAGGACGAGGAACCCGGCGCCCTCGCCGAGCACGAAGCCGTCGCGGGTGCGGTCGAACGGGCGACACGCGCCCTGCGGATCGTCGTTTCGCCGCGAGAGCGCGCCGAGAAGCCCGAATCCCATCACCATCAGCTCTTCGACGAGGCGATCGGTGCCCCCCGCGAGCATCACGTCGGCGTCGCCGCGCCGGAGCACCCGGAGTGCATCCCCCACCGACTGGGCGCTGCTCGTGCAGGCGGTACTCGTCGTGAGGTTCGGGCCGGCGGCACCGTGGAGGTGGGCGAGCAGCGTCGCCGGGTAGAACGCCGACATCACCAGGAACTCTTTCGGATCGACCGCCGCGAAGGCCTGTTCGGGCGTGCTCGCCCGCAGGGCCTGGAGTCGCTCGGCCACGATGGGCAGATCCGGGCGGCTGACTTCGGCGCCGACGCTCACGCCAAACCGGAACGGATCGACCGCGCCCGGTGCGAGCCCGGCGTCCGCCATGGCTTCGGCCGCCGCGGCGGCGGCAAACTCGCTCTTCGGATCCGACCAGTGTGCGTACCGCCCCGGGAGCTCGAGGGGGAGCGCCTCCTTGACCTCCGCCGCGAACTGCGTCGTGAACCCGGAGGCGTCGAAGCGACGGATCACGTCGACGGCGGAGCGACCCGCGACGAGGCCGGCCCACGTCCGCTCCACATTCGCCCCGAGCGGCGTCACGCATCCGATGCCCGTGATGACGATCCGCGCGCGCGCGCTCATGCAGGCTCCCGCGTGCCGGCGGCCCAGGCCTTGTACCCGGGCCAGAGTTGTTTGAGATTCTCGCGCTCGAGCAGTTCGAGTCGGGCCTGCGCCTCCGGCGTGTCGAGGTCGCCGGGGTTGAACACGAACACGAGTTCCGCCTCCGTCGAGATCTTGCCGTCCAGACGGGCTGCGGCCTTGCAGATCGCGGACTCGTCGCGGAGTTCGAGGAGTGTCGTCTCCAGCTCCAGCGCGACGCCCGGCGTGACGAAGCGCCTGAATTTGGCCTTCTTCACGATGCTGATGATGGGCCAGACCCACCGACGTTCGCGGCCGAAGACCGTGACCTCGATCAGTTTGCCGGAGAGCTGAGCGAGCGCCTCGATCTGCAGGACACCCGGCAAGACCGGGAACCCCGGGAAGTGATCGGCGAAGTAGTCTTCGCTCGCGGCCACGCCCTTGAAACCCCGGGCTTTTTCGCCCGGCGACAGCTCGACGATTCGGTCCAGAAAAACCCAGCGCATGGCCGGCAACCTTAGACCCCGCGGCGGCCGGATACAAGCGCGCCTCCGTCGAAGCCTGATCGGGTCCGGCCGTCGGCAGGCATTGACGAATCGGCGCTCGCTGCGCATTGTGGGTCGTCGCAGGCACCCGGACGAGGCCGCGGAGAGACCCATGCCCGAGATGATCGTCAAGCAAGATGCGGTGCGAAGCCAGGCCACGCTGAAGAAGGTCGAGGAGGAGATCGATACGAAGTCCTCCGGTGGCAACAAGCAGCAGAGCTACGCGCGCAACGAACAGGTCAAGGCGCAGGTCAAGAAGCAGGCCGAAGAGGCCGACCTGCGCAAGAAGCTCCAGGCCAACGAAAAGAAGGTCGCCACGCTCGAGAAGTCGAAGCAGGCGCTCGAGAAGAAGGCAGCGAGCCAGAAGAACGACCAGAGCAAGGCCGAGACGCCGGCGGAGAAACTTCGCGAGGCGCAGGCCGACAAGAAGACCTCGGCCGCCCACAAGGGCGAGATCGCCGCAAAGGCCAACGACGAGAAGCAGGAGAAGGTCCAGGCCGCCAAGGTCCCCGACAAGGAGGCCGTGAAGCAGGCCAAGGAGAAGACCGAGGAAGCCGAGCGCGAGCAGGAGGCCGAGGAAGCCATCGAGGTCAAGGCCGATCAGCGCGAAGAAGAGGAAGAGAAAGACCCCGCTGCGAAACCCCAGGCCAAGGAGATCGCCCACGCCAAGGGCAAGGCCAAGCCGGACGCCACGGTGACGCAGCTCAAGGCGGTCAAGACGAACCTGCAGAAGGCCTATGGCGAGCAGCTCGCACTGACGCGGCAGCTCGTCGCGGTGCTGACGGGCCTCGCCGGGCTCGAGACCAACCTCGAAAAGCGCCGCAAGTTGCAGGCCGAAGCGAGGGGCAAGCTGCAGGACCAGATCCTGAAGCTCGAACAGAAGCAGAACGTCCTCAAGCGGGCGTGATCGACGGGGGGCTCACCCGCGTCGCGGGCCCGCCTCGACGATGCGGCCCTTCCAGATGGCCCCACGGCCGGACTTGATCCGCCAGGCGCTGTTCCAGAAAACGGCAATCACGATCGCCATCCCGAGCGGGAAGGTGAAGAAGAGTCCCCAGCGGTAGCCGTGCTGCGCGTGGCCGACGGCGTCCGTCGCCAGGATGAGTCCGCAGGCGGCGACTTCGAGGGCCAGGAAGGCGGGCTCGAACGGCAGCCCGAGGGCCAGCAGGGCGAGGTTCTTCGTCAGCAGGACGAACGGCAACAGGGTCGTGACGAACAGGAGGAGCGTGACCACGGCCGTCGCGATCAGGCTGTACGAGAGCGCGGGAAAGAGATTCTTCGTCCAGCCGTGCCAGATCTCACGCAGCCCGGTGTACATCCGGCATGAGAAGACGCCGGGGCCATAGTACAGGCGATATCGGACCTTCTCGGCCTTCGCGCGTTTGGCGAAGTCCACGTCGTCGAGGACGCTTCCGCGGATGGCCTCGTGCCCGCCGAGCCGGTCATACGCGGCGCGGGAGAACAGCAGACACTGCCCGTTGGCCAGCGCGCGCTCGTGCTCGGGATCGTTGACCTCCGGGAGGGGGTTCCCGCCGGCGATCACGGCGCCCATCCGGGTCTGAACGACCCGCTCCCAGAACGAATCGACGGTCAGGCGACCCAGGGCGCTCGCCATCTCGGCGTCCTGCGCCAGGACTCGCCCCAACAGTCGGCGCAGCCCGTCGGGGGCGACGCGGACGTCGGCGTCGAGGAAGAGGAGCCATGTCCCCGTCGCAGCGGCCTGTCCGAGGTGGAGCGCATGGGGCTTGCCCAGCCAGCCCGCCGGCGGGTCCCGACCGGCGACGACCCGGACCCGGGCATCCTCGGCGGACAGTCGGGCGAGGATTGGACCGGTGTCGTCCGTCGACCGGTCGTCGATGCAGATGATCTCCAGCGCGCCCGGCCACCCCGACGCCAGGACCGACCGGACACAGGCTTCGATGTTCTGTGCCTCGTTGCGCGCCGGGATCAGGACGCTCAGGCTCGGTGGCGGGTCGGGCAGGGGGTCCGTCGGCGGGTCGTCTCCAAGGGTGACCTCGGGCGGCTGGGGAGCGCCCCGCAGCATCTTCAGGAGGTTGGCCCCCCAGGCCAGATTCAGCAGTGCGAGGCCCCCGAGGCTCCCCCAGTGAGCGATCTGCGCAAGTGTCGACGGGCTCGATGGATCCATCGCCGTTCCTTAACACAAACACGGGAAGGGGATGACGAAAGCCGATTCCGCACCTCGGCGGGTGGAGGGTGCAGGTTCTGGCCGTTTACCTCCGTTCGACCTTTGAAGTATGGTGCGCGGAATCGGTCACGGGGAGATGTGCATGAGGTTCGAGAAGCGAAGTCTGGCCGCAGTCCTGGCCACTCTGGCGGTGTTCGGATGCGAGGGCGAGCCGCCGGATGAGACGTCCGCGGGCGGATCGACCGGCGGCGCGATCGTCGAGCCGGACATGGGCGGCGAGGGGGGCAGCGAAGGCGGCACGGTCGTCCGGCCGGACGCCGACCTGCCGGACGCGCGCTTGCCCGCGTGCAGTGACGCGCTCGACAACGACGGGGACGGCAAGACGGACACCGACGATCCCGGCTGCGAGGGGCCTTCAGACATCGACGAGGTCGACCCGCCCGCCCCGGTGGCCTGTGCGGACGGCGCCGACAACGATCAGGACGGCTATACGGACTTTCCGGCCGATCCGGGGTGCGGATCGGCCCAGGACACCACGGAGGAGAATCCGCCGCAGCCCCCGCAGTGCAACAACGGCATCGACGACGACCACGACAACCTCGTCGACGAGCAGGATCCGGGCTGCACCAGCCCCGCGGATCCGTCCGAAGAAGACCCGGAGGAAGATCCGGTTTGCCTCGATGGCGTCGACAACGACGGTGACGGCATCACGGACTTCCCGTTCGATCCGGGCTGCCGCAGCGCCGGTGACGCGGACGAGCTGAACCCGCCGAACCCGCCCGCCTGCGCGAACAACGAGGACGACGACGGCGACGCGCTCGTCGACTACCCGGACGATCCCGGGTGCACGGGGGCCGGTGATACGGACGAGGAAGACAAGGCCGTGCGGCCCGCGTGTGCCGACGGCCTCGACAACGACCGAGACGGTCGGATCGACTATCCCGACGACGATGGCTGCCAGGCGGCCGCCGACTACGACGAACGCGGCAGCTGTGGCGATCGCTACGATCCCCCGGTGGTCATGGCCGGCGTGCCCGTGATGACGGACATCAGCCGGGGCGTGTTCCGCACGCACGGCTCGTGCGGCGGCCAGGGCAACCCCGAGCTGGCGTTCCTCTACCGGGTCGACCGGCGCCTGGAGGCGCTCGAGATCACCACCGTCGGCGATGGCACGACGGTGCCCACGACCCTGTACGTTCGGCGACAGGCCTGCCTCGACGAAGCCGCCGAGGTCGGGTGCAGCCGCGAGGCCGCCGGCCTCACGCCCCCGGGAAACACGCTGCGCATCCCCTCGCCGGATCGCGGCGACTATTTCATCTTCGTCGACGGTGTCGCGGGCGCCGCGGGTCCCGTGCAGTTCACCGTCAACGAGGTCGAACTCGCCGAGTGCCTGAACGGCGTCGACGACGACGGCAACGGTCGTGTCGACTATCCTTCCGATCCCGGCTGCGACGAGCCGACCGACCGCGATGAGACCGCCCCCGCGGAGCCCCCGGCGTGCGCGAACGACGAGGACGACGACGGTGACGGCGCGGTCGACTATCCGCTCGACTTCGGCTGTATCTCGGCCGCCGGCACGAGCGAGGTCGATCGCTGCGGGCAGGGCGTCCGCTTCCAGGAGTTCCCGTCGGATCGCGAGTTCGTGCTCGGCGACACGTCGCAGGGCACGAACGACCTCGCCGGCACCTGCGGCGGTCGCAACCAGAAAGAGGTCATTTTCCACTACTCCAACCCGTACAACGCGCGGCTCACGTTCAGCACCAATCACGAGGAGACCACCATCCCGACGGTGCTCTACATTCGCCGCGAGTGCACCGGGCCCGAGCTCGACGCCCCGGCGGGCTGCGACGATGGCGCGATCGGGGCCAATCAGCACGGGCGCCTCACCATCGACCGCGCCGCGGTCGGTGACTACTGGGTCGTCGTCGACACCCGCCTCGGCGCCGGTGGGCCCTTCAAACTCTCGGTGGACGTGCGGCGGCTCGATCCGGGCTGCAGCGACGGGCGCGACAACGACGGAGATGGCGCCGTCGACGGCGATGATCCCGGATGCGAGGGCCCCCTCGACGAGGACGAAGCCGATCCGCCGCGGGGCACGCCGCCGTCCATCTGCGCCAACGGCGTCGACGACGACGGCGACGGCGAGACCGACTTCCCCTACGATCCGGGCTGTTCCGCGCGCGGCGATCCGAACGAGGACGATCCGGAGGTCGTTCCGCAGTGCGCCAACGGCGTCGACGACGACGACGACGGCCGCATCGACTTCCCGCTCGAGCCCGGTTGCCAGAGCCGGGGCGACGACAACGAGCGCAACCCCGTTCCGGCACCGCTGTGCGGCAATGCCATCGACGACGACGGTGACGCTCGGCGCGACTATCCGCAGGATCCGGGCTGCTATGCAGCCGGTGATGCGACCGAGCAGGATCCCGCAGTGCGCCCGGTCTGCTCGAACACTCTCGACGACGATCGGGACGGCATCGCCGACTTCCCGTTCGATCCGGGCTGTGAGGCGGCCGGCGATCCCGACGAGAGCGATCCGCCCGAGGGGCAGATGCCGGTCTGCAGCAACGGGATAGACGACGACGACGACGGGCTCGCCGACTTCCCGCGCGACTTCGGCTGCACCTACGCCGCCGATCCGTCGGAACAGGGGGCGGCCTTCCCGCCGCAATGCGCCAACGGAAACGACGACGATCGCGACGGCCGCACGGACTTCCCGGACGATCCCGGCTGCCGGTTCGCGGCCGACGAGGACGAGACCAACGTCGGCGTGCTGCCGCCGCGCTGCAACGATGGGGTCGACAACGACTTCGACGGCGCCATCGACTTCTCCGACCTCGGCTGCCTCGACGCGGAGGACGACAACGAGAGCGACGACCCCGAGCCCGCCCCCCTCTGTGGTGACGAGATCGACAACGACGGGGACGGCACCACCGACTGGCCGGACGACGTGGGCTGCCAGGCGGCCGGCGACCTCACCGAAGACCAGAGCTGCCGTCCCGAGGTCGACACGCCGCTGATTCCGCGCAATGGCAGCGTGCGGGGTGCGACGGTTCTCGACGGGCCGGACGTCTACACCAGCCGGTGCGGTGGCCGTCAGGCGCCGGACGCCGTGTACAAGTACGTGCTCGAGGCCGAGGCGAACGTGACGTTCAGCCTGGACAACCCCGGGACGGACTTCCCGGCGATCATCACCCTTCGCAACGACTGCGAGGAGCCGACGAGCGCCCTGACGTGTGCCGGCAACTTCGCCAATCCGGTGCCCACCATCATGTTGAACGGCGCGGCGCCGGGCGAGTACTACATCTTCGTCGACGGCGGCGGCCCGGAGCGCTGGATCTCGAGCGGCAACGCGCTGGCCTTCCCTGCGAGCCCGGATGGCTTCTCGGCCAACCACGACATGAACGCCAACGGCTGGAGCGACGGCGGGAACGACGCCTTCGACGGCTTCGGGCAGATCGTCCTCGAGTCGGGCGGTCAGCGCGGCAACGTCGACGTCACGATCGGCGAGCGCCAGGCGCAGGTCGGCGCCTACGGGTACACCGTGAACAGCGACTGGGCCTCGCAGAACGTGTGGCGCGTGCGGCTCGACCCGACGGTGGAGTTCGACGAGCGGCCGGTCACCCTGACGGTCACCGGCAACATGGGATGCGACCGCGACTGCCTCGATCCCGGCATGATCGAGTTCGAAGGCCGAACGCTGAACTACTACACCAGCACGGATCAGTTCGATCCCGACACGGTGCAGATGCTCATCCCGAGCGATCCCGAGGAGCAGGGGAACGTCACCTTCAGCAACGCCGCCGACAACGTGACCATCGTCGCGCGCGACATCAAGCTGCCGGCCACGCTGTACGTCGGTTTGACCAACGGCAATCTGGTGCAGGCCGCGGAGGCCCTGCTGACCGACCTCGAGCTGCAGGCGGGACCCGGCGGTCCCGAGGCCGCCCGCTTCGGCAACTTCGAGCTGACCGTCCAGGAAAATTGAACGTCTACGTCGAACCGACCGGGCGCCTCATCGAACCCTTCGGTGATCCGCCCGGCGACGCCCTCATCCTCAATCGTCCGCTCTCCGCGTGGCTGGCCGAGGCGCTTGAGGCGGCCGGCCTGACCCGGGTCGAGACGGTCACCCCTCCCTGCCTGGTCGTGCCCGACGCGTTGTTCACGACGTCCGGGGCACTTCGCGCGTTCGTTCAGGGGGCCGCCGGCCGGGACGCCGTCCTGGTCCTGAAGGACTCGGTCTACGGTCGAAACTCGACACCGGTCCAGCCGGGTGTCGAGCCCTGTGAGACCGGGTGGCGCTTCGCGGCCGTGCGCTTCGTCAGTGGGCGGGGTGAACCGCCGGTCGACGTCGTCGTCGACCCGGAAGAGCAGGTCATCAAAATGCCGATGCCGACGCACTACGTCGGTCAGGGCGAGATTGAAATCCCGTTCCCGAAACACCCGCTGATGACGGTCCATCATTGGGTCCACATTCTTTGGGCGAACCAGGTCGCCGGCAGCATCGAGCTGCGGGCCACGCCCAAGTGGCGATTCATCCTGACGGGGCTGTGGGCGTTGTTGCGGGCGCGCTCCCTCAATCGGTGGCGCCTGTTGTCAAAAGTCAACCGCATCGGGAAGCACTGCGACATCCACCCGACGGCGATCATCGAAGGCAGCACCCTCGGCGACGGGGTGAGCGTCGGCCCGTTCGCCCGGGTGCTGTTCAGCCGGGTGGGGGATGGTGCCGGCATCATGGCCGGCGCGATGGCCGAGGCCTGTACCATCGGTGAGCGCGCCGTCGTCAGCCAGCAGACGGTCATCCGATTCTGCGTGTTGTATCCGGAGTCCATCGCGAGCCAGTACCTGATGCAGCAATGCGTCCTCGGCCGGCGTGCGGTCACGACGGGGGGCGCGTTCAGCATGGACCTGAACTTCGACGGCCCCATCCGGGTGCCGCTCGACGGCCGACTCCACTCCACGGGGACGCAGTTTCTCGGATCGGCATTCGGCCACCGGGCGCGGATTGGGACCGGGCACTGGCTGGCGAGCGGGCGGATGGTTCCGAACGAGGCCTTCCTGATTCGGGATCCGAAGGACGTCATTGCCCGGATCGCGCCGACCCTCGGCGGGCAGGGCCCCCTGGTCAACGACGCGGGCACCCTGCGGCCGCTCGCCGCGTCGGACGCACCGCAGGCCGTCATCGACCCGTGGGTGAGTCGGATCCTGGCGTCGACGGATGGCCGCCAACGCGGCCATGGGTGACCCATGCTGACGGCGCTCGCCTGGCTGCTCGTCGGCCTCGCGATGGCGGGGCTCCTGGCCCGGGCGAGGCCTTCGACCCCGCGGCTGGCCGCGCCCGCGGCGTCCTCGGTCGTGCCGCCCTACGTGCTCGTCTGGTCCGGTACGGGGGCGCCGCCGCCTCTGGAGCCGGCCCCGGTTCACACGGTGCCGGACCTCGGCGCGGCGCGCAGTCTCGGCGTGGAACAGGCGCTCGTGCTCGATCCGGGGGTCACGGTCGTGGCGGACTTGCCGGCGCGTCTCGCCGCGTGCGGGGCCTTCGTCTCCGTCTTCCCGATGCCCACGGGTCGCGCCACGGCCGAGGAATGCTGGGTGCGGGACTTTGCCGGCCCGAACCGGGTCCGGGACGCGACCTCGCCTGCGGGATTCGCGGACGCGCGCTGTGCCTGGTTCCCCTTGGCCGATCTGGACCTTCCGGGGGAGGGGGTCGAACCCCTTCTTCGCGCGGCTCGTGCCCGCAAGGCCCACGGTCTGCCCGTGGAGCTGCGAGACGGGCGGGACGAGAGCGGCCGGACGTGTGTCGCGGGTGTCCCGACGTCGCCGGCGAGATGGACGTCGTTGCTCTCCGACGTTCTGCTGGATGACCCGGTCCTGCGCGCTTTTCTCGGGCTGCTGCCGGTCATGCTGGCGGCCCTCGCCCTGGCCGCCATCGCCTGGCACGAGACGCGCGCCACGGGCCTGCTGGTGCTGTTTCTGGGCGTACTGGCCCGGACGTGGCGAGCGTTCGATCTCGGCTTCGGCGGCGCTCAGGCCCTTCTCGGTATCGCGACGGAGCCGCTGCTTTCGATTCGTATCTGGCGCCATCGACCGACGCTGCCCCCCGCACCGTTTCCCACCGTTCAGACCGGCCCCGCTCCGCGCTTGACGGGGCCGCAGACCACGCTCGCCGGCATGGATGCACGGCTCGACGCCTCGGCCGTCTTGCACCTCGCGCGGCGCGTCGGGGGCGCTGCCGCCGTCATGGAACAGATCTACGGCAATCGACCGAGCGGGCAGACGCCGTTCGGGCGGGTCATCGACCGCTGGGTCCACGCGTCCGCGGGGGCCCGGGCCTTGCGGTTCCGCCGCCTATCCGTGACGGGACTCCTCCAGGCGCTCCGGCCCGCCTCCGTGGTCTCCGTGCCCGCCGGCTCGGCCCGGGACGTCGCGCCGGTCGACGTCGCGCGCGTCGTCCTCGTCGACCCGGATCCGATGGCCCGGGCCTTGGCCGCCGGGCTCTGCCCGCGCGCGGAGATCGTCGCCGGCACGGTGGAGACGACCCCACCGGGCCCGTTCGAGGTCGCCGTCTACGTCGGCCTCGCCGAGTATCTCGACGACGCCGACGTGGTGCGGCATCTCGTCGTGCTCCGCGCCCGGCTCGAGAAGGGCGGCGCCCTCATCACGAGCACGACCGCGCCGCACCCCGACCAGCGATTCATGGCCGAACGCCTCGGCTGGCGGACCCGGTCGCGGCGTCACGAAGCCTACGGGGCCCTGCTCGATGCCGCCGGGTATCGCGTCGAGCAACGACTCTGCGACCCGCTGGGCATTCAATGGGTGTTCCTCGCCCGGCCCATCGGGCAGCGGGGATCCGGTCCGAACCCGTCCGTTCCTGGTGCGTCATCGACTTGACGTCCGACCTGTCGTCGCGTTGACGCTGGCCGTCGACGTCCGGCCCGGTTTTGGGGGGCGGAGGGCGTCGGTGCCTTGGCCCGAGGCTTGCTGAAGGGGACGGCATGCCCATTCAAGTCCCCCAGAGAGTCCCCCTCGAGTCGGCCGCGGAGCTCGCTCTCGGTCTGGCCGATTCCCTTCAGGCCCAAGGCGACCGTCAGACGGCGCGCGCCGTCCTCGAGCTCATCGAGCCCGTCGAGCGAGACGACCGCCTGACGGTTCGGCTCGCGGACGACGCGCTCGAACGGGGGGATGCCGCGAGGGCGTTGCGGTTGCTGGTGCGCGCCTGGGAGTCCGGCTCCCTCGATTCGCACATCGAGTCGCGCCTGGCCCTCGCCGCGCTGGCCTTGGGACTCTCCGACGTCGTCGAGGCCCTCACCGACGCGCCGGAACGTTCTCTCGAGCACACCGTGGTTCGGCTCATTCACGCGGCGCAGCGGGGCGAGCGTGTCGAGGTCTCGGGGCACGGCTCCCCGACGGAGGTGGTCTTCGCGCTGCGCAGCCACCTCCGGATCCTGTCGACCTGTGGCCGCGACGACCTCGTCGACGCGGTGGGGCGGGCCTCGTTGGGACTCCCGGGCATCGAACGTGCGCTCGCCGGGTTGCCGCGCACACCGGCGGCCACCCATGAGCTCGTGAAGGTCCCCCTCGACCAGGCCCGGGCGGCCTTCGCTCGCCATTGGCAAGGGCCGGGCGGTCAGGCGGCGGCCAATTGGCAGTGGGCGGTGGCCCGCGAGATTGGCGTGGGGGAGACGGTGCTCGTGTTGTCGCCCTGGCCGGAGGCGTTGCGCACCGTGCTCGGGCATGCGCGGGTGGTCAGTGTCGGTCCGGCCCCCGGGCCCGGGGTCGAGATTGTCGCGGAGCCGGAGGCGCTCCCGATTGGCGCGGGTCGATTCCAGCACGTCATCGCTGCGGACTGGCTCGGCCGGTCGCTGAATCCGGACGCGGCGATGCGCGAACTCGCTCGTGTGCTGGCGCACGATGGGCAGTGCCATGCCCTCTGTGCCGGGGCCGCGGCCCCTGGGGACGCCGCGCTGACGTTCTCGACCGCCGCGCTGCAGAAGCTCGCCGTTCGGGCTGGATTGCTCGAGGTTCACACACTCGCGCGGAAGGCGAGCGGACTGCCGGCCGAGACAGTGGAAGCGGAGGTGACCCTGCTTCGGGCCGTGCGGCGGGTCGTCTGAAAAGAAAAACCCCGCGGTGGAAGCCACCGCGGGGTTTGCTCTGCGCACCCGGCAAGATTCGAACCTGCGACCTACGGCTCCGGAGGCCGGCGCTCTATCCAGCTGAGCTACGGGTGCCCGTTTCGAGCGGGGCGATTATGGCGTTTTCGGATGCGCATGTCAAGTCTTCTCTGCACTTGATCGCGCGCTCGGCTCGTGCTAGAACGCGCGCCCTGTCAACTCGCCCCGTGCCTTTTTCCAAGGAGCAAATCGTGGCTCGTCGTTGTGATGTGTGCAGCAAAGGTCGTCAGGTGGGCCACAAGGTCAGCCACTCGAACATCAAGACCACCAAGGTCTGGCTGCCCAACCTGCAGAAAGTCCGCGCCGTCGTCGACGGCAAACCCGTTCGCATCAACGTCTGCACGCGCTGCATTCGTTCGAACGTCGTGACGAAGCGGGCGGACGTCAGCGTCGCGTGACGCGGGCGATCGCTTCGATCTCGACTCGGACGTCGCGCGGCAATCGCGCGGCCTGCACCGTGCTTCGCGCCGGTTGCGGCGCGGGCAGATACCGCCCGTAGACCTCGTTCACGGCGGCAAAGTCGTTCATGTCGGCCAGGAAGATCGTGCACTTGAGCACGTCCGCCAGGCTCGACCCGGCGGCCTCGAGAAGTGCGCCGAGGTTCTTCATGACCTGCTCGGCCTGCTCGGCGCCGGTCTGCCCGACGATCGTCATCGTCGCAGGGTCGAGCGGAATCTGGCCGCTCGCATAGACGACGCCGTCGTGCACGATGGCCTGTGAGTAGGGGCCGATGGCGGCGGGGGCGTTCGGCGTCACGACCGCATGCTTCGGCGAGTCGCTCATGGTCTGGATGTCTCCTCTGAAAAAAAAAGGGTCGCCGAAGCGACCCCGTGCAGGCGTCCGAAGCCTCTCGGCTCAGAGCTCGATGTCGATGGTCGCGCGCTTGTCCGACTTGCCCTTCTGCAGGGCCTTCGTGACCTGACGGTCGATCTTGTTCAGGGCCTCGTCGGTGGCCTTGATCAGGTCGTCGCCGGTCCCGTCGGCGTCGAACGCGTGTTTCGCGGCGTTGAAGTGCACGTGACAGGTGAACGTATCACCCTCCTGCGTCAAGGCGGTCCGCACCTGAAGCTTCTGCCCCAGGCGTGCCTCGAACTTGGCCAGCTTCTGCTCGATCCGAGCACGCAGGGCCTCAGAGGGCGTCACATCCTTGCCGACGATCTCCAGATTCATCCTGTCCTCCCTTGCAGCCCGGTTTGCTCCGGCCGGACCGCGCCGTGACGAAACCCCGCGGGGGTCAGAGGAGCACGCGAACGCCCACCGCGAAGTTGAACATGAGGACGCCACCGTCTTCGGGCAAGTCGCCACCGGCGAAGAAGTACTCCGCAGAGACGAGTGCCACGGCCCCGAGGCTCTCGGTGAAACGGAAGATGCCTCCCGCGTCGACCTCGACCCCGATGAGCGTTCCCGGCGTCACATAGATCGGAACACCCAGGCCGATGAGGAAATTCCAGGGCAGCTCGCCGCGGATGAGGCGCACCTGTGGGGCGACGCCGACGGCGAGTTGGTCCTCGAGCTGAAACTTGAACCCCGCGCCCCACTCGCTCGACCAGTCATTGTCGAGCACGAGCCCGACGTCGACGTCGAAAAAGGCGGGCGTACGCTTGCTGATGGCATCCCCGTCGGGTCCCGGGGCGCGCCGAACCCCGGAGCCGACCGTGGAGTCGATGGCGAGGTTGAGGGCCTGGGCCGATGCGTCCAGGGGGAAAAACGGCACGGAACATGCAATGGTGATGACTGCGCGAGCTGTGCGGTGGGCGTGTTTCATTTGCCTCGAGACGGACGGCGCGCGCTCAATCATGGCCTGGAATCGACGATACCGTGACGATCCCGGGTCGGCAAGGAATTCGGGGAGACGCATGTCGACCACCTCAGCGGGCGCTCGAGCCCTGTTTCTCTCTATCGGCAGGTTCGCGACGCTCCTGATGGCGATTGCGATGGCCCATGGATGTGGGGACGGCGGTTGCCAACTCCACAGCGATTGTTCGGCCAACGAACAGTGCGTGTCCGGCGTCTGTGAACCGACGTGTTCGGACGACTTCGACTGCCCCCTGGGGGAGGCATGTCGTTCGTCCGTTTGCGTGGCGGCCCCCGATGCGGTTCGACCGCGCCCCTGCAACCCGGAGACGAACGAGGCCGGCTGTCCGGACGCGACGTCACCCGGAGATGCCGTGCTCCCGGACGCCGAGCCGGCGGATGCGGTCGCGTCGGACGGACCTGCCCCCCCGGATGCGCGGGTTGACGCCGCGGGCGACGCCGGGATCGATGCCGCGTCGGACGCGGTCGGACTGACCGACGCGGCGGGCCCGGGCGGCGATCTCGCGCCACTGCCCGACGGCGGATTGACGCCCATCGACATCGATTTGACGGGGACCTATGCCGTGACGCGGGGCGTCGACCTCACGAATGATCCGGCGTTCACGGAAGGGGACATCGCAAACTTCATCGCCAACCTGACCCGCTTGCCGGACGGGGCGAGATATCGGCTCGACTACATCGACCCGGAAGGCTTCGCACTCAGCTCCGAGGTCGCCCTCGACTTCCGGTCTCCGGAGGGGCCGTTGAACTACCAGTTCCGCTACGAGCGTCCCGTACTCGACGCCGTCGCACCCTGCACGGCCGTCGTCGAGACTTTCGAGCGGGGAGAGGTCCGGGTCGACAGGCCCCAGATCGAGCTCGCCGGGCAGCAAATCCTGCACCAGGCCTACGATGGCGAAGGCTGCGCGGAGGCGGACCGGCTGACCAACTTCACCGTGCGCTGGGTGCGCATCCCGTCGCCCGAGCCCGGGGCCGATGGAGGCGCCCCCCAGACCGACGGCGGCGCCTCGGATGCCGCGGCACCGGCGGCGGACGGACCCGCTCTGCAAGCCGACGCGGCACAGGGCCCCGATGCGGGCGCCGTGCCGGTCGTCGATGCGGCTACGCCAGGTGCAGATGCACGTTGAAGTAGATCAGGCCGATGGCCACCGCCAGGTACAGGGCGATGATGACCTGCATGCCACGGTCGGTCAGCACGACCTCCGTCGGTGAGCCGCCCTTCTGGTGCAGGTGGACCAGGTAGAGGTAGCGGAACGTGCCGAAGAGAACGAGCGGCACGGTCAACACCAGCCCGTTCGTGCCCACCTTCTCCACCGTCCGCGGGTCGATGGTGTAGAGCGCGTAGCTCATCACCGTCATCGAAGCGAGCGCAGCGACCATCTTGTCGATGAACTGCAGCGAGTAGTGGGCGAGGTTGCCCCGGTGGCTGATGGCGTCTTCACCCAGGCTCTCGAGCTCGTGGCGTCGTTTGCAGAACGCCAGGAAGAGCGAGATGAAGAACGTGCAGATGAGCAGCCACACCGAGATGTCCACCTCGATGGCGAACGCGCCGGCCGTGACCCGGAACAGAAAGCCGAGCGCAATCATGAAGACGTCGAGCAACACGAAGTGCTTGAGCCACACCGAATACGCGAGGTTCATCACCGCGTACGTGGCCAGCACGGCCCCCGTCGGCGCGTTCAGGTGGAACCCGATGGCGAGGCCGACGGGCGCCAGGAGGAGCGCGAGAACGACGGCATGCGTCCGGGAGAGGGCGCCACTTGCAATCGGTCGCAGGCTCTTCTTCGGGTGAATGCGGTCCCGTTCGTAGTCCGCAACGTCGTTGATCAGGTAGATGGCACTCGCCACGACACAGAATGCGCCGAAGATGGCCAGCGTTCGCAGGCCGTAGTCGGTGTGCGTCAGGTGCCTGGAGAAAACGAGCGCCGCGAAAACGAAGGCGTTCTTGACCCACTGGTGCGGACGGAGCGCGCGGATGTAGTGCATCGCGGGGGTGGTATCACATTTTCGGCTTGCCTCGAAACCATGCCGGTGATAAAAGGCCGGACACTTTCGACCGCGGGCGATTAACTCAGCGGTAGAGTGCTTCCTTCACACGGAAGAAGTCACAAGTTCAAATCTTGTATCGCCCACCGAACCCCAGCCGAGCGGCTGGGGTTTTTTTTTGCGCCGGCGCACGGGGATGAAGTTTTCCCCGTTGTCTCGCGTCGGCCTTTGGGGTTTGTTACCCCCCGCGATTCAACCGAGTCGGCCGAATTTCCAGAACGAACGAGGAGAAGCTCCATGAAGAAGAGCGCGGCTTTCCTGGCGGGTGCGATGGTGGTGGCGGCGGCGAGCCCGGCCGCGGCCCTGGGCCTGAACTACGGCGTGCGCGCCGGCTACGGCATCGGCATGCCCGATCCGGACGATGGCGTGGACAGCGCCTCGGTGATCGACGCCGGCCTGGCCGTGATGCTCGATCTGGCCATCCTCGGGCTCGAGGTCGACCTGCTCTACAACCGGCAGACGACGAAGGACAAAGGCGGGATCGAAGGCGTACAGAGCAACATCGCCATTCCGATCCTCGCCCGAGGCAGCTTCCCCGTCATTCCCATGTTCCTCAGCCTGGACTTCGGCGGCGGCCTCGAGCCGCGGTTCCCGATCGGGACGACCCTGGACGGTGAAGACAAGGTTGCCGGCGTCGACCTCGCCGACGACCGAGAGTCCATGCCCCTCTACCTGCCGATCTTCATCGGCACCACGCTGGACATCAAGCTGGTCAAGCTGAACCTGGACATCCGCTACGAGCGCCAGCTGACGGCCAGCTCGAAGTCGAACGAGGACGCCCGCTTCCACGAGCTCGTCTTCATGGCCGGCGGTTTCTTCTGAGCAACCCGCCGCTCACTCGGCGGCGACGGCGGCGCCGGTCGCCAGCAGCGAAGTGATTTCGTCGGCGGTGTAGCCGGCTTCGGCCAGCACCGTGCGGGTGTGTTCACCCAACCGGGGCGCGGGCCTCACGTCGACGGGGGGCTCGGCCCCGGGCAGCAGCGCCGGGTTGGGGAAGACGTGCAAGAACGTCGCGCCTTCGCCCGGGTGTGCGTGCGTGCCGAAGAGCCCGCGCGCCCGCGCGTGTGGGCTCTCGCGCGCCCCTTCGAGACTGAGCACGGGCTCGACGCAGCAGTCGTGCGCGGCGAGAAACGCCGTCCATTCGTCGCGTGTGCGGCTGGCGAACAGGCGCTCGAGCTCGGCCTCGACCGCGACTTTGCGCGCGCCCGTCGCGTAGCCGTCGGACGCGAGTTCGGGTCGCCCCACCGCCGCGCAGAAGGCCGCCCAGAACTTCGGTTCGAGGGCGGCGACGGCGAGCGTGCGACCGTCGGCGCAGCGCCACGGGCGGTAACACAGCAACGCACCGGCGAGCTCATCGGCCCCCGGGTCGTCGATGCCCGCGCCGGCAAACGCCTTGGCCTGCAGCATGATGCCGAGCCCGGCGACGCCGTCGGTCATGGCGGCGTCGACCCGACGGCCGAGACCCGTGCGTGTCCGCTCGTTGAGCGCCGCCAGGACGCCGATGACGGGGTAGAGCGCGCCCCCCGCGATGTCCGCGACCTGAATCCCCGGCAGCACGACGCGACCGTCGACGCCCGTCACCCCGGCGAGCCCGGCGAGGGCCAGGTAGTTGAAGTCGTGGCCGGCGCGGTGGGCGAGGGGCGAGTCCTGCCCGTAGCCGCTGATGGAGCAGTACACGAGCCGCGGGTTGCGCGCGGCGAGTGCATCGGCGCCGAGCCCGAGGCGGTCCATCACGCCCGGCCGAAAGCTCTCGAGCAGGACATCGGCGCGGTCGACGAGGCGCAGCAGGACCTCACGCCCCGCGGCCTGTTTGAGGTCGAGCGCGATGCCGGTCTTGTCCCGGTTCAGCGCGGCGAAGACCGCGGACATGCGGCCGCCGAGCGGCGGAAAGTACCGCGCGTAGTCGCCCCCTTGGGTGTCCTCGACCTTGAGCACCGTGGCGCCGAGATCGGCGAGGAGCAAGGACGCGAAGGGCCCGGGGAGGAGCCGCGTCAGATCGAGGACACGTAGGCCGTCGAGGGGGCGGGACATGGGCGTCGGACCCCGGACGGCGGTCGGCTCAGCCGCCGAGGACGGAGCCGAGCTTCATGGCGAGGCCCATGTTGCCCGACACCTGGAGCTTGCCCATCATGAAGAGCTGCGGGCCGGGGACCTTGCCCTGCACGAGGTTCACGAAGTCGGCCGAGCCGACCGTGATGGTACAGTCGGCGGCGGCCGCCGTGCCGGCGCTGACCTTGCACTCCTTGAGGTCGACCACCCACTGACCGCCGTCGTCGCCGTTGACGTTGAACTGATAGACCGCGTCGATCTCCTTCGCCTTGGCCTGCTGGGCCGGGTTCTGGAGGCGGGTGGCGATCTGGTCCTCGAAGATTTCCTTGGGCGTCATGGCAGCGGATCTCCCTTGTGAAGTGCTGTCGTTGCAGAAGTGCGCGGCAGGTTAGACGTCGGCTTTGCAGGCTGTCAACGGGCTGTCACGGATCCGTGAGACAGGCGTCGGCTTCCCCTTCGAAAGGGGCGTCCACTCGGTCGTCGGCCGATCGCCCGGCGGCCCGGCAGATGCCCCGGGTGCTCGCGCGAATGAAGTCGATGAAGTCGGAAATCTGCGGGTGGAGGCGCAGCTCGCGCTCGTGACCGGCCATGTCGCCGTCCTCGCCGCCGCCCCCGGGCGACGCGCAGAGCCAGCGAAACGCCGAGTGCCAGGCGCGGCGGACCTCCGCGGGCACGCCGGCGCGGCGAAGGCCCGTCACGTTGAGACCGTAGAGACGCGCCCGGTCGCCGGCCGCCAGGCAGCCCGGCGGGACGTCCTGCGAGACCATGGCGTTGGCGGCGATGAAGCTCAGCGTCCCGAGGCGGACGAACTGGTGGACGGCGGCGTGCCCGCCAATCCCCACGCGGTCGCCCACATGGACGTGGCCAGCCAGGCTCACGTTGTTGGCCAGCGTGATGCCGTCGCCGAGGTGGCAGTCGTGCCCGACGTGGACGCCCGCCATCAGGAGATTGCCCGCGCCGAGGCGGGTCAGGCCGCCGCCGTGGAGGCTGCCGCGCGAGACGGTGACGTGCTCCCGAAACACGTTTTCGGCCCCACAGACGAGGCGGGTAGGGGCGTCGGGGGGCGTCCGGCGGTCCTGGGCATCGCCGCCGACGACCGCAAAGGCGTGGAGCCGGCACCGGGGGCCGAGCGTCGTGCGGGGACCGACGACGGCGTACGGGCCGAGCACACACTCGGCGTGGAGCTCGGCTTCGGGACCGACGACGGCGCCGGGGCCGAGGACGACGCCCGGATGGAGCCGGGCCGAGGGGTGGACGTGGGGCGTCATGGGCGTTCGCCGTCGGCGAGGCGCCGCAAGCGGGCGACGCGCCGGAGGCGGGCCGCGTTCGGCTCGGCCGGGTGCCCGCTGTAGACCCCGCCCGCGGGCAGGCTGCGGGTCACGCCGCTCTGCGCCGCGATCCGGGCGCGCGCACCGACGGTCACGTGCCCGGCGATGCCCGCCTGTCCGCCGACGACGACACCGTCTTCGAGCTGCGCGCCCCCTGCGATGCCCACCTGGCCACAGAGTACGACTTCGTTGCCGAGTCGCACGTTGTGGCCGACCTGCACGAGATTGTCGAGGTGGCAGCCGCGTCCGATGCGCGTCTCCCCGAGCGTCGCCCGGTCGACGCAGGTGTTCGCCCCGAGGGTCACGTCGTCTTCGATGACCACGATGCCGTGGTGGGGTAGCCGACCGGCGGCGTCGAGACCGAACCCCACTGCGCCGACGGTGGCGCCTGGACCGAGCAGACAGTCCGCCCCGATCAGGCACCCGTCGAGCACGACGGCGCGCGGGGCGAGAACCGTGCGGGCGCCGATGACCGCATCCGCGCCGATGTACGCGCCGGCCCCGACGACGACGTCGTCTCCGAGAGAGGCTCGGGCGCCCACGACGGCAAAGGGCCCGATGCGAGCGCCCGGGCCGACACACGCCGTCGGGTCGACCGCCGCCCGGGCATCGACACCCGGTGCGGGCAGGCCGGGCAGGGCCGGGGCGTTCAAGAGCCTCAGCGCCCGCGCGAACGCCTCTCGGGGACGGGTCGCGAGCAGGCGGACGCAACCGTCGGGGGTGACGAGCGGCGCCGTTGCATCGAGCAGGACCGCACTCGCCCGCGTCTCCCGGACGACGGCCCGGTACCGCCGCTCGATGCCGATCGCGAGCGCGCCCGCCGTGGCCGTCTCCGGTGCACAAACGCGGTCGACCTCGACGTCCGGATCACCCTCCACTCGGGCGGTCAGTGCCTCTGCCAGGTCGCCGAGCCGCACGACGCTTTGCGTCCTTACTTGCCCTCGCCGGCGTTGTAGCGGCGGATGAGCTCGTTGGTGAGGTCGAGGGACTGCTCGGCCCAGAGGACCGAGGACTCGGTCTTCTCGAAGATCATGGTCCACTTCTGCTCGCGGCCCATCTTCTCGAGGATCTTGGCCATGCGCTTGAAGATGTCCTTCGTCAGCTCGGCCTCCTTGCCCGCGAGCTCTTTCTGGAGCGTCGCATAGAGCATCTGCAGGCGCCCGAGCTTCTCGGCGAGCTCTTCTTCGCGTTGGCGGCGAATGTCTTCCTTCATCATCGCTTTTTGCGTGTCGAAGTCGGCCTTCGCCTTCTTGAGGGCCTCCTGCTCGCCGTCGAGTTGACGCTGCTTGTCGCTCTTCATCTTCTCGAGCGTGCTCTTGGCCTTCTTGCCCTCGTCGACCTCGAGCAGCGCACGCTGCATGTCGACGAACGCGAGCTTGACCTCGGCCTGCGCGACGCCGTGAGCGACGAGCAGCATCGAAAGAGAAATCAGGAGCGGTTTGACGAAACGGGCAAACGGGGACATGGCGAGACTCCGTGGACGCGTGAAGCTCAGAAGAAGTTGCCGATGGAGAACTCGAAGACCGAGGACTCTTCGTCCGGATTCGCTTCGAAGGGGAAACCCCACTCGAACCGCAACGGGCCGATCGGGGAGAACCAGCGGATGCCGAAACCCCAGGAGAACCGGAGCGACTCGAGCTTGTCGCCGATGGGGTCCTCGCGATCGAAGGCGTTGCCGCCGTCCGTGAAGAAGACACCGCGAATACCGACCTTCTGGAAGATCGGGAACTCGAACTCGGCGTTCATCAGGAGCTGCTGCGTGCCGCCGACGTTGTACTTGAAGGTGCCGCTGTCCGGCCGCTGCGCGTCGAAGACGGTCAGCTTCGGGCCGAGCGAGAGGCGCCGGAATCCACGGACGGTGAGGGGGCCGCCGACGAAGTACCGTTCGTAGATGGGCACGCCCGTGCGCTCGGGGCTGACGATCTGACCGACCTCGGTGTTGAGCTTGAGCACCATGTCGAGCGTGAGGTCGATGTAGTAGCGCAGGCGCGCGGTGTATCGCGTGAACTCGTTCTCGGAGAGGAAGAGCTCGTGGGCCTCTTCGACGCTCGCGATGCCGTAGAAGCCCTCGGTCGGGAAGAGGCGGTTGTTGCGCGTGTCGTAGATGAGCGAGCCGCGGATGCTGCTCGTGATGCCCTGGCCGTCGAGGTTGGCGAGCGTCGGGACCGTCCGCGAGCCATAGCCGCCGCGCGTGACCTCGACGTGCTCGAGCGTATAGGTGCCCGCGACGCTCCAGTCGTCGGTCAGTGGATATCCGAACGTCAGGCTGCCGCCGATCGAACTCCGGGTGAAGTCCTCGTAGTTGTTCTCGATGCGGTAGATGTCCGTCGCAAACCGGACCCGCGTGTCCATGAAGTAGTCGTCCGCGAACTGCAGGCTCGCGATGGTGCGCAGCTTCGAGAGCGTGGCCTGCAGGCTCAGGGTCTGTCCGCGACCGAACAGGTTGTTCTGAGAGATCTGCGCTTGCGCGATGAAGCTCTCGAGCGAACTGAACCCGGCGCCGACCTGGAAGGTGCCGGTCGGCTTCTCCTTGACCTCGACGACGACGTCCATCGTGTCGTCGGTGGCGCCGCGATTGGTGTTGATCTCGACCGTCTCGAAGTAGCCGAGGCGCTGGATGAGCTGCTTCGACCGCTTGATGCCCGTCGACGAGTACCACTCGCCTTCATAGATGCGCAGCTCGCGGCGGATGACTTTGTCGCGCGTTCGGGCGTTGCCGACGATGTTGATCCGACCGAAACGCACCTTCTTCCCCTTGTCGATCTCGAGGATGAGGCTGACCGTCTTCGCCTCCGGATCGACGTTGGTATTGGGGGTCGGATTCACATAGGCGTAGCCCTCGTCCTTGTAGAGCTCGCCGATGCCGTTGATCGTCTCGCGCAGCAACGTGCTGCTGAACCATTCGCCCTTTTCGAGCCGGACGAGCTTCATCAACTCGTCTTTCGGGCGGAGCATGTCGCCGCTGATGTCGAGGTCACCCGTCTTGTACCGTTCGCCCTCTTCGACGGGGATGGTCAGGTACATCTCCCGCTTGTCCGGGCTGAGCTCGATCTTCGGTTGGCCGACGCGGGCGGTGATGTAGCCTTTGTCCATGTAGAACTGGTTGACGCGCATCGAGTCGCGCTCGAACGCCTCGGCCTTGAAGCTGCCGGCGCTCGTCAGGAACTCGAGGAAACCGCCCTCCTGGGTCTCGAGGTTCTCCTTGATTTCGGTGTCGGTCAGCGCCTTGTTGCCGACGATCGTAATGCGGGCGACCTTGACTTCCTGCTTTTCCACGATGCGGAAGAGGACGTCGACCTCGTTGTCGCCGAGTTCCACGACCTCGTAGTTGACCTCCGCGAGGAAGTAGCCCTTCTCGGTGTAGAGGTCTTTGAGCTTCTCGGCGTTCCGGGTGACTTTGGCGAGGTCGAGGATGCCGAACTCCTTGAGGTCGACGACCGCTTTGAGGTCGTCCTCGTCGAGTTCGTCGTTGCCCTCGAACTTGATGGACCGGATCGACGCCTTCTCCGTCACGATGAACGTCAGGACCGACTTGCCTTCGGCCTCGGTGAGGTCGACCTGCACGTCCGTGTAGAAGCCCATCTGGAAGATGGCGCGGACGTCGGACTGCAGCCGCGCACGATCGAGGTTCGTGCCGGCGCGCGTCGCGACGAGCTGAAGAATCGCTTCCGATTCGGACCGCCGGTTCCCGCGGACCTCGACTCGATCGACGGCGAGGCCGCCCGAGACCGGGGCCGTCGGCTGCGCGAGGGCCTTCGCGGGCCCGAGACCGGTCGACGCGACGAGGACACAGCCGAGGGCCAAGAAGAGCGCCCGGAGCGCGCTCGGACGGGGGTATCTCACCGCGGCGCTCCCGGGCCCGTCTCGTCGACGAGGCCGCCGTCTTTCATCCGGAGGCAGCGCGGCAGGTTCCGTGCGAGCTCGGTGTTGTGGGTCACGATGAGCATCGCGGTGCCCTGTTCGGTGGTCAGCGTCCGGAAGAGCTCGTGAATGCCCGCGCTCGTGCGACTGTCGAGGTTGCCGGTGGGTTCGTCCGCCATGAGGAGCTGCGGCTTGCCGACGAGGGCACGCGCCAGCGCGACCCGCTGTTGCTCGCCGCCGGACAGCTCACCGGGACGGTGGGTCAGTCGGTGAGAGAGCCCGACGCGCTCCAGCCACGCGGTGGCCTCGTCCCGGGCCTCGGCCCGCCGGACCCGCCGCATCAGCAGGGGCATCATCGCGTTCTCCAGGGCCGTGAACTCCGGGAGCAGGTGGTGGAACTGGAACATGAACCCGATCGTACGGTTGCGAAATTCGGCCAGCGCGCGGGTCGGCATCGCCGTCACGAGCTGTCCGGCGACCCGGATCTCGCCCGCGGACGGGGCATCGAGCGTGCCGAGGACATGAAGCAGCGTGCTCTTGCCCGCGCCGGACTGGCCGACGATCGCCACCTGCTCGCCCCGCTCGACGATGAGGTCGATCGTGCGCAGGACCTCGATCGTCCGGCCTTCATGGAGGAAGTGTTTGGAGAGTCCGCGGACCTCGAGCAGGGGAGGCTGGCTCATTCCGCGCTGAGCCCTTCCACCGGTCGCAGCCGGGCGGCGTAGATGGCCGGGTAGATCGTCGACAGCACGCTGATCGCGAGGGCGACGAGGACGATCGAGACGACATCGACGGTTCGGACGTCCACGGGAATGTTCGGCAGGTAATAGACCGAGCCGTCCATCGGGAGCTGAACGGCCGAAAGCCCGAACCCGAGCGCGAGGCCGAGGGCGGCACCGACGCCCGCCCCGAGCGCGCCGTTGAACAGACCCTGGCTCATGAAGATGCGAATCACGCTGCCTCGATGGGCGCCCATCGCGCTGAGGATGGCGACCTGTCGGCGGCGCTCGATGATGGTCATCACCAGGGTCGCAGTGATGGCGAACGCAGCGAGCAGAATGTTGATGCTCAGCACCAGAAACATCGCGATCTTTTCCAGCTTCAGGGCAGAAAAGAGATTGCTGTTGAGCTCTTGCCAGTCGCTGACCCGGACGGCATCGCCGAGCACGGCCCGGAGGCGGTCGCGGACGGGGCGCGCCTGTTCGATGTCGGCCACCCGGATCTGAATGCCGCCGACGACGTCGTCGAGACCGAGGTAGCGCTGGAGAGCGGCGATGCTCGTGTAGGCGAGACGCGTGTCGAACTCGAGCATCCCCGACTCGAACCAGCCGGCGACCCGGAATGGCCGGCTCTTCGGGATCGGGCCGTTCGGGCCGAGATCGCCGACGGG
This sequence comes from Myxococcota bacterium, assembly GCA_023150895.1. GTDB lineage: Bacteria > Myxococcota_A > Bradymonadia > UBA7976 > UBA1532 > CAINDO01. The sequence continues at coordinate 114,751 of JAKLJY010000003.1, read as the reverse complement.
AGAAACGATGTTGAGACGCTCCCCGGCCCAGAGGTTCAGGTTCCGGCGCAGCTCCGTCCCCAGAAGGAGCGCGGGCAACACGCTGCGACCGGCCGTTGCGGCGGCAGGCGCAGGGATCTCCATACCCGCGGCCGCCAACTCCGGATCGGGGGCGGCGGCAGGGGGGGCATCTTCGGCGTCGAGGTCGGCCGCCGCGCGGGCACGGTCGTGCCCCTCCGGGACGTCGCCGAGCGAGGGGTGGTCGTCGAGGCTGAACGGCTTGACCAGCTCGGGGCGCTCGAGGGCCTCGAGCTTGCCCTCTTTGATCGTCTCGGGGAGTCGATTGGCTTCTCCGACCGTGCCGATGTCCACGCCCTTGAGAAGCGCGGGCTGGAGGTTGGTCGGTGAGGTGATCATGACCTCGGTCTGAAGGAACGGCGTCGCGCCGGTCACCCCCTCGACGGCGCGGGCCTTCTCCGTCAGGGCGCGATAGTCACCGAAGTACTGCGCCCCGTCGGGGGCGTCGACGACGACGTGCGCCTGCGTGTCGAGGATCTTCGTCCGGAGGTCTTTCTGAAAACCGTTCATGACCCCGAGGACGAGGATGACCTCCATGACCCCGATGCAGACCATGAACGCGGAGAAGGCCGAAAACGACGTCAGAAACGTGTTCAGCGCCCCGAAGAGGGTGACGCAGAAGCCGACGGCGAGACAGACCGCCCCGAGTCCGAGGGCGATGACCGGCGCCTGACCGCTCGGGGAGAAGAGGGAACTCGCGACGCTGTCACGTCCGAACGCCGCCACGCCCGCATAAACGGAGAGCGCACCGAGGGCGAGCAGGCCGAGGCCGAGCAGGAACGCGCGGGGCCGACGCTTCACGCGAAGCAGATACCGCCAACCGACGAAACTCTCGAAAGGCCCGGCCCACAAGGCGATTCAGCCCTCCGGCCGCATCAGCGGGAAGAAGAGCACGTCCCGAATCGAAGGGCTGTTGGTCATGAGCATGACGAGACGGTCGATGCCGATGCCCTCACCCGCCGTCGGCGGCAGGCCGTACTCGAGCGCCCGGACGAAGTCCTCGTCCATCGGGTGGGCTTCGTCGTCGCCTTGCTCGCGGTGGGCGACCTGAGCGGCGAACCGCTCGTGCTGGTCGACGGGGTCGTTGAGCTCCGAGAAGGCGTTGGCGATCTCGCGCCCGGCGATGTAGAGCTCGAAGCGGTCGACGAGCCGCGGATCGGCGTCCTTCTTTCGCGAGAGCGGCGAGACGTCGAGCGGGAAGTCCGTCACGAACGTCGGTTGAATGAGCAGGTGCTCGGCCGCCGCCTCGAAAACGGCCATCTGCAGGTAGCCGAGCGGCATCTTGTCCGCCTTGGCGACCTCGAGGCGTGCCGCCGCCGCCAACAGGACGTCGCGGTCGTTCACCTGGTCGGCGGGGATGCCGGCGTGTTCGATGAGCCCCTGGTAGACCGACAGGCGCCGGAAGGGACGCGCGAACTCGAGCTCGTGCTCCCCGTGGGCGATCCTGGTCTTGCCGTGCAGGTGCAGCGTCAGGCCCTCGAGCAGCGTCTCGGTCAGGGCCATCAGATCTTCATACGTCGCGAACGCTTCGTAGAACTCGAGCGCCGTGAACTCGGGATTGTGCTGCGTCGAGACGCCCTCGTTTCTGAAGTTCTTGTTCAGCTCGAAGACGCGATGCAGCCCGCCGACCACGAGTCGCTTGAGGTTCAGCTCCGGCGCGATGCGGAGGTAGAGCTTCATGTCGAGCGAATTGTGGTGGGTGACGAATGGCCGCGCGGCCGCGCCGCCGTAAAGCGACTGCAGCATCGGCGTCTCGACCTCGAGGTAGTCGCGATCCTCGAAGAAACGACGGATGTAAGAAACGATGCGGCTGCGGGCCTGAAACGTCCGCCGGACGTCGTCGTTGACGATGAGGTCGACGTAACGCTGGCGGTAGCGCACGGCGACATCCGTCAGACCGTGCCACTTCTCGGGCAGGGGGCGCAGCGTCTTCGTCAGAATGCGGAACCGGGTCGCCTTGACCGAGAGTTCGCCCTTCCGCGTCCGCATCATGATGCCGCCGACACCGACGATGTCGCCGACGTCGAGCAGCTCCAGACGCTGGAAGTCGCTTTCCGGCAGTTGGTCCTGGAAAAGGTTGGCCTGAATCTGACCGGACCGGTCGAGGACGACCAGAAAGACGACCTTGCCCATCCGGCGAATCGCCATGACCCGGCCGCCGAGCGCCACCGGTATCGGCGTCGCTTCGAGGGCCTCCGCCGTCTTCTCCGCGTGCGTAGACAGAACGGCCTCGGCCGTGTCCGTGACGGTGAAGTCGTTGGCGTAGGGGTGGTCCCCAAGAGCGCGCAACGCCTCGGCTTTCGCCTTGCGCTGGCTGATGATCGTGTCTTCCATCGCTGGGCCTCCGGCGAGCGAGCGGCGCACCGTATCCGCATGTCCCGCCGGGATCAAGCCCCGCGAGCGCCACCGCGCAGCGCGGTGCGGACGGTCGGCGAGGTGCCCGTGACAGGGGGTGAATTCACAGCAGTTCACACGTTATCCACAGCCCCCCCCCGCCCGAGGGCGTCCGCGGCCGGGCGCGTGAGGAGGGGGAGTTTTCGTGTGGTTAGACAGCCTACATGGGCGCCAACTGAATCATTTCAGCTATTTGCACGGCACCAAGCGGTCGGGCGCGCGTAGGCGCAATCGGTCAAAGCCCCCGCGTCGACCCTCCATACCCGGTGGGCCGAGGGCTGCCTGTGGATAACCCTGTGGACAACCCGATTCCGTGTAGGAAATCGGGTCGCGGGGTCAGAAATCAGTCGACGTCCTGCACGTCGCGTGCTTGCGGGGCTTCGCCCGCGTGCATCAGCAGAAACGCCTGGACGGCCGCCGTCAGGTCGCCGTCGAGGAACCCGCGGGTATCGCTCGTCTGCCAACCCGTCCGGAGGTCCTTGACCATCTGGTAAGGGTGCAGCACGTAGCTCCGGATCTGGCTGCCGAAGTCGATTTTGGCCTTGCCGGCGTACAGCGCGTCCCGCTCGTCGTTGCGCTTCTGCAGCTCGAGTTCGTACAGCTTGGCCTTGAGGAGCTTCATCGCCAGGGAGCGGTTCTTGTGCTGGCTTCGCTCCGCCTGGCAGGCCACGACGACACCGGTGGGAAGGTGCGTCAGGCGAACCGCGGAGTCCGTCTTGTTGACGTGCTGGCCGCCAGCGCCGGACGAACGATAGGTGTCGACGCGAAGATCGCCGTCGCGCACCTCGATCTCGATGGAGTCGTCGACCTCGGGCAGCACCGAGACGCTGGCGAAGCTCGTCTGCCGGCGCTTGTTGGCATCGAAGGGCGAAATCCGGACCAGGCGGTGCACGCCGTTCTCGGCCTTCAGGTAACCGAAGGCGTGGTCGCCTTCGACACGCAGCATCGCGCTCTTGATGCCGGCCGTGTCCCCGGCTAGCTCGTCGGTGACCTCGACCTTCCAGCCCTGGCGTTCGCTGAAGCGCAGATACATGCGCAACAGCATCTCGGCCCAGTCCTGGCTCTCGGTGCCGCCGGCGCCGGCGTTGATGGCGACGAAGGCGGCGGCCCGGTCGTGCCGGCCGCTCATCATGCGCTCGAACTCCATGTGCTCAAGCCTGAGCTCGGCGCTTTTCAACGCCGTCTCGGCCTCGGCGAGCAGGTCGTCGTCCGGCGCCTCCTCGTACATCTCGAGATAGACGACGGCGTCGTCGACCCCGCGGCCGACGGTGTCCATGGCGTCGAGCTGCGTTTTCATCTCATTGCGCTCGCGCAGGAGCTCCTGGGCCTTCTCCTGGTCGGACCAGAACTCGGGCTGCGCGCTCAGGTGGTCGAGTTCTCCGACGCGTTCGATCTTGCGATCGGCGTCAAAGAAACCTCCGCAGCTTGAGGAGCCGCTCGCGGCTCTCGTTGATGCGGGCGTCGAACGTGGCGGGGTAGCTGGGCATGGGTGGCTCCTCGGTCGTCGGCCGGAATGGCGCGGGGCGGCCGATATACGAGAACCACGGGCGGGGGTCAACGGGGAGGGGCGCGCCGCGCGACCCTTCTCAGTACACGGTGAACGTCACGCCGAAGTTGATGGTGTTGAAGCTGCCGGCATCGAAGAAGAGGTGCTGGTAGTCCGCACCGACGCCGACCGCGAGGTCCGCGTTGGCCCAGAACTCGTACCCGAGGCCGGCGCCGGCGCCAAACCCCGTCTCGCCGTCCGCGCCGTCGAGGGACGCGTGCGCGATGCCGCCCATCAACCGGACGGACAGGTCGCCGGCCACGAAGAGATTCGTGCCGACGAAACCCGAGACCAGGGTGGTGTCGACGTCGAGCTGCTTCGTGAGGCCCATCGTGAAGTCGAGCGTGAGATTCTCGTTGACGCCGCCGCCGATGCGGCCGCTGAGGTTGAGGCCAGCCTTGGTCTCGGCGCCGTCGGCGTCGGACTTGCCGGCACCAAATCCCAGGCCTCCGCCGTAGAACAGGCCCGTCCGGTCGCGATAGGCGTCGAGCGCCGAGGCGGTGCCCGGCAGCAGCAACGCGGCGGCGGCCAGGGCGGTGAGGGGGTGGCGCGGGAGAGGAGAACGGGGCGTCTTCATGGCGCTGGTCCTTGGGGTTGTGGTCAGCGAACGATGATCATCGGAGGTCTGAGAAGTTCAGGACGTGCCACCCGCCGGGGGTCGCCTCGAGCGTCGCGGTTCGCGTGTAGCCGCCGAGCCGGACCTGGACGGTGTGGCGTCCCGGCGCGATCCGGGCGCGGGCGACGTGAATGCGCGCGGGCAGGGTGACCCAACTCCGGGTGTCCGGCGTGTCCACGGCGGTCATCGCCCCCTCGACGAGGAGGCCGGCGAGCAACCCGATGGCGCCGCTGTTGCTCGCCTTGCGTGCAACGGCGTTCGTGGCCTCGCCGGCGACGGCGCGCGTGATCATCCGGACGATGGCGGCCGCGACGATCGTCCCCTCGATCTGGTCGAACGACGAGACCGCGCGGCTCTCGATGTCGAGGGCTTCGCCGCCGGAGAGCACCTGCTGCTCGTCGAGGACCACCTGCGCGCTCGTCCATCGGCTCTTCGCCGATCGGCGAAGCTTCGGGTAGTTGACCCATTTCAGGAGCCCCTTCGCGGCAAACGTGTTGGCCTGGCTGCGCTGCGCCGGGGTCAGCCGGGCACCGGGCCCGGGCGCCGTCGCGGCGACGACGGCCGCGCCGATGGGCAAGCGCTCGGCCGTCTTGAACGGCGCCATGCCGATCTGGACGACCACGAGGAGTTCGGCCTGTGTTTCGTCGCGCGGCGCGGGAGGGGGCAGCGCGGCCAGTTCGCCCGCAATGCGCTCGTCGGACTGCCCGGTGCGTGCGTGCAGGCGAGCGGCCGCATCGAGCGCCGTCGGAACCCGCCCCGTCGTCACGGCGTCGGCGTAGTACCGCATGGCGACCTGGGCATCGCCGGCGACCTCGAACGCGAACCCCGCCAGGTAGCTGCCGAGCGCCATGAGGCCCTGCTGGGCGGCGTCCGACTCCTTGAAGTACTTCTGGTTGATCTGAAAACGGCGCGCCTCGACCTTGGCCCCGTTGGCATTGCCCCGGACGAGGTAGTTGAGCAGGTTCAGCGTGTTGACGAGCAGCTTCTCATAGGGCGGCGTCCGGTAGACGCCCGAGTCGTCCGAGAAGACCCACTTGCCGATGTCCCCGGCGGTGTCGCTCGTGAAGTCGACGACCTCGAGGTTCTTGTCGGCCGTTTCGAAGTCGCGCGACGAGAGATCCGTCCGCCCGAGCGCCTGGAGAATCGTCGCACGTTCGAGCAGGAGCAACGTGTTGTCGCCGCCCGTCTTCTTGGGGAGGTCTTCGGCCTTCGGGACGTCGAGCGCCTGATTGACCGCCGCGAGCGCCTGCTCGGGCTGCCCGGCGGTCATCGAGCGACGAAAGACCTCGCTCGAGGCGGCGTAGCCACCGCATCCGGTCAGGAGGGCGACGCAGAGGGCGATCGCCCCGGCGAGCAGCGTCCGGTTCATGGGACTACTTGATCAGTCCCTTGGTCAGCTCGGCCTTGTTCTGCCAGCGGATGGCGCCGGTCTCGACCTCGATGACCTGCATGTAGAGCATGTACTGCACGCGGCGTTCGCCGTCCGTCTTCTGGTCGGACGAGGCCATCTTGCCCGTCACGAAGTACTGCGCGCCGAGCTGGCGACCGAGCTGGGCCGCCTTGTCCTGGTCGAAGACCGCGGACTGCTGGTACTTGAGCTCCTCGACGAGCTGCATCTGCCGTTCGTGGCTGATGACGGTGACGGAGCCGCTGTTCACGAGCTCCGTTTCGAAGTCCGAGAGCAGGGCGTTGAGCTGGTCGTCGATGTGCTCCGACGTGTCGTTCTTCACCTGGAAGATCGCCACCGTCTGTTCTTTGCCGTCCTTCGCGGCGTCCTTCCAGCGGGTCATCGCCGCGCTCGAGAGGAGGCTCTTGATGTTGTCTTTGAAGAGCTGCTGCAGGTCGACCTTGTCCAGGCCGGTCGACATCACCGCCTTGTCGAGATCGGGATTGTCCGATCCGCGGACGTAGGCCGGACCGCCACAGGCGGACAGGGCGAGCGCGGCGGTGGTCAGAAGCGTGAAAAGGCGGCGGAGCTGAGGCGTGCGCATGGGCAGGGGTTCCTCGATGGCGTTCGATCAGGAATGGGCGCCGCACATTACCACCGGCGACCGTTGATTCAAGCGACGACCGAGGAGCCCGGGAAATTCAGCGGACGTCAGTCTTCCGCGGCCTGATCGACCCCGATCTTCTCGAAGATGAGGTCCTCGACCGTGCGACGTCCGATGGCCCAGAGCGCCTCGCGATCGCGGCAACGACCGAAGAGGCCGAGCGGGATCCGGAAGCCGCCCTTGTTGCGCCGGCCACCGCCGTAGTGGCGACCGGTGGCGTCCGTGCCGAAGACCGTCTTGAGCCAGGTATCCGGGTCGATGGTGTGGCTGACGGTGCGCAGGGAGCCGTCGACGACCTCGCCATTGACGATCCCGAAGACGAGGGCCGTTTCGACACCTTCGTGACGCAGCAGAAAGTCGGCGGCCTGCCCGATCCCGTCGCGGTCTTCCTCCCGAACGAAACCGACGCCGGCGAGGAGGAACGTGCCGCGGATCTGCTTGTTGTTCAGCCCCTTCTGGATGATCTCCATCGTTCTGGCGGTCACGGACTGCTTGCTGATGATGCGCAGCAGGTCCGTGTCGAGGAACTGCCGCAGATACGCCGCGGCGCGGTAGTCGATGGGGTAGGCGAGGAGAAAGTTGTCGGTGTCCGTTCGGATGCCGTGCATGAGGGCCGTCGCGAGGCGGGCGTCCTCGGCGACGCCCGGCCGAAGGCCGAACGGAGAGTGTTCGAGATACTCCGCGTAGATGCTGCTCGTCGCACCCGCGTCCTCGCGGATGTCGAGGAAGCGGGCCTCGAATCCGCCGACGATCTTGTGGTGGTCGACGAACGTCAGCGTTTGCGGGACCTGCGGCAGCCGGACCGGCAGATGCGGTGTCTGCGTATCGACGAAGGAGGCGAAGTCGTACGACGAGAGATCCATGCCCTCGCGGAACTGGCGCAGATCCGCATCGAGGCTCTTCACCAGCGCTCGGTTCTCCGGATGGCTGATCTCGTCGAAGAACAGGATCGTGCACTCGATGTCATAGGCACGGGCCAGATGGCGCTGGGCAATGGCGCTGCCGATGCTGTCCGGATCGGGGTGGCCCTTGATCACGATGAGCAGGCGGCCACCCCGAGCGGCCTCGAGCGCTTCGAGGAGCTGCTCGACGCGGGCGCCCGCTTCATGGGGCGAGACCGCCGCCGGGGGCGGCGACAGCTCCAACGGTCGTTCGAGCGGGGTGAGTGCCACGTGCTCTCCGGTGACGGCTGGTTTGCGGGCAGCGAGGGGCGGCATGTTCAACTCCGGCGGGGCCGCGGCGCGCGGCCGGTGGACGAAGGGCGGAACGCTAGCGGGGGGTCGGGCCGCGCGCAAGGGACGGTCGCGGGACCGGCCTTCACGCGAAGGCCTCGACGGCGCCGCCGGTCAGCGCAGGGGGGCCATCGGCGAGGAACGCGACGATCTCGGCGATGTCCTCGGGGGCCATGGCCGGGGCGAATCCGCTGCCGACGAGCATGTCGGTATCGACGCTGCCGGGGGAGACCGCCACGACGACCACACCTCGACCCTTCACCTCCGCGGACAGCGCGCGCGTGAACCCCAGGAGCCCGGCTTTGCTGGCGCAGTAGGCCGACAACAGGGGCGTCCCGCCGCTGCCGCTGATGCTCGAGACGTTGATGATCCGCCCGGCACCGCGGGCGAGCATGCCCGGCAGGACACCGCGGGCGAGCAGGAACGGCGCCCTCAGGTTGACGGCCATGACGCGGTCCCACTCGGCCGTCGAGTGCCCGACCACTTCGTGTCGGTGGACGATCCCTGCGTTGTTGACGAGCACGTCGACGGGGCCGAGCGCGCGTTCGACCTCGACGAGCGCCGCCTCGACTTGGGGGGCCTCCGCCAAATCGCACGGGACCGTGTGGGCGCCGAGCTCGCGACCCATCGCGTCGAGGGCCGCGGACGGGCGGGCGAGCAGCGCGAGGCGGGCACCGGTCGCTGCGAAACGGCGGGCGCACGCCGCCCCGATGCCGCGGCTGGCCCCGGTGACCAGGACCACCCGGCCCGCCGCCCGGCTCATCGGAACCCGACCGCCGGCAAGACGTCGTGACGCCCCTGCAGCGTGCCGACGCCGAGCCGCGTGTGCAGGCGCGCGCCGCGCGGCTCCCGGCCCTGCAGAATCAGGCAGAGGTGCTCGGCATCCACCGTGCAGGCGGCGCCCCGCGCCCCGAGATGGTTCATCAGCGCATCACAGATGCTGCGGGTCAGGTGTTCCTGCAGGACGAGGCGACGGGACAGACAGGCCACCAGACGCTCGAGCCGGCCGAGTCCGGCAATCCGTCCGGTCGGCTCGTAGGCCAGGCAGACGAGACCGTGATAGGGCAGAAGGTGGTGAGGACAGAGCCCGTGGAACGGGATGCCGGTCACGACGACCGTCGCGCCCGAGTCGTCGTTGATGGGGGTCCCGAGCGCCGCTTCCGGGGTCTCGCCATATCCCGCGAGCAGGTTCTCGCGCCACAAGGCCGAGACACGCTCCGGCGTCCCGACGAGTTCGGGATCGGGCGGGGCCCCGAGCCCCTCGAGGAACGTCGCGACGGCCGTGGCCGGGGTCGCGGCCGCCACCTCACTGGGGGGAGGGTTCAGGCGGAGGTCTCCTCGGTCGCCGACTTCGAGCGGCGGCCGGGTTTCGGGGCGGGCAACGCCGCCGGGATCTCACGCAGCGGTTCGCCGCGCTCGTCGAGCATCACGCTGCCCTTCGGCAGGGTCGCCACGACGAGGCCGGGCACGACGCGCTGACAGCAGGCGCGCCCCCAATCCGCGGCTTCGTCGTCGGGCATGCGGAACTCGAAGGCGCAGCATCCGATCGTGTCGTTGAAGCAGAATCGGCTCCAGTCGCAGGTCATCCGGCCGAGTTCGAACTGGATGTACTGAAACGCCCGGATGAGCGGGATGTCGTCCGGGACATCGAAGGTGAGCCCGCCGATGTGGATGGGGACGAGGCGAGTGATCTCGCCGTAGATGGCTTTGTTCGGGCCGCCGCTCACGCGGGTCTCCGGGATGTCGGGCACGGGCGCTCGGCGGCCGCTCGCCGGGACCCCTCGGGCTTCCCCCAGCGGCGCCACCGCAATCGCCACCCTATCGCGGATCGGAACCTCATGCGAGATCGAACGGCCGCGGGGCGCGGTCCCGAAGCGCGGCGAGGCCCTCGGCGCTGATGGTGTGGTCCCCCGGATACGGTGGTCCGTCGGGGCCGTGGAAATCCGAACCGCCCGTCGGGCAGAGGCGCAGGAGGCCCGCAAGGCCGGCGTAGCGGGAGACTCGATCGGCGTCGTGCGCGGGGTGGCGGATTTCGAGCCCGTCGAGGCCTGCCTCGACGAGGGCCGGCAACTGCTCGTCGATGCCCTCGATGCCGGGGTGGGCGAGCGAGGCGGTCCCGCCGGCGTCGTGGATGAGGGCGATCGCCGTCGGCGCGTCGAGCCTCGGGACGGGGACGTACGCCAGGCCATCGCGGCCGAGATAGATCCGGAACGCCTCGTCGAGGGAGGCAACGTGACCGGCCGCGAGGAGGGCGCGCGCGACGTGGGGGCGGCCGACGTTCCCCGCCTGACCGGCGACCTCGGCGAGGAGAGCGTCGACGTCGATGGGGACGCCGGCGCTCGCGAGCCGCGCACCGATCTCGCGCACACGGGCCTGGCGTTCGGTCGCTCGTTGGGCCAGGGCCGCCAGCAGCGCCGGATGTTCGGGGTCGATGAAGTGGCCGAGCACATGGACCTCTCGCGTCCAGTGCGCGCTGATCTCGATGCCGGTCACGAGCGCCAGGCCCGCGGCCCGAGCGCCGGCGGCCGCCCGGGTGAGCCCGGCCGTGGTGTCGTGATCGGTCACGGCGAGCACTCGAACACCCCGTCGCGCGGCCAACGCGGTCAGGGCCTCGGGGGTGAGTGCGCCGTCGGAGAAGGTGGTGTGGCTGTGCAGATCAGCGTACGGCTGCACGGTGTCTCCGGCGAGCGGGGCGCGCGGGTGAAACCCTCCGCGCGGTCCGCGCGTCTTGGTCGGCGTCCGTTTCAATCGTCCATCGAGGTCTACGATGCCCGAGAGCGCTGCGCCGATTCACGTGGGGCAACCCGCGCCCGATTTCACGTTGCCCGCCGAGCCCGGTGGTTCGGTCACGCTGTCGGCCCTGCGCGGCCGGCCCGTCGTCCTGTACTTCTACCCGAAGGACAATACCCCCGGCTGCACGACGGAGGCCTGCGACTTCCGGGACCGCCACGACCGGCTCGCCGCCGCGGGGGCGGTCGTCTTCGGGATCAGTCGGGATACCCTCCGCACGCACGCCGGTTTCCGACAGAAACACGGCCTCTCGTTCCCGCTGCTCGTCGACGCCGATGCCTCGGTACATCATGCCTACGGTGCGTTCGGCGAAAAAACCATGTACGGCAAGAAGACGATTGGCCCGCTCCGGGCGACGGTGCTCGTCGATGCGGACGGCAACGTGGCGCGGCACTGGCCGAAAGTCAGCGTCAAAGGCCACGCCGAGGAAGTGGTCGCCGCGGTCGAGGCGCTGAAGGACCGCTGAAGGGTCATGGGGCCTCGGGGAGCGACGGTGCCTGCCAGGGGCCTTCGCCCACCCAGAGCCGGACGACCGTCGGTCCACCCGGCCCGTGCCCGAGGTCGAACGTCACGGGCATCCCCGTGCGCAGCTCCTCGGCGCGACTCACCATCCCCGCGACGCGGACGACGCCGGTGTGAAACCCGAGGACCCGGCCGTCCCGGGTCTGGACGCTGCCCCGCTCGCGCGAAAGCTCGAGGGTCCGGATCCGACCGGCATAGCGGGCCATCGCGTCTTCGTCGGCCGCGGCGTCGCGGCCGGCGCGAGCCGGAGCGACCGGGGGGGATGTCTCGACTCTCGATTCGTTCATCGTCACGCGACGCTCTGCTATTGTTCGGGGTCTTGATCTCGATCTCGCGATCTTGCGGCATTCGCCACGAGGCAGCGTCGACCTTACCAAGAAACACGCCCCGGGTCCTGATTCGAAAGCGAAGGCCGCGGGCGATAGAGACCGCCACGGAGTCCGGTAGCAATGGCCGTCCTCGAAGTCCTGCCCTATCCGAACGAGTCACTGCGGCGAAAGGCCCGCCCGGTCACCGAGTTCGACGCGTCGCTCGCGCGCCTCGTCGCCGACATGGAAGAGACGATGAACGCCGAGGATGGGGTGGGCCTCGCCGCCACGCAGGTCGGCGTCGATCTCCAGTTGCTGCTCGTCCATCCCTACGCGTTCAAAGGTGACGAGGCACGCGACGAACCGGTCGTGGTCGTCATCAACCCCGAGATCGTCTGGCAGAGCGACGAGACGATCACCGCGGAAGAGGGTTGCCTCTCGTTCCCGGACGTCTTCATCCACGTCGCCCGACCCAGCAAAGTGCGCCTGCGGGCGCTCAACCTGAAGGCGGAGCCCTTCGAGATCGAGGGCGAAGGCCTCGGCGCGCGGGCTTTGTTGCACGAGGTCGACCACCTGCGCGGGGTGGTCATGATCGACCATGTCAGCTTCCTGCAGCGTCAACGCGCGCTGAAGAAGCACCAGAAGCATCAGGCGGATCTCGCGGCCGAGGCACGCCGCAAAGCCGCGAAAGCGAACAAGGCGAAGGTCCCGACGGCGGGCTGAGCGTCGCCCGCGGGCCGTTCAGCGATGCGAGACCGCGCAGGGTGGACCTTCGGCCGTGTCGCGGACGGCGTAGTCGCGGGGCTTGCGTGCGAGGAGTTGTTCCTTGCGAACCCAGGCCCGGTCGCGGTCGTAAACCGGCGCGGCGTGCATGCCCGTGTCCATCCGGATGGCGTCGCAGGGGCAGGCCTCTTCGCACATGCCGCAGTAGATGCACCGCAGCTCGTCGATCTCGAAGCGGACCGGGAACTTCTCGCGGCCCTTGTCGTCGTGTTCACCCGCCACGATGTGGATGCAGTGGGACGGGCAGGCGGTCGAGCACATGAAACACGCGACGCAGCGCGGCTCACCGTCCTCGCGGGGCAGCAGACGGTGCATCCCGCGCCAGCGCGGCGAGTACGGAACCGTCTCCTCCGGGTAGGAGATCGTCACGGTCTCCTTGCGGCCGAAGAGATTGTTCACGAAGTGCCGCGTCGTGATCTTGAGACCCTCGAAGATGGCGGGCAGGTACACGCGCTCCGAGAAGCTGTCACCCAATCGCTGCATCACCTTGGCCATCGATTCCTCCGGGGGAAAGATGCGCGATTTCTCGACGGGTTTCGCCTCGTTGTCAAGGGAGCGCGGCGATTGTTTGCGCTGTGGTTTGATGTAGGATATGGTGGTTCCAGGTAAGGAGAAACCCGATGAATACCGAACGCCGCACTCACCCCCGGCTCGCTTTCGATGGCAAGGCGTACCTGACCTACGATGGCCGCTGCCGCTGCGAATCCGTCTCCGACGTCTCGGCCGAAGGCCTTTTCGTCCACACGCAGGCCCGCATTCGCGAGGGCAAGCAGGTCAAGGTCTTCCTGCCGCTGATGGTGGACGACGCGTGGCGTCTATGTCTCCTCAAGGGTGAGGTCGTCCGCCGGGTCGGTACCCGAGGACAGACCGGCCTCGGCATCGCATTTCTGCCGGGCGAGGTGGACACGCGGGGCGTCCTGCAGACCTACGTCTCGGGACGGACCGCAAGCTGCTGAGCCGCCGCCGAGCGGCGCTTCGGCGTGATCCGTTCTGGAACAGGTGTTTCGAACGCGACGGGGCGTCTGATCCCGAATGGATCACCCGGGCCCGTCGGAGCGGCCAATGTGCGGCCAAACGAGCGGCACACTCGTTGCTGTGTCCGGACCCGAACGGCGGTGGCCGACCGTGCATGGCGCGCGGGCCCGAGACCACCCCGACGGGGAGCCGCACATGGAGCTTCGAATCACGTTCTGGGGGGTGCGCGGCAGCATCGCGGTCAGCGGCGCGCGCTATGAGCAAACGGGTGGGAACACGACCTGTGTCGAGCTGCAGGTCGGGGACGACCGCCTCATCCTCGACGGGGGGACGGGGCTGCGCGCGCTCGGCGAGCACCTCGGGTTCGCCCCGGTCCGGGCGACGCTGCTCTTTACCCACCTGCACTGGGACCACATCCAGGGGGTGCCGTTCTTCACCCCGGCATTCCACCCGGGCAGCGCGCTGACCTTCGCGGGCGTCCCGCGGGCGACCGGCACGGTGCGCGAGGCGCTCGCCGCGCAGATGCGGCCGCCGACCTTCCCGGTCACGCTCGATCGCCTGATTGGCGCTCGGACGTTCCTCGACGTGCCGCGGGCGACGCCTTTCGAACTCGGGGCGTTCCGAGTCACGCCCCTGGAGCAGGACCACCCGGACGGGGTGGTGGCCTACCGCATCGAGGCCGCCGGCCGAAGCGTCGTCTTCGCGACCGACTGCGAGCACAGGCCGGGCTCGGCGTCCGGGCGCGAGAGCTTCGCTGCCATGGCGCGCTTCGCGAAGGGGGCGGACGTCCTGATCCACGACGCGCAGTACACGACGCCCGAGTACCGCGGCGAGGCCGGCCCACCCCGACTCGGTTGGGGCCACTCGACCGTCGAAGACGCCGTCGCGGTCGCGCGCGCCGCAGACTGCGGGCGGCTCTTTCTCTTTCACCACGACCCCACGCGCGACGACGCCGGCGTGGCCGCGCTCGAGGCCGGTGCGCGGCTCGCCTGGCCGGAGACCTTCGCCGCGCGCGAAGGGGCGAGCCTGGCCCTTTGACCGGGCGTGCGCCGGCGGGCTACCCTTCGGCGACCCTGGAGGCGCCGTGGGGGCCAATGGCGGACGAGAAGCTGGCGAGCGCTTTCTGGCGTGCCGTCGAAGCCGGCGAGCAGGTCGACCTCGAGGACCTGCTGCGGGGCGTCATCGACGAGGTGGTTCGACGACTGCGTGCGGATCGCGGGACGCTTTATCTTCTCGACCATGCGCGAGGGGAGCTCGTCAGCCGCGTTGCGCACCTGCCCGAGCTCGCAGAGATTCGACTGCGGGTCGGCGAAGGGATCGCCGGGTGGGTCGCGGCCCACGGTGAGCCGGTGGTCATCCCGGGCGCGACACACGACCCCCGTTTCGCGGGCCGGATCGATCTGGCGACGGGGTATCGGACGCGAACGCTCATCGCCGTGCCGGTGAACGACGCGCACGGGCACCGGCTCGGCGTCCTGCAAGTCCTGAATCGCGCCGGCGGACCGTTCGATCAGGACGACTGCGCCACGGTCGTCGCCCTGGCGCGGGACGTGGCGCGCCTGCTGGACTCGACCAGCCTGCGCAGCCAGTTGCGTCCTGGCCAGCAACAGGCGCTCGACTTCCGTTTCAATGGCATCGTGGGGGTCTCGCCCGCCATGCGTGAGGTCTTCGAACGAACGACCCGCGCGGCCCGCACGGACGCGACCGTTCTGGTGCAGGGGGAAAGCGGCTCGGGTAAGGAGCTCATCGCCCGGGCCGTCCACTTCAACTCGCCCCGAAGGGACGGCCCCTTCGTCAAGGTCGACTGTGCCGCGCTCCCCGAAGGCCTCATCGAGAATGAACTCTTCGGGCACGATCGCGGCGCATTCACCGGTGCCGATCGGTCGACGGATGGCAAGGTGCAGGCCGCGAACGGGGGAACGCTCTTCCTCGACGAGGTCGGCGAACTGCCCCCGAGCGTGCAGGGGAAGCTGCTGCGGCTCCTGCAGGAACGGACGTTCCTCCGCGTCGGCGGCACCCAGGCGCGGACAGTGGATGTTCGTTTCGTGTGCGCGACGCATCGGGATCTCGAGGCGGACGTCGCAACCGGCCGGTTCCGTCAGGACCTGTACTATCGATTGCGGGTCGTCCCGATCCGCGTCCCGCCGTTGCGGGCGCGCGGCGCGGTCGACCTCGATCGCCTCATCGACCACCTGATGTTCGATCTGACCCGGCGCCATCGCAGGCCGGATCTGCGCCTCGCCCCGGACGTGCGCGCCGCGCTTCATGCCCACCCCTGGCCCGGCAACGTTCGCGAGCTCGAGAACTGCCTGGAGGCGGCCGTCGTCCTGTCGCCCGGTGACGTCGTCCCGCTCGAGATCATCGGCCTTTCTGCGCCCCCGGCGGTCGGCACGCTACCGTCGACGCCAGAGGCACGGGAACGGACGAGCGAGGGCTCGTTCCGTGTCGACGAACTCGTGCCGCTCGAGGTCGTCGAGCGTGCCTACGTTCAGCATGTCCTTGCGCGGTGCGACGGCAATCGCTCCCGCGCAGCCGGACTTCTGGGCATCGGCCGGAATACGCTTCTGCGGAAGCTCGGCTCGGAGTCGGCGCCCGACTGACGCGCTCCGAGCGCCCGACGGATCCGACGAGGTTGACAGCGACGGCGGATTGGAGATGGATCGGCGTCGGTGGCGCCCGTCGGCGCCCGGACGAGGGACGGAGCGGGGGAAAACGTGGGATGCAGCCTGCCGTCGGCCGGCCCGTCGAGGCAACCGTGACCTCGGCGGGTCGACTCTTCCTGCTCTCCGTGCTCCCGCTGGCGGCCGCGTGCGGCGGCCTTTTCTGGTTTTTCGTCGTGCGCCTCGATCTCGCGGCCGACGAAGCCCTGGAACGAAGGGCGGCGAGCAATGCGGCGGCCGTGGCGCGGGGGGTCGCTGCGAGCTTCGAGTACGAGGACGCCGGTGAGGTCGATCGCCACCTCGAGAGCCTCGCCGAGCTCCCCGACCTGCACTACGCCGCGGTGCTGACCGCCGACGGTCGAGTTTTCGGTGCGCATCGGCCCGAGCACAGACCGGAGGTCATCGCCCGCCCGCGCGACGGAGCGCGGCTTCGCTGGGCGCCGGACGTCCTCCACGTCGTGGCTCCGATTCAGACGAGAGGCGGCCGGGAGGGGACGCTGGCGATGGGCTTCTCGCTCGCCGAGCTGCGGTCCGAGCGCCGGACGACCATGCTCGTCGTCGGCGCGGCCGTCGGAATGGTGCTCGCGGGCGGGGGCTTCGTGGCCTGGTTGCTCGCCCACTATCTCGGCCGGCGCCGTGCGGCCGAGGCGGCACAGCGTCGGTCGGAGGAGAGCTTCCGCGCCCTGATCGAAACGCTCCCGGACGCCATCCTGATCGAACGGGACGGGCGGGTCGTCTACGCGAACCCGGCGGCGGTGCGTCATCTGGGCGTTTCCTCGCCGGCGGCCATCTACGGACGCCCCGCCGCGGCGCTTCTCCGTGTCTCCGCGCACGGTGGCGCACATGACCCGCTCGTGGACTTGCATGTCGTCGGTCACCCCGTCTCGCTGCCGGACGTTCAGCTCGTCCGACCGGACGGCACGACCCTCGCGGCGGAGGTGCTGGCCCTCCCGCTCGTCTTCGATGCGGCGCCGGCGGGTGTCCTGGTCGCGCGCGACCTCACGGAGCGGCGGCGGATTCAGGCGCAGCTGATTCACGCGGACCGCATGGCGTCGATGGGTACGATGGCGGCCGGCGTCGCCCATGAGATCAACAACCCCATGGCGTACGTGACGACCAACCTCTCATTCGCCCTCGACGAACTCGAACGACGCACCGGCGGTCAGGCCGACGATGAGGTCCGGCAGGCGCTCCACGAGGCGCTCGAAGGCGCCGAACGCGTCCGGCACATCGTCCAGAGCCTGAAGACATACTCCCGCGCGGAGGATGAGACGATCGTCCCGGTCGACGTGGAGCGGGCGCTCGATGCGGCGATCTCCATGGCCCGCGCGGAGATGCGGACACGCGCCGAACTCGTGAGGACCCGTGGCGGGGTGCCCCTGGTCTCGGGTCAGGAGTCGCGGTTGGTGCAGGTCCTCGTGAACCTCCTCACGAACGCCGCGCAGGCCATCCCCGCGGGGGCACCCGAGCAGAACCGCATCGAGGTGGAGACCGCCGTCTCGACCGAGGGCATGGTCGTCGTTTCGGTCACCGACACGGGCTCGGGGATTGCGCCCGAGCACGTCGCGCGCCTCTTCGACCCCTTCTTCACGACCAAACCGGTGGGTGAAGGCACTGGACTCGGGCTCTCGATCTGCCATGGCATCGTGACCGGACTCGGTGGTGAGATCCGCGTCTCGAGCCAACCCGGCGCCGGGAGTCGATTCGAGGTCTGGTTGCCGCCGCGGCCCGCGGACGTGTCCACGACCGGCGCCGTCCCCGAGCCCGTCCTCCAAAGCCCGATCCCCGACGCCGCGCCGCGGGTGCTCGTCGTCGACGACGAGCCCCGGATTGCCGCGTCGATCTCCCGTCTCTTCGCCCGCGAGATGCACGTCCAAGGCGAGGCGAGCGCGCGCCGGGCCCTGGCGCGACTCGGCGACGACCCGATGTTCGATGCCGTGGTGTGTGACCTGATGATGCCGGAGATGGGGGGCATCGAACTCTATGAGGAGATCCGCCACCGGTGGCCGAAGCTCGCTCGCCGGGTGGTGTTCCTGACCGGCGGCGCCTTCACGCCGGAGGCGGCCGCGTTCCTCGAAGCCGTTCCGAACCCCGTGCTCTCGAAGCCCTTCGACCCCGAAGAACTGCGCGCGGCGATCGAGGGCGTCTTGCGGCGGAGCGGCGATCAGCCGGCGGCGGCTTCCAGGTACGCCTGAGCCAACTGGCGGATCTTGAACTGCCAGTTGTAGACGACCTGCAGATTGACCCCGAGGGTGGCGGCGGCCTCGGTGGGCGAGCACTCGTCCTCGTAGAGCAGCGAGAAGACCAGGCGGCCGCGCTCGGGCAGCGTGACCGCCAGGTGGCGGGTGACGCGCTCGAGCAGATCCCGGTCGGCGATCGTCTGCTCCGGATCGCCCGGTGCGGCGGCCATTTCGTCGTCGAGCGCAGCGCCCGCCTGCCCGCTGCCTCGCTTGTCGGCCGACGCGGCACGGACCCGGCCCCAGAGTTCGCGTTGGGTCAGGAGCCCCACATACCCCTCGAGGGACATGCCCCGGTCCGGATCCCAACTCATCAGTGCGCGACCGCCATCGCGCAGAAGGGTCAGCCACACGTCCTGCGCGACATCCTGCCCGTCGGAGGCGTCGATGCGGCCGGTCGCGCGTCGTCGCACGAAGGCCTCCGTACGGGCATGCACCACCGGGAAGAGCCGGTGAACGAGTGCCTGCATCGCCTGTCGGTCGCCCGCGAGCGCGCGGCGGAGCTGCTCGCGCGTTCGGGCAGCCTCGATGCTCACGACCGCCGCAACCGCGGTCAGGAGCGGCCAGATCGGGAGGAGGGCGATCAGCAGCATGCGTTCAGGGCCCCTGGTCGGCGCGGCCGTAGCGCAACCGGATACGTTCGATGCGGCGCTCCGTCGATGCCGCCGCGTCCGCATGCGCCGGGTCGAAGGCTTCGAGCGCGGCTGGGGTCGTCGCGAAGACGAACGCGAGCTCGAGGGACGTCGCGGCCTCGGGCGCCGGGCCGAACAAACCGTCCGCCCGACCACGCAGCGTCACGCTGCCGTCGCGCGACCAGACGATGGCCGCCTCCGGGAGCGGCACGAGGCGCGCACCAGCGCCGACGGCCGCATACGCCCGCATCAGCGGCGCCGGTCCGGTGAGGGTGGCGACCGGGCGAAGCGTTACCGAGAACTCGGCCTCGGGCAGGACGAGATCGCCCACCGCGGTTGGACCACGGGCGGACTGCCGGGGGCCCGTGAGTTCTCCGATTTCGTAGGAGGCCGGCGGGGGCGCCGTCGGATCACGAGGGACGACGATCGTGAGCGTGACCGCGGCGGCCGCGGCCAGGCCGCCGAGGGCCAACGGGACGGACCACCGCGGTCGCGCGCGGGGGAGGGCGGCGAGGCTCGCCTCCGTGATGGCGGTGAGTCGCTCGGGCGGGACGCCACGCGCCCACGCGCGAACGGCCGCTCGGCACGCTCCGCAGGCCGCGAAGTGAGCGTCGAGCGCGGCCTCGTCCGCCGGCGGAAGCCCGCCATCGCGCCACGCGCGCCAGAGGCCCTCATCCGGGTGGGTCTCCGGCTCGGGCCTCGAGGCGGACGCGCGGCCTGCGCGACGCAACCACACGTCGATGCCGGACTCTGCGTCGTTCATGGAAGCCTCGCCGGTAGAGTGGGCATGTGGTCTCGGTCCATACCCGATGTTTACGCGGACGTCGCCTGGATCTTTTCCACGATCCCATCGGGTTCGATCACGGTCACACCCGCCGCCTGCAGCGCTCTGCGCGTGGCGGGTTCGAGCCCTGCCCCGAGCGCGACCGCGACGACGCGGCGTTTTCGGGCCCGGCAAAGCCCGAGCGCCCGCACGGCGTCGCCGCCGGGCGACAGGCCGTCGAGCGTGGAGAGCAGCACGAGCGTCTCCGCTCCGCCGGTCAGCAGGTTCCGCGTGATCGCGGCGGCGAGGCCGCGATCTCGCCGCTCGGGGGCGTCGCTGCGGCGATAGGCGATCGGGATGGCGAAGAGCGCACAGAAGAGTCTGAGCCGCGCGGACGCGAGATCCCGCGCCGGCCGGGCCTTGCCGAAGAGCATGGCGTGACCCCGGTCGCGTTCCCGGACGATGGCCTGGCTCACGGCCGAGAAGATGGCGGACTCGTCGTAGATCTCCCGAACGGGATCGACGAGGGCCTCGGGCTGGGCCAGTCGCGCCGGCGGCGGGGGAAGACGGCGCAGGGAGGGTCCCCCGGCGGCGTCGAGGAGCGCCCCGACGCGGGCGAAGAGTTCGGCGTCGGTGATCTCGGTCAGGTCCTCGTCGACGACCCGGGTCACGTCGAGGAGCTGCTGGAGGAGACGGTGGCCGTGCGCCCGTCCGGTATCGGGACGGAGGTGGGCAACGACCCGCCCGTCGTACGTCGTCAGGCCGACCCGCTCCGCAACGGCGAGGCGGAAGAGCTCGGCGGCGAGGTCAATCCCGCGATCGAGCGGTGCATCTCCAACGGGGCCGCGCCGCATGGCCGGCCCGATGTCGAGCACCACCTGGAAGCGCCGCATCGACTCGTCCTCGTATGCACGGACGAGCCATCGTCCCCGGCGCGCCGACGCCTTCCAGGCCACGGCCTTGAGCGGATCCCCGGGGACGTAGTCGCGGAGCTCGCGGAGTTCGAGGCCCGTGCCGTTCTGGCGATCGAGGTGCCGGCCTTCCCGGTCACGGACCGCGCCAATCCGCTGAAGGACCGTGGCGCCGATCGCACGGGAGACCGGGCGGGGGCCCGCGTGCAGGAAGGCGGACTGCGCACGCCAGGTTCGGTGCGTGACCAGTCCGAGCCGATCACCGGCGCTGAGGACGAAGCCCCAGACATGCCAGAGCCCCGCGCGATCCGGTGTGAGGGTCAGCGTCAGGACACCGGTTGCACGGGCCGGGACATCGAGCGTCTGCGACGGGATGAACGCCTCGCCCGGGCCCGAGACGACGGTTTCGATGTTCAGCGCCCGCAGGGGGGCGTCCGAAGTCGTGAGCCGGACTCGAAGCGTTCGGGGGACGCCGCACGGGGCGAGGGGGGCCGCGCCGTCGGCGAACGCGGTCTCGGTCGCAGCCAACGCCCGGGCCAGCCGCCGGCCGCGGACCAGCGCCCGCGCGCACATCGCCAGGAGTGCGGCGCCCGCGACGGCGACCCAGGGGGCCCCCGAAGTGGCCCCGACGAAGAGCAGCACGACGCCGCCGGCCGCGGTCACGCGACCGCGCCGATTCAAGCGCGTCTCGTGTTCGGGCGGCTCAGGGGTCATCGACCGGCCCTCAGCGTGAACCGGGACCCCGGAACGGGACGCCCCGGAGGGTATCGTCGACGGCATCTCGACCGGAGAAGCCGTCGAGCTCGGCTTCGGGCGTGACGATCAGCCGGTGCCCGAGCACCGCCCCGGCGAGCGCCCGGACGTCGTCGGGCAAGACGAAGTCCCGGCCGCTCCAGAACGCCATCGCTTTCGCCGCCCGCATCAGCCCGAGCGCGGCGCGCGGGCTTGCGCCGAGCCGCACGCGCGGGTGGGTCCGCGTCGCGGACACCATCGCGACGATGTAGTCCTTGATTTCGCCGGAGACGTGCAGGCTGGCCGACGCCGCCCGGAGGGCGAGGATTCCCGCCGGGTCGAGCACCTGCGGGACGTGGGGCACGGGTTGATCGTACGTCTCGAGCATCCGGCGTTCGTCGGGGGTCGTCGGGTAGCCGATCTCAATCTTCAACAAGAAGCGATCGACCTGCGCCTCGGGGAGCGGGTAGACCCCCTCTTGCTCGAGCGGGTTCTGCGTGGCCAGCACCAGAAACGGGTCCGGCAGCGGGAGCGTGTCGCCCTCGATGGTGACCTGTTGCTCTTGCATCGCCTCCAGCAGGGCCGACTGCGTCTTCGCGGGCGCCCGGTTGATCTCGTCGCCGAGAACGACGTGCGCGAACACGGGACCCCGGCGAAGGACGAACGCCTGATCCCGCTGGTTGAGAATGTAGGCCCCCGTGATGTCGGCCGGGAGGAGGTCGGGCGTGAACTGGATCCGCCGGAAGTCGCCGCCGAGCGTCGAGGTGAACGCCCGCGCGAGCGTCGTCTTGGCCACACCGGGAACGCCCTCGAGCAGGACGTGGCCCGGGGCGACGAGGGCGGTCAGGAGCAGGTCGAGCGTTTCGGCCGGGCCAATCCAGACCCGAGAGAGGGCGTCGTGGATGCGCTTGCGAAGCGCGGGCGCATGGGCCGGCGTGACGGTCATCGGGGGCGTCTCCTCGGGGCGGTCGGCGGGGGCGGCGGGAGGCGAGGACCCGGCCGGCGATCGGGGGCGGCGGGCCCGGGAAAGACCGCCAACGCATAGATACAGGCAGCGGCGAGCAGCAGCGCGACAAAAATGCGGATCAGGGGGTCGTCCGGTCGTGCGCTCGAGAGCTTCTCGACCAGGCGGTTGACGGCCGCGGGCCCGCTGAGGGCTTCATCCGGGGGGGCCACGCCGGCGTACTCACCGGTCACCGCGTCGTGCCCGGCGAGGAGCATCACGGGTCGGGCACCGTCCTCGCTGAGCCAGCCCATCACATTGGCGGCGAATCGGGCGTTGTCCGGGACTGTCTGCATGAGGTTGATGAACACGCTCGAATCGGCGACCGCGAGGACCGCACCCTGCCCGACCGCGACATGAAATGCGAACGGGGTGCCGTCGCTGAAGCGCACGGCGGCGTCGTACTCGACAGGCGCGAACGCGGCGGGGTGATTGACGAACAGACGCCCGACCCCGTCGAACACCCCGGTCGCCCGGGGCGTCAGGACGCCGACGCCCGGGACGCCGGGCAACGGGAGCACGCCGCCCGCCGGGGCGGGGACGAGTCGCAGGCCCAACGCGCCATACAGCGTCGCCGCGCCGTCGCCCTCGTCGGCGACCAGCAGGCGACCACCCTCCCGCACGAACCGAAGCAGCGCGTCGGCAGGGGGCGGCACCTCCGGCGCGATCAGGGCCACCGCTGCCTTCGGCGGAAGTGTATCCAGCGCCAGCGGACCGGGGCGGACGTCAATGCGCGCGGACCGCGCGGCGCCGTACCAGCGAGTCAGCCCGTCCCAATCCGGATTCTCGACCTCCACCCCCGGCGGCTCCGCGGTCGCCGTGGCCACGGGTATCCGAACGAAGAGGGCGAGGCCGGCGACGGCGGCGAACACGGCGAGGCGGGTCCACCGGGCGGAGGCGCCCCGAGGCCGGGCGCTCGGCGGGACGACCGCCGAAGGGTCGGGCGGGGTGTCCCGGCCCGGGGTGATCGTCGACCGGTGTGAGGGCGCCAGGCGGGAAGGCGAGGTCATCATGACCGGGCTCCGCGGCGAACCGCCGGTGACGTCGCATCGAAGAAGACCCGGAGCGCGTCGCCTGCGGCCTCGACGGCGGAAAGGTCCTCCGGCCCGGGCTCGGCGGGGCCGAAACAGCCACGCTCGACCGCCGCAGTGAACGCATCGACCAGCTCGCCCGGCGCCCCACGTTCCCGGAGCGCGTGCGCCGACTGCGCCGGCGTTTCGCGGCCGAACCGCAGGACGGGGCGTCCGGCCACGCGCAGAAGCTCTTCGTGGCAGGCCTGGATGCGTGCTCGGCGGGTCAGCAGATGCACGACGACCGCGCCGCCCGGGGGGACGGGGCAGGCATGACGAGCCGGTGCATACCCTTCGGCGTCGACCGCGAGCGTCTCGCCGATTCCCGATAGACGGGCCCGACCGACGTCATCGGCCGTGACGGACACCTCCGGGCCATCGGCAGGGCCACCGAGCAGGCGACACACGGCACCCGGGACCGGCTTCAGGGTCACCGCGTCTCGGACCTCGACCCGCAGCGCGGGATCGGGCGTGGCGGCGGCACGGGCAAACGCGGGCGGCGACACGGCGCCGGATCCGTCGGGGGCGGTCGCCGGGCGGACGGCCGGGGCGCGCCGCCGCCATCCTGCGAGGCCGGCTGCGACGGCGCCCAGGCACACCGGGACGAGGACCCAGGCGACCGATGGCGGGGGGGGCGCGAGGACCTCGACGAACTGCCGTTCGGAGAACGTCGGCCGAAAGCCGGGGGTCGTCGGTGCCGCCATGGCCCGGACCTCGATGCGGCCGACCGGGAGCACCGCCCCGCTGACCGTGATCCGCCACGTTCCGCCAGCGGCCGTGCTCGTTCCGCCCAGGGGCTCCCCATCGATCGTCAGGACGATCGGCACCGATTCGCCCTCTGCGCCTTCGAGCGAGCCGTCGGCGACGAGGGACTCGCCGGGTGCCAGGCGCTCCGGCAGGGGGTCGAGCGTGAGCGCGAGCGGTGACCAGATGGTCACGGTGTGGCTCGCCGTCGCCCCGAGGTGGAGGTCGTCCGCCGCGGCGGTGGCCACGAGAAGATGACGGCCGCGGGAGAGTGGACGCAGCGCCCATCGGGCACGGCCGTCGGGGCCGGTCGTGGTGGGCGGCAGGTCGGTTCCATCGACGGTCAGCTTCACGGCGAGCGCCGTCTGCGGGACGCCACCAGAATCCGTGGCGCGGACCTCGAAGGCCAACGGCAACGCCGCTTCGACCTCCGACGGGGCATCGAACGTCAGCAAGACCGACGTCCGCCCGACGGTCACCTGACCGCCGGCCTCGGCCGCTCCGAGGAGCGCGCTACCGGGAAAGCGGACGTGGACGGTCCGTGCCCCTTCGGCGCGGGCGACGAGGCGGACGAGAAAGCGCCCGCTCGCATCACTCGTCGCGAGCGCCGGCGGCGCATCGTCGAGCCGGATCTCCAACCGCTCGCGGGCCACGGGTTGCCCCAGGTTGTCGCGCAGCGTGCCGGCGACCTCGACCCGGGTGCCGCGCGCCACCGTCTCGAGGTCGGTCAGTCGGGCCCGCGCCTTGACGACGAGCTCGCCGTCGGCTCGAACCGGCGACACGCGGCCGTGTACGATCACCACCGCCAGCAGGGCCGCCAGGGCCGGCCATCCAGTGAGGCGTCGGAGGTCTGTCGCGGGACGAGCGAAGAAGCGCACGTCTCGAGCCTACTCGCACCCGGACGCGGGGTCACGCTTGACCGTGGCGTTGGCCGCGGCGACGCTCGGCGGATGCCGTCCGCACTTCGCACCGCCGCGCGCGGGCCCGCGTGGTACTTGCTCGCCTACGCTGGCGCCCACGCGCTCTCGGCCTCCGCGCGCATCGATGCCCTTGCGGTCTACACCCTGGCGTTTGCGGCCGTGGCGGCGATTACCATTCACGCGGCACTTGACACCGGGTGCATGCTTCAGGGGCGGCGGGGGTTGCCGGCGCTCTTGCTCGCCCTCGTGGCCGTGGTGGCTGTTGCACAGGTGCTGGCCCCCGCGGACGCGCTGTCGATCGCAGTTCACGGGGCCCTGCTCCTGGGGTTCGCGTGCAGCGTCGGCGCAGTGCTCGGCCGCGAGGTCGTCGACCCGGCCCATCTCTGGCCGCTCGTCGTCGTGGCGGCTTCCGCGGACCTCTTCAGCGTCCTCGCGCCGGCCGGCGTTACGCGGGCGATTCTCGACGGAACGGCGCCGGTGAGCCTGTCGGCCGTCGTGCTCCACTTACCGATCACGACCGATGCGCCGCCCGCACCGCTGCTCGGCGTGGGCGATCTGCTGTTCACGGGGTTCCTCGGCGGCGCGGCCGCACGCCTCGACCTCCCCCCCCGCCGGTCGGTCGTGGGCCTGGCGGCCGGATTCGCGACCTGCCTCGGGGGCCTGCTTGCCGTCGAGGTGCCACTCCCGGCGCTGCCGTTTCTCGGGGTGGGGTTCGCCCTCGCACACGGAGCCCGCATCCGGCCTCGTGCTCGGGAGCTCGCGCTCGCCCTGGGGGTGGCCGGGCTGCTCGGCGTGCTCGGCGCAACGGCACTCGGGGGCCGCTGAGCTTCACCCGCAAAGACGTTGCCCGCCGCCGTCGCCTTTGCGATAAGGGCCGGTCCGCGCGCCCATGAAGCTCAAACGCCTCGACATCCACGGGTTCAAGTCGTTCTACCACCGAACGACGGTGGTCTTCGACGACGGCATTACGGCCGTCGTCGGGCCGAACGGGTGCGGCAAGTCGAACATCGTCGACTCGTTGAAGTGGGTGATGGGCGAGCAGGGGGCGAAGGCGCTCCGCGGTGGCTCGATGGAGGACGTCATCTTCAACGGGACCGGACAGCGGGGACCGATGGGGATGTGCGAGGTCCGGCTCACGTACGTGAACGACGGCTCCGCCGAAGTCCCCGCCCGCTGGAAAGACGTCACGGAGATCGCGATCGAGCGCCGAATGGAGCGCACGGGCGGCTCGGATTACTTCATCAACAAGGTTCGGGTCCGCCTCTCGGACGTCCACGACCTGCTCGCCGGGACGGGCGTGGGCGGGCAGCGGGCCTATGCCATCATCGAACAAGGCCAGATCGGCCGCATCGTGAGCGCGCGCCCCGAGGAGCGTCGCTCGCTCATCGAGGAGGCCGCCGGCATCACGCGCTATCGCCAGCGCAAGAAGGTCGCCGAACGGAAGATGGAGGAGACGCGCCTGAATCTCGAGCGTGTCGCGGACATCATCGGCGAGGTCGACGGCCAGCTCAAATCGCTCCGGCGCCAGGCCAAGAAGGCCGAGCGCTACAAGGAATACCGCACGGAGGCCCGCCAACTGCAGCTCAAGGCGGCGGTCTGGGAGTTCCAGAAACTCCAGGGTGACCACGCCGCGTTGATTCAGCGAGTCGAGGCGCTCGCGGGCGGGGAGGGGGATGCCATTCGGACGCTCGAGGCGGCCGAAGCGCACCGCGCCGCGGTCAAACTCGAAGAGCAGGGCACCGAGTCGCGCGCACGCGCACTCGCTGGCCAACTCGCCGCCGCCGAGAACGAAGTTCGGCTCGCCGAGGGCCAGATCGAACTCCTGGGCAGGGAAGCGGCCGTGACGCGCCAGCGCCTCGAGTCCGCCCGCGTCGAGCGTGGGCGCGCTGCGGAGCGGATCGCGGAGCTCGACCTCGAGCAGCGCGAGGCCGAAGCGCGAGCGGGCGCGCTCGCCGAGGAGGCCGTCGGGGAAGCGTCGGATCTCCCGTTGCTCGAGGTGGCGCTGCAGACGGCGCAATCCGATGTCAAGGCTGCACGGGAGGCCGCGGAGGCGAACAAACGGGCCGCCGCCGAGGCCGCGCAGACGATCATCCGGGCGCGCACGGTGCGAGATGCCGCCGCTCGCCGGGAGCAGGAGTTGCTTGCGCGGGCGGTCGCCGCCCAGGACGAAGTCGAATCGCTGCTCTCCCAGCGCGAGGTGCTCTCGCGCCAGTTGCGGGAGGCGCAGGAGAGGCTCCGGGCCGCCGAGGAGCAGGTCGAGAGCGCCCGTACGGATCGCGAGTCCGCCGAAGCCGATCGCCTCGCTGCCGAGGCCTTGGCGCGGGCCGCGGAAGAGACGGAGCGCCGAGCGCGTGAACAGCTCGCCGGGACCCGCAGCCGCCTGCGCAGCCTCGAAGAACTCGAGGCTCGCCGGGAAGGCGTGGGCGAAGGGCCGCGCGCCGTGCTCGCCCGCGGGGCCGAAGCCGGCGTCCTCGGCCTCGTCACGGAGAATCTGTCGCCGCCGGCCGAGCTCGAGAAGGCGGTGGCCGCCGCGCTCGACACCCGGCTCCAGGCCGTCGTCGTCACGGATCTCGACCGGGCCGCCGCTGCCGCCGGCCTGCTCCGCGCCCAGGGACGGGGACGGGGCGCTTTCGTGGCGGCCGACGCGCGCGCGCAGCCGGTCCCGCCACCGCCCGAGGCCCCGGGTGTGCGGGGTCGCCTGATCGATCTGCTCGACGCCCGCGGACTCGCAGCCGTGCTCCTCGACGATGCGCTGCTCGTGGACGATCTCCCGACGGCCCTCGACCTCGCGCGGGCGGGTCGATGGGCGGGGTGCATGGTCACGCCCGAGGGCGACCGGGTCGACGGCGCGGCGTGGGTGACCGGCGGCCATGGTGGCGCCGACGCCGCGCCCCTGAGCCGGCGCCGTGAAATTCGCGAACTCAGCGCCTCGGCGGAGCGTCTGGAGGCCGAGTCCACCCAGGCCCGCGATGCGGCTGCGGCTCACCGCCTGGCCGCTGCCGAAGCGCGCACCCGGCGGGAGACGGCGGCTCGGGCCCTTCAGGACGGTGAGATCCGGCGGGCGGAAGCGCGAAAGGACGCCGCTCGATTCGAAGCCGACCTGCAGCGCGCGACGCAACGCAGCGCGCAGATTGCCGACGATCTCGCCGATCTGCGCACCGACGCGCGAGAGGCCGCCGAGCAGGTGCGCAAACACGACCGCGAACTCGCCGCCGTCGACGCTGGCACGGACGAACGTCAGAAGGCGATCCTGGCCGCCGAGCGGTCGGTCGCCGAGGCCGAGGTCCGCAGGGATGGGGCCTTGACGACCCTGCACGAGGCCCGCACCCGACAAGTGGCCCGGCAGGAGCGCCTCACGGCTGCGCGGGACCGCGTGACCCGCCTCGCTGCGCAGCGCCGGGAGGCGACGGAGCGCGTGTCGCGCATGGTCGACGAGATGGAGAGCACCGATCTTCGCTTGGGCGAGCTCGCGCACGAAACGAAGCAGGCCGAGGCGCGCCTGACGACGCTTCGGCAAGGCGCGGCCGTGCGTGCATCGGCGCTCGCCGAGGCCCGAGCGGAACACGAGACCGCCATCGCCCGGGTCGAGGCTGCCGAGCAGTCGCTCGTCGAGGGCCGCCGCCTCCGCGAGCAGGCCCGGGACGCGCTCGCGGACGCGCGCCTCGCGCTTCAGGAGCGCCAGCTTCGGTTGCAGAACCTCGAAGAGCGGGTCGAACGCACGTTCCGACTGCGAATGGACGAGGCGGCCGCCGAACTGCACGGCGCGGACGACCCGCCGACGGCGGACGACCTCGCGCGTCTTCAGGAGATCGAAGCCCTGATCGAACGGATGGGCGAGGTCAACCTCGCCGCCATCGAGGAGTGCGCGGAGGTCGAAAAACGCTACGATTTCCTCACGGCACAGCAGGCTGACCTCAATGCCGCGCTCGACGACCTCGAGAAGGCGATCGACCAGATCAACCGTACCAGCCGACAGCTCTTTCGCGAGACGTTCGAGGCCGTCAACGAGCGCTTCAAGGCGATCTTTCCGCGGATGTTCCGGGGCGGGGTGGCCGAACTCGCGCTCACCGATCCGGACGACATGCTCGAAACGGGCGTCGAGATGCTCGTTCAGCCGCCGGGCAAGAAGGTCGGCAATGTCGGGCTCCTGAGCGGCGGCGAAAAGGCCATGTGCGCGATCGCCTTGATCTTCGCGGTCTTCCAGGTGAAACCGAGCCCGTTCTGCCTCCTCGACGAGGTCGATGCGCCGCTCGACGACGCCAACATCGGGCGCTTCAATGAAGTCGTTCGCGACATCGCCCAGATGAGTCAGGTCGTGCTCATCACTCACAACAAACGGACCATGGAGATCGCCGACGTCCTTTACGGCATCACCATGGAAGAGCCGGGCATCAGCAAACTCGTCAGCGTGCGGATGGCCTGACGGCCCCGCGCTCGGGAGCTCACTCGGGTGGATACCCTCTCGTCGATTCTCGTTCGCACATTCATCGCCCAGGCGCCGGAGGCCACCGAAGCCGGCCTGACGGGGGGCGAACTCGCCGTCTATGGTGGCATCGGGGCGCTCATCCTCGTCCTCTTCATCCTGGCGCTGCGCCCCCGACGACGCACCCTCGAGGCGCCGCCGGCGGCTCCCCCCCCGAGTGCCGCCCCCCCCACGGATGTCCAGGCCGCCGCGCGAGAGGCCTTCAAGGCGCCGCAGGTGCTCGCGCCCCGCGACGGCAGCCCCGATGTCGCCGCCCCTCCGCTGAGGCCGGCGACCCCGGCACCCGAGCCGGTGGCGCCGAAACCGGAGCCGGTGGCGCCGAAACCGGAGCCGGTGGCGCCGAAACCGGAGCCGGTAGCGCCGAAACCGGAGCCGGTGGTTCGCAAGCCGGAGCCGGTGGCGCCGAAACCGGAGCCGGTGGTCCGCAAGCCGGAGCCGGTGGTCCGCAAGCCGGAGCCGCCCGTCGAGGAGGCCGGCCGAACGCTGCGTGAGGGGTTGGCGCGCACGCACGACGGCTTCGTCAGAAAGCTCGGGGCGCTTTTCGGCAGTGCAAAGACGATCGATGACGCGCTCCTCGGGGAGCTCGAGGAGCTGCTCTTCACCGCAGACATCGGGGTCAAGACGAGCCAGAAGCTCGTCGAACAGGTCCAGGAGGCGCTGAGCCGGAAGGCGCTCGGCGATCCGAAACAGGTCTACGCGCAGCTCGAAACCCGCATTCGCGACATGCTGAGGGTCGACGCCCCGCCCGTCGACTACGGCCGCGGCCGCCCGTTCGTGATCATGGTCGTCGGCGTCAATGGCTCGGGCAAGACGACGACGGTCGGCAAGCTCGCCCACCAGTTCGTCGCACAGGGCAAGCGCGTCGTGCTGGCCGCCGGCGACACGTTCCGAGCGGCCGCCGTCGAGCAACTCGCGGTCTGGGGGGAGCGCGCCGGCGTTCCGGTCATCCGCGGCAAAGAGGGACAAGACCCTTCCAGCGTCATCTTCGAGGCCACCAAGCGGGCGGTCGACGAGGCCTATGACGTCTGCATCTGCGATACCGCGGGGCGCCTTCAGGCGAAGAAGGAGCTGATGGACGAGCTCGGCAAGGTGCACCGGGTCATCGGCAAGGCGGCGCCCGGGGCGCCCCACGAGGTCTGGCTCGTGCTCGACGCGACCAACGGGCAGAACGCGATCTCGCAGGCCAAGGAGTTCGCACAGGTGGTGCAGGTCACGGGCCTCGTACTGACGAAGCTCGACGGAACCGCGAAGGGCGGCGTCGTCATCGGCATTTGCGACGAGATGAAGCTGCCGGTCCGCTACATCGGAATCGGCGAGAAAGTCGTGGACCTTCGACCCTTCGATCCGTCCGCGTTCGCCGAGGCGCTGCTGACCGACGCGTGATGCACCGGCCGTCCCCGCTTTTGCTTGTCCGACCCAATACCCCGTGTTAAGAGGGCCAGAACACGGCGACCACAGAATCTGGGGGCCATGAACCGTCGCGACCGGTACATTCCAGCCGCTCTTCTGCTCTCGTCTGCCCTCGCGGGGCAGGCGCTTGCGCAGGACGACATGACGTTCACCGCCGACGAGACGGCCGGGGCCGATGCCGCTGAGGCGCCGGCCACGACCGAACCGGCAACGGGTGCTGCTGACTCGGGGGACATGACCTTCGACGTCATCGACACGGACAAAGAGGCGAAGGCGGTCGCCAAAGCGGAAGCCGCTGAACTCGACCTGATCCGCGTCATCCAGCGGCGACCGTTTCTGCAGGCGCATCGCGTCGAGGTCTCTCCGTTCCTCGGCACGAACGTCAACGATGCACTCGTCAGCGCGTTCATCGCCGGCGGGACGATCAATTACTACATCACCGAGTATCTGGCCGTCGGTGTCCACGGCGCCTATTCCCTCGGCAATGAGACCGACCTCTTCGACAAGGTGCTCGAAGACTACGAACTCTACCCGCAGGTTTCGAAGCCGCGCTGGCTGGCTGAACTCCAGTTCCAGTACGACCCGATCTACGGCAAGTTCACCCTCTTCAACACCTGGATTGTCCCCTGGGACATCTACGCGCTGCTCGCCGCGGGGTACACCCGCACGGATCTCGACGGCAACATCACGCTGGCGGCCGGGTTGGGGCAGCGCTTCTACATGAACCGCTGGTTCACGCTGAACCTCGAGCTTCGGGACCACGTCTACAACGAGGACTACCCCGCGGGCCCCGAGATCGTGAACAACCTGGTCTTCACCGCCGGGGTCGGGTTCTTCCTCCCCCCCGACTTCGAATATCAGACCCTGAAGTGAGGCCGCAGAGATGCGCAAGACCACTCGCCTGATCTTCGCCCTGCTCGGGGTCGTGGCACCCACCACAGCCCTGGCGGCCGGCATCACCGGGCCGAAGAAGAGCGCCCTCGAGAAACTCGAAGAGGGCGACGCCATCCGCAATCGGGTGCAGTACCGGGGCGGTCGCTTCATGGTCGCCCCGATGTTCGGTTTCACGCTGAACGATCCGTACCAGCGCAACATCCTGATGGGGGCGAGCCTCTCGTACCACTTCACAGAGTCGCTCGGTGTCGGTCTGACCGGGTTGGCATCGCCGTTCGGCGGCATCAACTCCGACCTCGCCGATCAGGTCGAGGACGAGCGGCCCGAACGCTCCGATGGCGGCTTTTCGAACGTCGGTGGTCTCGCGAGCCTCGAGTTCCTCTACACGCCGTTTGCCGGCAAACTCGCCCTGTTCGGCCGCAAGGTCTTGAACTACGACATGCACCTCGTGGCGGGCATCGGCGGCGCCAAGGTCGGCGGCGCGGACAAGATCGACGAGTTCGCCATTGCGCCCGTCGGCGGCGTCGGCCTGCGGACCTTCGTGCTCGACTGGCTCGACGTCAACTTCGAGGTGCGCGACTACATCTACTCCGGCGCGATCAACGCCGTCACGAGCAACGACACCTCGGATGGCCGGGAGAAGACGGACGCCGAGGCGGAGTGGTCGAATCACTTCGCGTTGATGGTCAGCGTCGGCTTCCACTTTCCGCAGGAGCCCCAGATCAAGCGCTGAGCGCCCTGAGGTTGACAGACGCCGCCCCCGGCGTGATTCGATCACCCCATGTCTCGTGAACGACTCGTGCTCGCCTTCGGTGGCGGCAAAGGTGGGGTGGGTAAGTCGCTCGTGTGTAGCGCCGTCGCGACGGCACTGGCACAGCGAGGGCTCTCCGTCGTGGCGCTCGACGCCGATCTGGGCGCCGCCAACCTGCACACGCTGCTCGGCCTCGTGCATCCGAGCGCGACGCTCGACGACTTCTTCAGCGGTCGGGTCTCGCGCCTCGACGAGATCTGCCTTCCGACCGATATCGACGGTCTTCGGGTCATCAGCGGCGCCGCGGCGATTCTCCGCGCGGCGAACCCTCGGCGCCGAGAGCGGACCCGCCTGCTGACCGCCTTCTTCGAGCTCGACGCCGACGTCTTGCTGCTCGATCTCGGCGCCGGCACGCAATCGAACACGCTCGACTTGTTCAATCTCGCGGGCGAAGGGCTGATCGTGACGGGCACGGAGCCGACCGCCATCCAGAACGCGTACGCGTTCATCAAGGCGGCGCTCTTCCGTGCACTGACCGAAGTCTTCCGGGCGGAACCGGAGGCATTGGCCCTGGTCGAGCGGGCGGTCCTGGCCCGTGGCCCGGAGCGCATCGAGTCCGTCGAGCGCTTGCTCTCGGCCCTCGACGAGCGGTCGCCCGTCTGGGCGGAGCGCGCAGCGGCGCGGGTCGCCGCCATGCAGATCCGGCTGGTCGTCAATCAGGCGGCCCCGCGCGACGCTCGGCGGGTGCTCGGCGCGATTGGGGTCGTTTGCCAGCGGTACCTCGGTCTCCACCTTCCGCTCCTCGGCGCGCTGCCTCCGGATGCCACGGTCGGTCGGGCGGTGCACCGCATGGCCCCGGTGATGCTCGAGGATCCCGAAAGCCCGTTTGCGCTCGCGGTCCATGCGTTGGTGTCCACGCTTCTCGTCGACGCCCGCAGGACGCGCATCGACGATGTCATGGGCCAATTCGAGTTCGACCCGCCCGCCGCCGACGAGGTCGTGCCGCGGGACGGGGATCGACCGGACAGCCTCGGTGAGGCGCTGCGTGCCGCGGGTGTCGCACAGCCCGGGTCGCACGGCACCAGAGCGGGCGGTGTTCGGTCGACCGGCGGGTCGCAGCCTGCATTGCACGTCGGGCCAGCGGCGCCCGCGCCGCAGGCGCCGGGAGGAGAACGCCCGGAGGCTTCAGCGGCCGTTGGCGCGACCGAGCACATCGCGGGACCCATCATGGCCGACGCGTCGCCCGAACCGGTCATCGAGCGCCTTTCGGTCGTGTCGCCGGAGCCCGGGCAGGCGCCGGTTTCGGCGGTCGTCGGGAGTCCCGCGGCACCCGAATCGGTGGTGGAGGCCGCGCCGGCGGTGGTGCTGGAACTGGTGCCGGAGTCCGCGCTCGAGCCGGAGACCGCGCCCGAGCCCGCACCCGACCCCGCGTCCGAGCCGGAGCCGGACCCGGAACCGGCGGTCACCGCGACCGGGGCGCCCCCCGAGCCGGTCGCGGCATTGGCGCAGGCGCCCGAGCCCGCGTCCGAGCCGGAGCCGGACCCGGAACCCACGGTCACCGGGACCGCGGCGCCATCCGAGCTGGCGCCGGAGGGCGCGGCGGAGCCTTCGGACGCGCTGGCGGGCGAGTGGGCGTTGGAGCTCGCGCCCGAAACGCCCGCTCGACTCGAGACGGCGGCAGCGAGCGAGACGATGGTCGGGCCGCCACTCCAGGACGCGAGCCCCTCGTCGGTCGAGCCCGAGATGCTCGCCGAACTTTCCGAGTCAGCGCCGCCCATCGA
This sequence comes from Myxococcota bacterium, assembly GCA_023150895.1. Lineage (GTDB taxonomy): Bacteria > Myxococcota_A > Bradymonadia > UBA7976 > UBA1532 > CAINDO01. Next base: position 80,486 of record JAKLJY010000003.1, on the reverse strand, counting down.
AGTCCAGCCGTGGGACTCGGCAGAGAGCGCATTCGAGACCGCGGCGGCCGGCGATCGGGCGACGGCGCTCGACGAATCGTCGGACGCCCTGATCGCGCTCGAGAGTACGGAGACGGTCGGCGCTGCCGCGCCGATTCCCGGTGGCCTCAACGACCCGAGCCCCGGTTCCGGTGGGGCCCCCGATGAGCCGACCGCGTCGGCGTCGACCGCCGCTGCGGCGACGCCGCCCTCCGCGGCACCGACCCCCGACGAGACGCATTCGCCCGCGGGGACCGAGTGGCATCGCCCGCCCGAGGACGCGGCGAACGCAGACCCTCGTCCGTCCCCGTTTCATGAGGCGGACGTGCTGACGGCGGGGGACGAGCCTGGGCTCTTTACCGAGAGCGCCGACAGCGACGTCCTCGTTGCGCTGGCCGACACGTCGAGTGGGGGGGCGGACCCGGAGGCGCCGGCGACTCCGCTGGCACCGAACGGGGGCGCCGGATCGGCGTCGGCACTCGACGATTGGGCGGCCAGCCTTCTGGCCGTGGCGGGAGATCTCGGTCTCGAAGATCAATCAGGCCCCGACGGCGATGACCCGTGGCGGTCACCGGACGACGATCCGCTCGATGCCGCGACGAACCGTCTCGATGGCCGGCATCGTCCCCGGGTTCTCCCGACGGCCGGTCATGACCCGGAGGCGGACGGGGCGCAAGACGAAGAGGCGGGCCCCACCGAGGGCTCGCTCCCGTTTGCCGCCGAGGAAGAGAGCCTCGACTGGAGCGCAAGCGACCCGAACGAGGGTCCCGTCTTCATCCCCGAGGCGTTCTCCGAGACACTGGACGGTCCGGTCGTCGCCCGCGTCGAGGGCGCGTCCGGAAACGATGGACACCTCGAGGATGAACCGAGGCCAGCGTCCCCACCGGCGGAGGCCTCCGCGCCTTCGATCGGCGAACGGCCGACCGGGAGCGTCGATCGTTCTCTTCGAGCTGCAGGGTTTCCACCGATGCCCGAGTTCGAGGATCAGCGGTCGCCGTTACCCGTGGTCGCCGATGTGCCCGCCGCCGACGCCGATGACTGGCTCGCCGGCTTCTCCCTCGACACACTCGATCCCGATCCGGAGCTCGAGCCGGCCCGGAGTTGGGCGCCACTCGAGTCGGTCGCCGCCCCAACGGCGCCCGTCGGCGTGCCCGCCACCGAGCAAGAGGGCGGATCAGTCCCCGAGCCGGACGCGGAACCGTTGGCGATCGATTGGTCCGACGTCCGTTCGAGCCTGCCTCCGCCGGAGTCGGAGACCGTCCGGATCCCGGCGAGTACGGTCGCAGCGATGTTCGGTGCGGACAATGACGGCGTGGAGGAGGCGGGCCGTGGCCCGACCCACCCGTCCGGGCCATCGACCGCTCGTACCGATCCGGCCGCAACCGATTTCGAGGAGCCCGACGAGTGGTCGGGGTGGGGTGCCCTTGCAGATGAGCTCCATGGCGCGCCGGAACCGGGCGAACCCCGCCTGGATGCCCCTGAGCGGGCCGCGGGGCCGGTCGACGCTCCCGTGCCCGCTCCGCTGGCGGTCGAGCCGCTGCCGCCCGCCCTCGGGGTCGCGAGCCTAGACTGGCCGGAGTTCGGGGCACCTCGAGCCCCCGCCGTCGGGCCGGACCCCGCGCTGCCGACATTGCCACCTCGCGCACCAGTGCCCGTCATGCGGCCGACGCTGCCCGCGCTGCCGCGGGTCCGGACGTCGGCGCCCGGAGCGCCCGGAGGACGCTCGCAGCCGGTGCTGCCTGGACTGACACCCGGGCTCGCCGCGGCCCTGGCCCGCGAGGTCGCGGCAGAGACGATGCCCGTGGGTGAGCCGTCTTGGTCGGACGACGACGACCCCTGGGGCTCTGCCGAGCTCGCTTCCGGGCACCACGATCCGAGCACGCTGGGTCCGAACGACCCGCGCGGTGACCGTGGCCACTTCGGGATCGGGTTCGACCAGGCCGTGTCCTCGCCCGACGGTTGGGTTCAGGTCGTCACGAACGATCTCGCCCCGCTCCGCTCGGCCGTCCGGCAGATCGTGCTCCACGGGGGAAAGACGATGCACGTCCTGGAACAGGCGTACGCGGAGACGACCCCCGGCGCGATCGCACAGCGGGTGGAGCGAACCCATGCCGATCTCGTCGCTCGCGTGGAGCGCGGCGGCCTGGCCGCCGTCAGGGCGGGCGAATGAGCGCTGCGGTCGTCTTCGTCGTGGGTGACGGCCCGTGCTCGCCGGCGTTGTCCGCCGCTCTGGCGGTGCGGGGCATCGACGCCCGCGATGTCCGGCCCGACGTTTCGACCGTCGCGCGGATGTGCGTGGCAGTGCCAGGCCTCGTTCTGCTCGACGGGACCATGGCGGATGCGGACAGCCTGGCCGGCGCGATTGCGGCGTTGGGGTTCGCGGTCGTCGTCCGCGGAGGCAGCGATGTGGCGGTCGGCCGGGGTGCGTTGCGGCTCGAGCCCGGGCTCGAACCGGAAGACGAGGCGCATCACCTTGCGGATCTCCTGCGGGCGACTGGCGAGGTGCGTCGGCATCCTCGCGTGCCCTGGCGCGGCGACGCACAGCTCGGCGGGTTGCCGGTCCGTGTGGTCGACGTCTCTCCGTTCGGGATTCGCTTGCGAGGTGACGTGCCGCTCGGGGAGGCCGAGTGCCCGCTCGTGGTCAGCCTCGGGGCAGGCGGGCCCGAGATTCGGTTGCTGGCCAGTCCCGTCGGCCGCCACGGGGAAGACGTCGCACTCCGCTGTCGCCCGGAACGCGATGTGGACCTCGTCCTCTGGGTGGACCTGATCCTGTCCTCGCTCGCGCGGAGTCCGCTGCACCGCGAGATTGACCCGTTCGGGTCGCTTTTCGAACCCTGAAAATGAAAACGCCCCACGGCCACGGGCCGCAGGGCGTCTCGACCGTCGGCGAACCGACGGGGCGGGCTCACATGTCGTAGTCGCCCATGCCGCCGCCGTGGCCACCGGGCGCCGCGGCCTTCTTGGGCTCGGGCTTGTCGGCGATCAGGGCCTCGGTCGTGATCATCAGGGACGCGACCGACGCCGCGTTCTGCAGGGCCGTGCGGCTGACCTTGGTGGGATCGATGATGCCCCAGGCGAGCAGGTCGCCGTACTCGTCGATGGCGGCGTTGTAGCCGAAGGCGATGTTGGTCGTGTCCTTGATCTTCTGGACGACGATGCTGCCCTCGACCCCGGCGTTCTGGGCGATCATGCGCAGGGGCTCTTCCACCGCGCGCTTGATGATGTTGACGCCGAAGTTCTGGTCGCCCTCGAGCTTGAGACCCTCGAGCACCTTGGCGGCGCGGATGAGGGTGACGCCGCCGCCGGGCACGATGCCGTCCTCGACGGCCGCGCGGGTGGCGTGCAGGGCGTCTTCGACGCGGGCCTTCTTCTCCTTCATCTCGGTCTCGGTGGCCGCGCCGACCTTGATGACCGCGACCCCGCCGACGAGCTTCGCGAGGCGCTCCTGGAGCTTCTCGCGGTCGTAGTCGGAGGTAGTGTCCTCGATCTGCTTGCGGATCTGACCGACGCGGCCCTCGATGGCGGCCTTGTCACCGGCGCCGTCGACGATCGTCGTGTTGTCCTTGTCGATGGAGACCTTCTTGGCGCGGCCGAGGTGCGACAGGGTCGCGTTCTCGAGCTTGAAGCCGACGTCCTCGCTGATGAGCTCGCCGCCGGTGAGGGTGGCGATGTCCTGCAGCATGGCCTTGCGGCGGTCGCCGAAGCCGGGGGCCTTGACGGCCGCGACCTTGAGGGTGCCGCGCAGCTTGTTGACGACCAGCGTCGCGAGGGCCTCGCCGTCGACGTCTTCGGCGATGACCATGAGCGGACGACCGGACTGCGCCACCTTCTCGAGGAGGGGGAGCAGCTCCTTCATGTTGCTGATCTTCTTCTCGTTGATCAGGATGTAGGGGTCGTCCAGCTCGGTGACCATGCGCTCGGGGTCGGTCACGAAGTAGGGGGACAGGTACCCGCGGTCGAACTGCATGCCCTCGACCACGTCGAGCGTCGTCTCGAGGCCCTTGTTCTCCTCGACGGTGATGACGCCTTCCTTGCCGACCTTCTCCATCGCCTGGGCGATGATCTCGCCGATCGACTTGTCGCCGTTGGCGGAGATGGTGCCGACCTGGGCGATGTCCGTGTGGCTCTGCGTGGGCTTGGAGATCTTCTTGAGCTCCTCGCTGATGGCGGCCACGGCGGCGTCGATGCCGCGCTTGAGGTCCATCGGGTTGGTGCCGGCGGTCACCAGCTTGCTGCCCTCGCGGAAGATCGCCTGGGCCAGGACGGTGGCGGTGGTGGTGCCGTCACCGGCGACGTCGGAGGTCTTGGAGGCGACCTCCTTCACCATCTGCGCGCCCATGTTCTCGAGCTTGTTCTCGAGCTCGATCTCCTTGGCGACGGTGACGCCGTCCTTGGTGACGAGGGGCGAGCCGAAGCTCTTGTTGATGACGACGTTGCGGCCCTTCGGGCCGAGGGTCACCTTGACGGCGTCGGCGAGGGCGTTGACACCCCGCAGCACGGCGGCGCGGGCGTTGTCGCTGAAGACGATTTCCTTGGCGCTCATGGATGGGCTCCTGATGTCTCGGTTGGATTCGTTGAGAGTCGCGAAATGGGCTCAGCCGGGTGAATCAGCGCTCGACGACCGCGAGGACTTCGTCTTCGCGGAGGATGAGGTGCTCCTGCCCGTCGATCTTGATCTCGGTGCCGCTGTACTTGCCGAAAAGGATGCGATCGCCGGCCTTGACCTCGAGCGCGCGGACGTTGCCGTCGTCGAGCACCTTGCCGTTGCCCACCGCCACGACCTCGCCCTCGATGGGCTTCTCCTTGGCGGTGTCGGGGATGATGAGGCCGCTCTTGGTGGTGGTCTCGGCCTCGATCCGCTTGACGATGATGCGGTCGTACAGGGGACGAATCTTCATGATGCTCTCTCCTGGAGTCGCTGAACGCAGGTTTGATTTCCGGGCGAAGTGGCCCGAGCGGCGGGGACTCTAATCACGTCGCCCGAGGTGTCAAGCGGCGGTTCCCGAAAAAATGCCTGATTCGGAAATGCTTGAAATCAGGAGGGAAAATGAAGCGTATTCAGCACTCGGCGGGGGGGAGTGCCAGCACTCCGGTCGAGGGAGCGCCGACGCCGGCGTGCTTCAGATCTGCCGATAGACGCCGACGACGCGACCCATGATCTGCGTCTGCCGAAAGTGGCTCTTGTGGATGTAGATCGGCGCCATGGCGCTGTTTGCCGGTTGCAGGCGGATGCGGTCGCCCTCCGGGTAGAAACGCTTGCAGGTGGCCTCGTCTTCGATCAGGACGATGACGATCTCGCCCGGACGCGCGCTCGGGGTCTTCTCGATGAAGACGAAGTCGCCATCGAAGATGCCGTCCTCGATCATGGAGTCCCCGCAGATGCGCAGCGCGAAGACTTCGCGACGTCCGCCGAGGAGGACCTTGTCGATGCGCACGCGATCTTCGGCGTCCTCGACCGCCAGAATGGGCGCGCCCGCCGCGACACGGCCCAGGACCGGGACGTCGACCAGATCGTCGTCGGTTGCGCCCTCGAAGGCGATGACGTCCTCCTCGGGTTCGACTTCGCCGCCGATGGGCCGGATCGCGCGGCTCTTCAGGTCGTCGCGCGTCAGGAAACCCTTGCGCTCGAGGGCTTTGAGGTGGTCGTTGACGCCGTTCGTCGATCGGATGCCCATGTGCTTGCCGATCTCGCGAATCGTCGGCGGATAGCCGCGCCCCTGGATGGACGTGCTGATGTAGTCGAGAATCTCCTGCTGACGACGCGTGAGGCCCTTCATACCGCGCACTCCACTGAACGGACATTCATGTATGACGGGTTCGTACTGAACGTTCGATCAGACTGTCAACAGTTTTGACACCACCCCTGGCCTTGGATTTGATGCTGCCGATGTCCACACCGCCCCGGGTGATTCTCGCCTCCGCCTCGCCCCGTCGGCGGGTCATGCTCGCCGCTGCCGACGTCGCTGCTGCCGTCCTGCCTGCCGACCTCCCGGAGGTGCCCGTCGAGGGCGAGGCCCCGGCGGCGTATGCCCTGCGCATTGCGGCCGAGAAGGCCCGGGCGGTCCGGCATTCCGGGGGCGCGCCGGCCGATTCGACCGTCGTGGCGGCCGATACCGTCGTGGTGCTCGAAGGCGCGATCCTCGGGAAGCCGGCGACCGCGCACGAGGCAGAGGCCATGCTTCGCGCGTTGTCGGGTCGCACCCACGAGGTCCTGACGGCGTTTGCGGTGCAAGGGCCCTTTGGAGAACCGCTGACCGGGGTCGACCGGACTCGCGTGACGTTTCGCGAACTCTCGACCGACGAGATCCGCCGATACGTCGCGAGCGGCGAACCGATGGACAAGGCAGGTGCGTACGGCATCCAGGGCCTGGCGGGGGCTTTCGTCGCCACCGTCGACGGTCGATACGATACCGTCGTCGGCCTCCCCGTCGAGCCCGTCTTGAGTGCGCTCGAGGCGAGCGGCGCGATCCCCGCAAGGACACCGCTCCTGCGGCGAGTCGGGGGGATTCGCGCGCGGATGGCGGCCGCTGCGCAGGCGGTCGGCCGTTCGGCCTCGGCCGTGACGCTGGTGGCCGTCGGCAAGACTCAGTCCACGCATGCGATCGCGGAGATGGTCACGGCCGGCGTGCCGGACATCGGTGAGAACTACGTGCAGGAATGGCGCGACAAGGCCGTGGAACTGGAGGCCGCGCGGATTCCGGCGCGGTGGCATTTCATCGGGCATCTGCAGAGCAACAAAGCGAAATACCTGGCGCCGTTCGTCGCGGCGGTCCACGCGCTCGACTCCGGTTCGGCTGCCACCGCCCTCGATCGAGAGGCACGCCGGGCCGGGCGGTCGCTGGACGTGTGCGTTCAGGTGAACGTGGGTGAAGAGGCGCAGAAGTCCGGCATTCCGCCCGGCGAACTCGGCGCGTTTCTCGCGTCGATCTCGTCCTGCTCGGCGCTGACGATTCGCGGGCTGATGACGGTCCCGCCCGACGGGCCTCTCTTCGAATCTCGCCGCCACTTTGCCGCGCTTCGCGCCCTGCGGGACGAACATGCGACGGCGGATCGACCGCTGCCCTGGCTCTCGATGGGGATGTCGGGCGACTTCGATCAGGCCATCGCCGAGGGCGCGACCCACGTGCGGATCGGCAGCGCGCTCTTCGGGCCGCGGCATGCGGCGAGCGTGGCGCCCAGCACGAACACGACGGAGACGAACGGATGAGTGACTCTCTCGAGACGGGGACGATGGTGCCTTTGGCCCTTGGTACGGTCGGCTTTCTGGGGTGCGGTCAGCTCGGCGGGGCGCTCCTCGGCGGGTGGCTGGACGCCGGGCTCGTCGAACCGGAGCGGGTGCTCGTGGCCGATCCGGTCACGGCGCAGGCGCTCGCCGCTCGGCGTGGGGTGCGGCCGGCGACCCCCGGAGAGGTGGCCTCCGAGGCGGACACGATCATCCTCGCCGTCAAGCCTGCGCAGGCGGCCAGACTCCTGGCGTCCCTGTCGTTTCAGCTCGGGCAGGTGCTGATCTCCACGGTGGCCGGGACGCCGCGCGCCCGGCTCGTCGCCTCGCCCGCACGGCTCGTGCGGGTGATGCCGAACACTGCCTGCCGCGTCGGGCGGGGCTTCACGGCCGTCCTTGCGACGCCGGACGAGATGCCCGAGGACATCGCCCGCGTGGTCCGGCTCTTCGAGGTCGTGGGGGAGGTGACCACCATCCCGGACGAAGCCCTGTTCCACGGGGTCACGGCCCTGTCCGCGAGCGGCCCGGCCTTCCTCTTCGCCGCGATGGAGGCCCTCGCGGACGGCGGGGTGGCGGCGGGCTTGCCGCGAGACCTTGCGCGGCGGCTCGTCGTGCACACCTTTGCCGGAGCGGCGGCGCTGGCCGGGGTTCCCGGCGCGGTGCCGTCCACGCTGAAAGACGAGGTGACTTCGCCGGCCGGGACGACCATCCGCGGTCTGCAGGTTCTGGAGTCGCGCGCATTCCGCGGCGCGCTCCTCGACGCCGTCGCTGCAGCAGCAGACCGTTCCCGGGAGCTCGAGAGAACGTGAAGATCACCCCGCTCGACGTCGACCAGCAGCAGTTCCAGCGGGTCTTCCGCGGCTGCGATCCCGAAGAGGTCCACCGGTTCCTCGATCTCGTCTCGCGCGAGATGGAAGAGCTCCTCCGCGAGAACAACGGTCTCAAAGAGGAGATTCGGCGCAAGGACGCGCAGATCGCCGAGTTCCGGGAGCACGAGGCGCAGTTGCGCGAGGCGCTCGTTTCGGCCGGGCGCATGACCGACGAGATCAAGGAGTCCGCGAAGAAGGAGGCGGAACTCGTCGCCGCCGAGGCGCAGCTCAAGGCACAGCGCATCGTCCTCGACGCCCAGGAGCGCAGCGTCTCGCTGAATGGCGAGATCGGCGACCTGCGGCGGCAGAAGGCGCGGCTCGTGGTCGAGATTCGATCCATCCTGGAGAGCCACCGGCGTCTGCTCGACACGCAAGCGGCCATCGACGAGGACCGCGAGTCGTTGTCCGCGGGCCTCGACGCGCGTCCGTCACCGGGCCGCCGGACCTGATCGTGGCGACGCCACACATCACGTCCGGAAAGCAGGGCGCGGTCCTCCGGGTACGCGTCCAGCCCCGTGCCCGACGCGCGGGTCTCGAAGGCTTCCACGGCGACCGTCTCCGGATTGCGCTGACCGCGCCGCCCGTCGAGGGGGCGGCCAACGATGCGCTCATGCATTTCCTCGCGGAACTCGTCGGGGTCGCGCGGGGCGACGTCGAGGTAATCAGCGGTCATTCGGCGCGAGAAAAGTCGGTTGCCTTTCGGGGTCTGTCCGCCGAAGAACTCACCGCGCGCCTCGGGCCGCACCTCCCGGAGGCGTCGCCATGAGGCGGATGTTCGCCAGCCTGCTCCTCGGCCTCCTCCTGGCTCTCGTCCCCGGGCGGGGCGCGCGGGCGGAGGCGGAGCTCGACGTGCTCGAGACCGCCCACTACCGGCTCGAGTATCCGCCGAACCTCGCCGGCCTCGCCCAGCGCCTCGTGGACCAGATCGAGACCTGGCACGGCCGCATCTATGGCGAGCTCGGTGCGGATGCCAAGGGACAGACGATCGTCACCCTCATGCCCGACGAGCGGGACATGTTCAGCGCGGTCGCCCGGCGTCACCCCGGCAGTCGCCCGCCGGAGTGGGCCGCGGGTCTGGCGTTTCCGGGACACCGGACCATCTTTCTGCGGGCGGACGTCCCCGCCGAGGAGTTGCTGACGACCGCCCAGCACGAGATCTCCCACGTCGCGCTCGGCAGTCTGGCCGGGCCCGGACGCGCGCCGATCTGGTTCTCGGAGGGCCTGGCCATCCGCCAGTCCGAGCCCGTCGCTTTCGAGCGCATCTGGTTGCTGACCGAGGCGGCCCTGGTCGACCGACTCCTGCCGCTCTCGGCACTCGACGGGGCCTATCCCCCGGGCGGTGGCCGGATCGGGGTCGGCTACGCACAGTCCGTTCACTTCGTCGGCTTCCTGGCGACGCGGTATGGGGAGGCGCGCTTCAAAGCGTTCATTCGTGCGCTCGGCACGAGGCCGGAGCCCTTCGAGGCCGTGCTGGCCGAGGTCTACGGGCGTTCGTTGTCGACGCTGGAGGCGGAGTGGCGCGAGGGGTTGACGTTCTGGTGGGGCTGGATCCCCATCGTCGTCGTCGGTACGTCCTTCTGGGTCCTCATCGGTGCGCTTCTCGTGTTCGCCTGGCGGCGCCGACGACGCGAACAGGCCCGGCGGATGCGCGACCTCGCCGGACTCGAGGTCGCGGACATGGCGGAGGACGTCGAGATCGCCCACGACCTGCGTCCGCCCCGCGACATGCACGATCCGTATCAGGGCCGCCCCCCGTCCATCCACTGAGCCCCCGTGCACCGGGCCCCTTGTCGCGGGCGCCGGCGAGTGTTAGCAGGCAGCACACAACGTCGCCTGTGAGCGTCGGAGGGCGCCGGCCGGCGACTTCGCGGCGCACAGCGCCCCTGTCGGGCCCCGGGCCCCGGAGAGCGGACCGTGTCGGGCAAGCTGGACATCGACGTCGACGAGGGCTGGTTCTCCGCCGAACTCACCCAGGCTCCGACGGCCCTCGCCCCGGACGAACCCGGGACCCGCAGAATGCCGGAGACGCTCGCTGCGCAGATGCCCGAGGCGGAGTGGGACCGCCTCGTCGAGACGCTGGCGGCCTATGAGCGGGAGGTCGCTGCGCTGGTCAACCCGCGCAGGCGAGCAGCCCTTTGTTACGAGATCGGGCGTATCTACGAGACCCGCCTCGGCGACGAGCGTCGCGCCGTCGCCGCCTATCAGCGCGCTCACCGGGCGGATCCGTTCCACCTGCCCACGCTGCGTGCAGGGCGCGGTGTCTTCGCGCGGGCCGGTCGTTGGCCGATGGTCATCAGCCTGCTGGACGCCGAGCTTCGCGCCGATCCGAACCCGGGTCGCCGCGCGCGACTTCTCGTCGAGAAGGGGGAGGTCTACCTCCGCTGTGATGAGCCGGCCTCTGCCCGCCAGTGTTACGAGGCCGCGCTCGAGCTCGCACCGGACCACCGGGCCGCGTTGCGGGCGCTGGCGCAGCTCGCCGCCGCCGCGGGCGACGCCGCTCGCCTGGCCGCCTGTCTCGAACGCCAGGCCGCACAGAGCCGGGATCCGGCGTTCGTCGTGCGGCTGTTGTGCGATGCGGCGGCGGTTCGGCTCGGTCGGCGGGCCAACGACGAGCACGCCGTCGCTCTCCTGGAGTCTGCGCGCGCGCTGGCGCCGGATGACTCCGAGGTCGTCGATCTGCTCGCTCGGGCGCATCGACGCGCCGGCCGCTGGGAGGCCCTGGTGAACCTCCTGGAGTCGGCGCCCCATCGGTTCGAAGCATCGATGTCCCGCGCGGAGCGGATGACCGAGACGGCACGGCTCATTGCCGACCAGCTCGGCGACAACCACCGCGCGGTCGGTCTCCTCGAGCAGGCGCTGGCGGCCGATCCGTGGTGCGCGCCGGCGCTGGAACTCCTTGCCGAGATTCATGATCGGGACGGCCGCGCCGCCGCTGCCGTGAGCACGCTCCAGCGCCTTTCGGGCGTGACGCGCGATGTCTCCGTGCGCGTCCGGCTCCTCTCCCGCATCGCCGAATTGCAGCTCAATCGACTCGACGACGAGGAGGGCGCGATCACCTCGCTGACGCGGCTCCTCGAGAGTCAGCCGACCGAAGCGACGGCGCTCGAGTCGCTCGGGCGCCTGCTTTCGCGGCGGGGGGAGTGGTACCGGCTTCTGCAGGTGTATGCGGGGGAACTCGCTCAGATTGAAGAACCGCGGGCGCGAGCAAACAAGCTCTTCAAGATGGGTGAGCTCGCGGAGCACCGCCTGCGCGACCTGGCTCATGCCGCGCACTGGTACCGAGAGGCGCTGCTCCACACGCCGGGGTTCCTCCACGCCTCACAAGCGCTGTTGCGCGTGTTGCGAGCGGCCGGTGACGTGGTCGGCCTCGCCGAGGCGCTCGCGTTCGAAGCCGGTCGCACCGAAGCGCCCGAGGAACGGCTCGTCGCCCTCGAGGAACTCGGTGAGCTTCAAGCCGGGGTCCTCAACACACCGGACGCCGCCCTCCTGACCTGGCGCGAGGTGCTCGCGCTGCGGCCCGAGCACAGCGCGGCCCGCCGGCACGTCGTTCGCCTGACCGAGCGCCTCGGTCTCCACGCTGAGCTGCTCGTCGCACTCGAGCAGGAAATGGAGTCGACCCGCGACGAGGCGCGGCTGCTTTCGCTCCTCGTTCAATGCGCCGAGACGTGTGATCGGGCGCTCGGCGACGCCGCCCAGGCGAGGCGCTTTCTCGAGCGCGCGCTCGCCCTGAGCCCACGGTTCCTGCCGGCACTCCAGTCGATGGGGCGCATCCTCCACGCCGCAGGCGATTGGCAGGAGCTCATCTCGATGTATCGAAGGGAGCTCGAGATCAGCCGGAGCGTCTCGGACACGGCTCAGCTCCACTTCAAGATCGGCGTGGTCCTTCGCGATCAGCTCGCCGAGCCCGCCGAGGCCGTGCGCGCCTTCGAGAAGGTGCTCGAGCTCGTCCCCGGGCACCTCCCTGCGATTCGGGCGTTGCAGGCCCTCTTCGTCGAAACCGGGGACCTGCCGCACGAGGCGGAGGCGCTCGCGGCCGAGGCGGAGAGCCTCGTCGATCCCAACGCCCGCGCGGCGATGTTCTGCCGCCTCGGTGCGCTGTATCAGCACCGCATGGGGCATCTCGACCTCGCGGCGGAGGCCCTCCAGCGCGCGGTTTCGCTCCAGTCTGGTGCCGAGGTGGCCCTGGTGCCGCTCATCGCGGTCCATGAGGAGCGCGGGGACGACCATGAACTCGCGGCGGCGCTGCGACGCCTCGCCGAAACCCGCACCGAGCCCGCGGCGGCGGCCGATGCCTGGGTTCAGGTGGCCCACGTCTGTGCGGATCGGCTCCATCTCGACGTCGAGGCGGTCGAGGCGTGCGAACGCGCGCTCTCGCTGACGCCGGTCCATCCGCACGTCGGGGCGCTGTTGCACCTCGAACGCCTGTACCGGTCGACGCACGCGCCGTCCGATCTCGCCCGGGTCCTCGGGCGCCTCGCCGACGTCGTGAGCACACCGGAGGATCGCCTCGAGTACCGACTCGCCGAAGCGAGGCTCCGGGCCGACTTCCTCGACGACCCGGCCGCGTCCGATGCGGCCTGGGTTCAGGTCCTCGCGCTCGATCCGACCTCCCTGGAAGCCCTCGACCGTCTCGAAGCACTCCGGACGCTCCGCCACGATCACGAGGCCGTGCTGTGGGTCCTCGAGCGGCGCCTCGAGGCCACCGCGGAGCCGCGCGACCAGGTCACGATCCTGCTGCGAAGGGCGGAGATTCTGCAGACGCTCGATCGACCCACGGAGGCCGCCTCGGCCCTCGAACAGGCGGCCCGCATCGATCCCGGCAATCTGCCGGTCGCACGGGCGCTGCGCGGCCTCTGCACGGCGCTGGCCCGCGGCGACGACGCGCTGCGCTGGACGGAGATCGAGGCGCGCCTGACGGCGGATGCCGAGGCGGCCACCGAGCTGCACCTCGTCGCGGCGCGGATCCGCGAGCAGCGCAAAAGCGACTTCGACGGCGCTTTTCAGGCATTCGCCGCCGCCCTGGAGCGCCAGCCGCAGAACGAGGAGGCGGGGGCCGGGTTGCAGCGCGTCGGCGAGCGCCTGGGCCGCCACGCCGACGTCGTCCGGGTCCTCGAGCAGCGTGCCGCGGCCGCCCCGGAGCGGGCGACCGAAATGCTCGTCGAAGCGGCCGGTCTCTACGTCCGGCGGCTCGGATCCCCGGAGCAGGCGGTGCGGGCGCTGAACCTCGCACTGAAGCAGGCGCCGCACCAGACGCCGGCGATCCTGCAACGACTCGCCGATCTCTACGCCGAGCAAGAGGACTGGACCGAGGCGGCCGCCGTCTACGAGCAGCTCCGTGATGTCTCCGAGGACCCGGAACTGCGGCGTGCCGTCGGGTACCGGCTCGCGGCGATCTTCGAGGAAAAACAACCCGATCCGATGCGCGCCCGTGCCTGCCTCGACCGGATCCTGGAGGCTTTCCCCGAGGACGTCGACGCGTGGCTCCGCCTGGCCCGGATCTGCGAAGCCTCGGCGGATGTGGGGGCGGCCCTCGATGCGTTGCGCCGCGCCTCGCTCGCCGTTTCCGGTGACGGAGACAAAGCGCGGGTGCTCGCCCGCATCGGCGAGGTGGAGGCTGGACGTGGGCGAGCGGACGCGGCGCTCCTCGCGTGGGAAGCCTCTCTCGGTCTCGAGCCGGCGCAACCGGGGATCGCGCTGGCGGTGGCGGAGCATCGCGCAGCACGGGGCGAGACGGCGGCGCTCGTGGAGACGCTGGTGCCCGTCCTCGAAGCGCTCGCCCGGCGTGGGGCGCCCGCGACGGATCTCGGCGCGTTCCGGCGACGCGCGGCCAGGCTCGTCTTGCCCCACGATCCCGCGCGCGCCGTCGGCGAGCTGGAGCGACTCGTTCAGGAGAACCCCGACGACCTCGAGGCACGCGGACTCCTCGCCGGCGCGCTCGCCGCCGGAGACGACGCCCTCGACCGGGCCGCCAATCACCTCGTCGCGCTGGTGGCCCACGATCCCTTCGCGGCCGAGCCGCTCCGTCGGCTGTGCGACGTCAGCCGCCGCATGGGCGCGTGGGACCGAGCCTGGCAGCTCGCGATCTGGCTCGGTGTGCTCGGGGAGGCCGGTCCGCCGGAGCATGCTCTCGTCAGTGGCATGACGGACCACATCGTCCGTTGGCCCGCGCGCCCGCTGGATACCGCACTGCGCCTGCGCCTGCGGAGCCCCCGCGAGGTTCCGATGCTCGACGAGCTCCTCGTCGTCGTCGCGCGGGCCCTGCCACGCCTTTTCGGCGCGCCGCCGACCGTTCCGACGCGGGAGGTCAACACCGCCGAGCTGGAGGCAACGGCGCGCAGATGCGGGCAGTGCCTCGGGGTCGACGACGTTCGAGTACTGACCGACCGGACCCTGGGTGACGGCGTCCGTTACACCGACGCCTGGCCCCCGATGCTCGTCTTCGGCGCCGGTGCCGTCGATCGCTTCGGCGCGGCCGAGCACGCGTTTCTGGTGGCGCGCGGAATCGAGCTCGGGACCCGCCGGCTGGCCGGGCTGGTGTCCTGGGAATGGCGCGCCGTCCGGACGCTCCTCGAGACGCTCGTCTGCCTCGACGGTTGGCGTCCGGCGGATGCGGGCGGGCCCGGGCCGGAGGAGATCGAACAGCGGCTCGAACAGGTGGGCGGCCTGCTCGACCCCCGGATGCAACGCGCTCTCGAGACGAGGCTGCCCGATCTCCGGCGGATGTTGCCGGGGCTCGACCTCGGGGCGGCGCTCGGCGCGATCGAAGAGACGGCGGATCGCGTGGGTCTGCTGTGTGCGGGCACCATGGCGCCGGCCTCGTCGGTCCTGCGCCGCCTCGGCACGGAGCCACCTGGGGGGACGAACGCCGAGCGCCTGGCGGGCGTGCCGCGAATCCGCGCGCTTGCGCGGTGGCTCGTCGACGACGAGCTGTACGCTCTTCGGGCACAGCTCGGTCTGGCGCCGATGATCTGACGCAGCGCGTCGCGCCCGCGCAGGGATTTCGTCGGCAACGGCGTGGGGTGTGGTAGTTTTCGCCCGTGTTTCTCGCGTACAGCACCAATGGTTTCACCCGTGTCGACCTGGAAGCCGCCGTTCGGGGCATCGCGTCGGCCGGTTTCGACGGCGTCGAGGTGCTCGCGGACGCGCCGCATTGGCGGCCGGCGGACGCCCCGGCGGTCCACGAACGCTTGCGGCGGCAGTTGGCGGCCCTCGATCTGAGGGTCAGCAACGTGAACGCCAACACCGCCGTCTGCCTGTGGCCGGAGGTGCCCCCCGAGCCCGTCTTCGAGCCTGCTCTGAGCAACGCCGACCCGGCCGTTCGGGCTCGCCGGCTCGCCCACGCACGAGCAGCCGTCGATCTCGCCGTGGCGGTCGGCAGTCCGACCGTCAGCGTGACGAGCGGTCGAACCCAGGCGCATGTCGGTCCCGAAGGCGGCCTCGAGCACTTCGCCTCGTCGCTTCGGAGTCTCTGCGAGTACGCGGCGGAGCGGGGGATCCGGATTGGCATCGAGGCGGAGCCGGCCCTGCTCGTCGAGCGGACCGACGAGGTTCTTGCATTGTTCGATGCCGTCGGACACCCCGCGCTCGGGGCGAACCTCGACATCGGACACGCCCTGTGTGTCGGAGAGGATCCGGTCGCGAGCATCGAGCGGCTCGCGGGTCGCATCTGGAATCTTCACGTGGAAGACATCCGCGGCGGCAAGCATCACCACCGCATTCCCGGGGAAGGGGACGTCGACTTCGACGCGATCTTCCGGGCACTCGCCGCGACCGGTTATTCGGGCGGTGTGACGGTCGAGCTGTACACCTGCGCGGACCGGGCGGACGAGGCCGCCCGTCGCGCCCATGATCACCTTCGCCCGCGACTGGATGGCGCGCGAGCGCCGGTTCGAGGAGCTTGAGTTCGAAATGACGACAGGGGTCTGGCTCATCGGCGCGCGCGGCAGCATCGCGACGGTCACCATTGCGGGGCAGCGCGCGGCCGCCCGCGGGCTCGCACCGACAATCGGTCTGGTCTCGGATCGACCCGGCTTCGCCGGACTGTCGCTGCCCCCCGTCGAGGACTTCGTCTTCGGTGGCCACGAGATCCGGCGGGCTCCCCTCGGCGAGGTGGCCGCCGCCATCCTGCCGGCCTGCGGGGTCTACGGCCTTGCCGAGCAGCTCGTCCCGGATCTGGCGGCCATCGACGCAGCGATCCGACCAGGGGTGACCCGCGGCGCGGGACCTCAGGTCGAGGCGGCCGGTGACGCCGTGCTGACGGTCGACAGCGACGCCGACGCCATCGCTGCCATTCGGCGGGATCTGGACGAATTCCGGGCCCGCCACGGGCTCTCGCGGCTCGTCGTCGTCAATCTCGCGAGCACCGAGCCGCCGCCCCCCCCCCGCGCGGCCTGGGAGACCTGGTCGGCCCTCGAGGCAGAGCTCGCAAGCGGGACCTCTGCCCTGCCGGCGAGCGCGTTGTACGCGGCCGCGGCGTTCCTGGGCGGCGACGCCTACGTCAACTTCACGCCGAGCGTCGGGTCACGACTCCCGGCGCTGGAGGCGCTCGCCATCGAGCGGGGCGCCGTGCACGCGGGCTCCGACGGCAAGACGGGGGAGACCCTGGTCAAGTCCGTCCTCTCCGAACTCTTCGCCCGCCGGAATCTGCCTGTCATGTCCTGGTTCGGACAGAACATCCTCGGGAATGAAGACGGTCGGGTGCTGGAGGATCCGGCGCACAAGGCGTCGAAGATCCGCAGCAAGGATCACCTGCTGCCCAAGATTCTCGGCTATGCCCCGCAGACGCGCGTGGGGATCGACTACGTCGGTAGCCTCGGCGAGTGGAAGATCGCGTGGGATCACATCCACTTCCAGGGCTTCCTCGGCGGACGGATGTCCATGCAGTTCACGTGGAACGGGGTGGATTCGCTCCTCGCCGCGCCCCTCGTCCTCGACCTGGTCCGGTTCACCTCCCTGGCTCAGTCGCGGGGCGAGCGCGGTGTGCTCGCCGCGCTGGCGTCGTTTTTCAAGGACCCGATGGGGACGGACGAGCAGCGGCTCGTTCGTCAGGACGAGGCCCTGCTCGAGTGGGCAACCGCCGGCCGGGCATGAGGGCGTTCTTCGAGCTGATCCGGCTGCCGGCGGTCTTCACGGCCCCCGCCGACGTCCTCGCCGGACTCGCGCTCGGGGGCGCGTTCGTTTCAGGCGGTCGTCCGGCGGTCGAGTTCGTGCTCCCGGGACTGGCTGTCGTCGCCGCGAGCGTTTGCATCTACGCCGCAGGGATGGCGGCGAACGACGTCTTCGATCTCGCGGTGGACCGCGTGGAGCGGCCTCAGCGGCCGATCCCATCGGGGCGCATCGGCGTTCGCGCGGCCTGGACGTGGATCGTCGGCCTGCAACTCGTCGGACTTGCGCTCTCCGTCCTCGGCGGCGGGTGGGCGACGGGTGCCACCTGCCTCGCGACGATTGCCGCGACATACTTGTATAACGGCTTATTGAAGTCGGGTCCGCTCGGCCCGCTCTCGATGGGGCTCTGTCGCTACGGAAACGCCATGATCGGGGTGACGGCGGCCGGCCTCGTCGCGCCGCCACCCATCCACGCCTGCCTCGTCCCCGTCGGCACGCTTCTTTACGTCGCGGCGCTGACCGGCGTCTCGCGGCATGAGGTCTCCGGGACGCCCGGGCCGGGTCTCCGCGCGGCGCTCGTCGCGCTCGTCGTCCTGTCCATCACCCCCGCCGTCGCCGCCCTGGCCGGCGTCGCATCGGCGTCGGGCGCGTGGGCCGCCCTCGCCGCCCCCGTGTTTCTGTGGCGACCCGTGCGCCGGGCCTGGGGCGGTGGGGGTGGCGCGGTGCGCGGTGCCGTGATGGCGGGCATCTTCGGCATCGCTTTGGTCGACGCGGCCATCGCGATCGGTGCGGGCGCCCCGATCGTCGCTGGCATCATCGTCGGCCTTGCCGCCGCGGGACGCCGCTTCGGGCGATGGTTTCACTCGACCTGAGTCATTTCGGGGCCGCGGAGGGCGCCGGCTCGACCACGATGGTCATCGGCGTGCCCTTCGGGGGGATGACCTTGGTGTTGACCTCGAAACCCTCCATGCCCTGGTACGGGTTGCCCTCATTGCCCGCGGCAGCAATGACCGTCGTGGGATCGGGCACCAGGCCGACGATGCTCTTGCTCGTGTCGGCCGAGTAGTCGCCGTTCCAGAAAGTGCTCCCCTGAAAGACCCAGTCGACCTGCTTCGGGGGGCCCTTGCGCTTGCGACTGTACAAGAACGACTCCACCGACCGACGGACGGGCTTGCCCGTCTTCGGATCGGCATACTCGACGCTGACGATGAGCGGCGAGCCCTGTCGAACGACGCGCGGGCCGGTCTTCTCGTCGAGGACCGACTCCGAGGGCATCTGGTCGAGGAGCAACAACGCGAGATGGAGGTGGCTGCCCCGGTCGAGCTGTTCGAGGACGGACTCGTGGAGCTTCCCGTTCGAGGCGCAGGACATGTACTCGAGAATGCCCTGAACCATGTTCACCTTCGCCGGGATCTCGATGCGCCGTCGCGCACGGTCGACGATGGTCTCGCCGATCTTGCGTCTGTTCTCGTCGAGCACCTCGATCGACGGCGCGCCGGCCTTCTGGACGGGTTTGCCCTCCGCGGCCGCCCGCGCCAGCGCAGTGAGGTCGGCCGGGGACTGTGGCTGCCCGTCGGGCTTCGGCGGTGGCGCCATGGGCGGAGGCAGCGTGATCTTCGGCGGACGCGTTGCCGCTGCGGCCGCAGCGGACGCCGGGACGGGCACCCGGGGACGTTTGCCGCCGCCGGACGTCTCGCTTTGTGGCGGGGAGCAAGCCCCGATGAGCAGGGCGATCGCCACGAGGGCGGGACGGCACCTCATGTCCGTTTCTCCGCGCGGATCACGGTGTAGTGGATGGGCGCGGGCAGGCGCCGGACCTCGGTGACCTCGAAGCCGACCTCGCCGAGCCAGGCGCGCTGCTCGGCAACGCTGTGGCAGCGCCCGTCGTGGGCGAGGACCCGCATGTTGAGCGCGAACATCGTGGCGAAGAGCGGTCCGGCCCGGTCGTCGTCGAGCATGACGTCGCTGATGTAGAGGACGGCGCCCGGCTCCGTGGCTGCGGCGACTTTGGCGAAGATGGCCCGGACGCCGTCGGGCTGCTCTCGGTGCAGCACGCCGGAAATCAGTGCGGCGTCGAAACGGCCGGGCAGGGCATCGGCGTAGTAGTCGAACGGCGTGCAGGTGACCCGATCGCTCGCGCCGAGCGAGGCCACGATTTCGCGGGCGATGGCCACGACACCCGGAAGGTCGAGGACGAAGGCGGTCAGCCCGGGCGTCTTCTCCGTCAGCAGGGACGCATACGTGCCGGGGCCGCCGCCGATGTCCGCCAGACGTCGTCGTCCGGCGAGGTCGATGCAGGCTGCCACGGCCCGACCCACGCCGAGGGCGCGATGGTGCATCCCGTAGACGAAGTTGCGCGTCCGCTGGGCGTCGTCGCCGAGGTACGCGTCCGGGGCGGAGTCGACGTGCCCGGTCCGGACGACGGTGTCGAGGCGTGCCCAGAGCGGGTAGACGTCGCCGTTGTAGAGCAGCGCCGGTCCGAGGTATCCGGGGCGTCCCTCGACCAGGAACGCATCCGCGGACGGGGCATTGGCGAACCGCTCAGCATCGACCTTGACGGCGAGTCGCAGCGCGACGAGCCCGGCGAGCAGCGCGTCCGTCGCGACCGGATCGGCGCCGATCGCCGCGGCGACCTCGGCGGCCGTGCGAGGGGCCGCCGACAACGCGGTGGGCACCTTGAGGCGGACGGCGGCGATCAGCGTGGCGCTGCCCCAGTACGCGGTCGCCAACTCGATCAGGGACGTCGGATCGGGGGCCATGCTTGCTCCTCATCGAACCAGGGGTCAGGGCGTCAGTCAGTGGAGTCCGCTCGTCGGGGGCCGACCGCGGGCCGCGGGATGCTACGCAATCCAACTCGGCGATGCCACACGGGAAAGTGTGTTGTGAAAGTGCGCTCATCCGTGTTGAATCCGCCCGTCGACATCGGTGCCGGGAGGCGTGCGTGGCTGGGAAACAGAGATGGTGGAACGCCCTGTTCCGTCGCAAGGACGCGACGACGACCGTCGAGGTGTCCGACGAGCTCGTCGATGGCGTGGGCGGGCCGCCCATGCCGGACGCGGCGGGCGACCGGCCGCCCGCCGCCGGTGCCTTCAGCTTCCTGGCCCCCGAACCGGCGTCAGCGCCCCCCGGAGAGCCGCCGGCGCTGTTCGACACACAACCGAATGCGTCTTTGACGACGGGGCGCCTCCGCGCCCTCGGACTCGCTCCCGTCCACGTGCCGAGCCTCGCAGAGCAGGTCCTCCTGTATCGCGTCGTGGCGCAGGAGCATGCCGCAGCGAATCCCGCCGCCGCGCTTGCGCGCTGGCAGGCCATCCTCGCGCTGTGTCCCGACGACGTCGAGGCACGGGTCGGTCGGGCCGTGGCGCAGACCGCGCTCGGCGCGCTCGACGAGGCGGAGGCCGCCTGGCGGGCGGTGCTCGAAATCTGCCCCGATCACCCGGAAGCCATGGCTGCCGTGAACCCGACCGAACTCCGACGCGCCATCGACGCGCGCGCCGCCGGTGGAGAGGACGCATGAGCCCGCCCATGGATCTCGACACGCTCGATCGCGAAAAGGCCCGTGCGCAGGAGGCCTTCGCCCGGGGGCAGCTCGCCGAGGCACAGCGGGGCTGGGAGTCCATCGAGGGGACGTACGCGCGCTTCGGGTTCGTCGAAGGCCTCGTCGCGCTGCGATACAACCGCGTGCTGGCGGCCGTCGAGGCCGACGAGCGTGCGCTCGTACCCCGCGCCGTCGCGGCGCTCGCGGAGGCCCTCGGTGCCGTGGCGCCGCCTGCCTCCGCGACGGTCGTCCAGGTGGCAGAAGGGGTGTTGCGACTGCTTCCGGCGGCCCTGCGGGGCCTCGAGCCGGAGATCGAGGCGCGCCTGACTCGGGCTGCGCTTCAGTTCGCGGCGCCGCGGCCACCGTCTGCGGCCGACGCGTTTGCGGGCGAGACGTTCCCCGAGATGTCGCCCGTTGCGTTGGCAATGCTCGAGCCGGTCGACGCGGCCCGGGTCCTGCTCTCGCAGCCGGGACCCGGTCTGCTCCAGGCGCTCCAACCCGCAGAGCCGGAACCCGGCGCGGTCGACGAGGCGCTCGCACTCGTCGAGACCGGCCGGCGGCATTGGGACGCCGGCGACCGCGGTGCAGCCCATCAAGCGCTCGGGCTCGCCTTCGAGCGTGCCCGGACCTGTGCGCCCGGCCTCGCCGCCGAATTGCAGATCGGACTCTTGCGCCTCGAGGAGGGGGGGCTGCCCGAGCGTCTCGAATACACCCCGGGTCTGCCCCTCGAACGGCGACTCCGGACGTCCCTGGAGTTGCACGCAGCGCTTGCCGCGGGGCTGTCCCGCGAGCCCGGACGCGAGCGGCTTGCGCGGGCGCAATGGCAACACGTCATCGCGTTGGCGGCGCGTGTGGTCGACCGGATCCACGTCCGTCGCGTCCGCGGGGGGGGCAATGCCGAGGACGCCGAGGTCGAGGCGCACTGCGCGTTGTGGCGGGCGCTGGCGCATCGCCAGTGCGGCCAGCCGACCGACGCCCAGGCGGCGCTGACGCCCTTCCTGAGCCGGGCCCAGCGATGTGCGTACAGCGACGTCACGGTCTCCGCGCGCCTTCTGCTGGCGGCCGGGGATCTCGCCGAGCGGGACGACGACGCTGCCCGTGCCGTTCGTTTCTACACGGACGCTGCGGAGGTCTCGTTGCCGGGGGCCACCCGGGCCGGGCGTGCGGTGGATCTCGCCCACCTGATTGGAGAGTCGATCGCCGAGGACGGCGCGGACCGTCTGCCGTGGGTGGCTCGGGCGCTGGCGGGCCTCGCCCGGGTCCAGTGGTCGACGAACGAGACCGAAGCGCGTTTCACGGCGGCCCTCGCGCGCGACCTGCTCGCGCTCGCGCGGGTCTATCTGCCTGCGGCGGCCCACCAGTCGGCGCTCCTGTGGGTCGAGCTGACCCGGGCGCGGCTCGGAGAATCGGGCGCCGCCGATCGAGCGGTCGAACTTGCGACCGTCCTCCAGGAGCCGCAGGCGCTTGCCTGCGCGCTGCTGTATCGCGCCCGCCAGGCCGCCCTCGATCCGGTGCAGCGACCGGCAGCCCCCGCCGGCTTCAGCCTCGCCGCCGCCGAGGCGGCGCGCGGGGCGGCCGGCGAAGTCCGGCGTACCTGCGAGCTCGCGGCGGCGCTGGCCTGGCACGACACGTCGGCGGATGCGGGCCGCATGGACGTCCATCTGAGGCGATTCGCCGAAGCGAGCCGACCGGGGGACGTCCCGGACGCCGGCAGCGACTTCGACGTGTGTGTGCCCGTGCCGCGCCGCCAGTCGATCGAACCCTTCATCGAGCGACTCCTGTCCGATGGCAAGTCCGCCCTGCTCCATCAGTTGTGCGTCGCGGAGCGCCGCCGGTGCGTCGAGGACGAGCCCGTCTTCGTCGAACCGGAGCTGTCGACCGAGGTCCGTGCCTGGCATCGCGCAGACTTCGAAAGCCGGCGGCGGCGCGGCCTCGGCGCCGAGGTGCCGCCCGCGACCGTGGTGGAACGCCTGCAGGCGCTCGGGCGCCCCGGCACCGGTGCCCACGTCGGCCTCGATTCAGACGCCGCGGTGCTCTCCTATCGCGTTGCGCCGAACGGCACGCTGGCATTCGTGCAACGATCGGACGGCACGCCGCCGCGGGTCGTCCGGATTGGGGCCGGGACAGCCGAACTCCAGGGCCAGATCGCAGAGTGCCTCCGCCTGGTACGGGCCGGGGAGGACCACCGCAAGGACTTCCTCGGGTGTGCGCAGGCGCTGTTCTCGCTCCTCGTTCGTCCGGCGATGGGGGCCCTCGAGGGCGTCGTCGCGCTGCAGATCGTCCCGGACGGGCCGCTCTGGTCGCTGCCGTTCTCCGTGCTTCTCGGCGAGAATTTCCTGTGCGAGCGCTTCGAACTGTCCGTCGCGCGGCATGCCCCGCTCCGTCCGCCTTCGGGCGAGGGGGTCGAGTTGCCCGCGCGGGCCGTCATCGCCGGTGATCACGCGACGGGCCGAGATCTCCGGTTGAGCGTCCTGGAGCGGGGCGGCCTCTACGAGGCCGTTTCGGTCGCGACGGGCGACGACCTCCACTCCGACCGCCTCGTCGAGACCCTCGGGCCGGCGCGTTTCGTCCACGTCGTCGCCGAACTCGGCCCGGGCGCCACGCTCGCCCTGCGCGAGGATGCGCCCGCGACACCGGTCGCCGAGGTCACGGCCGCCCTGCGCGCCGCAGGGGCGGTCGCCGTCATGCTCTTCGGACCCATCGACGGGCCGGCCGGGCGCCAGGTCGTCGGCTCGCTGCTCGGTGGCGTCCGGGGCGGCGTCCTGGCGCGCCAGTTCTCGGTCGACGAAGAGGGCGAGTTCCTTTTCGAACTCGCCCGCGCTTCGGCGAGCGCGACGGGGCCCAGGGACCTGGCGGCGGCCCTGGCCGCGACCCGGCGGGCAGCCATCCGGGCACGACTGCCGGTGCGACTCTGGTCCGCCTACGAGCTCTTCACGGCCGAGCGCGACTGAACGCCTGCCAGAGACTCGCCCGCCGGCTCCGCGGGTCGAGCCATCCCGAGCCGCTGCGCAACGGGGACCCCCGACCGCTTGGGCGGTACCTCGGCGACAGCCACGAGCCGTCCCAGGTGCCGTACATCCGCACGCCCACTGGTGCTGCCTGGCACGCCGCTCGGAGGACGGCGCGGACGCCCCTTCAGCGCAGGACCAGGAACGTCACGAGGCCGGCGACGACGGCTGCGGCCACGGCGACGACCAGGACCAGGTTCCGGTTGGGTGCCGCCGGCTCGTTGGCGTCCTTGAAAGCCGTCGTCGGGCCGGTCATGAGCGCGTTGGACTGTGCGGCCGGATCGCGACGGGCGGCGGTCGCCTGACTCGGTGTCGCCGACGGGAGGCGGTGTGCACCGGAGGCCGGATTGGCCGCGCGGGCGACCTCCGCGGCCGGCGCCGGGCTCGACTTCGGCGCTGGGGGCGTGGTCGGCGCCACGCTCGGCGAGGGCCGGGGGGGCTGCGACGTGCGCGGCATCGGGCCGCCGAGGAGCCCTTCGGCCGCCATCGCCTTGGCGATCATGTCCGTCGAAAGCTGCAGGGTCGCGGCGCCCTCGACGGGCGCGTCATCCCCCGCGAGCAGGTCGGCGACCTCGTCCGGACTCATCTCGAGCGAGACATCGTGCCGCGCCTTCAACGTCTCCATGCACGCTTCGAGCGCTGCTTTGACGTCCATCGCGTTCCGGAAGCGATCGTCGGGCTTCTTCTTGAGCAGCCTGAGCGTGATGGCCTCGAGTTCCTGCGGGTAGGACCACTCGGGGCGCGCTCGGGAAGGAGGCTGCGGCTCTTCGATGACGATCTTGGTGGCGACCTCGACCGCGGACTCGGCGTGGAACGGGAGGTTGCCGGTGATCGTCTGGTAGAGAATGATCCCGAGGCTGAAGAGGTCGGAGCGGTTGTCGAGGGGAAAACCCTGTACCTGCTCCGGACTCATGTAGGCCGGGGTCCCGCAGACGATGCCGTCGCGGGTGAGGGGCTGATAGTCGGAGCCGGGATCCGTGATCTTGGCGATGCCGAAGTCGAGGACTTTGACGAAATCGGTCGTCCGCCGATGGTTGTAGCAGACGATGTTCGCCGGCTTCAGATCGCGGTGGATGATGTTCGCCGAATGCGCTTCGTCGAGGGCGTCGCAGACCTGCGAGATGATGTGAACGATGCGCGCCGTGGGCAGGGGAGCATCCTCGGCGATGATGGTGCCGAGGTCCCGCCCCTTGATGAACTCCATGGCCATCCACAGGAGTTCGCCGCCGTCCTCCTGACCGAACCCGAAGATCGAGATGCAGTTCGGGTGATTCAGCCGGCTGGCCGCCTGCGCCTCGCGCTCGAAGCGTTTGACGACCGTGGCGTCGCTGACGAGGCTGGGGCGCAGGACCTTGAGCGCGACCTGCTTCTTCAGCGTCAGGTGCTGCGCCTGGTAGACCCGGCCCATCGCGCCTTCACCGACGAGCGCCTCGACTTTGAAGTCGTTGGCGATGATGCGGCCGATGAGGGCGTCGTTGTCCTGTCGGCTGCCGATCGTGATCGACGCACCGCAGCTGGGGCAGAAGTTGGGCCGCCCATCGATCGGTTTCTGGCACTTCGGGCAAGCCGCCATTCCGCAGCATCCTCCACGTTTCCCCGCGAAGACACGGGCGATGCATCACCCGGGCCGTCGGCTCCGGCGGACCATAACAGAGGGTCGGGGGGGTCGCAAGATTCCGCCCGTCCGGTTCCCGTTCCGCACGGCGCAATGATTTGCACTTTGCAAGGAAAAGGCGCGTCGGTTATCGTCCGCCCCCGGTCGGAGGGCCCTCGGGCCCGAGTGAGCCGACCGTTCACGTGTTGCCCGGAGCGGAACCACCGACATGCTGCGTCAGGGACTCGCCACGTTCGCCGCGCTGGCCCTCGCCACTCAGGCGGGCTGCTACAACACCTACAACATCACGTTGGACGAACTCGGAAAAGTCCAGGAGGGCGGCAGCGCGAGCGCCGTCACCGTGACGACCGCCGAGACCGAACAGATCGTCGTCACCGAGAACACGAAGATCGGCGTGACGGACAAGGACGGGACGTATCACCCGATCAGCCCGTTCAACTTCACGATGACGACGAATCAGCTCGTTGCGCCGGATGAGGGCGAGATCCTCATGCGAGAGCAGATCGAGACCGGCAACGTGAAGCAGATCAGCGGTCTCAAGACCGGGCTTCTCGTGGCCGCGGGCGTCGCGGCACTCGGCGCGCTCGGTGTCTTCGTCATCGTCAAGGCCCCCAAGAACGAGGGTTTCCGCTGAGTCAGAGGCGGGCGAGTTCGGCCGATGCCGGCGACTCGCCGCGCTGAACCCGCTCGAGCAGCCGGCGGGCGGCATCGAACTCGGGGCTGATCAGAACGGCCTCCGTCAAATCGTCGAGTGCCCGGGCGCGGTCCCCTGCGGTGAGGTGGGCCACCGCGGCATTGTAGAGGAGCGCTGGATTTCGGGGCTCCTCGGCCAACGCCAGCGCGTAGGTCTGCCGGGCGGCGGCGACGTGGCCCCTGCGGCGCAACGCGACGCCGAGGTGGTTGAGGAGATCGATGCGGCCCTTCTGGTGGGGACGCACGCGATCGACGACGCGAGCGGCGTCGTAGACCCGGTCCTGGGCGAGGAGGAGTTCGGTCAATTCGAAGGCCGGGGCCCAGAGTTCCGGGGCAGCCTTGAGGCATTCGCGGAGGAGTCGCTCGGCGGCGACCGACTGCCCGGCTCGCTGGGCCGCCCGGGCTCGCCGGAGCAGGACCTCCGGGGCATTGGGAGCCAGGGCGGCAGCGCGTTCGGCAAAGGCTTCTGCGCGGATGACGTCGCCGTCCGTTTCGGCGAGATCCGACATCCGGTTCCAGGCGTCGAGAAAGAGCGGCGAGGCCGAGACGACGTCCTCGAGCAACGTGAGGCCGGTGTCGATTTCGCCCACCGCGCCGAGTGCCGCGCCGGCGCCGTAGAGGGCCATGAGGGACTCGGGGTGGAGACCGCGCAGCCACTGATAGACCAGCAGCGCCTTCGGCGCGGAGCCCTCTTCCAGGAGGCGCCAGGCGCGATTGAGCAAGAGGTCGAGGCGGTCGGGAGATTGGCGGCGGGCGAGTTCGACGCGGATCGCGAGCGCGACGTCGGCGACCGAGAAGGGCTTGGTGACGAAGGCCGCGATTCGATAGAGGGGCATCAGGGCCCGCATCTCGGCGGTGACGTGGTCGGCGAGCAGGATGACCGACGCCTCGCGCAGGGATGTCCGCAGGCGCAGGCCGTGGACGAGGGCCAGCCCGCCGCCCTCGCAGGTGTCCCAGTCCGCAATCAGGAAGTCGAAGTCGCTCGTCCCACTCAGGCTCCGCTCCCAAGCGGCGGCGCTGCTCGCGAAGTGCATGCGGACGGGGCCGACGGACTCGAGCGCGGCCGGCAGGAGGCCTCGCAGGACCTGGAGGGTGTCGAGCACGAGGAAGCGGGCCAGCGGCGTCCCCGGGGGCGGCATGCGTGACTCTGCGGGTTGCACGTCGACAGCATACTCCCTGACGACGCCCGAGACACCTTCTGAACGCGCAGGCAGTGGCCAGGAAAGTTGTTCCGGCCGGGGGCCGCGACTACTCTGCGGGCAACGTGGATACCCCCATCGCCGTCAATCCTGCCGATCCCGAAACGGCCCTGCGTCGCATGCTGGCGCTCCTTCGCGTCGCGCCCCTCGATTTCGGCCTGCGGATCCAGGCCGGAGAGCTCCTGATCGAGATCGGTGAGACCGCACGCGGCATCAAGATGCTGCGCAGCTGCGCCGACTACTGCACGCTCGCCGGTTTTCCGGTGCGGGCGCTCTGGGCCCTCAAACTCGTCGAGACCTACGCGGTCGACCCGAACCTGGTCGAACGCGGGCTCAACATCCTGGCCAACCACTACGCGCGGAAGACGGCCACGGATTGGGGCGAGCCGATCTACGAGATGCCGCTGCCCAAGCGGGACGTCTCGATGAGCGACCTGCCCGAGGCGCTCGACGATGTCATTCTCGAGCTCGAGCGACGCGGCACCGACATCATTCGCGGGGTGCAGTTCCCGGCTGCCCTTCCGCGATTCCCGCTCCTCAGCGAGCTCGAGCGCGACGCGTTCCTTCGGGTGCTCCGGGCCATTCGTCTGCGGCGCGTCCCGTCGGGCATGGTCCTCGCGCGGGAGGGGGAGTCCGGCAGCGCCGTCTACCTGATCATCTCGGGGCGCGTGCAGGTGACGAAACGTGGCCCCGACGGGGCGTCGACGACGCTCGCCGAGCTCGGTGAGGGGCAGATCTTCGGCGAAATGGCGCTCGTCACGGAGTCTCCGCGGGTCGCCACCGTCGTCGCGGACACGCCTGTCGACCTCTTCGAACTCCCGAAGACGATTCTCGCGGAGCTCGGGGCGGATGCCGCACAGCTCCAGAGCGCGCTGTCTCGTCAGGTCTGCGACCGCATGGTCAAGAACCTGATGCACTTGTCACCGGTATTCCGGGTCTTGCCCCAGGAACGCCGCGCCGAACTCCTCTCACGGTTCAGTACGATGTTGGTCGAGGCCGAGGACGACATCATCGTGGAGGGCCAGATCGGGCGCGGGCTCTACATCATCCTGGACGGGCTCGTTCAGGTCACGTTGCGCAAGGGCGGCAAGCGTCACCTGCTGAATTGGCTCCGGGAGGGCGATATCTTCGGTGAGATCTCCCTGCTGAGGCAGACGTCGGCCACTGCGACGTGCACGGCCTCTCGGCGGTCGCTCCTGATGTTCCTCGCACGGGAAGACTTCGAGACCATCCCCCTCGAGTTTCCAGAGGTGGTCTCCAAGATGCACGAACTCGGCGAGTTCCGCCTGCTGGAGAACATCTACACGTTGGCTTGACCGCTCGGCCCCCCCGCAGCGTCCAGGTTCAACGCACGAAATTGACGCAGTCCGAGGGCGACTCTAGAGTCCGCTCGACGACGTGGATTTCGCACGTTGGTATCTGAGTTCCACCCTGGAGGGACGATGGCCACCAGAAGCACCGCCAAGAAGACCGAAACCAAGGGACGCCGGGGCAACATCACCCCCGAGGCGCGCGAAAAGGGGGCGATTTCCAAGTCCCAGCGCGGCATCTTCAACAAGTACATCCGTGCATTGCAGGGGCGCGCGGCCGAGAAGAACCGCGAGAAGATCGCCGAGATCGACGCCATCCTCACGCGGGGCAGTCACGTCCGGAAGACCCCGGTCTTCAAGGGGGCCCGCCGGATCGGTACGCAGGAGAGCGAGGTCGCCCTGCTCCCGTCGGATCGGGCGAAGCTGATGGCCCAGCGGGTGCGCCTCGTCGCGAGCCTGACGCGCAAGGCTCCGGACGAGCTGCGCAAGCAGTTCCTCGCGATTCTCCCGGAGTATGCCGCCCGCAACGAGCTGACCCGGGAGATTCTGCTCTCCGTCGGTGTGCCGCCCGAGGACCTTGCCGCCGCCGGGCTGTGATGCCCGCGGGTGGGGTTGGGGACGAAATGAAAAGGGGCCCGATGGGGCCCCTTTTTTTTCAGCAATCGACCCGTGCTCGGGTCACGCCTCGACTCAGAGCGTGCTGATGCCGAGCCGGTCGACGAGCCAGACCATCTGACCGAGAAGGTCTTCCTGGCTGCGGAGATCGCGCTCGGCCGAGTCGATCAGGCCCTGGGGGGCCTCGTCGTCGATGAGAGCCTGCATGCGATCGAGGAGCACGTTGGCGCGCTGAACGGCGCGGAACGAGATGGCCCCGACCTCCTCGGTCTCGACCGCCACGAAGCTCCGGTGCGTCAGGGGGCTCTGGTAGATCGCGAGGCGATCGGCAGGGACCGCGTCGATGCCCGGGGCACCGTCGATGTCGAAGCCCGTCTCGCCGCCGAGCTCGAAGATGCGCAGCTTCTCGCCGAACGAGGGATCCGCGTACCAGGGCACGAACAGCGCGGCGTAGTACAGGTTCTCGATCTGCTGGGTCGGGGTCGGACGGGGCTCGACCTCACCGCCGGGCAACTCCATCTTCTCGGGATCGAGACCGGCTTCGGGGCTGAAGAAGCTGCCGTCCCAGTACTTGCGGTGATAGAGCGTCTTGCTCTCCGGGTCGTAGGCCATGCCGGTGCCCTTGCGGTCGCCGGAGATGTGCGCGCCCATGAGGCGGGCAAACGCCTTCGGGAAGAAGTCGTAAAAGCTGAGGAGGAAGCGCTCTTCGTTGTTGCCGCTCCGGGTCCCGAAGTCGCGCTGGGTCAGAATCAGCGTGGCGGCGATCTTGTCGTAGTACGAACCGACATACGCGAGCCGATCGAGCTCACCGAAGTACCCGCGCTCGTAGCTCGAGTACATCGGCTTGCCCTGGCCGAGGGGGATGTTGATGCTCGTGTCGGAGGGCACGGCCGTCAGATCCTCGGACTCCCAGCGGTAGACCTGATCGTCTTCGTCGAACTTGTAGTTGCCCGTGTCGGGGCGGGCGAGAACGCTGCCGAGGAAGTCGAAGCCCGTGACGGTGGCACGGAACATGTCGTCGAAGCCGCCGGGGCCCTCGATGGACCGGAACCCGGGCTCATTGAAGTACTTATAGAGCATCGACTGCATCTGGTCGCCGATCTGGCGGAAACCGTCGTAGATGCGGCGGAAGTAGCCGTTGATGCTGAACGCGCTGTTGTGCCGGCGGAAGGCGCGGAACGCGTACATGTCCTCGTACTGCTCGATCATGTTCCGGACGATCTCCTCGGAGCTGTCGCCCTCGTCGAAACGATTGCAGAACGGCTGATCGTCGACGCGCTCGTCGCTGCAGAACTTGTGGCGGACGGAGAAACGACCGGAGTCGACCTCGTCGTCATCCCAGCTCGAGCAGGTCGTGACACCGGCGGCCGGGTTCTCGCGGCACTTCTGACCGTGGGCAGCGTGCGGGCAGTCGCTATCGGCGTAACACCGCTGGCCGCCGCCGTACCACTGGACGCGCTGCCGGGCGCTCTCGCGGATGTCGCAGTCCTCGGGGTTCTTCTCCTCGCAGGCGATGCGATCGACGAGCCCGGAGTAGAGGAAGCGCATCGCGGCCTTGTCGTAGCTGCCGAGGCCGCGCCAGTCGCCGTAGTACATCGCGTGGTAGTCCATGATGGACGAGTACTGGTACTCCTTGATGCCGGCGTCCCGCTCCATGAAGCGGAGCTTCTCCATGTCGTCGTTCCACTGCTTGTAGCGCGCGGCGAACGCTTCTTCGGTCTCGTCGTCGCCGCGGCCGCGGGTGTCGATCGGGCGGAACGGGCGACCCTCTTCCTCTTCGAAGCGCTGCAGGACGTCCTTCTTGATCTGCCAGTACTCGGGGAAGTAGTTCACCCGGTCGAACGAGGCGATGAAGTTGTGGCGCAGGCCCATGTTGTGGCCGAGCTCATGCAGCGTGACCGCGCGGAAGGCCTCCTCGCGGAGGAACTGACGGAACTGCGCCCGGCTCATGTTCATGTTCCGGCGGGCGAGCGCCCAGAGACCGTTGTCGTTGAACAAGAACTCGGCGGGCTCGGCGGCGCGGGACGCGAGGTGCTCGATGCGCTCCGAGTTGCGTGTCATGGCGCCGTAGCCGGGCTGCAGGGGATTGAGGTGGGCGACCTCGTCGTCGGTCAGCTCGGCGGACGAGCGGGCGCGGCCGTGGGTCAGCTCCATGGCCATCTCATCGGGGATGAGCGCGCGCTCGATGGGGGTGCCCTTGAGACGCTCGGCCGCGGCGGCGAGCTTGCCGCTGTGGTGACGCAGCTCCTCGAACTTGCCTTCGATGGGCTTGAGCTTCTCGCTGATGGCGCTGATGTTGACGTTCGCGAGCGCCACGACGCTGTCGATGGGCTGGGGGACGCGCTGGACGTACCCCTGCGCCTGCATGATGTCGAGGATCTGGCGACCGCGGATGAACTCCTCGTCGGAGATGCCCGTGCACTCCGCTTCGGAACCGCCGGCGGCGACGCACTTCGGGTCGGTCTTGCAGGCCTGCGGCAGCTCGGCCTTCGGCGTGCCCTCGGCGGCGTGCTGCGCGCAGAGGAGGTCCACCATGTCGAGGACGCGGGTCTCGAGGTAGTCGAAGCAGCCGTTGCCGTAGACGTACGCGACGCCGTTGATCATCTCGCCGGTCTCGGGGTCGTTCGCCGGACCGCCGACGCCGCAGGGCTGGCCGTAGCTCGCGTCCTGGATGAACGCGATGTAGCTGTAGCGCAGGTCACCGAGGAACTGCTCACCGGTGTTCTCGTGCAGCTCGAAGGGGCACTTGCCCTCCATGCGGAAGTTCGTGTCCGACGCGGTGCACTGCTCGACGGGTTTGCCACTGCCACAGACCGCTTTGCAGTCGGTGACGGGGTTGATGCCCGTGTGCACGCCGGCGTACGCGTCGCTCCACTCCTTGGCCATCTTGAACGCGGTCGGCTTGAGGTCGGCCGGGAACTCGCGGTTGAGGTAGTACTTGATCGGCTTGAAGCCGGTCGGCGCCGCGAGGGGATTGCCGTTCTTGTCGCGCCACTTCTCGTAGATGTTCCAGCGCGTCGCGAGATACTGACGGAAGTCCGTCTGGCCGCGGCCGGGAAGGTAGGTGGGCTTGTTGACGCGCCACACGCCATACCGCTCGAAGTGGTCGTCCGGGTAGGTCTTCGGCGCGTACTGCTCTTCGACCGGGACCTCGGGCACCTTCATGAAGGAGAGGCGCATGCCGATCTCGTTCAGCGTGCAGTTCGGGTCGCCGCCGTAGCCCGGGATGGACCCGTAGAAACACGCCTCGAGGCCGCTCGAGGGCGCGATGGTCACCCGGTTGGTGATGAGCATCGCGTCGTCGCCGATGATCGGCGGCAGGAAGCCCTCCTCGCAGTTGGCGTAGCTGACCTTGCCGTCGGCACCGATCTCGCGGCAGTCACCATCCTCGGCCTGGACGTAATACGGGCTCTGGAGCCGCAGCCACCCGATGTCGTTGGCGGAGCCCAGGTTGTAGCCCATCTCGGTCAGGCCGATGTCCGTCCAGTCGACGCGGATGTACTGGCGGTTGAACCAGGGGCGGTCCGAGGCGTTCTCGTCGAGGACGTTGCTCTGCTCGCCGGTGGCCGAGTTGTAGTTCCGCTGAATGTCGAAGTGGCCCTGGATCTTGAAGGACGCGATCGGGTGACGGCAGGGGAACTTCTCGTCCGCCCCGTACGCCCCGTTCTGCTTGTCCTCTTCGCCGGCGCCCTCCGGGGCCGTGACGCCCGCGGCCACGCCCGGCTTGCCCGTCTCGACGTCCTCGATGTCGCCGGTGCGCTCGCCATCGGAGTTCGACCCGACGACGACCTCGTCGACGCGACAGGCCATCAGGTAGTCTTCCTCGATGCGCCAGCGAATCTTGAACGCCGGGAAGTCCTCCTTGAAGAGGTACTCCTGGCGGTCACCGACGAAGGTGTCCTGCGTCTCGTAAGGCGCGTCGACCACCGTCCGCGCGAAGTACCAGGTCCCCTTGAAGAGGTCCTTGCTCAGCGCGTTGGGCTGCGTGCGGTCGACGTCCTTGACAGGCTCGGCGCACCCGGCGACTGCCAGGCTCGTGCCGAGTGCCAGACCTCCCATGATTCGTGCTGACCTCATGGATCGCTCTTTCCCTTTCTCTTTCTCATGCTCTTGCCGGTGCGGCGGCGTCCGGCAAGACCCAGCTGGGTCGCGACGTGCGTCGAGGCGAAACGGCGAAACGGGTGGCGCACGGGGGGACCCGTACGGAAAGCGGCGCGCTTACCTAGCGAAGACCGGGGTCGCAGTCAACGACCAACCCGCCGCGCCGGCAAACGAGGGCAACGTGGAAGAGGTACGCCGGCGCGTCCGGTCGATGTCGACGGAATGGGACGTCGCCGACCGACTGGACGGGTCTCTGCGGACGCCCCCGGGTGAAATGTGCGCAAGGGTGTGCCGATAGTCGTTTCATGCGGAGGATCCGAAGCTCACTGGCCGGGACCGCCCACCTCTTCCACTCGGGGAACCGGGGAGGCGTCACCGCCGTCTCCGCGGCCATCACTCGGGTCGAGGGCGCCGACCTCACGCTGCGCTGTGCGCGACCGGGGTCGCTGATCCCCGGCACGCACTGCGTCGTCGCGGTGGCCACCGACGAAGGCCAGAAGAGGGCGCGCGCGGTCGTGGTCGAGGTGACGGACCTCACGACACGCGTCCGCCTCGAGGAGGCGCTCGCCCCCGCCGAACGGCGTGCGTGGCCCCGGGCGGACGTCGTGCTTCGCATGATGGTGCGGCCGCTAGGCCGGGGCGAATCGGCCTCACGAACCCAGTCGCTGTCGGTCGTCCCCGAGGGGGGATGGCGGACGGAGGAGGTCGTCCTCAGCGGCACGGGCCTCCGGGGTCCGATGGGCGACGGTCATCGCGTCGGCGACCGGCTGGAGGTGCGTCTCCATGTCCCGGGGCGGAAGGGTGGCGACCACTTCGTCACGACCGCCGAGGTCATCCGGATCTTCGACGATCAGGATCCCCCGGAGCAGGCGGTGCGCTTCCTCGACCTGCCCGAGGCCGCCCGCGTGCGCCTGAGCGAAATCGTCGATCAGGCCCGTCTCGACGACTTCGCCGAGGATGCCTGGTAGGCGTTCAGCGCGAGAGCAGCGGTTCGAATCCGCCTCGGTCGTCGAGCGCCCGCAGGTCCGTATAACCCCCGATGGACGTCTCGCCGACGAAGATCTGAGGCACGGTTCGCTGCCCCGTGACCTCGACGAGCCACTGTCGGCGCGCGTCGTCGCCGGAGACGTCGACCTCCGTGTAGGGCACGCCCTTCTTGTCGAGGAAGCGCTTGGCGGCGACGCAGTAGGGACAGATCGGTGTGGTGTACAGCGTGACGGGGACCATGGTGCCGGGATGCCTTCCTGATGTGCAGGGGGTGGAAAGTTGTGACCCCACCGCCCTTGGACTATATGTACGGGCCTACGGTGCCACATCGGGAGAGCAGAGAGGAACGCACCTTTCGTCATGGCGCGGTTGGTCTACATGGATCCCGAGGGGCGCCAGCAGACGCTGGACCTCAGCGCGCAGTCGCCGCAGATCGTCATTGGACGTCATCCAGACTGCGACCTCGTCTCCGATGACACCAGCGTTTCGCGCCGTCATTGCATCATCTCCTACGAGGGCGGCCACTACCGGGTCGCGGATCTCGGCTCGGCCAATGGGACGCAGGTCAACGATGCGCGCGTGACGCGCAAGCACCTCGTCAGCCGCGACATGATCCGATGCGGGAATCTGCTGCTGCAGTTCTTCGACGACGCCGAACGCACCGGTGTCCCGGTGACGGCGGGACCCCCTCCGTTGGCGCGCGCGCCATCCCCCCCGGCGCCCCCGCCGCCCCAGGGCGGATTCGTGGCGGACGGTCTCGTCGACACGTCCGCGGGGACGTCGCTCGTCGCGTTGATGCGCGCCGAAATCGCGCGCCTGCAGGGGCGCATCCAGCAGCTCGAGGCGGCGAACGCGGGCCAGGCCGAGCGCCTCGGCTCACTGCAGAGCGAACTGGCGACCGCCGGAGAGCGCATCGACGCTGCGTTCGGCCAGGCTGCGGAGGCGGAGTCCGAGTCGCGGGAGCTGCGCGACCAGCTCTGGCGGGCCGAAGAGCAGGTCCGGGCTGCGAGCGCGGCGCTCGCGGCGCGACAGGGCGAGCTCGAGCAGCTGCGCGCCGAGGCCCGGGCGCCCGTCCCCGTGGAGGTCGTGCTCGACGCCGGGTCTCCGTCCAACGCGGATGACCTCGAGGCGCTGGCGACCGCCCGCGCGGAGATCGCCCGTCTGGAGGCGGCGCTGACCGCGGCCGAGGCGGCCCTCGCGGTGACACGGGCCGACCTCGCCGGCGAGCGCGACGCGCTGAAGGCCGCGCTGGCCGAGCATACGAGCGAGACGGCGGCGCTGACCGGCGAGCGCGACGCGCTGAAGGCCGCGCTGGCCGAGCATACGAGCGAGACGGCGGCGCTGACCGGCGAGCGCGACGCGCTGAAGGCCGCGCTGGCGGTTGTCCAGGAGCGGGCGGACGCGGCGGAGGCGCTGAACGCTCGCGTTCGAGACGAACTGGCGGCGTCCGTGGCCGAGTCGACCCGGCAGTCCGAGGCGCTGGCCGCGAGCGAGGCCGCCAAGGCGGGGCTCGCCGCCGAGGTCGAAGCGCTCAACGGACGGTGCGCTCGTCTGGAGGCCGCAGGTGTCGAGGCCGTCGGAGCCCGTGAGGGGGTGGTCGCCGACTTGCAGTCGCAGGTGGCGACGCTCACCTCGGAGCTCGACCGCCGGGATGATCGCCTCGCGGCGGTCAGCGGTGAACTCGCCGCCCGTGAGGCCGCGCTCAGCGCCCTGCGCCTTCAGGTGACCGAGTCGGAAGAGAGTCGCGGCGCGCTGATGAGAGCGTTGGCGACCGCGCAGGACGCCCACGCCGATGCCGAGCGCGCCGAAGCCGCGACGAGACGAGCCGAGGCGGCCGAAGCCGCGCTCGAGCGTATGCGAGCTGAACGGCTGACCGCCTCCTCCGCGCGCACGGCCGAGATGGCGGCCCTCCGTGGCCGCCTGGCCGCGGCCGAATCCGACGCAGCCGAGGCCCGGGCCGCCCTGCTCGCGGCCCAGGCCGACGCCGAAGAGGCCAGGGCCCGCGCGGCGGCGGCTCGGATGCGACACACCGAGGATACCCCGGGTCCCGGTCGGGGGGCGGCTTTTGCCGAACTCGAGCAGGCCCGGGCCCGGGTTTCGGCCCTTGAAGAAGCGCTTCGTGCCACCGAGGAGCGTCTTGCCGAGCGGGAGGCCCACCTCGGCGTCCTGGAGGGGGGACGTACCCGTGCCGAGCGGGCGCTCGCCGAGCGGGACGCGGCGCTCGAGTCGGCCCGTGCCGAGTTGATGCCGCTTCGAGACAAGCTCGCGGGGGCCGAGCAAGCCGCCGAAGAGGCCCGCCGGGACGAGGCCCGTCTGCGAAGTGCCCTCAACGAGGCGCGGGAAGAGGCGAAGGCCGCCGGACAAGTCCGGAAAGCGTTGCGCGACGCTCAGGCCGAACTCAAGCGCATCAAGGACGAAACCGAGGCCAGGCCCGAGATCCCGGCCGCCCCGGACGA
Organism: Myxococcota bacterium; assembly: GCA_023150895.1. Lineage (GTDB taxonomy): Bacteria > Myxococcota_A > Bradymonadia > UBA7976 > UBA1532 > CAINDO01. The sequence goes on along the minus strand of JAKLJY010000003.1, from coordinate 43,750 downwards.
GCGGGACGTCGCGCTCGAAGCCACGCGGGAACGCATCGCCGCGATGGAGATCCGACTCCGACAGACCGAAGCCGCGCTCGCGGAGGCCGAGGGCCGCGCGCAGGAGGCGCAGACCGCGCTGCTCCAGGTCCGGGAGGCCGAACGCGCCGCGCGGGGGGGCGCGGCGCCGGACCGCGCAACCGCCGAGCGCCTCAATCAGATGTCGGTCAAGCTCGCCGCCGTGACCCGCCGCGCCCAGCTCGCCGAGGAGCAGGCGGAAGCGGCGCGCCGCCTCGAGGAGAGGACCCGCGGACTCGAGGAAGAGATGGCCGCCCTCCGGGCGCAGCTCAACGACGCGGAAGGGGAGCGCGATCACGCCGCCTCCACGACGCTCGTCCTGCTCGCCGAGAAGCGGGCGACGTCCGAGGAGGTCGAACGTCTCCGCGCGAGACTCGGGCAGCTCGACACGGAGTTGACGGCAGCCCGGGCGGCCCGGCCGGACTGGCCCGCCTGGATGGATGATCACTTCGAGACGCTCGGCGAGCTCGTTCGCCAGTTTCGGGCCGACATTGCCGAGGTCGCCGAACTCTGGTCTGGCCTGCCGGGCGACCAGTTGCCGGTCGACGGGCGAGAGCGTTTCTCGTCCGCCGTCGCGAATGCGCGGGCGGGCGCGGACAGCCTCGTGGAGGGCACGGACGCCGCGCGCGAAGCCATCGAGGCGCTGCGGGCGGCCTTGTTGTCGCAAGCGCGGGCCGACCATTGACACCCGAGTGTCGGTGACCAGGATCCAAGTGAGACGGCGTCCGGTGGGTTTGCGCGGATACGCCGCTTCCTGCATCATGGATTCCGTCCGACGGTGATGTTGAACCCCGTGCGGTCGGACGAGGAGGTGGGTCGTGCTGGACGCCTACATCATCGAACAGATTCGAAAGCGCGAAGAGGAGCGGCGCCGCATCTACGAGCGCCCGGCGCTCGAACTCCCCCTCCCGGAGGAGCGGCCTCGACGCAAAGAGCGCGAGGAGCCCGATGAGGAGCCCTCGCGCGTGATCGTCATCGACCTTTGAAGTGAAATCGGCCCCGGTCGGACGACGGGGCTACGGCGGAGGGGGGCGCGCGGCGCCGTCTCGACTCAGAGACCGGCGTTGAACACGAACGGGTAGCGAATCTGGCACATGCCGCCTTCGGGCTTGGGGAACTGCCAGCGCTCGATGTTTCGCATCATGCACGCTTCGACGTCTTTGCTGTTGAGCGTGCTGTTCTCGACGATGACCTTCATCACCTTGCCATCGGTCCCGATGCGCCAGTTGACGGTGACCTTGCCCTGCAACTCGGGGTCGCGGGCGAGTTCCTTCTCGTAGCAGTAGGTGATGCCGGCCTGGCGGGCCGCGACGACCTTCTGGATGTCGCTCTCCTTGCAGAAGCCCTGGACGTCACCGGCGCCACGCTGCACGCGCGGGCTGGCCTTGCGCTGGGCCTTGCCGCCGAGGCCGGCCTTGATGCCACGGCCGCCGCCGGTGTCGATGCGGCCCATGCCGTGGATTCGACCGAAGCCCTCGCCACCGCCGCCGGTGCCCATGCCGCGCATGCCCATGCCGCCGTAGCCGTGGCCCATCACCAGCTCGCTGCCCTCGCCGCTCATGGCGGCATTCAGCTTGCTGGCGAAGGCGGTCTTGTCGCTGAAGACGTTCTGGAGGGGACCCTTGCCCATCAGGTTGGAGGTCAAGGCCTTGGTCAGGGCCATGTTCTTGACCTTGTCGACCATCTGGCCGTCCTGAAGGGGGACCTTGGTCTTCTCCTTCTTGTCCTCTTCGCCGAACTTGCCTTCCTCGCCGCCGGCCTTCTTGCCGACGTCTTCCTGCTTCTCTTCCTTCTCCTCTTCGATCTCCTCCGGTGGCTTCTCGAAGACGTAGCCGACGACGCGGTCGCGCTGCTCGAGGTCGTGGAGGTTGGGCTTGTCGTCCCACAGCCAGAAAGCGGCAATCAGCGGCCCGACCTGCATCACGTAGGCGAGCAGCAGGGCGGAGAGCGTGCCGGTCTCGAAGCGCTGGAAGAGCGGGGGCGCCGGGATCTCCTCGGATTCGCTGACGAAACCGAAGAAGATCTGAAGCTGGCCGAGCTCCAGGAGCCCCCAGTCATGGTAGTCGACGCTGACCTTGTCGCCTTTGGACTTGCGGACGTCGTCCACGGACTTCTCGTCCGCGTCGTGGCGCATCCGGCCCTTCATCTGAGGCGTGAGGTTGAGGACGTAGCCCGAGGGGGTCGGCGTGAAGAGCGGGTACTTCGTGCCAATCCCGGCGATGTCGGGGAGGACGATGGTATTGCTCAGATCCTCGCCGATCGTGGCGACCTGGCCCTTCTTCAGGACTTTCTCGGTCACCACGGTGTCCTGCCACAGCAGGGCCAGACGCAGGTTCGTCGGGTGCTTCTCGCTCAAGCTGTCATCCTCCAGCGGCCCACGATGCACGCCCGTCGACGTGCCAGAAGGGGAAAAAAATTCACGGCAAAATAGCCTTCGGTCCCCCCGGGGTCAAGCATCTACCGCGGGCCATCGGTCTTGACCCCCAGGTGGCCGCACTCGGATGATTGGAACGCATCGTGGGGGTGAAAGTTCCGTGATTCTTCGAGTTTCCGCGTGAGGTTCTTTCACGGTGGTCCCGGCGGACGGGAGTGCAGTTTGTTGCACGGGGCGAGGCGAGGGATCGTCGCCATGGCCGTCGCGCTCGCCCTCCCGGGTGGGAAGACTGCTGCCCAGCCGACGCGGTCCGAGCTCCCGATGTTCCTCACCGAGGCCGATCGCGTGGCACTGCGCGCGCGCATCGCCGCCCGCGTGGTGGAAGTGGTGCGCACCGTCCCGCCTGCGGCGGGCCTGCGGGCCCCTTCGCCGGATCGGCGGATCGGGGCGGGGCTCTGCCTCACGGGCGGGCGGGTCCTCACCGCCGCCGCGCTCGTTGCGGACTGGCCCCTCGGCGGTCGTGCGGGTGGCGCCGCCGCGGATCTTCTCGAGGTTCGCCTGCCGGGCCGTGGCGCCTTCGTGCCGACGGCGGTCGGGTTTTCGGATCCCGCGCTCGGCGTCGCCGTGCTGGATTTCCGGGACTCGGCGGGCCCGGACCGACCGTCCGCCTGCCCCGTCGCGAACGACCCGCCGCCGGGCGATGGGGACGTCGGTCTCGCAACGGTCCTTTACGGGACGGTCGACGGGCGCGCCGGACTGGCCGAAGTCGCCGTGCGGGGCCCGGGGCAGGGGCCCCTCGGCTGGTACGTGGTGGCTGCGGGCGATGGCCTTCCGGCCGGCACGCCGCTCTTTTCCAGCCGAGGCACGTTCGTCACGCTCGTCGGAGAGGCGACCGCCGGTGGTCCCGGCCTCGTCGGGCTCTTGCCGGCCCGGGCCATCCGGACGTTCTGGGACGAACGGTTTCGATGGGACCCCTGAGCGCGCTCGAGGCCTGCCCGGAGGAGGTCTTGCCGTCGGGCTCGCTGCTCGTGGTCGCGTGCAGCGGCGGCCGCGACTCGATGGCCCTGTGCCACGCGCTCCGTGCCACGGGGCGATGGCGGCTCCACGTCGTGACGGTCGACCACGGTCTGCGACCGGATTCCGGCGCGGACGCCGCTTTCGTACTGGCACACGCGCAGGCTCTGGGCCTCGGTGGCGTGGTCATCGGCCCGGCGGCTGCCAACGGTTCCTCGCCGGGCGAGGGCCCCGAGGACACCGCCAGGCGGATCCGCCACGCCGCGCTCGAGGCGGAACGCCGCCGGATGGGGGCCACACGGGTCGTGTATGGCCACACGGCGGATGACCAGCTCGAAACGATGCTCATGCGTATCGCCCGCGGGGCCGGCGCTGCCGGGCTCGGCGGCATGGTGCCGCTGGCAGGGAACCGGGCCCGCCCGTGGCTCGCGGTCCGGCGGGCAGACGTCGCCGCCTTCGCGGCCGAGGAGGGCGTGCCCTTTCGAACCGACCCCACGAATGCCGACCCGCGGTTCCTGCGCAACCGCGTGCGAGCCATCCTGCTGCCGACATTCGAGTCCGTTTTCGGCCCGGCGGGTGTCGAGGGCGCGCTCCGTACGGCCAGACACGCCCGGACCGAGGCCGCCGCCCTCGCGGACGCCGCCGCCTCACTGCCGGTCGACGGGCCGTTTCTCGAGTCGGGGGCGGCGACGCTTCTGATTCCGCAGGCCACGCTGGTCGCGGCGACGCCCGCCACGCGCCGCATCGCCGTCCATCTCTGGATCGGCCTCGTCTACGACGCGGCGGGACGCGCCCGGCCTCGGCGCATGGCCGATCGCGTCGATCGGGTGGTCGCCGCGCTCGAGCAGGGCGGGGGGCGCATCGTGGCGGGGCGGGACGGTTTCTCGATGCGCACGGAAGGGCAGGTCGTCCGCCTGCGCGTCGAGCAGGTCGCGGGGTGACGCGGACCGGACGTGCATCTTTCCGGGCCGGCCGTGCATCTCACCTTTGCCCCCCGAACGGCGGGCGGCCCCGTTCGAGGACGAACCGGCTTTCGGGCCGGTCGGATCCGAGGCCCGCATGGTTTGCGGGTCGCGCGCCGCCCGTGGTAGGTTCGACCGTTGCCGGTGAGCGGGCGCGCACCGGCGATACCGTTCGTGTGTCCTCCGGAACCCGTGCCCGCCTGTGAGCCCCCAAAGTGCGCCAATACAAGACCGCTGCGGTCCTCCTCGTCTTCGTCATCGTCATCATCTTCGTGCTGCGCATCTTCCCGAGCGGTGGCACCGCGGCGGACGAGAAGAGCTGGGGCGAGTTCGCGCGTCTCCTCGAGACACAGCAGATCTCCAAGCTGACCGTCGAGATGGGAGACGGTACGGGCGAGATCAGGGGCGTTCTGAAAGACGAGCGCCACTTCGTCGTCGTCGGGCCGATCAGCGAGAAGATGCACGCCCAGATCACCGAGATGGCTCGGGACGACAAGATCACGGACGTCAAGTTCGTCCGGAAGGACAAGGACTCCTTTCTCCAGGTCGTCCTGGTGCAGCTCGTCCCGCTGCTCTTCCTCTTCGTGCTCTTCTACGTGTTCATGCGCCAGCTGCAGTCCGGCGGCGGCAAGGCCATGTCCTTCGGGAAGAGCCGGGCCAAGCTGCTGAACGAGTCTCACAAGAAGGTCACGTTCGACGACGTCGCCGGCTGTGAGGAGGCCAAAGAGGAACTGCAGGAGATCATTCAGTTCCTGCGCGACCCCAAGAAGTACACCAAGCTCGGCGGCCGGATTCCGAAGGGGGTTCTCCTCATGGGCCCCCCCGGCACGGGCAAGACGCTGCTCGCTCGCGGTGTGGCCGGCGAGGCCGGAGTGCCGTTCTTCTCAATCTCCGGATCGGACTTCGTCGAAATGTTCGTCGGGGTCGGCGCGAGCCGGGTCCGTGACCTTTTCGAGCAGGGCAAGAAGAGCGCCCCCTGCATCATCTTCATCGACGAAATCGACGCCGTCGGGCGTCACCGCGGCGCCGGCCTCGGCGGCGGTCACGACGAGCGCGAGCAGACCCTCAATCAGCTCCTCGTCGAGATGGATGGTTTCGAGTCGAATGAAGGTGTGATCCTGATCGCGGCGACGAACCGTCCCGACGTGCTCGATCCCGCGCTGTTGCGGCCAGGGCGTTTCGATCGCCGGGTCGTCGTCAACCGCCCCGACGTCAAGGGCCGGGAAGAGATCCTGCGCGTCCACACGCGTCGGGTGCCCGTCGACACCGACGTCGACGTCTCGACCATCGCGCGCGGCACCCCCGGCTTCAGCGGTGCCGACCTCGAGAACCTCGTCAACGAGGCCGCGCTGCTCGCTGCCCGCCGCGACCAGGAGGTCGTGACGATGGAGGACTTCGAAGCCGCCAAAGACAAGGTGCTGATGGGGGCAGAACGTCGCTCCATGATCATCTCCGAACAGGAGAAGCGCACGACCGCGTACCACGAGGCCGGACACGCGCTCGTCGCCCGGCTCCTGCCCGGCGCCGATCCCGTTCACAAGGTGACCATCATCCCGCGCGGACGTGCCCTGGGGGTCACCCAGCAGCTGCCGACGGAGGACCGCCTCAGCATGAGCCGCGACTACGCGGAGAATCGCATCGCCATCCTGATGGGCGGGCGCGTCGCCGAAGAGCACGTCTTTCGCCAGGTGACGACCGGCGCCGGCAACGATCTCGAGGTCGCCACGGACCTCGCACGGCGCATGGTGTGCGAATGGGGCATGAGCGAGAAGATGGGGCCCCTCACGTTTGGCAAGGCGAACGGTGAAGTCTTCCTCGGGCGAGAGTTCGGTCAGCAGCGCGACTACTCGGAGCAGACCGCCATCGAGATCGACGGCGAGGTCCGCCGCATCGTCACGACCGGGTACGGCGTGGCCCGGCAGCTCGTTGCCGACAACATCGACAAACTCAAGGCCCTCGCCGAGGCGCTCCTCGAGTACGAGAGCCTCGACGCGGAGCAGGTCGATCTGGTCATCCGGGGGGAGAAGCTGCCACCGGTGGTGAAGACGAACACAGGCAAACCGGGCAATCAGCGCAAGCCGAAGTCCGTCTTCGGGACGAACGAGAAGGGCGGGGTCGTCCCGGGGCCGAAGGCGCAGGAAGGCGCCTGAGACCCTTGCACGCTGCGGTGCATCCCCCGCGGCGGAACCTCTCCGATGAACGACAGGGGCCCCCGTGGAGTGGCGCTTCGGCCCGCATTGCTGGCACTTTGGTCGCGGCGAGCCCGTGCGGATCATGGGCATCGTCAACGTGACGCCCGACTCGTTCTCCGATGGCGGCCGTTACGCCGGAGCCGACGCGGCGATCGCACACGCCCGGGCCCTCTCGCTGGCCGGGGCGGACATCGTCGATGTCGGCGGTGAGTCGACGCGGCCCGGCGCAGAGCCCGTCGCCGCCGACGAAGAGTGCGCGCGTGTCGTGCCCGTCGTTTCGGCCCTCCGCGACGCGACCGTCCCCGTGTCCATCGACACGTCCAAGGCGGCGGTCGCGCACGCCGCCCTTTCGGCCGGCGCCTGCATCGTCAACGACGTGACGGCCCTGGGGGACGCGTCGATGGCCGCCGTCGTCGCCGAGGCGCGGGCCGGGCTGGTGCTCATGCACATGCGCGGCACGCCGGCGACGATGCAATTGGGCGACCTGGCCACACACGACATCGTCGGGGACGTCGTCGAGTTTCTCGAAAGGCGCCTGGCATTCGCCGTCGGGGCTGGGATTGACGCCGACCGCGTCGCGCTCGATCCGGGCATCTGTTTCGGGAAGACGCTCGAACAGAATCTCGCGCTGTTGCGAGGCCTTCCGCGGCTGGCCGCGCTCGGTCGGCCGCTCGTTCTCGGGGTCTCCCGCAAGTCGTTTCTCGGGGCGCTGACCGGCCGACCCGTCGAGGGGCGTGATGCCGCCACGACGGCGGCGCACGCGCTCCTCGCAGCTGCGGGGGCCCATGTGCTGCGGGTGCATGACGTCGCCGCGACGTCGGACGCGCTCCGCGTGGCCCGCGCGCTCGCCCCGAATGGCGTGTGGGGCGCCGCATGACGGGTGAGCTCTTCGAGTTCCTGCGCGAGATCGGGCCGATCATCGACGCGGCGATCGTCTACTACGTGATCTATCGGCTGCTCTTGCTCATCAAGGGCACTCGGGCCGTGCCGATGCTCATCGGCCTGCTTGCGATGATCGTCCTGTACTTTCTGTCGCAGGACGCCTTCATGGGCCTGCCGACGTTCAACTGGTTGCTCGAGAAGTTCATCGGCAGCCTCTTTCTGATCATCGTCGTCGTGTTTCAGGCCGACATCCGGCGGGCGCTCGTGGCGTTCGGCGGCGCGCAGTTCTTCACGAACTTCCGCAGCGCCTCGGAGGCACAGGTGCTCGACGAACTCGTCAAAGTGTCGACGGTGCTCGCAGAGAAACGCATCGGTGCCCTGATCATCATCGAGCGCGACGCCAACCTCGATGCCTACATGGAAGAGGCCGTGAAGCTCGATGCCCGCGTCTCGAAGGAGCTTCTGCATGCGCTCTTCGTGCCCGAACGCCAGAACCCGCTCCACGATGGCGCGGTCGTCGTTCGGCATGGCCGGGTCGCGGCGGCCGGGGTCTTTCTGCCGATGAGCGTGAACCCGCAGAATGATCGGGCGTTGGGCACCCGGCACCGGGCGGCGCTCGGACTCTCGGAGGAGACGGACGCGGTCGTGATCGTGGTCAGTGAGGAACGGGGCGTCGTCTCCGTGGCGCTCGATGGTCACCTCGAGCGAGAACTCTCGCCGGCCACGCTCCGAGACCGGCTGACGGACCTGCTCATCCGGAAGCCCGGGCGTGTCGGCCGCCGCGGCGGGCGGGTCGCCGAACGCCCGTCGACGAAGGGGGATGCCGGCGCGCCATCACCGCCGGCCCCGCCGTCCGCGCCCCCCCCACCGGAGGCCTGAAGAGCCCATGCTGCGCGGACTCGTTTTCGATCATTTGCCGCAGAAGGCCTTCGCGTTGGCGCTGGCCGCAGCGCTCCTCGTTTTCGTCCGCGAGGACAAGACGACGCAGGTGACGGCGGCGGTCCGGGTGCGCGTCGGCCGCCCGGATGACCGGGTCCTGGTCAGCCCGGTGGTCGAAAAGGTGACGGTGACCATCGAGGGCAAGTACGGCGCTCTGCGCAAGCTCGATCTCGACAGCCTTGCACCGCTCGACATCAACCTTTCGGGCACCGAGGGCGAGCAGGTCGCGTTCGAACCGGAGATGTTCAAGCTCCCGCCGGGCATGGTCGTCCGCACGGTACGGCCGGCGGCGATGGTCGTCCGGTTCGAACCCAAGTCGAGCCGCCGGGTACCGGTGACCGTCTCGACGGGAGGCGAGCCGGCGGTCGGCTTTCGGTTGACGTCAGTCTCGGTCGAACCGCCCGAGGTCCAGATCGAGGGCGCCGAGTCGGTGGTGGAGGCATTGACCAAGGTCGAGACGATCCCGGTCGAGCTCGCCGGTCGGAGCCAGACGGCTCAAGTCGAGGTTCCGCTCCGCCCCGCACCCGCGTTCGTCACGCTGCTCGGCCCCGTGAAATACAAGGTCTTTCTGACCATCGAGGAACGTCGGGGCACCCGGGTCGTCAACGACGTGCCCGTGACCGTGGCGGGCGCGACCCCCGGTGGGCCCGAGTGGGAGGTCAGCCCCTCGCTCGTCGACGTCACCCTGCACGGTCCTGCGCGACTCCTGGACGGGCTCGACATCGCCCAACTCAGCGCCGTCGTCGATGCGAAGGATCTGGACCGCCACCGCCGGATGTTGCACACACGTCCGGTCAAGGTCGCGCCGCCCGACGGGCTGACGCTCGTCGAGGTCAAGCCGACCCGCGTGACCCTGGTCCGCGCACCGCCGGGACAGGAGTTGGTGCCGCTCCCGAGTGGCGCCGCGTCCGGCACCCCCTGAAGCTCGCGCCGATCGGCGCTCCGTTCCGAGGTCGAAGACTCCATGGCGAAACGCGCTCTGTTCGGCACTGATGGCATCCGCGGCGAGGCAAACGTCTACCCCATGACCGCCGATGTGGCGATGCAGCTCGGCCGGGCGCTCGGATTGCGCCTGCGCGGCCCGCTCGGGCATCGCACCAAGGTGGTCGTCGGCAAGGATACCCGGCTCTCCGGCTACCTGATCGAGACGGGTCTCACGGCCGGGCTGCTCTCGGCGGGCGCAGAGGTTCATCTGCTCGGTCCGCTGCCGACCCCCGGCATCGCGTTCATGACGACCGGTATGCGCTGCGATGCCGGGGTGGTCATTTCAGCGAGCCACAACCCGTATCAGGACAACGGCATCAAGATCTTCGGGCGAGACGGATTCAAGCTCCCCGACGAGGTCGAGGCGGAGCTCGAGGCTGTACTGACCGGCGACGGTCGGACGGACGAGCTTCCGCGCGGGGTGGGCATCGGCCGTGCCTGGCGAGTGGACGACGCGGCCGGACGCTACGCGGTCTACTGCAAGTCCGCCTTTCCCCGCGAGGCGACGCTCGAGGGGATCAAAGTCGTCGTCGACTGCGCCCACGGGGCGGCCTACAAAGTCGCGCCCGAGGTGTTCGAGGACCTCGGCGCCACTGTGGTCGCGCTCGGCGTCGATCCGGACGGCACGAACATCAACAAGCGCTGCGGGGCGCTCCACCCGGAGACGCTCGCCGAGACCGTCCGGCAGACGGGTGCCCAAATCGGGATCGCGCTCGACGGGGATGCCGACCGCTGCATCCTTTGCGACGAGCGGGGCGAGGTCGTCGACGGGGACCAGATCCTGGCCATCCTGGCGCGAAGGATGCTGCGGGACGGGCGTCTGCCGGGCGCCACCGTGGTCGCCACCGTGATGAGCAACGTCGGCCTCGACCAGTCGCTCGGGGCGGTCGGGGCGCGGCTCGTGAGGGTCGGGGTCGGGGACCGCCACGTCGTCGAACGGATGCGTCAGGACCGCTTCGCCCTCGGTGGCGAGCAGTCCGGTCACATCATCGTGATGGATCACGCGACGACCGGCGATGGCATCGTGACCGCGCTCTCCGTGCTCGGGGTCATGGTGCGGGAGCAGAAGCTGCTCAGCGAGCTGGCGGCCTGCATGACGCGCTTCCCGCAGGTCCTGCAAAACCTGCCGGTTCGCGAGCGGCGCGCCCTGTCGGAGCTGCCGGAGGTCGAGCGGGTCATCCGGGACGTGGAAGCCCGCCTCGGCCGCGAAGGTCGGGTTCTGGTGCGGTATTCCGGCACGGAACTCCTCGTGCGGGTCATGGTCGAAGGGCCCGACGAATCGGAGATCAAGTCCTGCGCCGACGAGATCGTCGCCGCATTGCGCCACGCGGTCGGGTGAGCCCATGGACGCGCGCTTCACGTTGAACCTGGACGGGGTGGTCGCCATTCGCGGGCTCCGGGGCGGGCGCGATCCTGATCCCGTGGCCGTTGCCCTCCTGGCGCAGCTCGCGGGTGCGCACGGCCTCTCGCTCTCGGTGCGGGATGACCGACGGGGCGGTCAGGAGCGCGACCTTCGGATGCTCCGTGAGTCCGTGACGACTCACTTCGAACTCCGGCTTTCCCCCGCGGTCGACCTCGTCTCGCTCGCGTTCGATACGCGGCCCGACCGCGTCACGCTCGTCGCCGAGCGGCGCGACGGCGAGAGTTCGGCCACCGGCCTCGACGTGCACCTCTTGCGGGACGCGCTGCGAAAGCATGTTCAGCACCTCCGCGACGCGGATGTCGAAATCGCGTTTTCGATCGCGCCGGATCTCGACCAGGTCAAGGCCGCACATCGGCTCGATGCCGACTGCGTCGTGTTGACGTCGAATGCCTACGCCGCGGCCGCGACGCCCCAGGAGCGGCGCCTCGAGCTCACGCGCCTGCTCGACGCTGCAACGACGGCCGCACGCCTCGGCATCCGGGTGGCCGTCGGGGGCGGGATCGACCTTCGCCGTGCCGAGGAAGTGGCCCGCATTCCGCACGCGACCGAGTTCCAGGTCGGGCAGGCGTGCCTCGCCCGGGCGCTGCTCGTCGGGGTCGAACGCGGCGTGGCGGACTTCATCGCGGCCATTGCCCGTGGCCGGCAGCGTCCCTTGTGACCGGCGTCGCCCTCGCCGCCGTCTCGATCGAACGTGTCGACGACCTGCGTCGACGCTATGGGGAGCGTTTCGCCGCGCGCTGGTTCACCGCCGGGGAACGCGCCTTCTGTGACCAACGCCGCCTGGCCGCCCAGCACTACGCGGCCCGCCTCGCCGCGAAGTTTGCGGCGGCGAGGCTCCTCGGCGCTGTCCGTTTGACCTCGATCGAAGTCGAGCGCGACGCCGCGGGCGCGCCGTATCTGACGCTCCACGAGGCCGCCGCCGCGCGATGTCGAACCGGGCGCATGCATGTGAGCCTCTCCCACGATGGGGGGCTCGCCGTGGCGCTCGTGGTGGGAGAGGACGCATGAGCAGTTTCCGGATGGATCCGCCGCGCGCCGGCGGCCGACGCGTGATGACCTCCGCCGAGATGCGATCGGCGGACGCCTTCACGATCTCGACACTGGACGTGCCCGGTCGTGCGCTGATGGAGGTCGCCGGCCGGGCGCTCGCCCGCGAGGTGGCGGCTCGGGTCCCGGTCGGACGGCCCATCGGCGTCGTCTGCGGGCGCGGCAACAACGGCGGTGACGGTCTGGTCGCGGCCCGGTTGTTGGCCGACTGGGGCTATCCCGTGGAAGTCGTGCTCTGCGGAGCCCTCGAGGGCTGTACCGTCGACACGCGCGACAACGCGGCGGCGGCGGCTCACGTCGTCGTCGCCCTCCGGATCGTGACCGACGCGGACGACTTCGCCCACCTCCCGGCCCCCGGGCACTACGCGGCCCTGATCGACGCGCTCCTGGGCACGGGACTGGCGGGCTCGGTGACCGGGCTTGCGGCGGAGGCGATCGCGTGGATGAATGGGCACGGGGTCCCCATCATCAGCGCAGACATTCCGAGCGGGATCTGTGGCGACACCGGGCAGGTGCTCGGCGCCGCCGTTCGGGCGGTGGCGACGGTGACCTTCGCTGCAAGCAAGTTGGGTCACTGGCTGTTTCCGGGCGCCGACCACACGGGCGAGCTCGTCGTGGCGGACGTCGGCATCCCCGAACGCGCGCTCCAGGGGCGTGGCCCCGAGCGGCGGCTGCTCGGCGACGCGGATCTGCTGCCGGCATTCGTTCGCCGGGCCCGGGACGGCCACAAGGGCACGTTCGGCCACGTCTATGTGCTCGCCGGGAGTCCCGGGCGAACGGGCGCGGCGCGAATGGCCTGCGACGCCGCCCTGCGCGCGGGCGCCGGGCTCGTCACGCTCGGGACGACGCGCGAGGCCTTCCGAATGCTGGGGGGGGCGCTCTACGAGGCCATGTCCGAGGTCGCCATCGAGCCCGGCGAGGTCGCCGTCTCGGCCGCGGAACGGCTCAGTCATCGCCTCAATCTCTGCCAGGCGGTCGTCATCGGTCCGGGACTCCCGCCCGAGGGCGAAATCGGTGATCTGGTCGCACATCTTCTGCCGCGCCTCGATGTACCGGTGATTGTCGATGCCGAGGCGCTCAATCAGCTTGCGTGGCGCAAGGAGTGCTTCGAATCGAACGCCCCGCGCGTGCTCACCCCCCATCCGGGCGAGGCGGCGCGCCTCCTCGGGCGAACGCCGGCGCAGATTCAGGCGGACCGGGTCGGCGCTGCGGTGACGCTGGCCGAGGAAACGAATGCCGTCGTCGTGTTGAAGGGCGCGCACACCCTGGTCGCCGCGCCCGATGGGACACTTTCCATCTGTCCCGATGGCAACCCCGGTATGGGGAGCCCGGGCATGGGTGACGTGCTTGCCGGGCTGACGGGCGCACTGCTCGGGCGAGGCATGGGCGCGCTGGCCGCGGCTCGAGCGGCCGTGACCTGGCACGCCCGTGCCGGCGACCTCGCGGCCATGCACCGCACGGAGACGAACCTGCTGGCCCGCGACGTGCTCGACTCCCTGGTCGACGTGGAGAAGAAGACATGCTGAACCGGCTCACCGAGGTCATGGCGATCGAGTCCTTGCGGCGCGGCGGGCTCGTCGTATTCCCGACCGAGACCCGCTACTGCCTCGGATGTCGGGCCGGCGATGACGAAGCGGTCGCCCGACTGCTTCGCGCGAAGCATCGCCCCGACGGCAAGCCGCTGCCGGTCCTTCTGCCCTCCGTTCGCTCGCTGGAGCGCATCGAACCCGAGGCACCACTGCTGGCGTTGGCCGAGGCGCTTTGGCCCGGTCCCCTGACGCTCGTGATCGCTGCGTTTCCCGGTCTCGCATCCGCCGTGACGGCCGACACCAACATGGTCGGCGTTCGCGTCAGCGGGCACCCGGTCGCGGCGCGCCTGGTCGCGGCGCTCGGGGAGCCCATCGTCGCAACGAGCGCCAACCGGACGATGGAGGCGCGGTCTCCGGCGCACCCGCGACCGTCGTGGGGCTGGTCGAAGGGGCGCTGCGGGTCTTCCGCGAGGGGCCCGTCTCCGCGGCCCACGTCCAGGCGGTCTGGGCCCGGGTTCGAGGCGACTGAAACCGACGCGGGGGCCTCGGTGGCGGCGACAGTGGCTCAGTCGCAGGGCGCGACGGCACCGGGCATCGGCCAGAGGGGAGCGCCGTCGCGCAGGCTTGCCTCACAGCTTGACAGGCAGGCTGCCCCGTCTCGCGCCTCCGGGACCTCCGGACAGTGCGTCTGGAGCAGGCCGCAGTAGGTCTCGCACATCGGGCCGCAGTGCGCCGCGTGGTAGACGGCGGTGTGGGGGCAATGGGTGGCGGGATCGAACGCCGCGGGATAGGTCGCGTGATAGAGGCGGCACTCGACGGTGTTGCGCTCGGCTTGCGGGGTCTCGACTTCGCTGTCGACGGGCAAAAGCGCGCATGTCGCCTCGCAGGTTGCACGGTCCGGGTAGACCGGCGCGCTCGCACAGTGGGCCTCGATCTGGTCGCAGTATGCGGCGCACGGATCGCCACATACGCTGCCGCCGGACGGCGCAGCCATTGCGCAGGCGCTGGCGTCCGTTCGGGCACGGCGGGCGGCGCGGACTCTGCACTCGACGGTGTTGGCCTCCGCGGCGGGATCTTCGCCCGCCGGTGTGCGGGGATACACGGAGCAGGTCGCAGCACAGCTCTCGACGTCCGGAAAGGTCGAGGGGCACGCGACCGCCATGTGCTCGCAGTACTCGTCGCAGCGTGCATCCGAGCACACCGCCCCCGTCTCCAGGGCCGCGGCACGGCAGTTGGCGGCCGGCTCGGACTGGGCGCGCAGCGCGTAGGTCGTCCGACAGGCCAGGGTATCGCCCCGCGTGTCCCCGACCTCACCTGGCAAAAGCTGGCTTTCCCCGCACAGGATGAGGCAGGCCCGCTGCGGCTCTGCCTCGCCGACGGCCACCGTATCCGGGCAGGCGTTGACCATCAGCTCGCAATACGTCTCGCAGGCGGACGGACAGCCGGGTGTCCCGGGTGGAAACGTCGCGCAGCCACGCAGCTCGGGTGACGCCAGACAACCGGTCAGCGCCAGGGCCACCGCCCAGGGCGTGAGCGTCACGAGGGGTCGGCACCCGCGATGGCTCATGGGCGGGCCTCGGGCGCGGCGCTCGGGTCGTCCGGCCAGAAAAACAGCGTCAACGCCGCCCCCAGGGCCGCTGCGCTCAGGCCGAATCCGACCCAGGAAAGTGCCTCATTCCGCTCGAAACGGGCCACCGCGTCGTCTCGCCGGTCGGTGGGGGCAGCGCCTCGGCTTCGTCACGGGCGTCCCGGGCGGCCACGGTGAACGCTCCCCCGGTGCCGGCGGCGACGAGGGAGACACCGAGCGCGAGCCACGGCCAGACGCGAGTGGCACTCGATTCGGAAGCGGGGGCGACGGCCGAGGCCTCGGCGACGAGAACGGCGTCGACGGGCGTCGGCGCCCCGGCGGTGACTTCGACCGGCAGATGACCGGGCAAGAATCCTGGCGCCTGGACGACGAGCGTATAGCGCCCCGGCGCGAGGCGGCGTTCGAGGAGCGGGCACGGGCGTGGGGGATCGATCACGCCCGGGATGCCGACGCGCGCCTCGGAGGGCCGGCAGCGCACGTCGAGGCCACCGAAGAGCCTGCCCTCGAGCGAGCGCAGCGCCGTCCACGCGCGTTCCTTGCGGTGGGGCTCGTCGGGTGTCCCCAGGTAGCGCTCGTAGGCCGCGTGGGCGTCCATCAGCTCGCCGAGCTCTTCGTGGCAGCGCGCGATGTTGAATCGAATGGTCGCCAAGGCGGGATCGTTCGCGGCCAGGGCGACCGGCTCGGCTTCGCGAAGCGCGGCGAGCGCGCTCGAGAAGTCCCCGGCCCGAAACCGGTCGCTCGCGCGGTCGATGGCCGCCTGCGCTCCCGCCACGGGCCCATTGGGGACGGAGACCGTCTGCCAGAGCGCCGCGGCGAGGAGACCCGGAAGAAGGGAGAGCGGCATCAGAACTCCGGCACGGCGAGTCGCGACGCCGCGGCGGGGGACGACGCGGGGGCGGAAGGCCGGGAGTCGGGGCCGCTCGCGCCTGCGGGGCGCGGACCCCGCGATGCGGGCCGGTCGGTGGGGGGGGGCGACGCACCGCGCACGGCACTCGGCGCGGCGCTTGCCGGAGGAACGGCGGCCATCGGGGTCGTCGCACCGAGTCGGCTCGTGACCTCGGGTCGGTTGCGCACCCGGGCGAGAGACGGCTCGCGTTCGATGCGCTCGACGAGCGCCGACGCGGCGGCCGGACCGACGCGGTCGGCGAGGGTCAGTGCTTCGAGGAGTGCCGCGGCGGCGGCCGAATCGTCGTTGCGGGCGGCGGCGGCGAGCGCCCGCGAAAGCGGCTCGTGTCGCTCCGGGGAGATCGTCACCGCGGGCGTCGCCGCTGCCGGTGGTTGGTTCGTCGTCGGGGCGGGCGGTGGCGGTGGCGTCGATGAGGGCGACGGACGCAGCGTCACGAATCCAACCGTCACGACGAGGCCGATGGCCACCGCCAGAAAGAACCCCCGGCGCCCATCCGACGGGCGAACGGTCGACTCCACGACGGGGGCGGGCGCCGCCGGTGAGGCGGGGGGGGCCTCGACGGCTGCCGCGAATTCGCGCGACGTCCCGCCTTCGGCGGGCGGCGCCGGGAGCCCCGACGAGACGACGAGTGTCGCCGACGGGCCGGGCTCGCCCAGGGAGGTCGTCCGCGGCGCGTGCGCGTGCTCTTGCGTGGTGGCCAGGCCGGGCGTGAACGCCGCGATGGCGTGGGCCATGTCCTCCGCCGTGGCGAACCGATCGGCGGGCGACTTCGAGAGCGCCCGGTAGATCACACCGGCGAGCGGGGCCGGAACGCCGAGGTGCTCGGGGAAGGGCGGCACGGGTCGCGAGACCTGCGCCATCAGGACGTCCACCGCCGACACATCGTCGAAGGGAGGGCGGCCCGTCAGCATCGCGTAGCCGAGACACCCGAGCGCGTACAGGTCTGCCCGCCCGTCAATCTCTCCGGCTCGGGCCTGCTCCGGGGCCATGTACTTCGGTGTACCGACGACGACCCCCTCTCGGGTCTCGAGCGAACTCTGGAGCGAATGCTCCGTTTCGGTGGAGACGTTGACCTTGGCAATGCCGAAGTCGAGCACCTTGGCGAGGTCCTCGCCGAACGGGCTGCGAGTGAGCATCACGTTGCCGGGCTTCAAGTCGCGGTGGACGCAGCCGAGGCGGTGGGCGAGGGCGAGGGCGCCCAGGATCTGGTGGAGGAGGGGGGCGACGCGTTCGGCGGCCAGGGGGCCGGCGCGGAGGACACTCGAAAGGGGCGTCCCGTCGATGTACTCGAAGATCATGTACAAACGGCCGTCCGGATCCTCGCCGTAGTCGTAGAGCGTGACGATGGCCGGATCGGCCAGACGCGCGACGACCTTCGCTTCGCGGAAGAAGCGCGCCCGAAGCACGCTCTGGGAGTCCGGATTCAACTGCGGCCGGATCACCTTGACTGCCACGGTGCGACCGACGGGCGCTTGAACGGCTCGGTAGACGGCACCGAAGCCACCGACCCCGATGATGCCGAAGAGCGCGTACTTCCCGCCGACCGTCTGACCGAGCCAGGGATCGTCGGGTCGTTGTTCCGCATCGAGCGCGTCGACGAAGAGCCCCTCGTCCGCCGGACAGCGGGCGCCGGGCAGCGTCCCGGGCGGCGCGGGCTGCCGGCAGGCGATGCACCGCAACGGCGAAGTCGACGGAGGGGTCATGGGTGTCTGCCGTTGTCCACGACCGGGCCTGCGCGCGTCAAGCCTCGCAGAGCGGGCCGAGCAGCGAGGGCTCGGGGGGCCGACGCCAGGCGACTTGCCCGTGCTTCACGACGACGCGGGCGTGGTGGGTGCCGAAGTGGTAGGGCAGGTGCACGTGGCTCGGCACGTCGAATACGACGAGATCGGCCGGGCGACCAGCGGCGAGGTGGCCGGCGACTTCGCCGCGCCCGATCGCACGGGCCGCGTGATCGGTCACCCCCCGAAGCACCTCCGTCGGCGACAGCCCGAGCAGGCTCATGCCCAGCGTGAGCATCAGCGGCAGGTTCTCCGTCGGGCAGGTCCCGGGGTTGCAGTCCGTCGCGAGGGCGACGGGGACGCCAGCGTCGAGCAGGGCTCGTGCGGGCGGTCGTGCGGATTGGCCGAGGAAGAGCGTGGCTCCGGGCAGCAGCACGGCCGCCGTACCGGCTTTCGCGAGGGCGCGAATGCCCTCGACCCCCGCGTGCTCGAGGTGGTCCGCGCTGACCGCGTCGACGGATGCCGCGAGCCGGGCGCCCCCGCCATCGGACAGCTGGTCGACGTGCAGCTTCGGCTTCAGGCCGAGGGCGCTGGCGGCTCGCAGGATGCGCACCGCCTCGTCGGGATGAAACGCCGTGTCCTCGACGAAGACATCGCAGAACGCCGCGAGACCTTCGCGTGCGACCTCGGGGAGCATGTCGTGGACGACGAGATTGACGTACCGCGCGCGATCCCCCCGATACTCGGGCGGCACGACATGGGCCCCGAGAAACGTCGGGACAAGGTCGACCGGGTGTGCCCGATCGAGCCGCCGGATGACCCGGAGCAGTTTCAACTCCGAATCGAGATCGAGGCCATAGCCGGACTTGACCTCGGCGGTCGTCACGCCCTGCCGAAGCAGGCGGTCGAGGCGGGGCGCGGCGAGCGCGATCAGCTCTTCCTCCGTGGCCTTGCGCGTCATGGCCATCGTGTGGGCGATGCCGCCGCCGGCCCGGGCGATCTCCTGATAGCTCGCGCCGTGCGCCCGCAGCGCGTACTCATGGGCGCGATCTCCCGCGAAGACGAGATGCGTGTGCGGGTCGACGAGTCCCGGGGTGACCAGCCCGTCCTCCGCGTCGATGACCTGCGTGCCGGGGCCGACGACGAGCCCGGCAGCGGCCAGGGTGTCGGCTGTGCCGACGTGGACCACCCGGCCGCCGATGACGCCGACGACGCCCTTCGGAATGACGGGGTCGCCGCCACTCGGAAAGACCTCGGCGGCCCCCCGGACGAGCAGCGAGAGCGTCGTCACCGGGGCAGACTCGGGAGGTCGACGCCGTTCGCGCGTGCGAACTGAATGGCTTCTTCGTACCCGGCGTCCGCATGCCGCATGACCCCGGTGCCCGGATCGCCCGTGAGCACGCGTTCGATGCGGCGCGCAGCGGCCTCCGTGCCGTCGGCGACCGTGACCTGTCCGGCGTGCAGGGAGTAGCCGATGCCGACCCCCCCACCGTGATGGACGCTGACCCAGGTCGCGCCGGCGGCGGTGTTCAGCAGGGCGTTGAGGATTGGCCAGTCGCCGATGGCATCGCTGCCGTCCTTCATGGCCTCGGTCTCCCGATTCGGGCTCGCCACGGAGCCGCAGTCGAGGTGGTCGCGCCCGATCACGATGGGGGCCTTTACGCGACCGGTCCGCACGAGCTCATTGAAGACCAGGCCCGCGCGGTGGCGTTCACCGTAACCGAGCCAGCAGATGCGCGCCGGGAGGCCCTGGAATTGCACGCGCTCCCGGGCCAGGCGGAGCCAACGATGCAGCGCCAGATGGTCGGGGAAGGCTTCGGCGATGGCCCGGTCGGTCTCGTAGATGTCCTCGGGATCACCGCTGAGCGCGACCCAGCGGAATGGGCCCTTGCCTTCGCAGAAGAGCGGTCGGATGTAGGCCGGAACGAACCCGGGGAACGAGAAGGCTTCCGCGCATCCGCCCGTGACGGCCCCCTGTCGCAGGTTGTTGCCATAGTCGAAGACGTGGGCCCCCGCCGCCTGGAACGCCAACATCGCCCGAACATGCATCGCCATGCTCTCGTAGGCACGTCGGACGTAGACCTCGGGCGCCTCCCGTCGCAGCGCGGCGGCGGTCTCGAGTGTGAGGCCGGTCGGGATGTAACCGGCGAGCGGGTCGTGTGCGGAGGTCTGGTCGGTCACGAGATCGGGCCGGAACCCGGTGTCGAAGAGCGTCTGGAAGGCCTCGGCGGCGTTCGCGACCACGGCGATGGAGACGGACTCACCTCGTGCGGCGGCTTCGCGCGCGCGAGCGACCCCGGACGCGAGATCCGGTGCGATCTCGTCGAGATAGCGCGTCTCGAGGCGGCGCTGCGCGCGGTGCGGGTCGACCTCGATGCCGAGGAAGACGCCCTCGGCCATCGTGACCGCCAACGGCTGCGCGCCGCCCATGCCCCCGAGCCCCGCACTCAGAACGACTCGGCCGCGCAGGGAGTCCGTACCGAAGTGCTTTCGGGCCGCGGCGACGAAGGTCTCGTAGGTCCCCTGCAGGATGCCTTGCGTCCCGATGTAGATCCACGAGCCGGCGGTCATCTGACCGAACATGGTCAGCCCTGCGCGTTCGAGGGCCCAGAAGTTCTCCCACGTGGCCCAGTGGGGCACGAGCAGGGAGTTGGCCAGAAGGACGCGCGGAGCGTCCGCGTGCGTGCGGAAGACGGCGGCGGGTCGGCCGGACTGGACGAGCAGGGTCTCATCGTCCCCCAGCCGGCGCAGGGTCTCGACGATGCGGTCGAAGTCGGCCCAGGAGCGGGCGGCTCGGCCGCTGCCGCCGTACACGACGAGGTCCTCGGGTCGCTCGGCCACGTCGGGGTCGAGGTTGTTCATGAGCATGCGGAGGGCGGCCTCCTGCTGCCAGCCACGGCACTGTAGCTCGGCGCCTCGCGGAGCACGGACGACGCGGGCGGGATGTGCAGACATGCGGGTGAACCTCGGGGTCAGGTCGATGAGAGCGCGTGAAGGGGACCGACGGCCGCCTCGACGGCGCGGACGAGCCGGCCATCGCGTATGAGGGCCGCGACGGCCGAGATGTCCTTGTGGAAGATGCGGTCTTCGGTGAGCGGCGCGGCGACGCTCCGGACCGCGGCGTGGGCGGCCTCGACGCCGGCCGACGAGCGCAGTGGTCGGCGCAGTTCGAGCCCCTGCGCGCCGCAGAGCAGTTCGATCGCCAGCACCGTCTCGACATGTTCGACGATCTGGCGCGCCTTGCGGGCGGCAATGGTGCCCATCGAGACGTGGTCCTCGCGATTCGCGCTCGATGGGATGCTGTCCACGCTGGCCGGATGCGCGAGCACCTTGTTCTCGCTGACGAGGGCGGCGGCCGTCACCTGCGCGATCATGAAGCCGCTGTTGAGGCCGCTGTCCGGTGCGAGAAACGGCGGAAGTCCGCTCGAGAGGGCCGGGTTGACGAGCTGTTCGATTCGACGCTCGGAGATGTTGGCGAGTTCGGCGAGAGAAATGCCGAGAAAGTCCGCCGCGAACGCAACCGGTTGGCCGTGGAAGTTGCCGCCGCTCAGGAGCTCGACCGCGTCGCCGACCTCGAAGGCGAGGGGATTGTCCGTCGCGGCGTTGCACTCCCGTGCCAGGACCGCTGCGCAGTGATCGAGGACGTCGCGGGTCGCGCCGTGGACCTGTGGCATGCAGCGCAGGCTGTAGGGATCCTGCACTTTGCCGCAGTCCTTGTGGCTCAGGGCGAGGGGGCTGTCGGCGAGAAGGCGTCGAAGGTTGGCCGCCGACCGCTCTTGCCCGGGGTGCGGGCGCATCGCCTGAATCCGGGCATCGAACGCTCGAACGGTTCCCTTCAGCGCTTCGAGCGACATCGCGCCGGCGACATCCGCGGCGACCGCGACGAGGGCGGCCCGCTCGAGGACGAGCGCTGCGTCCGCCGTCATGGCCTGCGTCCCGTTGATCAACGCGAGGCCCTCTTTCGGAGCGAGGGTGATCGGATGCAGACCGGCACGGGCGAGCGCCTGATCACCCGGCAGAACGACGCCTTCGAAGACGGCCTCGCCCTCACCAATCAGCACGAGCGCGAGGTGGGCGAGCGGTGCGAGATCGCCGGACGCGCCCACGGAGCCCTTCTGCGGGATGACCGGGCAGACGTTGCGATTGATCATCTCGACGAGCAGCTGCGGAACCTCGAGTCGGACGCCGCTCGTTCCGAGGACGAGCACGTTCGCGCGCAGCAGCATCATGGCGCGGGTGATCGAGGTCGGAAACGGCTCGCCGACCCCCGTCGCGTGGCTTCGCAACAAGTTGACCTGAAGGCGCGCGAGATCAGCGGTTGCGACTCGCACCTCGGCAAGGGCGCCGAAGCCGGTATTGACCCCGTAGGTGTTGGGGGCGTCGTGGGCGAGCAGCGCGTCGATCCGCTCGCGGATGCGACGGACGCGGCGACCGGCGTCGGGGTGGACATCCACCGTCGCTCGGCCGTGGGCGACGGAGAAGAGACCCGCGAGGGTCAGCGGCTCGTGACCGAGGGTGACGGTGTGCACGGGGCCGGTTTTAGGCCCGGCGCGCCCGGGGTGTCAATCGAGGCGAATCAGCGCCCGGCGCCGCACATCGACTGGCAAAGGAAGACGTTGTCCTCCGGGCAGTGCAGGCACTCCTCCGGGCAGTTCGCGCCGGTGCGGGCCTGTTCCCGAGCCTTTCGGGCGAGATTCTCGGGGGTGTTGTCTTCGGCGATGTCGCCGAGGTCCGTCAGCAGGATGAACTCGCCGTCATCGGAGCTGAGCACCGGCAGCTGGTGGCCGCGGCGGACCTCGTCGACCCACTCGTTCAGGGCGAAGATGCCACGGCGCGTGTTGACCGTGACGTCACCCGCCACGCGGCCGTCGTCGCGCACGTCGATGACGTAGGTCCGACCGTCTTCCGTCAGGTCGAGGGACGTGACCTCGGTCATCTCGCCGTCGGGCGTGAGGAGCGCCGCGGACTCGCCGTCGGTTTCCGCACCGCCGCACGCCCCGAGAAAAAGCACCGCACCGAGCATCCAGGTCGACTTCATGCTGATCTCCGGGTCCGGACTCGCCGGACGATGATGGGTCGTCGTCTCGCGGGCCGCAATCACCGGCGGGCACCGGTCATGGCGGAGGCGGACGGAACGATGTCGTTGACGCAGAGATCAGGTTCGTAGCGCAGAGCCGAAAATGTCGCAAAACAAAAGTCGCCGCGTGGGGTCGCAAATTCGGGCCGGCCGGCGCACCCTCCCGCCCTATGAACACCGCCTTTCTTTTCGACCTGGACGGCACGCTGCTCGACAGCAAAGGGGACCTCGCCGACGCCGCGAACGCCGCGCGCCGATCGGTGGGTCTCGGCAACGTCACCGACGCCGAAGTGGAGCGCCACACGGGGTGGGGCATGGCGGCGCTGCTCGCCGGGGTCATTCCGGAGGCCGACGCCGAGATGCTGGCACGGGCACGCGAGGCCTTCGTCGCCCACTACCAGCGGCACCTGCTCGTCCGCTCCCGGCCGTACCCGAGCGTGGAGCGCATGTTCCAGGCCCTCGCCGACCGGCCGCTGGGGCTCGTGACCAACAAACCGAGCATGTTCGGTCGCCCGATTCTGGAGACCCTGGGTTGGGCCCCGCGATTCGGGGTGCAGGTCTTCGGAGATACAGTCGCCGCCCGCAAGCCCGATCCGGAGCCACTCCTCCATGGGATCCGGGGACTCGGTCGAACCCCGGAGACGTGCGTCTTCGTCGGTGACACGGTCATCGATCGGGACACCGCGCGGTACGCCGGGGTCCGGTTCGTGTGTGTCGCTTGGGGTCGCGCCGCGGAGGGCGCGGACCACGTGGTGGACGATCTCGCGGCGCTCGCCATGCTGTTTCCGTGAAGCGTCGTCGAGCGCAACGCAGCGGCCTTGCCTGCGGGCATCCGCCCCCGTAGAACGCTCCCATGGCTCCGCTCACGATCATCGGACACAGGGGGTGCCACGGGCACGCCTCCGATCTGGACATCGCCGAGAACACGTTGGCCGCGTTTCAGGCCGCCATCGACGCCGGTGCCGACATGATCGAATTCGACGTGTGGCAGACGTCGGACGGCGAACTCGTCGTCTACCATGACGATCGCCTACCCGGGTCACCAGTAACCCTGGACGCAATGACCGTCGCAGAGGTGGCTCGGGTCCGCCTCCCGGGCGGCGCATCCATCCCGCGCCTGTCCGAGGTCCTCGACCTCGTCCGGGGTCGTGTGGCCGTCAACGTCGAGATCAAACACGGGGTGGCGCTCGACGCCACCCTTCGGCTGATCCGCGCCCATCGGATGACGAACGACGTTCTGCTCTCGAGCTTCGACCTCCACGCCATGTATGCCGCCGCCGAGCGGGCCCCGGAAGTGGCGCGGGCGCTCATCATGGGGACCGAATCGCTCCATCCGTTCGTCCGGTTTCGCGAGTCGTTTCCGTTCTGGCACCTGCACCGGGCAGATGCGCAGGCTTGGCATCCGGCGGCGCCGTTGGTCGGCGCCCCCCTGATTCGGGCGCTCCACGAGCTCCCTGGACGTCGGGTCCGCGTCCACGTCTGGACGGTGAATGAGCCGGCCACCGCCGTCCGCCTGCGGGAAGCCGGCGTCGACGGCATCTTCACGGATCGGCCGGACTCGATGCGCCGCGCCCTGGAGGCGTAGCGCGAGAACGCGCGCGGTGACGCTCCCGTCGAGCGATTTTGCCTTTTCGTGCGACACGCCGCCCGGTTGGCCGAATGGATCCTTCGAGAGGTCCGCCATCTGCGGGCGACGACCTCGAGGAGGTGCCGATGACGTCTGCCCAATTCGCCGCAGCGCTGGTCGTGCTCTGCATTCTCGCCGTCAGCCCGTGGCGCGCCTGGCTGCGGCGGACCGCGGCGGCGGCCCCCTGCCGCGACGGCTACTTCGAAGCCGTCGACGTCGATGGGACCGAGCACGTCGCGTGCCTCGACGCCGTGTCTCGACCCCACGGTCGATGCACCGACGACCTCGCCACGGCGCCGCTCGCCGGTGAGCGGTGGCGCATGGACGTTCATGGCTGCCCGAGCCTCGCGCTCGGGCCCATGTCGGCGAGTCGTCGTCTGGCCGTGGGCGTTGCGCTGGATCCGAACACCGACACGGCGGCGGCGCTCGCTACCGTCCCCGGACTCGGCATGCGTCTGGCCGAGCGGATCGTGGCCGCCCGCCCCTACGACACGCTCGAGGAACTCGAACGCGTCCGAGGCATCGGGCCAAAGAAGCGAGCGGCGCTCAGCCCCTGGCTGCGTGTGCGCCGCCCCCGAAGGATGGCGTCAGGGCGCGGCCGGCGCCGACGGTGGGGTCGAGGCAGGCGCCTCTCGAGCCTGCTTGAGCTGCTCGAGGCGGGCGAGCTCCGCGACGACCTTCAGGTTCTCGTCCATCGTCTGCTGGTGCAGCTTCGCGTGATTGATGTGCGCGGCGATCTCGCGCTCGAAGACCGTCGACTTCCACGCCCCGCCCTCGAGAACGAATTCATAGGCTTCGCCTGCCTGGCTGGTGACGGATGCGTGATCCCCGTCGAGCGACGGCCGGCCCTGGGCGGTCAGGCCGTACGCGAGGCCCGCCGACGGGTCGAGGAGATCGAGGCCACCCGCGAGAAGTGCGGCGAACAACGCCTCGGGCGTCTTGGCGTCGAGCGTCCCGGGAGGATAACTCGCCCTCGCCGCCACGCGATGCGCGTCGGGGTACTTGGCGGTGATCGTCGTCGCCTGCGTCGCCAGCGCTTCGTGGAGTTCCTTGAGGAGTGTACGCGTCTGGTTCGAGCACGCGTCGAGGATGGCGGGCGCGTCCTTCTTGACGACGGCGTTGCGCAGCCGGTGAAGCGCTCCGTCCGGCGTGGCCGGGTCGAGGTTCTCCTCGCACCCCGTCGCGGCGAGGAGCGCGACGAAAACGAGGTTCAGGCAGGCGCGTTTCGACATGGAGAGGCATTCAACGGCGGGCCTGCGCCCGATGTCAACGCGAAAGCCGCGCGAGGGCGCCGGCGGCCCGGTGGACGGGTCTTGCGCACCGCCGGGGGGGTCGGCAGAATGCGGCGGTTGCGGTGCCCCCGATCGGTTCGTCCGTCCGGGCTCCGTTTCGCGCAGCCGAAGGTCCGGGGCCCGCGCCTCGGGGGGGATGGAGTCACGTTGCAGACCGAGAATACGCCCGGAGTCGCCGGCGTTCCCGCCGCCACGAGCCCACAGCCGGAGTTCGTCCGGCTCAAGCAGGGCGACACGGTCGGCAGCAGATTCGTCGTCGACGAGCGCCTGCGGGACGACGTCATCGGCCCCATCTATCGGGCGGTCGACGAGAAGAGCGGCCGCAAGATCGTCATCGTAGTGCTCGACGGCGTCCTCGCGACCGACCGCGCATCGACGGACGAGCTGCGAACCTCGATCAAAGTGACGGCCGGGCTCGCCCACAAGAACCTCGTCAGCGTCTTCGGGCTCGGGCGGGAGAACAAGCGGCGATACATCGCGCGGGAGTTCGTCGACGGGCAGACGCTCGCCGAGCTCCTCGAGAAGAAGTCCGAGGCGGGCAAGTGCTTCACGCTGAAAGGGGCCTACAACCTCGTCGCGCACGTCTGCAATGCACTTCAATATGCGCTTCCTCATCTGGCCCACGGCACGCTTCGCCCGGGCAACGTGCTGATCAACCGGACCGGGCGCGTGAAGGTGGCGGATTTCGGGCTCGGCGCGCTGCGGGCCGGACTCGTCGACCGCCGCGCGTCTCTCGGCCGCTGGGACGCCATGTGTTTCCCCCGGGGCGCTGCCGGCGCAGTGCCCTCGCCCGCGGGACCGGTGGCCACCGACGACGCGCACGAGGCGGACCTGAACATCGAGGGGGCCCTCGACGCGCTCGAGGCACCGTCCGGCGCGCCCGTCGCCGGCTCTCCGAGCGCGACCCGATTCGCCGCCGACGACCTCTTCGCGCTCGGCGCGATCCTTTATGCACTCCTCGCGGGTCGCCCGCTCGACCCCGATGTACCGGCCGTCGCACCGGACGTCGCGCGCCGTTTGCCCGAGGGGCTCGAAAAGGTTCTCGTGCGCTGCTGGGGCGGCGAGGGCGTCTCGCGTTTCCGGGATCCGAACGAACTCAAGACGGAACTCCTCCACATCATCGAAGCCAACCGAGGTTCCGAGCGAGACGGCGAAGGCGACGCACTCCGGCCCGAGTCTTCCATCGTCTCGCTCGACGACTCGCCGAGCGTCGCACCGGCGCCGGCGGCTCCACCGCCTCCTCGGGCCCCCGCGGCGAAACCCGGCCCCGGAAAGGCCGCGCCACGGGCCGCACGAAAGCGGCCTGAGCCCGCGGTGGACGGCGGCGGCTTCGTCATTCCCGAGCTCCGCCCCGCAGGCGTCGTCGAGGACGACGGGACGACGCAGCGCTGGCTCGTCGAAAAGCAGGGCGTCGACTACGGGCCGTTCACATCGAAGCAGATCATCGAGAAGCTCTTCGGCGAAGAGATCGTCGCAGACACGAACCTCTACGACATCGAGACCGACAAACGGCTCGCCTTGTCCGAGCACGCGGTCTTCGATGACGCGCTCGTTTCGTGGGTGCACGAGAAGGCGGAGCGGGACAAACGTCGGGCCGAAGAAGCGCGTGAAGCGGCCGATCGGCGCCGTACGCGGATGTTCATGTCGGTCGGCATGGGCCTGCTGCTCATCGTCGGTGGTCTCGGCGGCGGGTTCGCGTGGTACCAGAGCACGTTGCCGAAGCCGGAGAAGGCCCACCTCGCGGGACTCGTCGCGAAGTGGACCGGTGCGCTCCCGCAGATCCTGCTGCCCGACGAAGCGCCCGAAACGGCCGCCGAGGTTGCGGAGCGGACGAAGACCCGGCAGGCCGATGCGTCCATGAAACGTGCGCGCGATGAGGCCCGAAAGATGGCGGAAGAGGAGCGCCTCGCCGCCACGAGCGAGCTCGACGGCACATCGCCCGGCGGTGGGACCGGGAGGACCTTCGATCAGGGGGCGATGAACGCCCTCGTCGCCGAGCGCAACCCGCAGATCATCAAGTGCCTCCAGGAAGAAATCCGACGCGACCCCGGCCGACGGAACTTCGAGATCAAGGCGACGATTCTGCCGCGAGGCGACGTAATCAACGTCCGGATGGAAGGCGGGACGCCGAGCGGAAACAGCTGCGTCCGCGGCGCGCTCGGCAGCCTGAAAGTCCCGCCGTTCGACGGGACGAATCAGACCCTGCGGCTTCCGTTCAACATCAACTGAGGCACATGACGAACGGGCGACGATCTCACTCCAAGCCGGCTGCGCTCGCGTCGTGGGCGGCCGTCGCGGTGATTGCGTGCGGTTGCAGCGGTGATGGCGGCTCGTCGGCAGCAGGGGGCGCCGGCGGTGGCGAAGGTCGGCCGGGCAACCCGGACGTTGGCGCAAACCAGGCCGATCTCGGCGGAAGCACTTCCGGTGGGACGTCCGGGGGCGCGGGTGGCGGAGGGACGGCGGCGGGCTGTGACACGGACGCGGCCTGTCCGCCCGGGGCGCGGTGCGATGCCGACGCAGGCGCCTGTCGGCCGGCGTGTCGCAACGATTTCGAGTGCGGCGACAGCGCGCGCTGCGACACCGTCCGAGGCTTCTGCGTGCCACTGCCCCGCTGTGAACGGCCGGGGACCCCTTGCGGAGAGGGAGCCCAGTGCACCTGCCACGGTGTCTGCGAGCCGCTCGTCGGCGCGCCTTGCCGCACGGATCTCCAGTGCCCCGTCGCAGAGTATTGTGACGGATGCGTCGGCGCCTGCAAGCCGCGGGTCCCGCCGTGCGGCCGCTGCAGCACCGAGGAGTCGGCCTGTGAGCGACCGACGGACGTCTGCCTCCCGTACGGCCCGGCCGGCTTGCCGACGTGCCTGCGCGGCTGTGTCGGCCAACCGACGTGCGACGCGCTCGGACCGGGGTACACCTGTCGAACGCTCGGCAATGCCGGCATGGTCTGCGTCCCGGACGCGGGCGAGTGCCTGACCGAGCCGGCTTGCGGAGCCGACACGGACTGCGCGCGCGGTCAGATTTGCGGTGACTCGGGCCGCTGCCAGGCCGGGTGTTCGAGCGATGCCGAGTGCCCGGACGGACGGGTCTGCACGACGGGCCGGTGCGTCGCGCCATGCGGCGACGCGGCCCCCTGCGCTTCGCCAGCCGTGTGCGAGGCCGATGGACATTGTCGAGTGCCCGGCGGCTGCACTTCGAGTGCGGACTGCCCCGAACGCGAGACGCACTGCGACATCGGCTCCAACCGTTGCGTCCCCGGGTGTGAGCGCGACGCGGACTGCCTCGCCGCGGCCGACGAGTGTGTCGACGGGCGTTGCCGGGAGCGTGGCTGCACTGGCAACTATCAATGCGCCTTCGCGCAGGTCTGCGACCTCGAGACCGGCGACTGTCGGGACGCCGGAGGACGCCACTGCGAACCCGGGTGCGACCCGATGGTCGAAGACGCATGCGGCGCCGGCAACGCGTGTGTCGGCCTTCAGGACCGGGATGGCAATGACCTCGGTCAGTTCTGCTTCGAAGCCTGTCGCCCGTCCCCGAACGAGTGCCCGCAAGGGTATCAGTGCGTCGACATCGCCGCGCAGTCGTCGGGGATGGGCGAGCCGGCCGACCCACCACCAGAGCCGATGTTTCTGTGCATTCGGCGATGTGACCAGGAGCCTGTCCAATGACCGCTGCCGCCTCCACCGGCCCCGACGCGATCCACCGCGACCTGCTCGCCCGAATGCTCGGGGCGCAGGCCGGCGTGACGGTCGATGGCTCGACGTACCTCCCGGCCGAGGGCACCACGCTCGAACTCCTGCTCAAGACGGGCGGCGGAGGTCCCATCTCGTTCGGGCGGCTCGATCGTCTCACGCTCGAACAAGAGTATCTCGCGGCCGCTGCGGCCGATGCCGTGACGCTTCTCCCGTACTCCGCGATCGCGGGCGTGCGGATGAGCTACCGCGAGAAGTCTCGCGGCGCCGGCTTCACGCGTTGACGCCCTGATGGGGAGAGTGCTCGTCGTCGCCGGGCTCATCGAAGGACCGCAGCCGGGGCGATTTCTGGTCAGCCGGAGACCGGCCGGGGCGCATCTCGCCTTTGCCTGGGAGTTTCCTGGCGGCAAGGTCGAGCCGTGCGAGTCGCCGGTGTCGGCGCTCGAGCGCGAGCTCGCCGAGGAACTCGGGATCGAGGTCGAGGTCGGCGACGTCTTTGCCGTCGGCCATCACGTCTACACGGATGCCGACAAAGAAGTGGTTCTGCTGGTCTATCGATGCCGGTGGGTTCGCGGCGAGCCGCAATGCCTCGAGGTCGCCGAGTGGCAGTGGGTCGACGTCGACACGCTTCTGGCGCTACCGATGCCACCCGCGGACGTGCCCGTCCTTGCGCGCCTCCGGCGCGAGCGCGCCGCGTTTCCGTGAGCGCGCCGACTTGGGAGGCGACGCTGCCGACGGAGGCCGAGACACTCGCCCTTGGGCGGCGCCTGGGGGCCGTCGCCGAGGCGGGCGACGTCATCGCCCTGCACGGTGACCTGGGAGCGGGGAAGACCTGCTTCGCGCGCGGCTTTGCAGCGGGGCTCGGCGTTCCCAACCTCCGGGACGTGACGAGCCCGACGTTCGCGCTCTGGAACGTTCACGAGGGGGGCGCCGTGACGATGCACCACGTCGATCTCTATCGGGTCGCAAACGCCGACGAGGCTTGGTCGCTGGGACTCGAAGAGGTCCTCGGAGGTGATGGCGTTTGCCTCGTCGAGTGGCCGAGTCGTGCGCCGGAGCTCTTCGGCCCGGAGACCGTTCACCTGAGCCTGTCCGTCGTGGCCGGTGGCCGACACGTCACGATCCGCGGAAGCGGCGGGCCGACGGCCCGGTGCATCGCTGCCGCCCGGCAAACGGGCTGACGCAACGCTGGTCCACCCTTTGCACTGTCAGGCGCCTGCACACCGCGTGCGGAAACTGACGGGACCGAACCGGGCAACGCCCGGGCCGGGAAGGGGAACGAACCATGGACACGAAGACTTCCGGCGTCTTGCTCGCTGCACTCCTCTGGGCTTCGACGTCTGGAGCGACCGGCATCGAGTGTTTCAACGGCGAGGGACGAATCGTTGGCACGGCGGCGCCCATCGTCTTCGTCGAGGGCGAGGACGGGCGCGTTGCCGTCTCGGATGACCCCGAACTCATCGGGACCGCCCCGGAGACGTTGCCGACGGACGTCCCGGTCGTCGTCAGTCCGGACGATGTCTGCGCCACCGGCTGGGTGCTCCCCGCGCCGCATCCGGGGGATCCGTTGCCGGGGCCTGCGCCGGTCCTCGGGGCGCCGAAGCCGCGGCCGAGCGCCGCCGGAGGGGCGCGCCCGCTCGCCGGGACGATCTCGCTCGGCACCGCCGCCGTGACCGAGGATGGGACGGCACCGACCGGCGCGTCGACCGAGGCGTCGTCGTCCGGGGGGTCGGCGCCGATCGCCAAGGAGGACGAAGGGGACGACCTGGAATTCGTGGTCGCGACCGAGGAGCCGACGCCGACGCCCGCCATGCCGCCGGCCCGACAGGCGAATTCGGCGTCGACCGGGTCCTGTCAGTCCGTGGGCGCGGCCGGCGGTCATGGCCTCTTCGGGCTCCTCCTGCTCGGCCTCGCCGCAGCCGGCCGGAAGCGTCGGGGGGGGCGATGACCATGCACGCACCCGTCGAAGGGAGCCACGGACTCGCGTCCCCACGGCCGACGCTCGTCGTTCGACCCGCATTGACGGCCTTTCTGCAGGAACTCGAATTCGCCATTCGACGCGCCGCTCGTACCGACGCGCCGGAGGAAGAGCGAGATCGTCGCCGTCGGGTGGTGCACTTCTTTCTGACGAAGGTCTCGGCGTCGCCGACCGTCGACACGGTCGAGGTCTTCGAGTCCATCCTCAACCGGTGTCTCTCGTTCGGGTACCGCGCCCGCCCGCTCGCGGCGTTCGCATTCTCCGTCCTCGAGCCTCGCTTCGCCGCGCGAGCCCGTCGCCGTCTCGCGGCCTCCGGATTCGGCGGGAGCCCCGAGGACGTCGCCGATGTCGTTGCGTCGGCAGCCGAGACCCTTGCGCGCCTCATCCGCGACGCCCGACGGGACGAGTATACGCTTCGGTACGCGTTGCTGCTGTCCCTGGCGGATCACCGGGCGATCGATCTCGTCCGGTCCCGGCGTCGCCGCCCGGAAACGCCGTGCGACTTCACGAGCGCGATGGACGAGCGTCCGGACGCGGCCGGCGACGACATGCACCCGCGGGACCCGGAATCGGAGTTCGCCGGACGGGAGCGCGCCGTCCTGGCGCACCGGATGCGCGACGCCGTCTTCGTCGCCGTCAACGCCCTCCCGGCGCGAGAACGAGCGGCGTTGATTGCCGTCGAACTGCGCGGTGAGGGCTACCCGGAGATCGCGCGGGCGCTCGCGCTCTCTCCGACCGATGTCGGGAATGTCGTTCGACGGGCGCGTTTGCTGCGTGATCGTGCCTTGACGCCCCAACTCCGGGCGGTGGCCGCGGCCCGCGGACAGGCCTGCCTCGGCTTTGCCGAGATTCAGGAGGACAAGGTCCTGCGCCTGCACATGCTGCGGTGGTCCGCCGAGATGGGTGCCGGTGTCTGTCCGCGATGCGCGCACGATGCCGGTCACCTGCATGACGCTGCGGTGCCGTGCCCGAACACGGATTCGCAGCCGCCCGCGCTCGCGCCCGCGCACGGCTGAGGCGCGTCTGCGGTCCTCGGGGCGGAACCGGGCTGCCGTCACGGTCGATGTCGAACCGCCTCGGAGAGGCGACGGGGCGAAACCGGCGCAACCCAAGATGACCGTACAGCGCCGTCCTGATAGGATCGGGGTCCGTTCGTCCATTCGAACGCCCGAAACCGAGCGCCTGGAGTGCCCGATGCCGCCGTCCGTCCGTCGAGTGACTCTGCTTTCCGCATCCGTCGACGGCGGCCGCTGAGGCGAACCCGTTGAACACCGAACTCGACTGTGCCCGGATTGAGGCGGATTCGATCCTCCTCCTCGATGGTGGTCTCGACGCGCTTCGCCTGGCTGAGGTCCACGCGCACTTCGCAGCGTGTCCGCGATGCGCGGGGTTTTTCGGGGACCTCCGGCGCATCCTCGTCGAGGAGGTGTCGACGGATCCCGGCGGTGCGACGAGGGCGTTCTCGTTGCCGTCCACGGATTTTGGGGCCCTGGCGGCGCGAATCGAAGGTGCGGACCTTCAGCGAATCGGTCACCTGTTGTACGAGGTTCTCAAGGCCGAGTTTCTCTACGACTACGGCGACAACGTCGAACCGGCCGACGAGCCGATCTCGGATCCCGGCGCCGAGCGGGTTCGCGGGGCAGCGCTCGTCGAGGAACTCCGGGACTGGGTCGACGGAGATGAGGTCGGCGGCGTCGACCTTCGGGAGGTCGCGCGTCGTTTTCGACCGCCGACCGTGGACATCGATCGCCTCGGCGCACTGATCGACGGGATGCAGGCCGTATCCCGTTTCGACCCGGCGCTGGCGGCAAAGGCGGCCTACTACGTCGGGCTCGCGCACATCAAGGCGCGCAGGGCAGGGGAGGCGACGCGGGTTCTCGAACCGTTGGCGACGGGCGCGGATCCCGTGCTCGGCCGGCTTGCGCGGATCACGCTGGCCGTCGTGCCCGGCATGCTCGGGGGGGCGCCGGCGGAGAGCGTCTTGCGCCTCACGGCCTGCCTGGAGGGCGACGGGTTCGATGGGCTCGTCCGTTTCAACCTCGCGCAGGCTTGCTTCGAGGCGGCGGGGGGCGTTCTCGACGAAGCGACGGTTGCGCACCTCGACGCGGCGCGTTCCCTCGCGTCCGATCTCGTCGACCGGCAGCTTCAGACGCCGTCCGCGCGTGCGCTTCGTCTCGCCCTTCGATCAGCCCGGGACGCCGTTTCCCGCGAAGGCGGGCCGTGAGCGCGACCGATCCGACCGGTCAGTCGAGAAGCGTGTAGAAGCCCTCGAGGAGTTGCCCCGCGAGATACTGCTGGCGGGGCGGATCGTCCGTCCGGCGGATCCGGATGAAGGTGTTCAGGATACGCCCGTCGTCCCGGCGAACGGACCGCCGTTCAGGGTGCAGACGGATACGTCGCCAGGCCGCTCGGCTCGCGCAGACGGCCTCGACGAGCCCGTCGCGATGGCGTTCGACGACGACGGCGACGCGCGGCACGCCATCCCCCGTCGCCTTGAATACGGCGAGATCGCCCACCCTCGGGGTCCCGCGGCGAGGTCGGGCGGCGGCAAGCCAGTCCTCGACCGCGGCGTCGCGTCCCGCCGGGACACTGGTGAGCGCAAGGTCTCCGAGGAGCGTCGCGAGCATGGCCCGCTCGTCCTTCGGCGCGTCGCCGCTCAACGAACGGCCTTCGATGGCGGCGGCATTGCGTATCAGCAGCGCTCGTCGACCCACCGCGAGGTCGGGATCCGCGTCGAGGTCGACCGCGGCCTCTGAAGTCGGCGTCAGCGGCAGTGGCCCGCGTCGGTGACCCGCCGCGGCGGGACGACCGTCGAGCGTGACCTGAGGTCGGCCACAGGCCCCGAGCGACCCCGCCAGAAGGCAGATCGTGAGTACGATGCGCGACATGTGGTGCATTGTCGCACATGCCGACTTCGGCGCCAAAAAATGAAAAACCCCCGAGCAGTGAAGCTCGGGGGTTTTTCGGGTGACCCGTAGGGGACTTGAACCCCTGTTACCGACGTGAGAGGCCGGTGTCCTGACCACTAGACGAACGGGCCATTGGCTGGGGGACTAGGATTCGAACCTAGATGGGCGGAACCAGAATCCGCAGTCCTGCCTTTAGACGATCCCCCAACATTCGCGAGGCGTTCACCTCGCCATGATAAAGATCCACACGCTGCCTTCGAACTCACTGACGTTCACGCCCACGTAGGGAAAGCGAGCGTCCTTCTGGGTCGCGTGCGAAGCGACGATGTCGGGGAGGTCGATCAGCGTTTCAAAGTTCAGTCGGTGCCCGTTTCGCCCGTGATGCTTTTCGTACCAGGCGAGCGTTGCGCGGTACGAAAGCGTCGACCGGTAACGGTTGGCCTCGACGCTCTTCGAACCGGGCGGAATCGGAGCCAGAGAACTGGCATCCTTCGGTACGGGAGCGGCGGCAGCGCCAACCGTGACGAGCAGCGCGAACGGGCTTATAGCGAGCCCGGCGACGCGTCGCAACAAAAAAAAGCAAGGGAACCGCACGAGAATCATCCTGAACCTCGGCGCAGGTGGCCGTCAAGTCAAGCGACGGGTGAGCGGCGCGGACCCGGGGGTCATGGAAACCCCTCCCCGCGGAGCCGTCGTCTCGGGAGGTAAGGTCTGATAAGTCATTGATTTCAGACATTTGCGTTGTTTGGTTCAGTAGCTTCTTTTGGTTCTTAATGTGGCATAGCCTTTGAAAGTGCTTCGTTCGTCTCTTTCGAACGGAGTTCACATGTCGTTTCGCTCGATGGCCCTCGCATACGCCCCTGCGCTCGGCACGTTGCTCGGGTGGTCGTCGGCGTCCGCGTATGCGCTCAAGACCACCGACGATGGCCAGGCCATCCGGTGGCACGACGCCTTCGGCTACGCCATCTCCAGCGCCGGTGCTCGGGACCTGGACGACGGTCGGGTGGTCGACGCCGTCCACGGGGCGTTCGCGCCGTGGCTGCGGGTCGACGGCGCGCGTCTCTCCATCTCGTACGCGGGGCGAACGGAGACGCCGGTCGGCTTCGACCCGGGGTCGAAGAACGTCAACACGATCGCCTGGAGTCGAGAGGCCTGGCCCTTCGAACCCGACGCGCTCGCCATGACGGTGACCGCCCACCAGCAGTCCACCGGCCGGCTCGTCGACGGAGACATCCTCATCAACGAGGCCGACTACTCATGGGGGCTCGGCGGCGCCGCCGAAAACGACCTCGTCAACGCCCTCACGCACGAGGTCGGGCATCTGCTCGGCCTTGCCCACTCGGATGTGCCGGAGGCGACCATGTTTGCGCGCGCCGAACCGTGGGAGACGCAGAAGACGACCCTCGCCGCCGACGACGAGGCCGGACTCCGCGCCCTCTACCCTGCGCCCCGCACGTCGGCCTCGACGTTGGCGGTTCCCGCAACGACGGCGTCCGCCGATCCCGAGGTCCCTTCGGCCGAGGCGTCCGCCCCGGCGCCGACGTCCGGTTCGGCGCCGGAGCCGCCGCGGATCAAGATCCGGGCGGCGTGCAGCCAGTCGGCCGGCGAGTCCGCGCCCAGTGGAGCGGGCGGTCTGGCGCTGTTGCTGTTCGGGGCGCTCTTGCGTCGCCGGGCGATGCGCGCCCTCGCGGCGGTCTCGGCGGTCGCCTGGCTGCTGCCGGCAGCGGCGCAGGCAACGATGGTCCACGCGCTGACGCTGGAGGACCTGACGGTCCGGGCGACGGACATCGTCGAGGGCACCGTCGTCGAGCAGACGAGTCGCCGCGCCGGTGGGTATGTCGTCACGGACGTCGCCGTTCGGGTCGACGCGTGCCACAAGGGCGGCTGCTCGGCCGATGTCGTCGTGGTGCAGGTCTTCGGCGGACAAATGGGGGCGTTCGTCGTCTCCGCGGCCGGGGCGGCGACGTACGAGACGGGTGAGCAGGTCCTGCTCTTCCTGGAGCCCGTCGCCTCTGCAGGCCGCACGGGGGAGTCCCGGTTCAGGACGCCCGGGCTGGCGCTCGGGAAGTTTCGCCTGGCCTGGGCAGGCGATCTGCCGGCTGCTGAACGGGACCTGCGCGGACTCGAGCTGCTCGGCGAGGCACGGGTCGACGCGCTGGGTGAAAGCCGCTGGGCGCTGGCGGACCTCCGCGCCCGGATCGCTGCGCTGCTCTCGCCCTGAACCGAGGTCCGCGCCTTTACGCTCTGCGGGTCGCGTGATATATGCACGCCTCCACGGCCGGCCGTTCGCCCGGTCCGTTCAGGAGGCTTCGATGTCGAGTCCGGCGAGCGCGAGCGCGCCCTACGGTGGCGCCTCGGGCACCACCCGCACCACTCCGACCACCATTCCCTGTGCCAGCTGTGACACGTGGTACGGGGCGCGCTATCACCTCTCGATCAGGCTCGAGCCGGGGGAGCCGATCGCGACGAGCTTCCTCGACGACGGCTTCTCGGCCGTCAATCGCACGGAATGCCCGAACTGTGGCGGTCTGTACGTCGTCGAGGAGCCGATCGTCATTCATGACGTCGCGGGTCGCCGCCTCTTCCTGGTCGTCCCCGAGTCCCAACGCCACCGGACGCAGCAGCACCGCGCGGCGTTGCTCGAGTCGCTCACGCGGGAAGAGGTCCCGACCGTCGCCGGATACGTCTTCGAGCCCGTCGTCACCGTCGGGCTCTCGCGCTTCAAGCGCGCGCTGCGCGGGGCCACTGCCGCACCGCCCGAACAGAGTCTCACCCGACCGCTCGCCGCCGTCATCCCGCCGCGGACGGAGGACGTCCCGTTCGATTCCGATGCCGACGACGACGGGCCCGAACCAGTGACGTCCGTCTCGCCGGAGCCGTCGCTCTCGCCGCGGAGCCGGACCGTGACGCCGGAGCCGCCTCGGCCGGTCCTGCCACCGCCGCCCGTCGCGCGACTCGGCCTCCCGGAGGTCCCGGCGGTGGGACCGAGCACGGCCGGGCGCAGCGGCGGCCTCCCCCGTCTGCCGGTCGCAGCGCCCGTTGCGGCACCCGTGTCGACGAGTCCGTTGCCGACGGTCGTCTCGGGGGAACGTGAAACGCTCGACCGCTCCGTCGATGTTGCGCTCGAGAGCACGGAGGCGTCGGTCGACGTCTCGACGGACACCGTCGCGCCGCCCACCCCCGCCGAGATCAGCACGCAGGTCAAGGTCCGGCCGGCCGCAGAAGGGGCAGGCCGCGCTTCGGGGCTGCTGATCGACGCGCTCGGTCGCCGGACGGAGCCCGATGCCGCCCCGGTGCCGTCCGAGGCCGGGGCAGCGGGCCCTGCGGCCGCGCGAGGTGCGGCCTGGGATCAATCGCTCGACGCCGGCTGGGCGCTCGACTCGGGCGAGGCCGCCCCCAATGAAGACCCGACCCATGTCGTCCGGGCCGACCAGATTCACCCGGCAACGCGGAATCCGACCGGCCCGCACTTCGACGAGGCGCGCGCCTCCGGCCGCGACACGTATCTCCGGCTCGACGAACGGCGTGTCCAGGCGGCCGTCCGCCTCTCGGCGGCCCGCGCAAACGCGTTCCATACGGGTGACGCGGCGCTGGGCGTGCAATATCACCAGACCCCGGCGGGACCCATCGTCGATTTGATCCTCACGCTGCGTGAAGGGGGCGAGCTCGTCGACCACGTCTACTGGCTCATCGAACCCGATGCGCCGGGCGTGTCGCCGCTGATCGACACGCTGCAGCGAGACTTCGTCGTCGACGTCGTGCTCCATCTGCCCGATGGTGCGTTCCACGGCCGTCGCACCTTCCACGAACCGCTCGGCAGCAATCTTCGGTCCGCGGTCGTCGCATGGCGGGCCGCCTCGCCGGGGACGGATCCGGCGGCGGCGCGGCGCGCCTTCGAGGCGGCGGACTTCGACCGCGTCGGTCGGTTGAAGCACAACTTCCATGCGGACAGTTTCGTCGAGATCCGCTCCGCGGCCGAAGCCCAGCTCGCCCTCGGGATCCTGTCCTACTGGAGTGCCCCGGAACGCCGCGACTATCTGCTGCGCATCAAGTCGTTGCCGGAGTCCTGGCTCGAGACCATCGCTCGCCGCGTGCTCCAGGCTGCGCTCGACTTCGGGCTGTCCATGGAGCCCCATCTGCGTCAGCGGGCCATCGAACTCAAGATCGCCGATGGCTCGGCGGCGCTCGTCAAGGCGTCTCTCGCCAACTTCGCCGAGGTCTGCCTGAACCTCAAGCCGAACGATCTCGACCCCCTCGACGTGTGGGGCAATTGGGAGTCTCTCCTTGCCCTCGCCGACGAACTCGACGTTCGCGTCGACGAAGAGCTCGAGGAGCTCGCTGCGCTGGCCATGGAGCGGGCGCGTGAGGCGTCCCAGGCGAACGAGTCGGCGGAGCTCGGGGCGGAC
Organism: Myxococcota bacterium; assembly: GCA_023150895.1. Taxonomy (GTDB): domain Bacteria; phylum Myxococcota_A; class Bradymonadia; order UBA7976; family UBA1532; genus CAINDO01. The sequence goes on along the minus strand of JAKLJY010000003.1, from coordinate 5,159 downwards.
GACGCCGGGGTCGAACTCGTCGAGATCGGCGAACTCGGCAACATGGGCTCCGCGGCTCTCGCCGGTCTGCTGGACAACCCCAACCTTCGCACCGATGCGGCGCTCGCCTTGCTTCATCGGGGGGACGCCGGCCATGCGATTTCGATCGCCGATGCGATGCGCCGGATGACCCGCGAGCAGCTTCAGCGGGTGGTGCCGGCTGCACTTGCGCTCGGCCCGGCATTCGAGGGGGCCTTCCTCGGGGCGCTTCGGTCCAAGCGGGCGAGCCTTCGACTGGCCGCGGCGCTGTTTCTGGCGGAGATTCGCAGCGAAAGGGCCGTCGGTCCGCTGCTCGAACTCGTTCTCCGCGGCCAGCCCGACGAGTGGCAGTACATGGCGCGTGCGGCTGCCCGGATGGGACGACGGATCATCGCGCCGGCCGTCCGGACGGTCGCCACGGACGGCGATCCCGACGGACGCATCGCGTTTGCCCTCGCCCTCCTCGGGACCGAGGCGCGCGGGGCACTCTCCGCCGCGCGGGACCGCGAGAGCGATCCCCGGGTACACGGCTGCCTGGATCGAGCGATGGAGCGGGCTGCCGAAGTGAGCTTCGGCGATCCGGCCGACTTCTCCGAGCGGCTCGGCGATGCGTTCCAGAACTGCCGATCGGACGCCGTGGGGCCAGACTTCGACGAGGACCTTGAGTCGGTCGACATCGGCCCGGCGGCGAGCATCAAGGATCTCGAGACGGACGTCGACCTCGACGGGCTCGATGACCCGAAGCCGCGCTGATACCATGGGCCGCGACCGCCGCTGCCCCCCCGGGGGGGTCTCAGTGCCGGCGGTCTCGTCGGCCCCGTTGCCCTGACGTCCTGAGCCCGGCCGGGCGAGTCATCGAGGATACCGTGCGCATCGGGATCATCTCCGACATCCATGCCAACCTCGAGGCGCTCGAGGCCGTACTCGAGGCGCTTCAGAAGGCCGGGTGCGATACCTACGTCTGCCTCGGCGACGTCGTGGGCTACGGGGCGCAACCGAACGAATGCTGTGACCTCATCCGTCGGGTGGCGAGCGCGACCATTCTCGGGAACCACGACGCGGCGGTGGCGGGGCGCATGGACTACAGCTACTACCGCGCGCCGGCTCGACAGGCGCTCGATTGGCACGCTCGCATTCTCAGCCGAGAGAACCTCGCGTGGCTGCGGAGCCTGCCCTACACGCACGAGGTCGAGGACGTCGCGTTCTGCCACGGCTCGCCGGCTGCCATCGAGGACTTCGAGTACGTCTTCGTGGTCGATCAGGTCCGCGAACTCTCGGTCCGCCTCCACGACTTCAAACCGGTGACGTTCATCGGCCACTCTCACCTCTGCAAGTCGTTCAGTTTCGATGCGGCGAGCGCCGAGGAGGTCCTTCACACGCGCTTCCGCTGCGAGCCCGACCGGCGCTACATCATCACGGCGGGCAGTGTCGGGCAGCCCCGCGACTACGACAGTCGAGCCTGTTGCGCGGTGTACGACACCGAGACTCGGCGATTCGAGTACCACCGCGTCGCGTACGACATCGAGTCCGCCGCGCGGAAGATCTTCGCCTCCGATCTCGCGGTCGCGTTCGGAAAGCGGCTCTTCCTCGGGGTCTGACGCGGCTTCAGTCGACCCGCGCGAGGTGGCCGCTGCGCTCGAGCAGGAGGAGCGCGCGGTCCGTGTCGGCGAGCAGGACGTCACCGCGTCTCGAGACCAGCCAGCTCCCGAGGTCGATGTCGTCGAGCGGGTAGCGCGATACGATCCGTCCGGTGGCGGGCTCGAGAGTGACGAGCGCCGCGCCGAGGGCATAGATCAGCCCGCCGACCCCCAGGGGACTGACGGGCGGTGACGGCGTGTCGAGCCCGTCATCGCCTCCGACGTCCCAGATCGGGTGACCGTCCGCGGCGTCGTGGGCCACGAGGCGGCCACCGCCGGCGCCGCAGAGAAGCAGGCCGCGATAGGGCGTCAGGGTTGCCCGCCCGAGCAGCGGGGGCAGTGCATACGCGATTGCGCCCTTCTGAAGATCTGCGACCGTGAAGGTCGTCGACTCCTCGACGATCGTGACGACGGCGACCCGATGCGGGTCTTCCAGGGCTCGCAACGACTGAAACACGCCGGGCACGACGAGCGTCGTCCGGACCTCGCCCGTGCGCCGATCGTGCAGGGTCAGGCGCGTTCGTGGACCTTCATCCGCGGCGACGACGAGGCCGCCGGCCCGCCAGGTGGGCGCACCGACGAGGTGCCCTGCCAGTGGCACCCGCGCATGCAGCCCGCCATCCGAGCGACGCAGCGCGTGCAACCGGCGGTCCTCGCCGGCGATCCAGACGAGGTCTCGTGACAGCGTCAGCCCGAGGGCCGTCCCCGCCGTCATGCGCGATCGGAACCGCGGGGTGCCGTTCGCGTCGACACCGATGATGGCGCCGGCCTCGGTCGCGAGCACGATGCCCTCGTCGTCCGCCGCAACGGCCGTGACCGGCGCGTCCGTCCAGGGGCGCGGGCGGGCCCAGAGGGTGGCCCCCGTCTCGGGATTGAGACGAACGAGCCGGCCACGGTCGTCGAAGACGAGGCCGCACGGTCCGCCGACGAGGACCGGGTACGTCGCCGCGCGGCGCCATCGCTCGCGCCCGGTCGTGAAGGCCAGGCCAACCGTCGCATCGGGCAGATGGACGAGGATGGAGGCTTCACCGAGGGCCTGCGGGGGGAGCACGAATCGTCGCAGGGGCTTTCGCCAAGACCGTCGAAAGGCGACGTGGAACAGCCGACGGGCGGCCGGTTCGTCCGTCACGAGCGCCGGCAGGTCGAGGGCGTCCTCCGTCGCGTCGTCTCCGACGGGCGCGTTCGGATCGCCAAAGACCGGGAGCTGCTCGGCGGCGCGCATCCAGGCACGGATCTCGCGCAGGCGCCGCCCGAGGTCGCGGACATCGACGGCCCGCAGGGTACGCCCGCACCGGGCGATCGTGGAGACGAGCGTCGGCAGGGTGACGACGCCATTCATCCAGGGGGCGAGCGTGTCGCGGAGCGCCCAGGCCACCGTGCCGTCGGGGCGGCGTTCGAAGCTGAGCGTGGTGCGCGGGGCCGACGACCACGGAATGCTCGGACGCCTCTCCGGAAGCCGGGCGAGTTGAAGCAGGGCGTCGAGAAGCCTCAGGAGGAGCGTGCGCTGGCCTCCGCTGCCCTCCGTGGCCGCCCATTGGGCGCCGAGACGAAGCCCCACGCCATCGACCTCGAGTGGAAAACGCCGGGCGCCCGGGGCAGAGCGCCGCGTGCGGACACCCCTCGTCCTGGTTGTCGGCGCCGTCGCGACGTGCGCGCTCGCGATGGCGACCGCGTCGGCGCCGGGTGCCAACGCGTCGACCGCCCGGCGCAAGCGACGAACCGGCGCACGTCTCATCCAGCCGGGTTCGAGTGCGGCGAGCGCCTCGAGGAGGTCGAGGCCGGTGCGGCGGACCGCGTCGCGCATGTCCGGCCCGTCGACGACCTCCTCATGAACGATGACCCGACCGCTGGCCGCGATGAGCGACACGCGCACTTCGCCGCCCCGACGTTCGACCCCGAGCCGATGATTGGATGGTGAGAGCAGGCAGGTCGTCGTCCCGACGCGAGCGCCCGGTCCGAGCGCCTCCGCCACGGCGATCAGAAACGGCAGAACCTCGTCGTCGCCGAGATGGGCGGTGAGATTTCGCTCCCCGAGCTGCAGCTCGATGTGGTCCCGAAGCGCCACGTCACCGCGCCCGACGCCGGCGTCGACGGCCGCGCGCCACCTTCCGGAGAGCTTGATTCGAAAGGAGTCCAAAGGGCATGCCTCGCGGCCGGCGGTCCGGTGGTCTGCGGACTTGCACCGTCGCACGGGCGCATGGGACCGGCAAGAAGACGACCGGCGAGACGTCGTGGAAACCCAAACCGCGGTGGTCGATTCTTGTGCGTAGGGGGGGCGTGCTCGAATAGGATGCGCGCCGTATGACGAACACCACCACATTGTTGCAGGGCGCCCGCCAGGTCCTTCTGGCAGCCGCGCGTCCACTGAGCGTGCGCAAGATCTGGGACATCGGTCGCAAAGAGGGGACATTCGCCGACGGGCTCGACGCGCTCGACGCGCTGCGGGCTGCGCTCGGCGCCGAGGGGAGCGAGCGGTACGTGAAGTCGCTTCGGGCCGGCGTGTACGAGGCTGCGCCCGAACCCGAGCCCCCGCCCGTCCGTGCCGGCGCGCGTCGAAGCCGGTCGGGGGAGGCCCGTGCGGCCGAGGCGACCTCGCCGAGCCCCGTCACCGAAGCGGTGCCCGCGTCGACGGTGGCACCCGCCCGACCGGAGCGTCCCGACCGTCGAGGGGAGGCGCGGCGTGAGCGCCGCCCGTCGGCCCGGGCGCCGGAAGAGACACAAGCCGGCAGGGGGCCGGCCGATCCGGCCCCCACGGCCGCCAGCGGGCCGGCGCCGGGGGCGTCCACGCCCGACGGCGATGTCGTGCCCGAGGCGGCACCCAGAGCAGACCGTCGGCACGCACGGGATGAGCGCCCGGCCCGCGATGAGCGCCCGGCCCGCGATGAGCGCCCGGCCCGCGATGAGCGCCCGAGCCGAGACGCGGGCCGCAACCGCCGCGACGAGCGCCCGGCCCGCGAAGACCGCCCGGCCCGCGAAGACCGCCCGGCCCGCGAAGACCGCTCAGCCCGCGAAGACCGCCCGGTCCGCGAAGACCGCCCGGCCCGCGAAGACCGCTCAGCCCGCGAAGACCGCTCAGCCCGCGAAGAAGACCGTGGGCGACGTGACGAGCCTCGCGGCCGCGCCGATGAACCGCGCCCGAGCCGAGACGAGAGTCGTAGCCGCCGCGACGCGCCCCGTTCGGTCGCCAGTGGCCCTCGCGATGCCACCGAAGCCCCCGCGACCCCCGAGGCGAAGCCCGCGGCCCCCGCGACGGATGCCCTTCAGGACGTCAACGACGACGATGGGCGGGGAGGGCGGCGGCGACGGCGCAAGACGACGGATCTTCTCGGCGAAGCGCCCCTGGCGCCGCTCTCGATCGATGAGGCTGTCGAGGCCGTCGAAGCGGTCGAGACCTCGCGCGACCCGAAGGACGCCCGACGGCGACTCTGGGACAAGATCAAGGCCCGGGCCTCGGCGCTCGTCGGGCCCCGCGGTGTGGCGGATGCGCCTGCCCCGGCCCGGCCT
>JAKLJY010000039.1 GCA_023150895.1 Myxococcota bacterium | reverse complement strand
GCGGCGGTGGCGGGCCCGACGACGCAGGTGATGGCGGCGTCGGCGGCCGCGGCGGCAACGGCGGTCGCGGCGGCCACGGCGGCGGCGGCGGTGGTGGCGTGAGCTACTGCATCTACCGCGCCAGCGGCGCCGTCCCGACGTTGACGAACAACACGCTGACGGCCGGCAACGGCGGCGGCGGCGGCGGGTCGGCGGGCAACCCGGGCGTTGCGGGGGCCGCCGGTCAGACGTTCTGACCCCGACCCGAAGCGCCCCTCGCCCGCTCTACGCCTCGGGAAGGGCCCGGACGGCCGCCTGAAAGCGCTGTCCGCGCTCGTGATAGTCGCGGTAGAGATCGAACGAGGACGCCGCGGGCGAGAGCACGACCGCGTCCCCGGGGGCGGCAACCTCGGCCGCGCGCCCGACGGCCGCCTCCATGGTGTCCGCGCGGATTACCCGGACGCCCGGACCGAGTTCGCGTGCCGTTCGGTCCGCGGTGCCGCCGATGACCACCACGGCACGCGCGTGGGACCGCAGTTCATCGACGAACTCCGCCTGATCGAGACCCTTGTCGTACCCGCCGACGATGGCCACGTACGGCACGGTCAGGGAGCGTAGCCCGACGCGCGCAGCGTGGGGATTCGTCGCTTTCGAGTCGTCGATGAACTGCACGCCGCCCACCGTGCGAATGGACTCCATGCGGTGCGGCAGCCCGCGGAACCGACGGAGCGCCTCGAGGGCGGGACCGAGGGGCAGGCCGAGCGCGTCGACCGTCGCGAGGGTGGCCAATGCGTTGCAAACGTTGTGGCGGCCGGGGACGCCGAGCTCTTCGGAGGCCATCACCGGCTCACCCGCGCGGAGCAGGTGAGCGCCATCCCATCCCCACTCGAAGCCGGGCTCCGGACCGAAGAGAACGCGACGGACGCCCGCGGGCGTCTCCATCGCGGCAACCACCGGATCATCCCCGCGGAGGATGGCCGTGTCTCCCGCCCCCTGGTCCCGGAGCACGCGCGCCTTCGCGGCGACGTACGCAGCCCAGTCTCCTTCGAAGTAGTCGGCGTGATCGGGCGCGACATTGGTGACCACGGCGACGCGCGGGCGGAACGTGCCGCACGACCAGAGCTGAAACGCCGAGACTTCGGCCACGACGATCCCGTCGCTGCCGATCGTCCGAATGTCCTCCGAGAGCGGGATGCCGATGTTGCCGCCCACCACGGTGGGTCGACCCGCGGCGCGGCAGACCGCCCCGATCATCTCCGTGGTCGTGCTTTTCCCGTCCGTGCCGGTGATGGCGACGATGGGGGCCGAGGCCAGGGCCGCGGCGAGCTCCACCTCGCCCACCAGGGTCATCCCTGCCGCCCGCGCAGCCGCGAAGATGGCCGCTCCCGGCGGGATGCCCGGGCTCGGCACGACGAACTCGCAGTCTGCCAGGTCGTTCTGGCCACCCCGCAAGGAGACACGCGGGTCGAGGCGCGCCGTGTCGATCGCGTCCAAGGGGCGCGTGTCGCTGAGCACGACCTCGGCGCCGAGCTCGGCCAGGAGGTTGGCGGCGGCGACACCACTCCGCGCCGCGCCGAGGACTGCCACGCGCCGACCCGCCCACTCTCCCGGACTCCGGGGCGCAGCGCTCATCGCCCGATCTCCGCCAGCCCTGCGGCGGCCGCGTCGAGGCCGTCCGCCCAGGCGTCCGCCATCCGGAAGAAGTCGTCGCCGCCGAAGAAGATCACCATGTCGCCGCGCTGCACCCGCGGTGTCAGGAACGGGACGACCTCGGGATTCTCCGGGACGAAGTGGACGACGTTGCCCCCCTGCCGGAGGAGTTCAACGAACCACGGCGTGTCGATGCCGTCGATTGGGCGCTCCTCGGCCGCGTACATGGTGGTGATGACGACCTCGTCCGCGTCGCGGAAGACCTGCGCATACTCCTCGCCGTGATAGCGCATCAGCGTGAAGCGATAGGGCTTGAAGACGCCCCAGATGCGCCGGTGGGGCATCTTCCGGGCGCTCTCGAGGACCCGCCGCATGCCCGTCGGATGCGAGATGTAGTCCTTGACGATGGTCACCCCACCGGCCCGCCGCACCGTGAATCGATTCTCGAGGCCGCGGTACGTGTCGAGCGCCTGCCGAACGGCCTCGAACGGCAGGTCGTAGGCGGCCATGAGGACCGCGACGGCGCCCGCCGCGTTGTCCGCGTTGTAGGCGCCCGGAATGGGGAGCGTCACGTCTCCGAGCCGCCGCTCGCCGGCAAACACGGTGAACGCGACACGGTCTCCCTGATCGACGACGTCCCGGGCCGAATAGTCGAGCGCGGCATCGTCGGTCAGGGTGCCGTATTTCAGGAAGGGCCGGTGGATGCGGGCGGCCAGCGCGCGGACGCCGGCGTCGTCCCAGTTCAGCGCGAGGACCTTCAGGTTCCGGTTCTCGTCGATGAACCGGGCCATCGTGCCCACGATGTCGTCGAGATCCTGATAGAAGTTCAGGTGATCGACCTCGAGGTTGTTCACGACGACGTGCGTCGGCTCGAGGTTCAGGTGACTCCGGTCACTCTCGTCGACCTCGGCCACCGCCACGGTGCCCTCCCCCGCTTGGGCATTGGTGCCGTAGTTGTTGAGGAGACCGCCGATGACGTACGTCGGCGCCCGCCCGGCCGTGATCAGGCCGTGCGTGATCATCGCGGACACGGTCCCTTTGCCGTGCGTGCCCGTCACGCCGACGCTTTCCCGCCCTTCGAGGCAGAGGCCGAGCATCTCGCTGCGGTGTGCCTCCGGAACGCCGCGGGCCTGGGCCGCTCGCCGTTCGAGGTTGTCGGCGGGCACCGCGGTGGAGTGGACGACGACGTCCGCGCCGTCGATGTTCTCGGCCCGGTGCCCGATCGTCACCGGTATGCCGAGCGCCCGAAGGCCGAGCGTGAGCTGGCTCTCCCGGACGTCCGACCCCTGCACGGCGACGCCTTGCTGGTGCAGGACCCGCGCCACGGCGCTGACCCCGATGCCGCCGATGCCGATGAAATGGAACCTTTGCCTGCGCGACCACATCCTGCTAGTCCTCCCCGCATGGGTCGTCGCCAGGTCAGAGCCAAAGACCGGTCGCGCCGCAGCGGCGCGCGGAGAATATGGCCCGTCGTGGTCCAATTCAATCGGGCGCTGGCGCTCACCGGAGCCCTCACCGCCGTCGGCGCTGCATGCTCACGGACCGAGGACGCCGGCGACGCCGGTGTCAAGGACGCCGGCGTCCGATTGCCGCCCGTCCCCGAGCTGCCGGTCCCATTGCCGGAGGTCGTCGGCGCGCTTCCGTCTCGCCCACCCGCGTTTCCCGTCGATCTCGGCATGGGTCCGGAGGCGCTCCGCCGCGAGCGCCCCCGCGCTGCCGTCGATGACATGACGCCGGCCATCTGGCACGAGGAGCTTCGAGAGGACGCCCCGTGCCGCCGCCTGACGTACCTTTTCGTGCGTCCGACCGCCGACCGCCTCGAGACGCAGATCTGCACCCTTCGCCCGGAGTATGGGCACCCGACGCACTTCAAGCGCCTGGAAGCCACCATCTCGGAGCTCCTCGGGAAGCCCGCCGCGACGAGCCTCGACGGCTTCGAAGGCCAGTCCTGGCGGGTTCCCGGTTACCGGCTCGAGCTTCGCCGGGACACGCGACGGGGTGGCGAGCCGGAGTTGCTGATCGACCTGCGCGGGGCGCGCGAGATCGAAATGCCTTGATCCCCCGGTGGCGCCGCCTAGAGTCGCGGCGTCGACCCCAACCGAGGCGAGAGCATGAATACCGCCCTGCGCGCCGCCGCGCTCGTGACCGTCGCCGCCACGGCGGCCCCGCTCGCGATCCTGAGCCTGCCCGGCTGTGCCGAGCACGCCACCCCGACGCTGACCCCTGCCCAGAAGAAGAAGACCGAAGCCGCCCTCGTGACCGACGCCCTGCCCTCGGTCTCCGTCGGTGCCGTGATCGAAGATCAGGTTCGCCTGATCGGGTACGACATCGACAAGACGACGGTGGCGCCCGGTCAGACCTTCACGGTCACGTACTACCTCGAGGCGCTCGCCGAGCCCATGGGGGACAACACGATCTTCGTTCATTTCCAGGGCAAGAAGAACGACCGCAAGGCCTGGATGAACCTCGATCACCACCCCGTCGAGGGATTGCTGCCGCTTCGGCAGCTGAAGAAGGGCCAAATCGTCAAAGACGTCCAGCGGGTGACGGTCCCGGCCGACTTCACGGGCGGCGAGGCGAAACTCTACTGGGGTCTCTGGCGCGGCGAGTACCGCCTGAAGATCAAGAACCCGGACGCCGTGCCCCACGACGACGAGGGGCGGGTCGTGCTGGCGACGGTCCAGGTCAAGGGCGCACGCCCGTCGCTCCCGCAGGCCACGGCGCTGCGCATCCCGGACGACGCCGCCGTCGCGGTCGACGGCAAACTCGACGAGGCCGGCTGGTCGACGGCCAGCTGGACGCCGAAGTTCACCCACCCGAACGGGACGGATGCCGCAGCGCCCGACGCGCAGGCCGCGTTCCTCTGGACGCCGACGACGCTCTTCGTGGGTGTGCGCGCGACCGATACCGACATCTGGACGGACTTCACCGAACGCGACAGCAACACCTGGGAACAAGAGGTCATCGAGCTCTTCATCGACGCCGACGGCGACAAGAAGGACTACCTGGAACTGCAGGTCACGCCGGCCAACGTCGTCTTCGACGCCCGCTTCGAAGCCCATCGCAGCGATCTGGCCAAGGCCCGCGCCTGGAACATGGCCGGGCTTCGCACGGCGGTCTCGGTGGAGGGCACCCTCAACGCCCGGGATGACGAAGACAAGGGCTTCACGCTCGAGATGGCGATCCCGATCGCCGAGGTGCCCGGTGCGCCCCACAGCCCCGCCGTCGCGGGGGATGTCTGGCGCGTCAACCTCTTCCGCTGGGACTTCCCGAAGGGTGGTCGGCAGCAGCCTTCCGCGTTCTCACCCCCGATCGTGCCCGATTTCCACGCCCTCGACCGCTTCGGTCGCCTCACCTTCGTCGACCCGGCCGCGCCACCGCCGGCCTCCGCGGCCCCCTCGGCGGCCCAAAGCACACCCGCACCCGCATCCGGCGCCGCGGTGAGCGCCCCGGCGCCGCTGTCTGCCGAATCGCCACAGTCGCCTTCATCAGGGAAAAGGTGAGGCGAATTTGACACCTCCGCACCTACGCCTACCATCGACCACAACGGGGCTCTTACGGAGGAGTCAAGCCCGATGGCAGGTTCGGATAAGCGGAAGCAGAGTCTCTATTTCCCCGAGGACATGCTGAAGGAGATTCAGGCGGAGGCGACGCGGCAAGACCGCTCGCTCTCCTGGATCGTCCAGAAGGCGTGGAAGATCGCCCGCAAGGAGATCAGCAAGTACCCGTCGATCAACGACGCCGGTGACGACTTCGTCGACGACGACGACGACGACGCCTGAGAGAGGCGCGGCCTCGTCTCAGCGCGGAACCTCGACCTCGTGGAACCGGGCCGCCTTGTAGACGACCCGGGCGCCGGCCCGTTCCTCGAAGAGGAATTCGCAGCGCGTATTCCCGTCGTCCCCATCACGCGTCTCCGCGTCCTTGCCGCAGAGATACTCGGGGAACGGCTTGGAGGTGTCCGTGTCGATCATCCAGACGGACGAGCTCTGGTTGTCGAACGGACGAGGCGCGGTGAAGACGAGGCGTTTGCCGTCTTTCGACAGGTCGAAGTCCGTCAGCTGGTGGTTGTACCAGCCGTTCGCCCGCGAATTCTTGAGCACGGGGACCACCGACGCCGGGTCGAGGCTCTTGTCCACCCGCAGGATGTCGTAGTCGTCTCGGTTCGACGCCGGAGAGTTCTGCTTCGAGCAGTCTCCCTTGGCCATGAAGTAGATGTGCTCCCCCCCTTCGTCGAAGCGGGGATCGAACTGCACCACGTTGAACAGGAACGGCATCGGTCGAGTGCAGTCGCCGGCGCGGTCCCCTTCCGACTCCCACAGCTCGAGCCGGACCGGCTCGGGCGGGTTCGGCACGGCCTTCAGGTTGAACATCTTCCAGAGGAACTCGTCCTTCGTGAAGACGGCCAGATAGGTCGCATCGGGCGACAACGCCACGGGCAGGCGCGCATCGAACTGCGAGCCGGTCCCATCCATCGTGCCGAACGTCTTGAGCGCCTGGCTCGCCCCGTTGGCGACGTTGAAGAAGCTCACGGTCATCGACGAAAGATCGGTCCGCAGCAGGATGATCAGCGCTCCGAACGGGGTCACGCGGAAGCCGCCGTTGACGTTGACGGCACCCGCATACTGCGGGCAGGCGCTGAGGTCCTCGAGGTCGCCCCCGGCCTCGCACGCCGCCGCGTCGAATCCCGCGACGGGCTCGACACGCACGTCGAACTGACCTTCCGGCCCGAGGGCCTCGCCCTGCATGAAGACGACGAGATCCCGTTTGCCGTCGTTCGTGAACTCGAACTGCTGGACGGTGTCCGCGACCTTGCGCTTCTCCGCGATCTTCACCTCGTAGTGGACGGTGTCGATCGGCGCCACCCACAGTTCATTCCCCGAGGCCGCCCCGCGCTGATACCAGGCGATCCAGGTCATCTGTCGGTTGATGGCGCAGCGGGTCTTGCAATCGACCTCGCCGTTCGCGCTCTGCGTCAGGTTCGCTTCGCGGTCGTCGTCGAGATCGTAGATGACGAGGTCGAGGGTGTCGGCCGTTCCGTCGTCTGGCTTGACCTGCTTGAGCATCGAGAGCCGCGTGTGCGTCTCCGTCGGGCCCCCGCTGCCGCCAGCGCCGCCTCCGCCGCTGTCGCCCTCGGAAACCATGGCATCCTGGACACGGGCATCGATGCGCGCCGCGTCGAGGAAACCCTCTTCCTTGGCGTCCTCGCTGCAGGCGAGCGCCGCGACCAGCGCCAGCGCCACGGGCGCCCGGCGCCCAACCCCTCGAAATGACTTCATTTTGTGCTTTGCTCCGCAGGTCTTCCCCGGGCCCGATTCTACGGGCGCGGTGCCGGCGGTTGCAAGGCAAGAGGCACACGCCTCGCTCAGCCGGCGGCGGTCCCCGGCGATGGCCCGACGAGTCGGCTGATGCCGCTGAGCGCCTCGCGGAGCTGACGCCTCCGGACCCGCGCGACGTACCGCCGCAGCCGGAGACGGTCCGCCCACGTCAGAGACAGGAACTCGATGGCCGCGCCGTCGTGCGCCAGCTCCTCGACCTGCTCGACGACGCGCCCGGAAGCCCAGACGGACTCCCGCTCACCGGGCAGTGCCAACTCGAGCTGAACGGTCTCCCCCTCCAGGAGGACCCCGCCGCCGAGGCGTCGCAGGTAGATCCCCCCCTCGCTCAGGTTGGTGGCCTGGCAGGGCGTCATTCCGCGGTCGGCGATTTCGTTGACGAAGAGGCCACACGGCACGCGTGGCGTCCGTCGGCGATTCAAGGCTCCAGTCCCGGTTTCCATCGGCGCTCCTGCATGTGTGCACAGGCACACATGTAGGCTACGACACCTGGCGATGGGGTCCAAATTCCTTGAAATCCACCCGCCCGCGAGCTATCGCCGCACCATGCGACTGCGCTCCTGCTGGCGGGCCACCGTCCTCTTCTCTGCGATCGGCGCCCTCGGATGCGGGGAGTGCGAGAAGGACTTCGACTGTCCCGGAACGAAGGTCTGCAACGTCGCGTCGGCGCAGTGCGAGGCCTTCGTCTGCGACGACGACGCCGACTGCCCGCCGGACCGCGCGTGCCGCAAGAACAAGTGCACGGCGCGCCCCGCGCCCGCCGTCCCTGCGCTCGACGCGTTTGTCGTCAGCGCCCCGCCCGCCGTCGGCTCGGCGGGTGACGTCGGGGATGCCGGGGGCCTGACACCGCTCAGCCCGCCCGACTGACCCGCGCCCGCCCGGCGCGCTTCGCAGCGTAAAGGGCTTCGTCGGCCCGGCGGACGAGATCCGAAGGGCTGCCGACCGCCAGGTTCAGCCCGGCGACCCCGATGCTGAGGGTCACCGGCGTCTCGTCACCGGCGACGAGATCGCTGCACGCCTGCGCCACCCGTTCGGCGACGGCGTGGGCGACGTCTTCTCCGACCTCCGGGAGTACGATGGCGAACTCGTCACCCCCCAGGCGGCAGAGGAAGTCGCTGCGCCGCAACGCCCGGGTCATGCGGGCCGACAACCGGATGAGGATGTCGTCGCCGGCGGGGTGGCCGTAGCGGTCGTTGATGGCCTTGAAGCGGTCGACGTCGATCATGATCAAGGAGAGGTCCCGCCGACCGCGCCGGGCCCGGTCGACCTCGCGCCGGAGCGCCTCATCGAAGCCGCGCCGGTTCAGCGCCCCGGTCAGGGCGTCCTCGTGGGTTCGGTTCCTCAGTTGAATGAAGGAGAGGGCCTGGAAGAGCGCGCGCCCGATGGGGGCGACGGCCTGGTCGAGCGCCTGCTCCGATCGGGCCGACAAGATCCAGTCCTGAAAACCGCCGATCAGGAGCATCCCGACGAGCTCGCCCTCGAACTCGAGGGCCTTCGACCACAGCGGGTGTACCTGGTCGGCTCGCCCGACGGCCCGCAGCGGCGTCAGCTCGGTGCCCCGGATCAGCTCGAAGACTTCGGGCGGGGGCGGCTCGATGCCGTGCTGCTCGAGCGCCGCGACCGTCTGCTCCCTGAGGCTGCGTTCGGCGAGTGCGTTGAGCGGGGCCCGACTCGAGACGTGAATCGCCGGCCCGTGCGGCGTCGCGGTCGGCGGCAGCGCAAACGCCACCACGTCGGTCTGCGCCGCTTGAAAGAAAACGGAAGCGACGCGGGTCAAAAGCGCCTCGAGATCCCGGGAATCGGCGCAGGCGTCGGCCAGGGCAAGCAGGCGGGCCGCATCTTCGAGCTGCAGGGCGGTGTCGGTGGCGTGCATCTGAGTGACCTCCTGGTGCCACCCACTTCAAAACGCGTGCCAGCCATCAACACCATGAAATCATTAGCATTAGTCCAGCGACCCCCGAACCGCCCGTCAAGCCCCCCACGCTTGGCCGTCATGAATCTGACGATAACGTTCCGATTAAGACTGCGAGTTAACCGTGCGCCATTCACGCCGCTCGACCTGCATTGATTCGGCTTTCAAGAGGTCGCAGCGCCAGACGATGGAAGGGGTGCAAGCGAAACAAAACAGAGCGAGACGGCGAAAGGAGGAATGCCACCGTTTCAACAACGCTCTGTGACGTGAATACAGATTATTCGTAGTTTCTGGGTCAACCAACGGCAAGGATGCCGATTCATCCCAGGGTCAGCGGGATGAATACTTCTCATGGAGAGAAACAATGGGTTTGTTCATCAATACGAACGTGTCTTCGCTGAACGCTCAGCGTAACCTGAACGGCAGCACCTCCGCACTGGCTCGGTCATTCCAGCGACTGTCGAGCGGCCTCCGCATCAACAGCGCCAAGGACGACGCCGCCGGTCTGGCGATTTCGACCCGGTTCACGTCGCAGATTCGCGGCCTGAATCAGGCGATTCGCAACACGAACGACGGCATCTCCCTGGCGCAGACGGCGGAAGGCGCGCTCCAGGAATCGACGAATGTCCTCCAGCGCATTCGCGAACTCGCGGTTCAGTCGGCCAACGACTCGAACTCCTCTTCGGATCGTGAGTCCCTCGACGCCGAGGTCCAGCAGCTCATCGACGAGCTGAACCGGATCGGCAACACGACGACCTTCAACGGGCAGCGGGTCCTCGACGGCTCGTTCATTCAGAGCTTCTTCCACGTCGGCGCAAACGCCCGTGAGACCATCGGCGTCGCCGTCCGGGATGCCCGGGCCACCGCCCTCGGTCGCGCCGCGGTCGCCACGATGAACGTGGTCACCACGCAGGCCCTCGCGGCCGGCGACCTTCTGATCAACGGTGTCTCCGTCCGGGCCACCACCTCGTTCGACGACCAGCTCTCGACGACGCTGAACAACGCCTCCGCGCTGTCGAAGGCCGCAGCCATCAACGACGCGACCAAGTTCACCGGCGTCAAGGCACGGGCGCTCGAGACGGTCATCGAGGGCAACCTCGACGTCACGGCGGGCACGCTCGACTCGACCAACTACATTCAGATCAACGGCCAGACGATCACCGGCTTCAACGTCGAAACCGACGACGGCAACCACGAGCTCGTCAACCAGATCAACGCGGTCTCGGCCGACACCGGCGTCATCGCCAGCCTCGACAACGACTCGAACCTCGTGCTGACCGCCGAAGACGGCCGCAACATCGAGCTCCTCACGTCGTCTGTCCGGGCCGCGCAGATCACCGGTCTCAACGCCAATTTGGCCGACACGACCGTTCGACTCGCAGCACTCGAGATCTCGTCGGACTCTCAGGTGTTCTTCACCGGTGCCAACGAAACCTACATTGGCGGCGTCGACAACCAGATCATCGGCGTGACCACGAACAACTCGGTCGCCACCGTCGACGTCCTGACCCGCGTGGGCGCCAACCGCACCATCGAGGTCGTCGACCGCGCCATCGAGCAGATTTCCCAGGACCGCGCCGGTCTCGGCGCCATCCAGAACCGCATGGAGAACACGATCGCGAACCTGTCGACCATCTCCGAGAACCTCTCGGCATCGCGGAGCCGGATCACCGATTCCGACTTCGCGGTGGAGACCGCCGCACTGACCCGCAACCAGATCCTGCAGCAGGCCGGCACCTCGGTGTTGGCCGCCGCGAATCAGGCGCCGCAGCAGGCCCTCACGCTGCTCGGCTAAGGGTAGGAACCGGTCTCGAGAAACCAATGACAGGTGAGCGCCGAGTGCGGCCGCAGCGCGGTCGCCGGGTGCTCAGCCAGGAGGAAGGACAATGAGTCTCAGCCTGCAGAACAAAGCAGCGGGCGGAGCCGACCTTGGCCAGCCCTCCGGCGTCGCTCGACCGACGCCCTCTCCCAGCGGCGCTCCCGCCCCGACAGTGGCGGAGGCAACGCGAAGCGTGGGCTTGGTGAACGAACTCCGGAGCCGGCCCGTCGGGTCCCGGCCCGAGCGCAAGGAACGAGGAGATGTGGTGCAGTTCTCCAGCGTCGGCCAGAAGAAGGTCGCGTTGGCGAGCGGCCAGGGACGCGAAGAGTCGACCCCACAGGTCGGCCTGGAAGCCCCACCGGCCAGCGAGCCGAAGGGTGCGGAAACGCGGGTCAGCGAGTCGCAGATGCAGCCCTACAAGGCCGTGTTTCAGACGCTGACCGCCAAGGTGCAATTCGCGAAATCCGAGAGCGGCGACGTGATCGTTCAAATCGTCGACTCGCGGACTCAGGAAGTCGTCCGGCAGCTTCCGTCGGAGGCGTTCCTGAAACTCCAGAACCGCCTGGAGCAGATGGCCGGCGAATCCGGCAGCGGCGACAAGGAGAAGGGGCTCCTTCTCGAGACGGCGGTCTGACCGCCCGACGAGCCCTGTAGCAGTCAACCCGGTCCGCGCCCGCGCCGCGGCGAGACGACCCATGCTCGCCGCGAGTGAGACCCCCCAACCGGCTACCGACCAGAGCCGCGCGAGGATCGGCAAGGACCTGAATTTGGAACGGGGGAGCAGGGACGACCAACCCTGCTCCCCCGTTCCAATCCCACACCGACGGCATCCCCGTGCGGCGTTTCGGCGCGCCCGGACACGGCCGCCGACCCCACCGGACCCCACATTCCACTCCGACGCGACCCGGCGGCAGCGACCCGGCTGTCCGCCCCAGACGCCTCCGTGCGGCCACCCACGAGACCCGGGCCCGCCGCGATGCGAGGCGACGTTTGACCGAGATGACCCGGCCGACTTCGACCGGACTCGGCGACGGCCACCCCGAGGGCTGCCCCGCCGCAGTCCCTGCCCCTCCCCCGCGCCTGCCCCCTCCCGTTCCAACGCTCTGATCCCGCTCAACTGCCCGCCTCGTCCGATCGAGGCACACTCGCCGCGATAATTCCGCCCACACGGTCGGATTCCGTCACTCCGGGATCCGAGAATCCCTCCTGATCTCAACGACATAGAAGAAATGCGCACGGGCGCCGAAAAAAAGATCTCCAGTCCGCGGCACCCCGGACGATGGAATGATTGGCGGCAAAGGGTCGAGAGACCGCGCGCCGCCCCCATCGAAAGGACAAGCCCCCACACCCAAGAACCTGAAACCCAAGGATGGAACTCAGCCGGCTTCTTCGTGCGGGCCCGATAGGGTCGTTGGGTCCGCATGACATGAGAAGACCGGAGGTGTGCCGCATCGCATCGGAGTCTGACTGAAGACGAGCTTGGCCATGGGTCGTGGCTGAGTTCGCGACAGCAGGGATTGCTGTCCCCGGAAGAACACGGGTCCGTTCTTCCGACACGCTTCAAGGAGTGAGCAGATGGGTCTCTACATCAACACGAACACCGCGTCGTTGAACGCGCAGCGCAACCTCACGGGCAGCACGGGTGCCCTGGGGCGTTCGTTCCAGCGTTTGTCGTCGGGTCTGCGCATCAACAGCGCGCGAGACGACGCGGCCGGTCTGGCCATCACCAACCGATTGACGTCGCAGATTCGCGGTCTCAATCAGGCGGTCCGGAACACGAACGACGGCATCTCGTTGGCGCAGACGGCGGAAGGTGCGCTCCAGGAGTCGCAGAACATCCTGCAGCGCATCCGCGAGCTGTCGGTGCAGTCGGCGAACGACACCAACAGTACGTCCGACCGCGAGTCCCTGCAGGCCGAAGTCGATCAGCTCGTGTCCGAGCTGAACCGGATCGGCAATACGACGACGTTCAACAGCAACAAGATCCTCGACGGCAGCTTTCTGGGCTCGAGCTTCCACGTCGGCGCGAACTCCCGCGAAACCATCCGCGTGAACATCGCAGACGGACGGGCCGTCTCTCTCGGCCGCCAGTCCCGCAATACGGGCGAGACGGTCGTGTCCGCCGGCATTTCAATCGCCGCCGGCTCGTTCGCCATCAATGGGACCTCGATTCGCGGCACCGTCGCGGCCGACGATCTCGTCTCCACCACCCTGCAGAACGGCTCGGCGATCGCAAAGGCAGCCGCGATCAACGACTCGACGAAGTATACGGGCGTCCGCGCCATCG
Organism: Myxococcota bacterium; assembly: GCA_023150895.1. Lineage (GTDB taxonomy): Bacteria > Myxococcota_A > Bradymonadia > UBA7976 > UBA1532 > CAINDO01. The sequence continues at coordinate 49,271 of JAKLJY010000039.1, read as the reverse complement.
TCGAAAAGACCCAGGACGCGAACAACACCGACATTCAGGGGGGAACGCTCGACTCGACGAACTACATCAGCATCAACGGCGAGATCATCACCGGCGTCATCGTGCAGGCGGCAGATGCGGACGACACCCTCGTCAACGCCATCAACGCCGTCACGGCGAAGACGGGCGTGATCGCGTCCCTCGATGGCGGCAACCAGCTGGTCCTGACTGCCGAAGACGGGCGCAACATCGAAGTCGTCGTCACCACAGCCGACGCCGAGGACGCCACCGGACTCGTCAGCGAGATCAGCGCGGGCTCGATTACGCTCCAGTCCGAGAAGCAGGTCACCGTCAGCAACGGGACGGCGAACATCAACGAAGCGGTCGGCTTCGGTTCCGGACAAGGCGAGTTCATCTACGGCGTGAACAACACGCACTCCGTTGCTTCGATCAACATCACGGACCGCGACGGCGCGAACCTCGCGATCGACATCGCCGACGTGGCCATCGGCCAGGTCTCGTCGATCCGGGCGTCGCTCGGCGCCGTCCAGAACCGCCTCGAGTCGACGATCAACAACCTGACCGCCACGTCGGAGAACCTCTCCGCCGCCCGTAGCCGAATTCTGGACGCGGACTTCGCCTCTGAAACGGCGCAGTTCACGAGAAACCAGATCATCCAGCAGGCGGGCGTCTCCGTCTTGGCCCAGGCGAATCAGCAGCCCCAGGTCGCCCTGTCGCTGCTCGGCTGAGGTCACCGTGCGCGCTGCGTTCGCCCGCGTCGACGGTCATCGCCGCGGATACGGGGGCGGTGCGCGCTCCGGGCCCGGCTCGAGTCGGGCCTACTCACCAAGTCGATACCAGATCATGAAATCGTCCACACACCACCGCCAAGACCGCGCCGCAGAAAAAAAAGCAGGCCCCCTGCATTTTCTTCTGAAGTTCGGGACAACACGGTCGATGGCGTTGATCGGAGGGACCAGAACCTCTTGTCGCGATCGGCAGATCGAATCTTCCCGAACGAGGGAAAGGAGGACATTCAGTACTCGTTCGAGCGTCTGGTCAACGCGCGGAAGTGACAACGTCGGGGCCCCCACCAAAAGATGTAACCGTCGGGCGTCGGATGGGTCTGCGCTGGCGGTTCGGCATGGTCCATGGTCGGGACCTGCCGCGAGTGGCGAAGGATGCCGCTCGGCACTGCGCTTCAAGGAGTGAATCATGGGTCTCTACATCAACACGAACGTTGCGTCATTGAACGCGCAACGCAACCTGACCGGGTCGTCCTCAGCCCTCGGTCGGTCATTCGAGCGCCTCTCCTCCGGTCTCCGGATCAACAGCGCCCGCGATGACTCCGCCGGTCTGGCCATCGCGAGCCGGTTCTCCTCTCAGATTCGCGGTCTCAATCAGGCCGTGCGAAACACGAACGACGGTATCTCCCTCGCCCAGACGGCTGAAGGTGCTCTGCAGGAGTCGCAGAACATCCTCCAGCGTGTCCGCGAGCTGTCCGTCCAGTCCGCCAACGACACGAACTCCGCTTCGGACCGCGAGTCTCTCCAGGCCGAAGTCGATCAGCTCGTTTCCGAGTTGGACCGGATCGCCACCACGACCCAGTTCAACGGTTCGCGGATTCTGGACGGCTCGTTCCTCGGCTCCCGGTTCCACGTGGGTGCGAACTCCCGTGAGACCATCACCATCAACGTGCAGGACGCGCGCTCGTCGGCGCTCGGCCGGCAGTCGCGCAACGACGGCGGCACCATCGACACCGCGGTGTCGATCATCGCTGACCGGGTCGCCATCAACAACGTCTCGATCCGCGGTACGGTGACCGCCGACGACACGCTCTCCACCACGCTGAGGGATGGCTCGGCCATCGCGAAGGCCGCGGCCATCAACGACTCGACCAAGTTCACCGGCGTTCGCGCCATCGTGAACAAGGCCCAGGACGCCTCCAACGGCGCGATCGAGGGTGGAACGCTCGACTCCTCCGAGTACATCACCATCAACAACGAGACGATCACCGGTATCGTCATCCAGGACAACGACGCCGACGACGCCCTCGTCAACGCGATCAACGCCGTTACTGCGAAGACCGGTGTCATCGCCTCGCTCGACGAGGACAACCGCCTCGTCCTGACGGCGGAGGACGGTCGGAACATCGACGTCGTCGTGACGGGCAACAACGCCGGCACCTACACTGGCCTGGCCGACCAGGTCAGTGGCGGCACCATCACCCTGCAGTCCGAGAACTCGGTCAACGTGTCCCTCGACCTGAATGGGTCGCAGGCCGCGGGCCTCGGTCTCGGCGTGGACGGTGGCACCGAGGTCTACGGCGTCAACAGCACGTTCGCAGTGAAGACCATCGACATTCGAGATCGCGACGGCGCCAACCTGGCCATCGACATCGCGGACGTGGCCATCGGCCAGGTCTCGTCGATTCGAGCGTCCCTCGGCGCCATCCAGAACCGTCTCGAATCGACGGTGAGCAACCTCTCCGCCACCGCGGAGAACCTGTCCGCCGCCCGAAGTCGTATTCAGGACGCGGACTTCGCCTCGGAGACCGCCCAGTTCACCCGAAACCAGATCATTCAGCAGGCCGGCATCTCGGTGTTGGCGCAGGCCAACCAGCAGCCGCAGGTCGCGCTGTCCCTGCTCGGGTAAAGGCGGTAGTATCGGGGTAGAAATGAGGGAGCCATGGCGATGACAGTCAATCAGCTCGTATCGGGGCAGGCGGCCGTTCGGCCGCCCTCGCCGGACGCGCTGGCCGCGCGCGCCTCTCCGCGAAAGTCCAACGCTGCGGCCGAGACGGAGCTCGCCCGTGCCAGTGAACCTGGCGGGAAGGCGACGTCGACGGACGTGGCGGAGGTCGAGGCGGGGGGTGCGCAGGTCGAGTCACCCGAGCTCGACCGCGCGGTGGAGGAAGCAAATCAGCTGGCGGAGTCGTCCATGCGGGCGACGAACCGCTCGGTCACCTTTGGGCGCCACGAGGGATCGGGGCGCATCACGATCACCATCCACGAAGAGGTGAACGGCAAAGAGGTCGAGCGGCAAATCCCCCCAGAGTCGCTCCTGAAGCTGGTCGAGCGTCTCAAGGCGCTCGGAGAAAAAGACCCCCGCGCCACGTCCGGCAGCATCGTCGAAACCAAGGCCTGACGGCGGTTTCGAATCTTTCGGGGCCCCACCGGCGGACGATCCGTCGCCGCCGGTGGCACCTCGCTTGCAGACTCCATTGGAGGACCGATAGCGTCGGACTCATACTGGAGCGAAGGCCTGCGTCCGGCGGACGGTCGGCTCTCAACGGAGGTTTCCCATGGCGGGATTGTCAGTCGGCGGTTTGGCCAGCGGTCTGGACACCGATTCCCTCATCAATCAGCTCCTCGCGCTCGAACAGCGCTCGATTCTTCAGATCCAGCGAAAGATCGCGTTCGCGGCCCAGAAGCAGCAGGCCTACCAGGACCTCGACGGTCGCCTGAACAGCCTCCGCGGCGCCGTACGGAACCTCAACGACGACTCGCTCTTCCGCTCGACGAGCGCCTCGTCGAGCAACGAGAGCCTGGTCACCGTCTCCGCGTCCAAGGACGCCGCCGTCGGCACCCACAGCATTCAGGTGCTTCAAGTCGCGACGAAGCACCAGATGGCGGCTCAAGGTTTCGCCGACACCAGCTCGACGGGCATCGCGGCGGCCGCCGGGACGTTCAAATTCAAGATTGGCAACGGCGCCGAACGGTCGATCAACGTCAACAATACGACGACGCTGCGTCAATTCGCCGACGCCATCAACAACCTGAACACCGACGTGCGAGCGGAGATCGTCAACGACGGTTCGTCGACGAACCCGCATCGCCTCGTGCTGACCGCCAAGAAGGAAGGGTCGCAGGGCGCCGTCACGATCACCACGAACGACACGGCGCTCAACTTCGCCACGCCCACGATCGAGGCCGCGACGGCCGACGACGACAACAACCCGGCCTATCTCGGCTCGGTCACGTCCGGTGGCACGTTCACCGGCGAGGGCAGCACCTCGTACGTCATCGAGGTCATGCAGACGGGAGACCCGGCGATCGTCGGCCCGGCCGGCCCCCTCGTTCGCTACTCGACCGACGGTGGCGTGACGTGGGACGACAACGGGGGGGCGGGCCACAGCGTCTCGGCCGGCGTCCCGTTCGCCATGGACGACGGTGTCACGGCGACGTTCACCGGCGGGAGCAACCTCACCGCAGGTGACCGATTCCGCATCGACGTCGCGTCGCCGGAGATCCAGGCGGCGCAGGACGCCGTGTTGCGCATCAACGGCATCAACGTCACCAAGACCAGCAACACGATCACTGACATCTACGAGGGTGTCACGCTCACCCTGAAAGACGCCGACCCCTCGAAGACGGTCACCGTCGGCGTCAGCCGGCAGCCGGGGGACGTCGAATCGAAGCTGATGAGCTTCGTCGGTGCGTACAACGGGGTGGTTGGCTATCTGAACGCCCAGTTCAGCTACAACCCGACGGAGGACACCGAAGGCACCGGCGCGCCGCCTCTCAACGGCGATTCGGCCGCGCGGCAGGTGCAGCAACGCCTGAAGAACTTCGTCACGGGGCGCATTCAGGGTCTGACCGGTCGAGAGCGGAGCGCGCTCACGGAGATCGGTGTGACCTCGGACGAGAAGACGGGCGTCCTTTCCCTCGACGCGGGCAAGTTGCAAGAGGCCCTCGACGCCGATCCGACCTCCGTCGAGCGGATTCTGACGCGCTTCGGCGAGGGAATGAACGGCGCGAAGTTCACCTTCGCCCGGCGTTCCGCCAAGTCCCAACCGGGCGAGTACGAGGTCAACGTCACGTCGCCGCGAACCCGGGCCGAGGTGCAGGGCTTCGCGGCGGCCGAGGTCCTCGCCCAAGACGAGACGCTGACGATTCGCTACCGCGCCGACGCCCAGAACCCGGCCAATGACGGAACCGAAATCCAGGTCGGGCTCTTGACCGGCGACAGTGCGGCGACCCAGGTCACGAAGATCAACCAGGCGTTCACGGCGGCCAGCCTTCAGGCCGAGGCGTTCCTCGACTCAGGCGGCATCCTGCACATCCGCAGCAAGGACTTCGGCGAGAAGTACCGCATCACGGCGGTCTCCGACGTCATGGATGGCCCCGGTACGACGAACCTCGGCAACCTCGAACTCGACGACTACGGGACGGATCTCGCCGGCACCATCGGGGGGAAGTCGGCCCGCGTCCTCGACGGCAACCACCTGAAGGGCGACGCCGGCTTCGCCAGTGAAGACGTCGAGGTCATCATCCCCGACGACACGTTCGGTATTCTCGGCAAAGTCCGCGTCGTCGACGGCCTCGGCGAGTCCCTGCCCGACGTCCTCGACTCGCTGATGGACGGCACCGGCATCCTGAAGAGCCGGACCGACGGCATCACCCGCACGATCGAGGACCTCGAGGCCCAGGTCGTCAAGAACTCCGCGCGCATGGACAAGGTCGAAGAGCGCCTTCGCCGCCAGTTCACCAACCTCGAGGTTACCCTCGGGCAGTTGCAGGCGCTCGGCGATTATGTCTCCGCCCAGCTCGGCGCGGTCAGCAGCAGCAAGAAGAAGTAGAGTCCGAGGGGCCGTCCCTCAGCCCTTCCCCAGCCGAGCCCCGGTCCCCGCGCCGGATCCGCCGCTCGCGCCGCGATATCCGACGAGCCCGCGACGACCGCGAGCGACGCCTTTGAGGCGCTCGGTGGTCTCGCCCAGCGAGCGGCGAACCGCTGCGTCGAGCTGCGCGTTGAGCGCCCCGAGTCGCTGAAGCGACGGGACGAGCGACTCGGGCAGGGCGCCATGGGCGGCGTCGAGCGCGATGAGCTGCGCGAAGAGCCGTTCGCGCGGCTCAATCATCTCGCCGATCTCGGGAGTGCCCTTTTCGAGGGCCTCGAGGCACGCTTGCGTGACGTCGATGAGAGCGGCGAGCACTTCGCGGCGGTTATCCGTCAAAAGCGGCGGTCTCCGGGTTCGGGGAGCGCTTCGGGGGCAGGCTGCGGCGCACCGGAAGCCTCCCCGTTCTGGACCTTGCTCAAGGTCGGATCGACCGGCAGGCTCGTCAGCGCCTGGCCCCACCCCTCGCGGAGCGTGGTCAGCAGGCTGACGACGACGTCGAGCGGCTCGGTCTTCAGGCGGATGTTCGCCTCGGTGAGCTGCTCCATCATGTACATGTACAACTGCTGGAGCTGCGTACAGAGCTCAGGGGCGATCGAGAAGTCGAGGCTGCTCATCAGCTCGCTGATGATCGCCTGGACCTTCCCGATGTAGGTCCCCTTCCCGGCCAGATCGCGCTCTTCGATTTTCATCTTGGCGATCTGGGTGAATCGAATCGCCCCATCGTAGAGCATGAGCATGATCTGCGCGGGCGACGCCGTCTGAATCTTGACGGCGCGGTACCGCTGAAGGCTGCTCTGGCTGTATCCGTTCTTGGCGTACATCGGCTCTCCGGTCCGGGCGGCGCAACCTGGTCGAGGTCGCGCAGATCCCCATCTCGCACTCAAGCATCGCATCGACCGCTTTTCAGTGGTCTTGAGAAAAATTCAGAGTTTCCACTTCATCGATTTCCGCTCGTATTTTCCGCGCGGGTTCTTGCGTCTCCAGGCCTCGGCCTGCGCCTTCTTCCGGTCGTCAAGAAGCCGGGCACGTTCAGCCTCGCTCAACGCCTGTGGGGGCGGGGGGGGCGGCGGAACTTCCGGCGGCGGGGGATCTTTCACGAATCGTGCCAGATCGCCCGCCATGATCGCAGGGACCTCGGCCGGCACCCAGCCCGGCGTGCTCTCGGCGGCGCCCAGGCCGTCGACGGCGACGCGTGCGACCGCGATTTCCCCTCGGATTTCAACGATTTGAACACGCCCGACAACAACCTCCATCTCGGCGGAGGGGAGCGGCGCCGGCCGCGGGCGCATGATCTCGGGCGTGGTCTCGCGGGACGCCGCGAGCCGCTCGGGCGTCTGAGTCTTGACGGGGTCCGTCGGCGTCGGCGATCCCGCCTGCGGCGTCGTGGCGCTGACCGGGGCACTGGGCGGGACGGGAGAGCGTTCGGCCGCGGCCGCGGGCGGCTTGGGTGCTGCTTGCGCCTTCTTCAGCGCCCGCAGGCGCGCGACCGCGCTGGTCGCGCTCGATGCCGGTGCGGCCGCAGCGGGCGGGGTCGACTCGGGCGCCGGCGTCTTCGCTGCCGGCGCACTCTGAGCAGGCGCGGCGGCCGGGGTCCCCTGCGGTGCGCTTGCACTTGCGGCCGGCGGAGGATTCGTCGGCCCCGAGGCCTCGGGGCTCGGCGCACCGATGGCGGTCGGGACGGGCACCCGCCGTCGAACCTCCAGCGTCTGCCCGAGCAGGTTCGAGAGGGCGGTTCCCGGGCTGCCCGTCGACTGCAGGTAGACCTCCCGCGGCACGGTCACGACGCGCCCGACCATCTCGACCGGACGGTAGACCCCCACCACGACGAAGTCGCGCACCTCGCGTCGGCGTTCGAGTTCCTCGGGGGACCAGGTGGGGGGGGCCGGCGCCGCCGGGGCCGCGGCCGTGACGGGACGCTTCGGGCGTGCCGATTTTGCGCGCTTTCCTGCGGCCAGAGCCCCTTCGGCGCCGACGGCCAGGCACAGAATGACCCCGATGAGCGTCAGCCGCCAGCCGGGCCCGCGGCGCCCCGAAAGGGTGTTCGGCGTGTCCACATGCGGCCGCGGCCCCCTTGGAAGACCGCCAGTGCACGCTGGAGCCACCGTTCGTACATCGCGATCAGCCTGAGTTGCCGACATACCCCACGATCCACTCCCTCGACGCTGTACTCGGGCGCAAAGACGACGTCCGACGCATCGATGGCCAAGATGTCGTTGTCGTACACACTGTGCTCGCTGAGGATGCGACGCACGAGCTCATACATGAAAGATCGACCGAACTGGCGCGGACTGAAGACCTCATTCCCGAGTTTGAGGTAGACCCCCTGCCGGCCCTCCCGAAGGTCGCCCTTGAGCCAGAGGTCGACCTTTCGCGGCCGAGGGGTCGCGAGCGCCGCGATGACGCGGGCGGTGTCTTCGACGAGCGTCGTCGGTGTCCCGAGCGCTCGGCCCTCACGGAACTCGTAGACGCGGACGAGCTTGCGGAGTTCGGCCGCGCTCTTCACCCGGGCGCGCAAGTGGTACACGATTCGGCGGAACACCTTGACGAGCTCTCGATCGAAGGCGCCCTGCGCTGCGCCATGGGCGAAGATTCGTCCCCGCTCGTCACGGACGTAGAGGCGACCCCCTTCCCGGTCGTTTCGCCACCCGACGACGATCTCCGCTTCCCGCTCGCTGTTGCCGCGCTCGATCAGCGCGCGCAGATCACTCATCGCGGGCGAGAGCGAGTCGATGGTGGTCTCCTGCGTCGGCAGACCCATTCGCCCGAGCAGGCGCATGACCCCTCGAAGCGTCTGTGCGCGGACGACGGAACGGTGGCCGCCGTCCCGTCGAGCGACCTGGAACTGACCGCCGACTTCGAAGACGAAACACCGGGCGCGGCCTTCCGCCAGTGATCCCACGCAGGCGTGGTAGAGCGCTTCGACGAGTTTCCCCAGGCGATTTCGAAGGGCCTGATACTGCCGGCCGTGGGGCGCGAAGATCTCGGGCGGCAGGTCCGGAGGTCCGTCGGGATCGAGCCTTCGGAAGACCATGCGAACCGCGGCCGTCAGGGCATCGGGTCCGGCGAAGCGCTGCGCGAACATCTCGCCCCAGGCGTCCAGAGACACGACGGTCACCTGAGTCAGCTGATTGGTCCGACCGCGCCCGTAGTTCAGGATGTCCCAGTTCTCTGGAAGGTAGAAGACCCCAGCCTGGCCACTGGCGTCTTCAGGCTCTTTGGCGAGGTCGAAGTTCACGACGAGACCGAGGCGGGTGATGCGACGGGGCGCGAGGAACGTCGTCGGCGCGATCGCGAACGGATCGGGCACCTCGAACAGACCCGTGAAGCGCTCGAGGAGGTGTCGCAGTTCAGCGACGGAGGCGCGGCTCTGCTGCGCGATCAGCGCGACGACCGTGCTTTGGGCGAAGACGCCGTTGAACACCACCCACGCAGCGATCTCACCGAGATCGGCGCCGACGTACATCGCCTTGTCGCGTCCGGACAACTGCCCCCGAATCAGGCGTCGGTGCGCCTCCCATCGGCGGTGCGCCGGCGCGGACGGGACCTCCAGGACCACCAGTCGCTCTTCGACCCGGGGTTCCTTGAGAAAGTACGTGAACAGGTGGTCGATCTTGCCCGGTTCGTCCGCGAAGCAGGCGTAGAGACGCCGGCCGAGGATCGCGACGTCCTCCTCGTCGATGCGGACCGCGCTGGTCCGCACCTTCTGCACGAGTTGCCGGTAGGTGTTGAGCATGAAGTTGCGGATGGACTGCCCGAGCGCGGCGACGCGCTCGATCGACCAGTTCTCGAGGCTGTCGAGATCGGCCAGCAGTTCCCGGTCCCACCCCCACCGGAGGATGTACGCCCGCATCACGCGGAACCGCGCCAGGAACGGGTCCCGCTCTCGACGCTCTCGCGAGAGTTTCAGCCCGACCTTCAGGTAGAAGCACTTCTGAATGAGCCTGAACGACGTCCACTCGCCGCGAGAGGCGTAGTACTCCGTGATGGCATCGAAGAGGAGGACGTACGGATCCGTGAACTGCGGCGCTCGCTCGCCCTCGAAGACCCGTCGCTTCAGCACGTCGCAGAGCAGCGCGGGGTGGTCGTCGTTGAGGTAGCGCGCCAGCAGTGCCATCTTCAGCAGGCTCTTGAACGGGCTCTGCAGGCTCTTGTTGATCTGCCAGAGCGCCGCCCCGAAGAACTCGCCGCGGTCGATGGGTCCGACGTGCCCGAGGTCGACGAGCGAGACGCCGGGAATCAGCGGCGGGCCCGGTGCCATCACGAGCTGCGCGAGTCGCTGGTATTCGTCGTCGTCGAGGCCGATGGGGACCATCCACCACAGCGGAAGGTCTCCCGCGAGATAGATGGCCGTGCGGTAGAACTCCTCCTTGAGAAGGCGCCCCATCGCAGTGCCCGAGGACTCGGCATTGACGCTGGCCTTGCCGAAGTCCTCCCGGCGGGCGCGCTCGGTGTCGACGAGGAAGAAGTGAGCGTCGAGGCCCCGCTCGCGAGCCCAGAGGGCGATCGCATCGACCTTTCTGGACAGGAGCGTCCGCTCGGTCGCGTTGAGGCCCCCCTCGTCGTAGACGATCCAGTAGTCGATGTCGCTCCCGCCGCTGTGCCCGATCGTCCCGACGCTCCCCATCACGAGGATGGCCCGGACGACGGGGCGTTGCGGCAGGCTCGCCCGCTGTTGCAGCGCCCGTGGGAAGACCTCCTGGACGGCCGCCTGCATGGTCGGGTTGAAGTCGAAGTCCCTCACCCCGTGCGGCGGGGCCGGATGGGTTCCCTGCTGGTATCCCGGCGTGCCGGGTACGTTGTTCTGGAGCAGCCAGGGGATCACGGAGAACGTCGCGCGATCCTTCGGGCGCATGCCCTGGTAAAGGTACGCGAGCCGCCGACGCGTGAAGCGAAGGTAGCAATCGATGTTGCGGGACAGCACGCGAAAGAGGTCGCGCTGCTTCTCGGCTTTGGGCTCGACCGCCCGGCGGACCTGGCGCAGCGCTTCGGCGAAAAACGGCTCTGCGCTCGGTTCGACGTCGGCGTCGTCGTCGGACGGCAACGGAGTCAGACTGACGGGACCGGTGACGGTCGGCGCGGCCGGCGTCTCCACGGGTCCGGTCACCGGGCGCGCCCCTTCTTCGCGCTCGGCGAGACGACGGAGCCAGGAGCCGACGGCGTCTTCGTCGTGCTGGACGAGGGCGGAGGGCTTCTCGGCCATGGTGCGCCTAGCGGAGCGAGATCGAGCGCAGGACCTCGCCCCCGCTCGGTGGGGGCTCGGAGAGTTGCGACTGCCAGGCCTTCATGACGAAATACTTCACCGGGAATCGGGAGTCCGTCAGGACGTACTGCATCCCCTTCCGGTTGGCCATGTTGAAGACCAGCGGCGCGAGAAGGTTGGCGCTCATCTGCTGCGGGTCCTGGGGCACGGTCATGATCACGGAGACCACCAGGTCGTCCTCGGAGTCCGGGTCGATCGTCGCGAGTTCCTGCCGGCGGACGCTGATGTGATAGTCGCGCTTGAAGAACTGCGGATCGCTGATGATGAAGGCGAGGTCGGGGTCCTCGGCGCTCTGCAGCCACTTGAAGGGGCTGTCATCCTTGTGATCGAGGACGAAGAAGCGCTTGAGCTTGCTGAAGCCGAGCAGGCCCATGGGGAACGTGAAGAAGGACTCGTCGCGGACTTCGACGTCACCGAAGCGGGTGGTCTTAATCTGCATCGGTCCCCCCCCCACGACGCGGCTTCGACGGAGGCGGCGAGCCGAAAAGGCCGCTGATCGAATCGAGGATGTTCACATCGGTGCTCGTCGCCATCACGTTGGCCGACTGGATCTTCAGGTAAAGCTCTTCTCGGCACACGTACACGTCTGCGGGCGCAATGATGCCGAGTCGCACCTGCTTGCCCTTGATCTCCTTGACGACGATCTTGATGTCGTCTCCGATGCAGACCGACTCGCCGACCTTTCTGGTCAATGTCAGCACTCGACCGCCCTCCTGGCGTCTCTCGGTGAGGGTGTTCTACCTCAGAAAATCGAGAAGTGTAGGACCATTGATCGTTCTGCCGGCCGCCGCAAGGGTCGTCTGCAATGCGGTGTCGACGAGCTGGAGTTCCGCGATGGCGGCGGTCATGTCGGTGTCCTGAATGTCGGAGCGCTGTGCGGGCACGCGCTCTTTCAGGAAGACGTTGACGTTCTTGGCGGCGTTGAACTGCGACATCCGCACGCCGACCTGCGAGCGCGCCTCGATGAGCTGGGCCTGCGCGAGCTCGAGGTTGGCGAGCTCCGTCTCGATGTTGGCAAAGCCGACGACGTTCCGGATGGGCACCTCGGTGATGACGTTCTGGATGGTCGCGAAGACGTCCTGCGTCGCCGCGGTGCCGTCGCCGAAAGCCGAGCCACCCGGAATGGTGATGGGAACCCACTGCCGGTCGCCGATCTCCAGGGTCTGCTGGTTCGTGTCGCCTTGGAACACCCCTGCCGCCGTGTACGCCGGCTGGTCGTACAGGAAGCCCGCAAAGATGTAGTGGTCGCTGACCCGCGTGTTCGACAAGGTGACCAGGTGGTCGCGCAGGCTCGTGATCTCCGTCGCGATGTCGTTGGCATCCTGCTGAGTCAAAGCGGCCGAGATCGACTGAATGGTCAGCTCACGGATGCGGTTCACCGTGTCGAGCGCCTCCGCGAGGGCGCCGTCCGCCTGCTGCAGGAAAGCATCGCCGCGCGTCAGATTGCGATCGAACTGCTCGACCTGGCGCTCAGTCGTCTGGAAGGTCGAGATCCGGAGGGCCGCGAGGGGGTCGTCGCTCGGCCGATTCACACGCCGACCGGTGGAAACCTGCTCCTGTACCTGCCCGTTACGCTCCCGGAGGTCCTTGATGCGGGTATTCGGCATCTGGATCCGGTTCTTCTCGGTTACTCGCATCTCGAAGCCTCCGTCACTGGATCAGCTGAAGGACAGAGTTGAGCAGCTGATCGACCGTGCTGATGATTTTCGAACTCGCTTCGAAGTGCTTCTGGAACTTCGTGAGTTCGACCATCTCCTCATCGATGCTGACCCCCTCGACGGATTCACGCAGGGCCTCCGACTGATCCGCCTTGACCTTGGCGACGTCCAGGCGGCGCTCATTGTCAGCGGCGGTCAAACCGACGTCGTGCAGAAGCTGCCCGAAGCGCCGATTGAAGGTCACGTTGCCGATGCCCGCCTGGGGCGTATTCTGGAGGTCGGCGAGGAGGTGCAGGTTTCGATTGTCTCCCGGCAGCGTCGCCGCCGCGGATGAGGCGGCCACGAAGTCCGGATTGGCGAGCATCAGGGGGTCGACGGCGAGGTTGGCCGCGGTTCCCGGCGGAGGGACCGGCGCGAGGAAGAGCGCCCGGTTGTTGAGACCGTCGAGGCCGAAGCCGGCCTGGTGCTGCGCGTTGACGGCGTTCGCGAACGTCTGCGCGAGCCCATCGAGGGCGCCGAGGTCCTGAGCGAGTCGCTGGTCCCGGACGTCGAGCAGGCCGCCGATCTCACCGCGGTTCAGGACCCCGGTCAGATTGACGACGACGTTGTTCATGCCGACGTACTCGACGTCGAGCAACCCGCCGTTTGCGGCGTTTGGCGTGCCCTGGAGCCGGGCGAACTGGTCGCCCTGGACCAGGACGTTGCCGCGCTGCATCTCGACCGTCACGGAGCCGTCGGCTTGCGCCATCACGTTGACGTCCATGAGCCCGGCCATCTCGCGGATCGCCCGGTCCCGCGCGTCGCGATAGTCGTTTGCCTGGACATCGTCGAGTTCGCCGGCCACGATCTTGGCGTTCATCTCGGCGACGGTCCGCGCCAGATCGTTGACGCGATTCATCTTGTCCGAAAGGGCATCGTCGATTCCGCGCTGCACCGTCCGGATCTCGCGGTCGAGGACGTTGAACGCCGTGGCGATGTTCTGGGCGGACTGGAGGAAGGAGCGCCGCACGCTCAGGTCGTCGGGCTCCTGTGCCAGCTCTCGCGCCGTATTGAAGAACGCGTCGAAGCTGCCGCCGAGGTCCGGATCGGTGGCCCCGCCATAAAGGCGCTGGATGGCGTCCAGCGTGTCCGACCGACCTTCGTAGAACCCCCGCGCCGTGATGTCGAGCCGCGACTGACGCTCGTAAAACTCGTCGTGGGCCCGCCCGACGGTGGTCAGGTGAGCGCCGGTGCCGAAGTATGATGGCCGGTAGGCGAGCATCGTCGGCATGTTCGCTTCGAGCTCGACCCGCTGCCGGCTGTAGCCTTCGACGTCGATGTTGGCGATGTTGTGGCCGACGGTCGAGAGGCCAGCCTGAGCGACCCGCAAGCCGCTCGCCCCGATGTGCATTGTCCGGAAGAGCATGGGTCAGCCCTGCTCCCGGACGACACGGCGTCCATCGGGGGCGTGGACTCGCCCGTCGGCTCCGTACACCGCCTCGGGTCCAGCGCGCCGCCGGAGGAGGCGGGCGAGTGCACCGGACACGGTCTGGCGGCCAGTCTCTGCGTAGGCTTGGTTCATGGCCTGAAGCCTTTGCACGCGGCGTACCAGAGCTTCGAGGCGCGTCCGACGCGCAACGAGGCCGGCGTGGTCGGCCGATGCTGCGCGGTGGAGCATGGCCGACAGGCAGCGCGGCTCGTCCGGACCGAGCAGCGCATCGAGGAGCTCGGCCCGCCGAGTGCTCAGACCGAACTGGCGGTCGACGATCTGCGCCTTGCGCGTCGCCGCAGCCAACAGGCCTTCGGCATCGAGCCGCCGCAAGGCGACTTGCTCCGAGAGCAGGCAGCTTTCGAGTTCGACGAGACAATCGACTTCGGCGTCGATGTGGCTCAGCAGCTCTTCGAGATTTTCCGTCGACCGCATGTTCGTCTCCCTTTCGGGAGCGACGAAAACTCAGCGGCGTCCAAGGTGGGGAGAGGACTCGGCAATCACGTAGAGGTCGGCAGGGACGGCGCAGCTTCTCAGCCGCGCGGGATCCCCGTCTGGAGGGCTTCGCTGATCACCCGCTCGGCGACGATACGCAGGTCCGCGCGATACTCGCCTCGGGCAAGTGCGTTGCGGAGCTCGGCCACTTTGGCCTCGTCCACATCGTTCACGTTGCTCGCGGCGGCTTTCGCGATGGACATCGCTTCGCCGTTGCCGGACAGCTTGACCTTGTCGCCTTCGGAAGGAACGCCCTCGGCGCCCTTCCCCTCCGACTTACGTGTTGCCGGCCGCCCCGTGGGACGCCCGACGTTTCCAAGCGGAACCTGATTGTTGACCTTCACCATACGGACCTCTCGGTCTGTCGCCCGTCCTTGGGCCTTACACCCACTGCATCGACCGGACCCCGCCCGACTTGAGGAAAAACTGCGGCGGGTTTCCGAGGCAATGCGAGGCGATTTCGACCGTAGGACCGCATGGTAGGCTCCGCGTCGCTCCCGTCAAGTCGCCGGGCGAGGATTCGCCTGGCGACACACTCAGTGAACTCTTTGCACTTTCAACGCAGTCCGAGCGCTCGGCGAGGGTCGACCGTCTTCCCGTCCTCGCGAACCTCGAAGTGCAGGTGAGGCCCCGTGCTGTGGCCCGTGCTGCCGACCCGGGCAATCGCCTGGCCACGCGTGACCTGAACGCCCGACTCGACGAGCAGTTCGCTCGCGTGGGCGTACAACGTCGACCGGCCCCCGCCGTGATCGACGATGACCGTATTGCCGTAGCCCTTGATCCACCCCGCATGGCGCACGGTGCCCCCTTGGGCCGCCTGAATCGGGGTGCCCGTCGGCGCGGCGATGTCCAGTCCGTCGTGCATGCGCGGCGCCGCATCGTCGGAAAGCTGACGCATGCCGTACTCGCTCGACACGCGGCCGGATGCGCACGGATGGCCGAGGCTGCTCGCGGAGGCGCCGGCCTGGTAGGCCCGGACGGCGCGCAGCGCGGAGCGCCCGCCGATTGGCTCCTGCCCGGAGTGCCGGTGGGGCTCCCGTTGTCCCGCGCCGGCCGCCTGCTCGGCGCCGAACTGAGCGGCAACGAGGTCGGCCAGTCCGATGCCGCCTTGGTCGGCCGCCTGCTTGGCGTACTCCATGTCGAGCATGTCGGTAAACATCTCACCGCCCATGCCGGCGTCCATCATGCCGTCCTTGGGCACCGTCGCCCGCATGCTCTTGAACAGCTGGTGCATGAAAAGCGACTCGAACTCACGAGCGGCCGCCTTGATGGACTCGGGGTCGTCGGACTTCGCCAAGCCCTGGAGGGCCCGCGGATCCGTTACGGTGTCGACCCCGCCGAACCGCGGGGCAGGCGCGTTCACCCCGGAAGGCATGTCACATCACCTCGACGTCGGCGCGCAAAGCGCCGGCCCGCTTGATGGCCTGCAGGATCGTGATCATGTCCCGGGGGGTCGCGCCGAGGCGGTTCAGTGCGGTGACGACGTCAGCAAGCGTCGCCCCTTCGGCGAGCTCGACGAGCGGGACCTTGTCTTCCTTCGCCTCGATGTCCGCGTTCTGCGTGACGACAGTATCTCCCGGCGTCAACGGCGCGGCCGGCACCGCCTCCTCGGTTCGTCGAACGCTGACCGTCAGGTTGCCGTGGGCGACGGCGACCGGCGCGATCTTGACGTCCTGACCCATGATGATCGTGCCCGTGCGCTCGTTCACGATGACCCGCGCGACGGCGTCCGGAGTGACCTCGAGTCGCTCGATGATGGAGACGAAGTCGACGACGCGGCCCGCGTAGGGCGGCGGGACTTGGACCTTGACGGTGCCCGGGTCGGGCGTGGTCGCGAAGCCACCACCGAGGTTCATGTTGATGGTCTTGGCCATCCGTGCCGCGGTCGTGAAGTCCGCGTCGCGGATCTGAAGGACGACGTGCTCCCGACTACCGAGGTCGACGTTGATCTCCCGCTCGACCATCGCGCCGTCGGGGATGCGCGCGACCGTCGGGTGATTCTTGGTCTCGGAGGCGCCGCCCCCCTGCGCTTCGACGCTGAAGCCGCCGACGGAGATGGGTCCCTGGGCCATGGCGTAGATTTGCCCGTCGTGGCCGCGGAGCGGCGTCACGACCAGCGTTCCCCCCGTCAAACTCTTGGCATCTCCGAGGCTGCTGACGGTGATGTCGATCGTGTTGCCCGCCCGGGCGAAGGCGGGCAGCTCGGAGGTGACGATGACGGCGGCGACGTTCTTGAGCTTCAGGCCGCGAGCGTCGACGCGAATGCCCATCCGGCTGAGCATGGAGACGACAGATTGGATGGTGAACCGCGTCTTGTCGGAGTCGCCGGTGCCGTTCAGGCCGACGACGACACCGTATCCGATGAGTTGGTTGGGCCGAACCCCACGCACATCCGCGAGGTCCTTGATACGCGCTGCTTCAGCCGCCCCTCCGGCGAGGAGAAGACCCGCGAACACCAGCAGTGAAACGACTCTCGAGACCATGGATGCGACCTCCGCTGAGGACCACTGCAAGCGCCGCGCCATCGCCGTCAGAACGGCCAGATGTAGTCGAGGGCGTTGGAGAACCAGCCCTTTTCCGACCCGCGCGTCAGATTCCCGCGGCCGGTGAACTCGATCTGGGCATCGGCGATGCGGCTCGACAGGACGGTGTTGTCCTGGTCGATGTCGATGCGACGGATCACACCGCTGATGTAGAAGTGGTTCTCCTCGTTGTTGACCAGAATGGCGCGGTGGCCCTCGATGAACAGGTTGCCGTTCGGGAGCACGCGGCGAACCATGGCCGGCACCGTGGCTTGCAGGCGGTCGTTTCGGGAGGTCTTTCCCTCCCCTTTGAACCCGGCCTTGTGGGACAGGCTCAGCGCCTTGGCGCCGTCGAAGTTCGGATGGCGGGACTCCATCTCCTTGATGAGACCCAGGACCTCCTCCATCGCCGTTTCATAGCTGTCGTCCTTCTTGGTCTCGGTACTGGTGTCCCGCTCGGCGGTTGCCTTCTCGTCGATGACGATGTTGATCACGTCGTTGACGAACTGAGCCCGCTCGTCGCTCTGGTAGATGGCGCCCACACTGTTGTCCGTGAAGAGCGACCCCTCGGCGTGGGTACCGTCCCCCGCGTTGTGTGCGACCGGGAGTTCGTACTCCCGCCGCTTTGGGACGTACGGATCGATGTGGTTGACGCAAGCCGTTGCCGTGGCGAACAGGTAGGCCGAAGCGAGTGCCCAGCGCAGGCGGCGATGCATGGTCAGAGCTCCATTTCTACGGTCTGCGCGGCCACTGCGCGGCCGGAGATGATCTTCAGGCTGTCGATGTTGCGTACGCGAACAGGTTCGCCCTGACGTGCCGAGCCGAGCGCCTCTCCGACGGCGGTGATGCGGATGCCGCCGCTGCGGGCGACCATGGTCACCCGATCCCCGCGAGAGACGATGGGCGGCATCTCGACATAGCGCCGCGTGAGCTGCTCGCCCGGGCCGACGGCCCGCTTCAGCGTGCCGCCGTCCACTTCCGCCGGTGACCGGATGGCGTCGACCGCCATCCGACTTCGCGGAACTCTCACTCGCTGAAGGTCCTCGGCGGTGACGACGTGCCCGCGGGGGCGCTCTTCGACCATCGTCCAGACCTCCACCACGGCGTCCACCTTCACGGCCAGCTTCTGCGAGCGCACGAGCGCCCCGCCGTCCCGGATGAGGATCTCCGCGGTCGCGACGCCGTCGGCGGCGTCACCGACGTTCACGGTCACCTCCACTTCGGAGCCCGCCGGCACCTTGATGTCGGGGACCGCCGGCACACGAAGCGTGGCGATCTCGACGGTGTCGCCCAACGCCATGCGCAATTTGCGCTCGACGGTTTCAGTCAGCGCCTTCCCGGACAGAACCTCGGCGCGTCGCGTGACCTCGAGACGTTCCGGGAGCCTGAGCGAAGCGCCGCCGGGCAGTCCGCCCTCCCGCAACGCGGTCGTCAGATAGGCGCGCGGGAGCAGCCTCCCGGTACCGACCAGGGGCGAGGGCCCGAGGTCGATGGCCGCGAGTCGGCCCGCCGTCTCGCGGTCGAAGCCCGCAATCCGGGCCACTTCCCCGAGGCGAACGACCGACGCCCGGACCTCCGCGTGCGCGGGGACGTGGACCGAGCCCCTCGCGACCGCCGGGCGGGCGCCCGCGACGACGGACAGCGCACAGAGCAGCAAAAGACCAAGGGTCGTCAGCGTGCGCATGGTCATCACCGGAGTTGCCCGAGTTCACGCAGCATACCGTCGGCGGCCTGAACGGCCTTGCTGTTGAACTCGAAGGCACGTTGGGCGGTGATGAGGTTGATCATCTCCTCGACGACCGCGACGTTCGACATTTCCAGGAACCCGGCGTTCAGGCTGCCGAATCCGTTTTCCCCGGGGTTTCCAATGATGGGGGGCCCGCTCGAGCCGCTCTCTTTGAAGTTGTTGCCGCCGACTGCGATGAGCCCGGCGGGATTGACGAAGTTCGCGATCTGAATCTGACCGAGCTGGATGGGTTCGGCCTGGGTGTTCGTCTGCCCTGTGACCGTCCCATCCTGACCGATCGTCACCGTGGTCACCTCGAGCGGAATGGTGATCGCGGGTTCGAGCGGAAGGCCGTTCGCGTTCACCAACTGCCCGTTCTCGTCGCGGTGAAACGCGCCGTCACGGGTGTACCCGATCGAGCCGTCGGGCTGCGTGATCTGGAACAGCCCGTCGCCCTGAATCGCCACGTCGAGGAAATTGCCGGTGTTCTTGAGGGAACCCGTCTGGAACTCCTTCTGGGTGCTGGCGGTCCGAACGCCGAGACCGACCTGGATACCCGTCGGCGCCTCGGTGGCCTGACTCGTCGCGCCGCCCGGCGCCTTCTGGAGCTGATACATCAGGTCCTGAAAGTTGGCGCGCACCTTCTTGTAGCCGGTCGTATTGACGTTCGCGAGGTTGTTCGAGGTGACATCGATGTAGGTCTGCTGAGCTTCCATCCCGGTGGCAGCAGAATTGAGGGCTCGGAGCATCTTGATTGCCTTCCTTCGTGCACCCGGTGGGTGTCATCAAACGGTGCGGGCCACTTCCTGAACGGCGCCCTGGTCCATCTGTTTGTATGCCTGGATGATCTTGCTGTTCAGCTCGAAGAGCCGACTCGTCTTGATCATGAGCGTCATGGTCGACACCGGGTTCACGTTCGACCCCTCGAGCCATCCCTGATGCAGGTTGGGTGCCTGCATCGCCTGGGGCTGCAACTGAGGCGACATGACGCGCCACTCGCTGTTGCCTACCCGCTCGAGGAGTCGCGGATCGTCGAATCGGACGATCCCGAGCTTCGCCACCGTGCCGGCGCCGACCTGAATCTCGCCTTCCGGGGTGATGCTGACCTGGGAAGCCGTGTCGGGGATGCGAATGGACTGGCCCTGCTCGTCGAGGACGGGCGCCCCCGTGTTGCTCGTCAGCGTCCCGTCCGGCTGCAACGTGAATGCCCCGTTTCGGGTGTAGACCGGTCCGTCGGCGCCCTGCAGCGTGAAGAAGCCGTCCCCCTCGATGGCGAGGTCGAACGGATTCGTCGTCTGGCGCAGTGGCCCTTGATCGAAGTGCGTGAAGCGCTCTTCCATGACACCGGCGATGCGGTCGTCCGGAAGGAACCGAACGGGGGCGTGGATGTCCGGCCCCTGCAGAGGGCTGTCCATGCCCGTGACATCATTGTGGATCTCGCGAAACATCGTGGCCTGGCGCTTGAAGCCCGGGGTGTTCACGTTGGCGAGGTTGTTGTTGACGGTCTCGAGCGCGTGCTCCTGAGCGCGCGCTCCCATCATCGCCGTATAGATGCCGCTGGACATGAGCTGACCTCCGAGAGCCGGCTCTGCACCCATCGTGCCAACCGGGAAGAGGCAGTCCCGACGGGCGCAATGGGCCCGAAGCGCCGCCCGCCGTTGCCTCGCGTCCCCTCGTGGTGCCGGCCTTCTGGCGGTCAACATCACAATTCGTCGGGATTTTGACGGTCAAGACGGGCCGACGACGCGGTGGAGCGTCGCGTCCAGAATCTGGACGCCAAGGTGGTCAGAAACTGGACACCTCGTTCCAGGCTCCCGGTTCGTAGCGCCGCAGTCGGCTCGGCGCGACCGTCGCACATGGGTGAGGTGTCGCCGCTTTCGTTCGCGACGAGGACCCCGAACACCATCGAGCCCAGGAGACCGTCATGCTGCCCCTTCGTTCCCGCCGACCCGCATTCGTTGCGCGCTTGCTCGCCGTGTTTGCTGCTGGCCTTCCGGCCTGTGCCGATGCACCAGGGCAAGCCGCGGCTCCGTCGCAGACGCCCCTCCCCGGCGTGCCCAACGTGGACGGGTCGCCGATCGGCGGGACGCATGCGCCCGATGACCGGGCCTATCCGCCCTCGGACTGGGCACCGCTCTGGACCGCCGCAACGCGGACAGGGCGTTCGGTGCTCTGTCTGACGTTCGACGGCGACACCGTCAGCGACGAGGAGTCGTTCATCGTGCCCCAGGGCGAAGTGGCCCGTATTCCTCCGTTCGATGCACGGCCCCTCGGCCTCATGGATCGCGGCGCCGCCATCGCCGCCATCATCGGGAAGGTCAAGGTCCACTTCGAGCGCACCGACCTGGAAGTCGTCGACATCTGCCCCGTCGGCGTCGCCCATACCCGCTTGATTGTCGGTGGTCACCCGTCCGCGATTGGCGAATCGGATGACGTGGCCGGCATCGCTCCCTTCGATGTCGGCAACCGGATGGAAGACGACGTCGGGTTCATCTTCCCCGAGGTCATCGGGAATGGTCGGGGCGCGGCGGATCTCGAGGCGGTCGCGTCGACCATCGCCCATGAGGCCGGACACACCTATGGCCTGGACCACGTTCGTCCCGTGACCGACCTGATGCACCCCGTCATCGACGACCGCATGATCGGCTTCGGCGCCGCCCTGACGCTCGATGGGCACTGGCAAGACGCACCGGCACTTCTCGTCGCGGTGCTCGGTGAGGTTGCCGACCCACCTTCTTCGAGCGACGATGCGGCCGGCTGCGACCCGCCGGAAGACCGCTCCGGTCGCTCCCGCGATGCCGCGCGCCCGATCGAGTCTCCCGGTGAACTCGTTGGCGGCTGGTCCTGCGCCAACGATGAGGACTGGTTCGCCGTCGATCTCGAACAAGACGCGACGGCGACCCTCACGCTGACTTTCCCGACCGAGGGATGGGTCGAGCCGCCGGCGATGTTTCGTCCTCGGGGGCGTCGTCCGGTGGGAAACGGGACTGCCGCGCCCGGCGAGCACCGATGGACCTATCGCGCGAGTGCGTCAGGCCGGCACCGAATCCGCATCACGACGCCCGAGGAACTCCCGACACGCTATGCGCTCAGGGTGCGCGTCGAGTGAAGACTCCGGTCGCTTCGCCTTCAGGCCGCCGCCCGCCGGCGAAGCCGCTCTCCGAGGCGCAAACCGATGTGCCGGGCGATCGCCATGATCGTCACCTGCGGGTTGACACCGATCGTTCCGGGCATGGAAGCGGCGTCGGCGACGTACAAGCCAGGGTGATCCCAAACCTGACCGTCCGGACTCAGGGCGCCCTGCCGGTGATCGGCGTGCATCCGGCACGTCCCCATGAGGTGGGCGGTGAAGTACTCGGTATCTTGCACCTTCGGCATCGCCGCCTTCAGCCGCGGAATGTCGTCCGGGGATCTCAGACGAGGAAAATGATGAAACGGCGTATAGACCTCGCGAGCGCCGGCCTCGAAGAACAGCGTCGCCAGATAGCTCGCACCGAGCACGAATCGTCGCTGGTCTTCGTCCGTGACGTCGTATCGAATGAGCGGGATGCCGAACGGCATCACCTGCACGCGCCCGGCAGCGTGGTCATCGACGAGAATGCCCCCGGTCGCGATGTACTCGTGATCCCGCATGCGCTGAGCGAGTCGAGGCCCGAAGTCATTGAATGCCACCGACTGAAACGCCAGGGGGATCAGACCGGGCGCCATCAGGATCCCCTCGTGCTCGAATTCGATGCACTGCCAGGCCTGATGAGCGCCGCGGACTGCGACGGGATGGTCGAAGAGGGCAGCCATCTTCACGTTGGGATGAATCGTGAAATTGCGCCCCACGGCCCCCGAGCGCACTTGAATGCCGTTGCGCAGCAACAAGATCGGTGTCTGGACGGCGCCGCCAGAGATGACGACGGCCCGCGCTCTGACCGAAAAACGTCGCTCGAACCCCTGATCCACGACCCGGCCGGATACACCCACGACGCGTCCGCCCGAACGAAGAATGCGCTCGACTTTGCAGTGCGTGACGACGGCACCTCCGTTTGCGTAGAGGCGCGGCAGCCACGTGGTCAACGTGCTCTGCTTCGCCCCCGTCGGACAGCCGGTGACGCAGTCGTTGCTTCCGACGCAGTGGACCTGGTTGCGACGATTCTTCGAAAGGCGCCAGCCGAGGCGGTCCGCACCGAGTTTGAAGGCGTCGTTGTTGGGTCCTTCGCTTCCGGGGTCCTGGTAACGCGCGTTAATCGTCCGCTCGACCTCTTCGAAGAGCGGCTCGAGGCGTCGGGCGGAGAACGCCTCGAGCCCGTAGGCTCGACTCCAGACGTCGAGGACCCGTTCGGGCGTTCTCCAGCACATGCCACCGTTGACGACGGTGGAGCCGCCGACGCAGCGGCCCTCGAGGTAGGGCACGGGCGCGCGTCCCATGATGGCAGTGGCGCCGCCATTCCGGAGAATGCGCCCGAGCATCTGTGCGATGTCGGCGGAGTATTCGGCCGTCGGGTGATAACCCCCCTCTTCGAGGCAGAGCACCTCGAGGCCCGACTCCGCCAGCGTCGCGGCCGCGGCCGCTCCGCCCGCGCCGCTCCCGACGACGACGACGTCACAGTCGAGCACCCATTCTCCGGGACCTGCCTCGGGGATGATGAGGCGTGGGGCGTCCGTGCGATGCATCACCATGGCTCAGCTCCGCTCCGTCCGGTCACTCGCGGTCCGGTCAGTCGCGGTCCGTTCAGTCGCGGTCCGGCGACGGGGCCGCGCTGGACGTGGCCGAGCGGGCGCGACGGGCGAAACTGCCGGGGTGACCGGGTTCGCGTCGGCCGCCGGGGACGCGCTCGATGCCACGGCCTCTGCGACGCGCTCCGCAGCGCCGAACTCGATGTATGCCGCCGGTGTCAGCACGCCGTGCGAGCCGAGCGCCTCGGGCGTTCCCGGCGTTCGGGCGGGATCGTCGAGCTGCACGAGGAGGGCGCGGAGACGCTGTCGATCGTTTCGCCACTCTCGCCGGTTTGCGCCGAGGAAGCGCTCGACCTCCGGCATCGAGTACGCGCAGAGGTTCACGAGTGTCTGGTAGAGCAGGATGCCCTGGCGAAAAGTCGGCACCGACGAGTGAGCAATGGCGGTCAGCCGGCGGTCTCGCTCGTCGCGGTCGACGGCGCTGAGTCGACCGAGGCCGTGTCCGAAGACCGGCCCGGACACCTCGAGCCCCCAGAGTCCGGCAACGATGAGGGTCTGCACGGCTCGCGGCTGGGCCGACAGCGTCGCCTCCAACCGCTGCAAGACGGGCTCCGTCAGTTCAGGCTCGAAGCCCGGCCACCGGGGCACCATGGTCTCGACGAGCGCCCGGGCAATGACGCGCGTGTATCCCCGAAACTCGAACGCAGACTGCATGACGTTCTCCAACGAGGGCGACCGCGGCATTACGCCCGGAATCTCCCCCCAACATCAAGGAGAACGACCGACCGAAGTCAGGCCGGCTCCGGATGCGGTCGGCGGCTCGCACGCGTCGACGACGACGGCGCGACGCAACGCGCGACCATGGCCGAGCCAGGCTTCCACCACGTCCGCGCCAACCGCGTGGTCCCGCAACGTCTCCTCGAGTATCCGCATGCGGCGATCGAACTGACCGCCGGAGACCCGCAGCGCGGCGTGCGCAAGCCGCATGCCTCGTCCCTCGTAGTCGATCGAAGCACCGAACGCCCGCGCCGTAAACTGGACCTCGAGGGCGACGAGGCGGCCGAGGTCCTTCCCCTTGAAGAGAAAGCCGATCATCGGATCGGCCGAAACGCGGCGGTAGAAGTCCGCGAGAATGGTCTCGAGCCCGTGCTGCCCACCGATTCGTTCCAGGAACGTCATGCCGATCACGGTAGGTCCGCCGGGAGCGGGCTGCAAGCCCGACGCGGCGCGAGTTCCCCATCGACGAGGGGTCGCGCCCGTTCGCCCGTCGCCTCGAAGAAGTTGGCGACCTCGGGCCGCGCATCGCGATCGGCTGCCGAGTACGCCCGCCACCAGGCGAGATGGTCCCGGCGTGCCTGTGGTGACAGCGGCGTCTCCGAGGCGACGACCAGGCGAATGGACGGGCCGATCCCGGGTGTCCGCGACAAGACCGGGGCGCTGGCTTCGCAGAGGACGCTCGAATGCGCGACCCCGTTGGGCGACGTCGTCGCCCCGGCGAGCCAGCGAACCCCTCGTCCACGATCCGCGAGGTCACTCTCCGTCGGCGCAAGACCCATCAGCGCCCGCTCCCCGGGGGAAAACGCGAGCGTCGACCGGAGCGGATCCGCTTCGGCCTCCGGATCTCCGGCCGCTGCGGCCGCGCGCCACTCTGCGGCTCCTTCCGGGTGCCGGACGATGTATCCGCGGCGCCCGAACGAGAGAACGGACGCGCCCTCGGCGAACCACCACGCATCGGCGGCGCCCGGACGACAGGCCGGCGGCAGCACGGTCGGAACGAACGCCCACGCGGCCGCGAAGTTGATGACGGTCTCGGCGGCCGGATCTTCGGCTCCGACGAGGACGACGACGCGGGTGTGCATGGGGGCGCCGGGCGCGCCCTCGCGTGCATCCGTCTGGTTCTCCGTGAGTCGAACCGACGCCCGGAGACCTTCGGCGCCCAGCCGCCTGCCGTCGAAACGAACGACGACGATCTCTGGCAAGCCCTCGAAGGCGCGCTCGAGCGCTCCGAGCGCCGTTCGACCGCCCCCTGCCCCGAGCCACGCCTCGGTCTCAGGCCCGGACGCGAACACCACCCCTGCGTCCCAGGCAAACGATACCCCACGCCCGCAGGTGGCAATCCCGGTCTCGGCGGTGGGGCTGGTGGTGGCGACCGACGCCACCGTCGGAAGGGCATCACAGAGTCCGGCCGCCGCCCGCGCATGGGTCCGGGCGAGCCGTTGCTGGTGCCGACAGTCTGCCGCACCTGACGTGGCTGCGCGTGCATGCGCCTCCACCCTGCCGAGCTCGAGTGCGAGGCCATCGAGGGCATCGGCGAGCTGGCCGAAGGAACCTTCGACGCGCTCCACGGCAGCCACATGCTCCCGACAGCGCTCGGCCGACGGCGACGCCCGCAGGCCCTGCCAACGCGTCCGCAACGCCGCGATGTCGCCCCGCAGGCGCGCCGCCATGCGCAACGCCGCCTCGCGTCCCGGTTGGTGGTCCGTGTCGGCGGCAAGGCCGGCCGCCGGAATGGCGCACGCCACCCAAACGAGGCCCGTCAGTGCAAGAGAATGCACTTCCCAAGGGGGTGGTCGCCGCATATTTTTCCGCGTTCTTTCGTCTACTTCGAGGAGCGGGTGAATGTCTCGGATTCTCCGGTGGGTGTTGTCGTCCGGTCTCGTTCTGGGCACGGTCGTCTCGACGAACGGCCCCGCCATCGCCGCCGCCGACGAAGCGCCCGAAAAGATCCACACGGTTCGTTATAGCTACGAAGCGTGGTCACGCGCCGGAAAGAAGAGATTCGTTCTCGTCCCGGCTCCGGCGGATGTGCGTCAGGGCGCGTTCAAGGACCGCACCAAGGCGCTCTTCGATATCCTGAAGGCCGCCAAGGGCAATACCTACGGCGCCACCAAGATCGCGTTCAACGACGATGCGGACACGACCGGCGAGGTCTACGTCTGGCTCGACCCGGCCAAGACCGAGTACCACCCGATCATCATGGCAGAAACGGTCTACACGTTCACGGAGAACGGCGCCCGGCGCGTTCGATTCCCCAAGGTTCAGGATGCCGGGTGGACCCGTGCCGAGGTTCCGAACGCCGCATTCGTCCTGACCGTCCCGCTCATCGAAGCGCTGCCGCCCGTGGAGCTGCCTGGGGCGCTCGTTTCCCTTCCCGACGGGTCGCTCCTCCCCTTCTCCACGATCGCTGACCGGCTCAAAGGCCATGACAAGGCGCTCGTCGACGCGATGTGGACGTACGTGAAGAACGGACCCGTGCCGGCGACGTTGCTGGCCCTCGATGCCGGTCGCCGCCTCGCGTTGCCCGATATCGAAGCGCGGGTGATTCCGGTTCTGGACTCCGCCAACCCCCAGGTGCGGGCCGCCGCACTGGGCGCTCTGGCGGGTCGGGACAACCCGACGGTGAACAAGGCCTTGCGCAAGGTGCTCGATGACGATCCCGACGCCGCGATCCAGGATCAGGCGGCGGCCATCCTCTCACAGAGCAAGGATCCGGCGTTCAGTACCGCAGCGCAGTATCACGCGCTCAAGAGCAAGGATGCCGCGATCGTGGCCGCAGCCGCCAAGGGACTCGGCGACAGCAAGCAGGCGGAGGCCGGCGTCCAGCTTCTGAAGATCCTGTCCCATCCCGACGCCAAGGTCCGCACCGCCGCCATCGAGAGCCTGCAACGACGCGGCGACCACGGACCGCTGTCGGCCCGACTCGCCGATGAGAAGCTCGACGCCGGTATCCGGGTCGAGATCGCCGCGGCACTGGCAAAGGGTAATCACGCGGAGAGCAAGCATGCCGGGCTGTCGCACCTCGCGGTCCACGGCCGCGATGCGGCATCGGTCGACGCCGCGACGGCCCTCGGCGGCCTCGATCAAGCGGGTACGTACGACGCGCTCGGTAGAGCCCTGTCCCACGCGCAGGGAGCGACCCGCGCAGCGGCGGCCACGGCGCTCGGCCGCCTCGGGCAGCCTCGCTCCCTCCCGGTGCTCTCCAAGGCCAAGGTCGATGACCCCGAGTCGGGCACCGCCGTCCTCGACGCAATCCGGACCATCTACGCCGGCCAGAAGGCGGAGATCGTCCTCAAGGCGTGCAAGGAGAGCGACCCGGTCCTTCGGCGCATGGCCGTCGCATCGCTCGGCGAGATCGTCCGGAAGGGGTCGAAGTTCGAGCGCAAGGTCATCCTCGAGACGCTCCGGACGCTGGCTGCGGACGACGCCGCCGGGATCCGAGCGGCCGCCACCCGCAGCTTTGCCGACATGGGGGGCGACGACGTCCGTCCCGACATCCTGAAGCTCGCCGCGGACGGCGCCATCGAGGTCCAGCGTGCCGCCGCGTTCGCCCTGGGCCTCTTTCCAGGAAAGGAATCGGTCAAGTTCCTGCTCGGCTACGCCCAGCAGAAGGACGCCGAACTGCTCGCGCACGCCATCGGCTCGCTGGGCAAGCTCCAGGAGCGCGAGGCGCTCGACCCGGTCATCTCACGCCTCAAACACGAGGATCTCCGGGTCAAGCGCGCAGCGACGGGTGCCTTGGTGCGCATCGGCGAGGCGCTCGAGCCCGGCAAGCGCAACCCGATGCTGCAGTACTTCTCGGAGCAGCTCTTCGATGCCGACGCCGAAGTGCGTCTGAAGGCCCTCGAGGGTCTCGTCCTCGTGAAGGACGCCCGCGTGGTCGGGACGATGGCGCCGCTGGTCCAGGACCCGGTCATCGAGGTTCGCAAGGCGACGCTGCTGGCCATGGCGACGACGGGCGATGCCTCTGCGGTCGAGGGCATCGCCACCGGCCTCGACGACGACCACGCCGACGTTCGCAAGACGGCGCTCGAGGCGTTTCGGCGGCTCAAACGCAAGGAGGCCGTGTCCGTCCTGACTGGCTACGTCAAGAAAGAGCAGGACAAGGCCCTCGCCGACGAGGCCAACAAGCTGCTCCTGACGCTGAAGGGTACCTGACCGGCACCGAACGCGCCGGCGGCGTCGGCCTCAGCCACCGTCCTTGAGGCGGCGGAGACGTTCGCCGAGCCCCTTGGGCTCCCCGCGGGGGGCGGTTGCGGGCTTCCGCGTGTCGACGACGGCCGTCTGGAAGCGGCCGCCCGAGTCTCCGTCTTCGCCATCGGACGACTCGGGCTCGTCGTCGAGCACGACGTCATCTTCCTCGAGCACCGCCTCGAACGACTCTCCCCGCCCGGGCTCGTCCCCGCCGCCTGCCCCCAGGAAATGGCCGGGATCCGGCTCATCGACGAGCGAATCGTCCGGTGTTGGCGGTGCCGACCCGACCTTCTCCTCGTCGAGGACGTCCGCGTCACCGACTTCGGAAGGCTCGGAAGCATCGGCGACGCTGTCGTCGATATCGTCCGGTTCGAACATCGCGGAGAGCGCGGGGCCCACCGATGGGTCGTCGACGACGGCGGGCGCCGCCACGACCGGAGGGGCCGAGGCGGCCGGCGCGATCAACGCGGGCCGCGGGGCCGGTGCCTCCGGTGCCGACCGCGGCGCCGTCGGGCGCGTCGGTTTGGCCGGTGGCGAAGGCTCGGGTGACGCGGACGCACCGGTCTGCGTCTCCCGCACGTCCCCACTCGCGGCAGGCGTCTCCTGGACGGTCGCGCGGTCCTCTGCCGTGGCTGGCGGCGTCGGCGGAGTCGGCACTCCCTGGGGCTTCGCCGGCGCCGGCGACGTCGGCGGCTCGGCGACTCGGGTCGTCCCGACCGCCGGCGCCAGCGGCGCCGCCGGGACGTCCGCCCCGCTCGCCGGGAGCACGGGTGCGGGTGCGGGCGAGGGTGCGTCGGCGACCGGCGCTTCGGCGACCGCCGGGCCTTCGGTCTGCGCCGCTGAAGCGGAGAGCGGTTCCGGCGTGTGCACGGCCGCCTCCCGCGCGGTGGACATCGTCGGCACGGGCGCCGGAAGGACCGGCGCAGAAGGGACCGGCATGGGCTCCGACGCGTGAAGTGCGGGCTCCCGCGGCGTCGACGCGGTCGGGACGGGCGGCGCGGGGGCCGGTCGTGGGGCCGCGTCGCGGGAGACGGTCGTCGGCGCCGCGGGAGAAGCAGCCGCCAATCCCCGAGCAGCGGCCCTCGCGCCGGCCCCCGACGGCGGCAGCGAGACCGGTGAAAGGCCCGGCAGTGCCACGGGCGGATCCGAGAAGAAGGGCGCCTGTCGGGCGTCGAGGAGCGCGGTGATGGATTGCGACGTCCAGATGCTCGTCAGGACCTTGTCGAGATCGGCCGGGCGGCGAGCAGGATCGTCCTGCGTCATCTGGTCGAAAAGCTCGTCGAGTTCGACCGGCACGCCGGACGCCACGGCGCTCGGCATGGGTGAGCGCCGCCCCGGTAGCTCTCCGACCAGCATCTCGAAGAGGAGGATACCGAGGGCGTAGATGTCGGCCGTCGGGCCGATCTCGGCACCGCGACGGAACAACTCGGGCGGCATGTAACCGACGGAACCGAACCCGACGTAGGCCTGCCGAACCTTGACGCCGTCGCGCTCCAGGGCACGGGTCAATCCGAAGTCGGCGAGCTTGACGTTTCCGTTCGCGTCGAGGAGGACGTTCTCGGGCTTGAGATCGCGGTGGAGAAGGCCTTGTGCGTGTGCCGCCCGGAGGCCGAGGGCCATCTGCACGAAGTAGCGCATGGCCACGGGCGCAGGCAACGCCCCGCCCTCCAGGAGTGCCCGAAGGTTGCCCCCGGTGGCGAGCTCCATCACGAAGTACGGCGACTCGTACGAGACGTTCTGATCGAGGATCTGGATCGCGAACGGGGAGACGAGGCGCGCGTGCTCGCGGACGGCATGCTCGAGGCGCCGAAGAATCTCGCCCTTCTGATCAACCGAAAAGAGTTCGTCGAGCCCGGAGAAGACCTTGATGGCGACGGGGCGATCGACACTGAGCAAGCGTCCGCGCCAGACGCTCCCGACCGCGCCGAGTCCGATGGGCTCGGAACGCATGTAGCGCCCGTCGAAGCGGATCGGCGGATGCTCGACTTCGGGCAACGGCGCCGCGAGCTGCGCGAGGCGATCACCGAAGTGATGCTGAAGATCGCCCTCGAGGGCACGAATCCGCTCGGCCACCCCGTCGACGCACTGCCGACCCGCGGGCGTCAACTCCAGGACTTGCGTTCGACGCTCGAGCGAAACGAAACCGTACCGCTCGAGGCACTGCACCATCTCCCCGAAACGCAGCCGGAGGCTGCGCTCGACCCAACGGGAGACGTCGCTGGCGTAGGGTCGCCGCCCGTCCAGAGACTCTGCGCGAACCGTACGCAGGATGAGCTGAGCGTCTTCGACGAGGGGCGCGATCGAGGGAGAGGGCTGGGCCATGAAGACTCCGGACGGAGGAGGGGTCCCGACGCTAACGCGCGGGCAGTCCGGGATCAAGGTCGCCCCCGAGGTCGAGGACGTACTGGAGCCCGATTGGCGTCCCGTCGACCCGGAGATCGGCGCGGACCGCGCGCTGCGCCCATTGCACCAGAATGGCTCGAATCTCGGGATCGTCGGCGAAGGACGTCGCAGCCGACAGCCCGGCCGTGTCGACCGTGATCCTCGCGAGGGGAGCGTCCGCGGTATCCCTCGGGTCCAGCGCGACCATGCTTTCCAGCCGCTCGAATGCGTCGTGTCCGAAGCCGATGAGCGCAAGCTCCCGGCCTGCCGGCAGGGCGCGCCTCCCGTGAACGAGCCGCGTCTCACCGGCGCCATGGACGGCGGTCGGGCCGGCGGGCGCGATGATGACCTCGGCATCCGGCCCCAGCACCTGGGTGATCGGCGGCATCTCATCGCTGGCCGCCACGGTGGCGAGCCCGACGCGGGGCGTCGGCGGCCGAGTGTCGGACAGTCCGAGGATGCCCACTCCGACGAACCACGGTCGCTCGCCCGAACGTGTGTCCTCGGCCGGAACGAACGCCGCCGCCCACGAGCCCGCGTCGAGCGCCGGGAGCGCCGCCGCGATGGCTGCCAGGCGAAGGCCCGGATGGCCCGCGCGGCACCAGGCCCCTTCTTCCCACATCGTGAACGGATCGGCAGGGAGCGCCTCGGCCTCGGGCAAAGCCGACAGGAACGATGCCCGCCGCCACCGTGCCGCCGTGGAGAGGGGGAGCGAGGCCCACGCCTGCGCGCGCAGGGGGAATGGACCGGTCGCCTGACGCATCGCGTCGGCGGCCCTCGGCGAAAGGGCGACGTCGAGCGCAGGGCGGCCGCCGGCGGCCCAGGAGAGCGTCGCGCGCGGCGCCAGGCGAGAGAGCAGGCGCCAACGCTCTGCACACGCCACGGCCAGGTCGCTGGCCGCCACGAGAAGGTCGAGGGGGGCCTCCCCCCTCGTCCCGGGCGTCTCGAGGCGACGCAGCGTGTCTCCCGCCGACAGGGCCAGTTCGAGCAGCGCGACGCCAGCAAAGTCCGTGCCGATGGTCGAAACGCGGCCCGCTGGCGGCGGCGACGCGCCCCGTTCGATCGCGAAGCGCACGAGCGCATCGGTCGAGGCTCGCGGCGACGCCGCGGCGACCCAGTCCACGACGCGGGCGCTTCCTTGACCTCGAAGGAGCAGCAGGTGCCCGCCGGTCCGATCGCGGGCCGCCAGAATCGTGTCACGCGGCCACGCCGCGCCGACCGCGAAGCGTGGTGGAGGCTCGCCGAGCTCGTACACCTCGTAGCCCGAACGCGTGGCATGGTGTCGCAGCGCTTCGGTCGTCCGTTCGGGGACCGCGGCCTGAAGCAACACTCTCACATGCAGCTCTGCGACCGGGGCGCCCCGAAGGACGTCGTCGAGCCGCGCCTGAAGCGCCGCAGGCGCCGTGCCGCCCGTGGCCGCGTCCTGGAAGACCTCCAGCGTGCGCAACAGCGCCCGACCGGCCGCGCCACCGTCCACTGCGGCCACCACGACCCGCGCCGGAGCGTCCGGCACGAGACCCCACCGCCCGGCGATCGTGCGCCCCGCGTCTCCGGGCACCTTCGGCTCTTCGAGCGTATCCGACCAGGATTGCCAGGCCCGGGACAGCGCCTCCGAAAGGCGCGGTGCCGGCACGGCGAGCACCTGCAGATCACGCCCGGCGAGTCGTGCGGCGGCCTCGAGGTCCCGCGGCCAGATCGTGAGGTCGGCGGCGCTCAACGGGAGCCAGCCGTAAGTCGCCTGGTCCCGCGGAGGCTCGGCCGAGGGGACGTCGGCCGGACGGGCACCGCAGCCCGGCGCGGCCCCCAGCCAGAGACCGAGCGCCGTCGTCCCGGCTCGGGAACGCCGCTTCAGGCGCGTCTGCGGCGCGACGCCGCGAGTCCGAACGTCAAGGCAAAGAGGGCGAGCAGGGCGGCAGCGCCGCCGTTCTGGGGGCCCGGCCGCTGTGTACATGCGCTGATGCCCGGCGACTTGCCACCGGCGCCGACACCGCCATCACCACTCAGCGTCTCGACGATGGAGAATGCGCCGGCGAGCGTCTTGGTACTGTTGTCCGGGTTCACGACCGTGACGTCTCGGGGACCGAATGCCGCGTCCGCGGTGACCTCCAGGTCCCACCGCAGCGTCGTCAGCCCGGGGTCGGCGGCGTCGCGGATGATGCGCGGCGTGCTGCCTTCGGGCGCGCGCAGGCCCCCGCCGCTGAGCGCAACGCGAGCACCGCACGCAAAGCCGCGACCCACGATCGTGAGCGGCAACGGGCTGTCTCGCAGAACCTCTGCCGGCGTCACGAAGTCGATCGACTCGATGGGCGTGCTCGCGGGCAGGCACGGTTCGACGTCCTCACCCGCAGCGCCGCCGGCGGCTGCGCCCCCTCCGCTGCCGACGACCTCGACGAGGCCGGGGCGCGTGACCCGCGAGCCGTTCGGGTTGACGACCGTGACGTCCACGGGGCCCGACGGGACGTTCCCGTCGACGAGCAGAAACGCCCGGATTCCATCGAGCGGCGCATAGTTGCCGGCTTCGTTGACGACTTCGAAGGGTGAGTACTGCCGAATGCCGGGCTGGGAGAACTGGACGTCCGCACCGGGCTCGAAGTCCCGCCCCCAGATCCACAGAGAGACGTTGCGACCCGAGCGAAACGCCGGCGGAGATGCCCCGCTGATGGTGTCGGCGTTTCCGGCGCCGGGCACGGGCGGCGGTATCCCCCCGGTCTCGACCACGTTGAACAACGCCCGCCCGGTCGCTTCCGTGCCGTCGGGGCCGCGGACGGTGATGTCGACGGGACCCACGGGCGTCTCGGGACCGATGCGCAGGTAGAATTCGATCCCGTCGAGCTTCTCCGCCTCGGACGGCACGTTTCGCACGACCTTCAGCGGGAGGGGCAACCCATCGACCAGCGCCGGCCCCATCCCGGCCGCGCTGAAGTGCACGGTCGCGCCGTCCTGGAACGTACGCCCGACAATCCAGAGGTTGACCTGCTCGCCTTGCTCGCCGTGGATCGGACTCGCCCGCGTGACGACATCGACGCCACCGGATGGCACCTCGGGGGGCGCGGTCACCGGGCCGGTCGGCGGGGCGACGCCCATGTCGGGCGGCGCCGTCGGTGGGGCCGTCGGCGGCGCCCCCCCACCCGTAATCTCGAGGAGGCCCGCCCCGGTGGCCGCCGTCCCGTCGAAGCCCGTCACGGTGATGTCCCGCCGGCCGGACGCGGCATCCGCCGCAACGGAGATGGTGTAGCGGATCCCGTCGCCTCGGCCGCCATCCATCCGCTCGGCCTCCGGGACGACCATGGGGGCCGAGATCTCGCCGATGCCGTTGCCGGAGATGCTCACGCGGTCACCGGGTGCGAACCCCGTCCCGGTGATCCAGAGCGTCTTCTGGGCGGTGTTCGCGGCAACGGAGGCCGGGGACGCCCGCGTGACGGTGTCGACCGCGCCCGCCTGACTCGCGAGACTCAGTACGAGACCGAGAGGACCGATTTGCAACGCGCTCGGACGCGACACGATGACCTCCGGGGTCGAATCATCCCTGACGCCGGCGCGAGGGCGCGCCGACGCGCCGGCGACTCGACGGTGGTCCGATGTTCGACGAAATCGACGACCAAAACCAGGGGGGCGTCACTGCGCCCGCTTGCTCGGTTCTTCGAGCGCGGCCGGATCGACGGCGACACCCGCCGCCTCGAGGAGCGCCTCCGTGTGTTGACGGAGTTTCTGGAGGCGAAACTCCGGGAGCAGGCGTTCGCGGATCTCGGCCTCCGCCTCATCGAAGCGGCGGTTGATCGCCGGCTCGAGCCCGTCGAGTCGAATGACGTGAAGCCCGAAATCCGTCGCGACCGGCGCCGAAACGGCCCCGGGCCCCTTCAGCGCAAAGGCCGCCTCGGAGAACGGGCGAACGAGCGGCCCGTCGATCGAGAATGGGGCGAGCGTCTCGACCTTGAGCGCGAGGCCGGCCGACTTCGCTTCTGCTTCGAAGGGCAGCGCGGCCGCGCGGAACGCCGCGGCATCGGCCGGTGGGTGCAAAGCGAAGTGCGCGGCGATTCGCTCGGCGAGGCGGCGCGCGGCTTCGGCATCGGAAGGACGGGTCCATGGCTTGAACTCGGGCGTCCCGACGAGGATGTGGTCCGCCCGCCGGAATTCCGGGCGGACGAACATGCCGAGGTTCCGATCATAGGCGCGCTCGACGACCGCTCGCGGAATGCTGCCCGGTCCCACCTCGGGCTCGAAATGACGCTTCAGGTAGCGGGGCACGGCGGCCGCGGCCCCCTCCCGCGCGACCTCCGGCGCCGCGGCGAGTCCCCGGCGCGCCGCCTCCCGGGCGAGGAGCTCGAAGACGACGAGATCTTCCGCGGCGGCGCGGGGCGAGACGTCGGGATGAGCCTCACAGTAGAGTGCGAGGCGCTCGGCGGTGATTTCGACGCGACCTTCGATGTCGGTCGCGGAGGCGACGACCGTTTCCGGTGCGACGGGCTCCCGAAAGGGGCCCGCGTTCCAGAGCGCCGCCGCGAGCGCGAGCGTCGCCGCGATCACGGCTCGCCCCCAGGCTCGGTGCGCCGTTCGAGGCGGGCGATCGCCACGAGCTCGAGCCCGAGGTGACCGGCCGCCGCGGCCGCGACGACCATCAATCCGCCACCGACCCAGTCCCGTTCGGCGAGCGCACGCAACGCCGCCCACAGGAGCGGGACGGCCCCGAGCACGACGGCGAGGCCGATGATTTCCAACCAGCGGGCGGGCACGAGCTGCACGACGGGAACATGCCTCGCCGAGCGCCCGAGGACAAGAGCACGGCCACGCTTACCGCACGAAGGCCGCCGCGGCTCCGGCGACGCCGAGCGCGACCGCATGCCGGACCGCACGCCTCCGCGACGGCGCGCGGGGCGGTCGAGCGCGCCAGACGTCCGTGGCCAGGGCGAGGCCGAGCAGGGTGCCCAGAACGCAGAGACCCGCCGCGGCCAGACCCCCCAGAGGGCCGAAGGACCGCGTCAGGCGCGCGTCGATCCCGGGCGTCAGCAGGAAACCGAGCGCGGGGCCGACCGTCAACGCCGCGACGAGCCATCCGTCGCGACCAGCCGCCGTCGTGGCACTGCCCACTCCGACGGGCGCCACCGGCGTCCACGGAATGGGGGTCGATGGGGTGCCCGCATGTCCGCTCGACCAAGCCAGCGTCGTCGCGGCGAATACGAGCAGCGTCCAGACGGCGGCCAGGCCACCCCCGGGCGAAAACGGCGGGACGTCCGGCAGGTACGCCGACCCGGCCCACGTCACGGGCACGAAGACGAGCAGCACGACCAGGGACCGTGCATACACGCCGAGCCCCCACAGGACGAGGGGGACGAGCAGCAGCATGACGTGGATCGGTTCATCGGGGACCGAAGCGAGGCGAGACACGCTCCAGGCGCCGTGCGCCGCGGCCGTCGCCAGGAACGGGATCAGCAGCCCGCCCCGCCCGCTCACGGCGTCAGCGTCCAGCGATGGAGAAACCGCCGTCCCTGGCGCTCGACTTCGACCTCGATGGCGCCTGCGTTCTGGACGACCTCCCAGGCCCGCATGAACTGCTCGGGCCGCTCGAGGGACTCACGGTTGACGCTGACGATGACGTCGCCCGGCAAGAGCGAGGTGCAGTCGCGCAAGACGCCTTCCGGGCGGATGCGCACCAGGCGGAATCCCACGAATCGGCGGCCGACCAGCGCAGGTTGGACGTCGACGGCCGCCACCACGCGCTGAGGCCCACCCGCCATGACGGCCTCGAAGGCCGCACGGGGGAGCGTGGACGACATCACCGGCACGCCCGGGGGGGCGCCACTGCCCGGCGGCTGAGGGGCGACCGTCGCCGGGGCGGGGGCGGACGCGGCGCCCGGTGCGTCGGTCGGCACGACGAGAAGCGCGGGCGCCAGGGCAGACACGAGCTGGACGAGCATCATCACGGCGGCACTCTCCGGGCGGTGGGACGTCCCCGCGCGGCCAGCAGGGGCATGAGCGCGGCCCTGCAGATTCGCTGGACCTCTCGGACCGAGGCGTTCCCGTCGACCCGCACGACGGGATCGGCCGGCCGCCATCGTTCCATGTCCCGGTAGGCGGCTGCAATCCGGACCTGAAGCTCGTCGAACTCGTACAACTCGGGGGTGAGGCCTCTGCCCGCTCGCCGCCGCGCGGCGACCGCCGGGTCGACGTCGAGGAAGAGCACGAGATCCGGTCGCCGGGCCGCCGCATTCAGGGTCGAGACCCACCGTGGGTCGTTCTCGAGTCCCTGATACGCCAGGCTCGAATGATCGTAACGATCGCACACCACATGCGTCCCGCGGCGGAGTGCGGGCTCAATCTCGGTGCGCAGGTGATCGAAACGGTCGGCGGCGAAGAGCGTCGCGATGGTCTCCGGACAGAGACGCTCGCCGTCACGTCCCAGGACGCGCCCGCCGAGGGCCTGCCGGAGAAGGGTGCCAATCGGGCCGCCGCTCGGCTCGGCCGTGGGGTGCACGGGCTGCCCGAGGCTGCCCAGCCACCGACACAGCATGCGCGCCTGGGTCGTCGTGCCGGCGCCATCGATGCCCTCGAGGACGATGAACAGCCCGGGCGCGGAGGCATCGTCCCCCGCCGGGACGCCGCGGGCCGCCAGGAAGCGCTCCACGGCGGCGAAGTGGTCCCCATGACCCCATGCTTCGGCGAAGAGCGTGCGCTCGAGGACCCGGTGCTCGGCCGCCGGCCCGCCAGCAGCGTCCACGAGCCGCTTGAGCCCCGCCAGCACGTGGCGCGGCCGCCGGATCAGCCGCTGGGCCATCGTGCGGGCGGCATCGAGCGCACGTTCGCCGGGGGGCGCCACCTCGTCGACGAGCCCGAGGCGGAACGCGTCGGCGGCCGTCACGCGGGCACCCGTCCACAAGAGGTGCAATGCACGGCTTCGACCCACGAGGCCGACGAGGCGCTGAGTGCCCCCCCACCCCGTCGTGACGGCGAAGTCGATCTGGCGAAACGCCAACCATGCGTCCGACGCCGCGATGCGGACATCGGCTGCAAGGGCCACCTCGGCCCCCCCACCGATCGCAGAGCCGTCGAGCGCGGCGATGACCGGCACGGGGAGGGCCGCGAGCGCGTCGAGGACCCCTTGCATGAGGGCCGCCATCTCCGCGCCCGATTCACCCGTCGTCAGCGCCCCGAGGTCGCGAAGATCTCCGCCTGCGATGAAGGTGTCGCCGCCGCCGGCGAGCACCACGGCGCGCACCTCCGGCGCCGCGGCGAGACGAGCGACGGCTTCGGCCAGCCGGGCCATCGTACCCCGGGCGAGCGCGTTGCGTTGGGCCGGGCGGTCGACGACGAGCAGCGCCACCGCGCCGTCGAGCTCGATCCGGACGTCCTCGGTCTCCATGATTCGGGACCCGCTCATGGGCGCCTCCCCTGCCGCAGGCGATCCCGCGCCCGGGCCACCATCTCCCGGATTTCCGGGGCGTCGTGCAAAGCGAGCATGGCCAGAAACGGTTCGACCGGCGGGCCTCCGACGGACGCGAGCGCGTCGACGACGGCTTGCAGCAGTTCGAGGTCCTTCGTGTCCGCGCGCGCAATCAGGGCCGATGCGGCGCGGTCGTCACCGAGTTCGGCCAGCGCGCCGACCAGTCGCAGCGTGGTCTCGCGATCGGTCTCCCGTGGCAGATGCGACGCGAGGGCGGGCACGCTCCCGACGGCGCGACGGGCGCTCGACCGGGGCGGGCTCACCCGGGACCCGGAGCTGGACCTCGACCTGCCACCGCGCGGCGACCGTCCCGGGACCGGCGTCCGCGCGAAGGTCCCCACCCACGCCGATGCCGTAGACGACGCGACCTCGCGCCGTCGCGACCCAGTCCGCGTCCGCGGGCGGGCGGTCGGCGACCCCCCCGCCCAGGAGAGCCGAGCGCAATCTCGCTTCGAGCGCGGACGGCTCGATCCCGTGCGGACGGCGATCCGGCGGTGTCTCGTCCCGGACGACGACACGCCCGATGGCCACGGTGGCGCGGGACGCGGCCGGCGCGCGGGGCGCAGTATCCCGCCCCTCGCCACTGCAAGCGAGCGGACCGACCAGAGGCCCGAGCGCGACGAGGAGGCCGCAGAGACGGAGGCGGTGCGTCACCCGGCCGCCTCGCGCGCCAGCGCCGCCCAACGCGCGTATCCATGCGCGCTGAAAAGGGTGCCCGCCTCACGCAGCGCCTCGCGCCCGCGGCCCGGATCGAGCGCCATCATCTGCTCGCCGCGCGCCAGGACGTGACGCGCGGCGTAGAAGGGCGACCCGAGCCTCGGCAAAAGGTCGGCGAGGCGGTCGAGCCCCAGGCGCGCGTCGGCGCGCTCGCCGGCCGCCGCATCGAGCGCGGTGCGACGCTCGACCACTTCGAAAACGAGTTCTGGTGCGAGTGCGAGCCCTTCGGTGGTGATGAGGCGATCGGCCGCCATGAGCTCCTCCCGGCAGGTCTCGAGGGCCTCGGCGACGACGGCGGCTTGCGCCAGAGCCAAGCGCACGTGCATCCGCAGGTGCGCGCTGAAGACCCCGTCTTCGGCCGCCGCACGGAGGGTCGAGAGCACCTGAAACGACGGCAGGCGTCCGTCGTCGAGCGTCGAACGGGCCTCCGCCAGGGCGGCGAGCGGGCCCTCGCCCGACACGGGCAGACCGGACATGTACCGCGCCTCCGGCGACGGCGCGAGGTTCATGGCCAGCGCGGCCCGGGGCGCACCGGGCTCGAGCGACCAGGGGCAGAGCCGGCCGATCCCGAGCGAAAGTTCGGGATCGGGGGATGCAAGCAACTGCATCAGCGCTCCGGCATCGCGCGGACGCTCCATCCAGGCTTTGCGCAACTGCGTCCCCGTGGCATGGGCATCCGGATGAACCCGCAGGCCACCCCACCCGGCGCGCAAAAGCCGGCCGAAGTCGAGCAGATCGGGCGCCGTCCCGGGCGTCCGGGCGAGGTGATAGATCCGCTCGGCGACGCGGTGCTCGCGACGCCACCGAGAGACGGCGTCGGCCGACACGGGGTCTTCGAGGGGGAAGGCGTCCTCGCCGGACAGGACCACGAATCGCCGGGCCGCGTGGCGTCGGAGGATGCCCCCCGCCGACTCGAGCGCAGCGAGGGCCGCCGGGCTCTCGATGAGCACCACCACCCAGGTCGCCAGCCGGCGAAACTGGGCGATCTGCGTGCCGATCTCGCGAAGCCCCCGGGCGGCGTCCTCGCACTCGAGGCCGTCCACCACGAAGAGTGTGTCATTGAAATGGTCGCCCTGGTGGGCCGCCAGCGTCGGGTGCACTGGTGTGCCCGGGCGAGCCGTCGCCGTCACCGGTCGACACCCGCGGGCGGCGAGGCCACGTTCGAGCGCCTGCCGGGCCGCGGGCCCCGAGACGAACGCGATGGCGAGTCGGGCCTCGGCACCCGCGCTGCGCAGCCAACG
The DNA here is from genome assembly GCA_023150895.1 of Myxococcota bacterium. Lineage (GTDB taxonomy): Bacteria > Myxococcota_A > Bradymonadia > UBA7976 > UBA1532 > CAINDO01. The sequence goes on along the minus strand of JAKLJY010000039.1, from coordinate 9,132 downwards.
CGCAAAGGTGTCGACGTGGAAATCGAAGGTGACCTCCGGCGAGACCGGATGGTCGGGGAAAACGGGGCGTTCGAGCCAGAGGTCCACGGTCACTCCCAGGGCGCGCGCGTTGTCGACACGCGGGGGCCCGTGTGGTACCAGACGAGGGTCAGGCTTGGAAGCAGGAGCATGTCGTGCGTCGCACCTTTCGTCTCGTCACGAGCGCCCTGGCCCTGATGGCCGTGCCGGCCCTGTCCGACGCGGCCGAGCCGGGCAAGGCCGAGGCCCGCAACGGGCCATATCTCGGTGTCCAGCCCGGGCTGCGCGACACGGCCCCCGGAAAGGTCGACGTCAAAAGTCGAGGGGCCCTCCGCGTGGCCACCTGGGTCGGCTTCCAGATGCAGGGCGGGGGCGGCCGCGTCTTCGTCCAGACCTCCGAGCCGGCCATCTACAACCTCGTCCCGGCCGCGGCCGACGAGGTCGTGCTCGAGCTGACGGATACCCGGTTGCAATCTCGCAACGACGGACGTCGGCTCGAGACGACGTACTTCCCGACCGCGGTTGCCTGGGTCGATGCCGAGCAGAAGAAGTCGACGACCACGGTGACCATCAAGCTGCGCGAGATCGTCGGTTATGACCTCCGCCAGGAGGGCAACTACCTGATTCTCGACTTCCGGCCGCCGACGCAACCCATCGTGCTGCCCGGTGCGCCGTCCGCCCCGCCGAGCGAGACCGCGCCCGCGGAACCGGCCGCGCCGCCCACCTGATGCGCCTCGGTGTGGTTGCCCCTCCCGCCTGAGCCCCCCGACGTCCCGGCCGAGTTCTCGGCGGCGGCCTTGTCCGTCGAAGCGCAGGTCGTCGAGGCGCATGAACTCCGGTTGACGGCCCCGCCGTGGCACTGGCGTGCAGGTCGGCTGCATCGCGGGCCGACCGCGACGTGCCCCGAGACCTGGTCGCTGACCGCCGTCGAGGCCGGTACCCTCGACGTCAGACTGGCCGCGGACGCCCTGGAAGCGTGTCCCGGCCGCGATTGGAAGGCGACCGGATTGCGCCTCGAAGCGACGGCATTGCACCTCGAAGCGGAGACCGCCTCGTGGTCGGCTCCAGGGGCGTTCACGGCCGAGGGCGTGCGCCTGTCGACCTGCGGGTGCGACGATCCGCCCTGGAGCGTCGAGACCAGCCGGCTCGAGGTCACCGGCGACCTGGCATGCGTGTCGTGGCCGGTGCTGCGCCTCGGTGTCGTCCCCGTCCTGGTCGCGCCCCGTTGGGCGTTTCCGCTGGCGCCCCGCCGTTTCGGGCTCCTGGCCCCCGAACTCGGTTGGCGCGGCGACGATGGCCCCGCCGCGCTCCAGCCGCTCTTCGTGCCGCTCGGCGATGAGGCGGACCTCACGCCGGCCGTGGGCTGGGCTGCCGGAGCGGGTCCGCAGGGCCGCCTCGTGGCGCGCTGGCACGAGAGCGCGCGGCACCGCGGGGCCCTCACGGTGGCGGCCGATTCGCGTGGCGCCGCGGGGCACGGCGACGGGACGCTCGGCGGTGAGGCAGCCGGCCTCGCCCTGGAAGGCCGCGTCGCGACGACCGCCGAGATCTACGCGGCCCACGCCCGGGCGCCGGAGGCCGCCTTCGCCCCGTACGTCACCGGGCGGCTCGGCCTCGCGGCGGCGGATCCGTCGCTCGCCGTCGCGACGCGGATTGCCACGGTCTCCGACCGGCGGGCGGGGTATCGTTCCACCCTCCCCGCGGCCCGGCTCGGCCTGTCGTCTGGGGGGGAGCACGTCCGTCTCGACGCGGACGTCGCGGTCGTCGCCGAGCGTTCGTCGGCCGGTTCCGCCCCAGACCAGCACGAACTCGGTACGCGCGTGGCCGGCAGCGGCGGACATCACCTCGGCCCCGTTCGCCTCGCGGCCCGCGTCGCGGCGGAGACCCGAACGACCCAGACCGCGGCCGCCCAGGGGAGCGTCGTGGGCGGCATGGCGACGACCTCGGCCGGACTCGCGTTCCGCCGCCCCGGACAACGGGGGTCGCACACGGTGGACGTCTCGATTCACGGCGTGGCGGCGGAGGCAGGCGTGACCGGCGATCCGGATCGCCCTGCTCCGGTCGCCCCCTCGCCCGTCGATCGCCGCGGCGGCTTCGCCGTCGTCGCCCAACGCCTGTCCCACGGGGACGCGGTGGCCGGGCTCGAGGTCGCCTGGGGACGCTTCGTCGCAGAGCATGACGCGCGGGGCGCGGCGGCGGGCCGTCCGTGGGCCACCGCAAGCTTCGAACATCCGGGGGCGACGCTGGAGGCCGCATGGGACGGCGCGGCCGGTCTCGCAGCCACGGCGGCGGCGGGTCCCGGTCCGTTCCGCCTGACGGGCGCCTACCTGCGAACCGGCCCGGACGGGCTGGCGCCGCTCCTGTTTTCGCAGGTCCCGGAGCGTACGCAGCGGCTCGCGACCGAAGCCGTGGTGATGCACACGATTCGTCCGGGGCTCGCCGTGGCCGCAGGCCCCATCGACGCCCAGTGGGAAGCGTACGTCGACGCCGCGGACGGCCGCTGGTTGGGCCACGCGGGCATGGCCCGGTTCGCCGGTCGCTGCCAGTGCTGGCAGGCCGGCGTCCGGGTGGAACAGGCGAGCCCCGCGCCGATGCCCGATGCCTGGTTCACGCTCGCGCTCACCGGCATCGAATGAGCATCCGGCGCGTGGGCCGCGCCGCGCGCCTTACTGGTAGGTGCGCATCGTCAACGTGAACGGGCCGGCCGCGCCGCTTCGCCCGTCCACGATGATGAAGTACGTCCCCGGCGCGAGGCGACGGAAGTAGCGGGACCCCGGCGCACCCGGCGGATCCGAGTCGTTGTTGCAGGAGTTCTGCGTCGCCGGATCGGCGCACGCCGTGCGGCCGTACAGCACGGTGTCGAAGCCCGTCGTCTGGATGTCGACGAAGGACAGCACGGGCACATCGAGCCGGTACACGAGGTCCCGCGCGCCGCCACCGCCGCATCCACCGCGGTTGAGGGGCTCGCCGCGCCGGGTGTCGTCCTGGATGGTCAGGTCGGCCACGAACGGAAGGGCCATCGGATCGGCGCACGTCCCCGCGTTGGCGGGCGGCAGGCAGGCCCCGGCTTCGCAGCCGAACGAGCAGATCTCACCGGCCGTGTAGTTGCCGGCCTCGCAGGCGTAGACCGTCCCCGGTGCCTGGCCGAGGGCGGGATCGCCACAGGTCAGGGCCGCGCCGGCGGGACAGTCGGGCCGACGGGTGACGTCGAGCGTGAAGTCGCCGAAGGACCGGCTCGAGAAGCCGTCGACCACCAGGAAGTACGTCCCCGGCGCGAGGAGACGCTCGGTGAGGGTCGAGCCCGGCGCGTCGTCCCCGTCGTCGTTGCAGGCGACCTCGGTCTCCGCGTCGAAGCAATCGCTCCGCAGGTAGAGCACGGTATCGAACCCGCCCGCCGTCGCCGCGAAGAACGTCGGCGTTTCGACCTCGAAGGCGTAGACCTTCTCGGGGCCGTTCGCGGAGGAGCAGTTCCCGGCCTGAGACGAGCCCGCCTCGCCGTCGGTGAACGCGTCGATGCGCACCTGCAGCCCGTCCGGGAGGAACTCGGGCGTGTCGCAGGCATTCGCGGGGGGCGTGCAGACCTGCTCGACGCAGGTCTCGCCGTCGGCGCAGTCCACATCGAGCAGACACCCGCCGACGGGGATGTCGGTGCAGGCCCCCTCGATGCAGTGCTGTGCGGCGTCGCACGCGTCGTCGTCGGCGCACGGGCAGGCGCCCTCGTCGACCGTCAGGACGAAGTCGTTTCCGGGGCCGGTGCTGAACGCGTCGACGAAGAGGAAGCGCGGCGCATCGGACGCCGGCACCGTGACCTCGGACGGCCCGAACTCGGGGCCGTCGTCGTTGCACGCGAGCTCGGTGCCCGCATCGCCGCAGGTCGAACGCGCAAAAACGACCGTGTCGAACGCCGAGCCGTCGGTGCGGACGCAGACCTCGCCGAGGGCCGCGGGGAGCTCGAAAACGACCTCGGTGCCGTTGCCACCGCAGGTGCCGCGCGTCGACGCCGAACCACCGAGGGTCGACCCCTCGTACCGACCCGCGGCCTCGATGACGGTCGAGACGGTGCAGGCGTCCGGGGCGGGGACACAAAGGGCGAGTTCGCAGAGCTCGCCCCCTGCGCAGTCACTGGTCTCCGCGCACTCGAACGCGGGCGCGCAGGCCCCCTCGACGCAGATCTCGCCGACCGCGCAGTCCTCGTCCGCAACGCACGGCGGCGGCGGCAGCTCGACACAGGCACCGGCCTCGCAGACCTCTCCCTCGGCGCAATCGGCGTCGAAGAGGCACTCGACCGGCTGGCACGGACCGGCGGAGACGCTGAGGATGAAGTCGCCTTCATTCGCGCCGAAGCCGTCGACGAAGACGTACAGGGGCGCCTCACCGCTCGTCAGGGTCAAGGCCGAGGTCGTCGCGCCGAAGGCGTCGTCGTTGCAGGCGAGCTCCGAGGCGGCCGCCCCGCACTCACTGCGGACGTGGACGACCGTGTCGAAGTCGGACCCGAACGTGGCGAGGCAGATCTCCCCGAGCCCGGCCGGCAGCGTGAAGACCCGCTCCGTCCCGGCCGCGCCCCCGCCGCAGCCCGCGGCGTAGAGGTCGGAGCCACCGACCGTCGTGCCACGGTAGAGGCCGAACGCGTCGATGGCCGTGGGCTCGTCGCACGCGTCGCCCCCGGGCGCCTCGAGGCACAGGCCGTCGATGCAGAGCAGCCCGTCGGCGCAATCGGCGTCGTTCACACACGAGAGTTCGACGCAGCGACCGAGCTCGCAGGCATAGCCGGGACCACACTCGATGCTCTCGACGCATTCGATCGGCCCGCAGGCGCCGTCCGTGCAGATGCCGCCGTCCGGGCAGTTCTCGTCGATTTCGCAAGCGACCGCCGCGCACCGACCCGCATCGCAGACCTCGAACGCGGGGCAGTCGAGGTCGGCCGCGCACTCGGCCGGTCCGCAGGCGCCGTCGGTGCAGAGCCCGCCGGCGCAATCCGCGTCGACCTCGCAACCGAGCGGCAGGCAGCGCCCGGCCTCGCAGGATTCGAGGGCGGTGCAGTCCTGCCCGTCGAGGCAGACGGGGGCGGTGCAGGTGCCTTCGCGGCAAAGGCCGCCTTCGGGGCAGTCCGTGTCGAGCTCACAGGCGGTCTCCTCGCAGGGGCCGGCGGCGACCGTGAGAATGAACGCCCCCGACGACTGGCCGAAGCCCTCGACGAGGAGATACGCCCCGGTCTCGGAGGCGTCGACGCTGATCCGCGAGTCGAAGATGGACCCGCGGAGCAGATCGTCGTTGCACGCGACGGCCGTTGCGTCGTCGTCGCAGGTCGTCCGCGCGAACAGCACGGTGTCGAAGCCGAGCCCGTGGACCTCGGCGCAGACGACGCCGAGCTCGGGCGCGAGCTGGAAGACGGCCTCGGGCGCCTCGGTGCGCGCGCAGGGGGCCGCGTGCAGGTCGGGCCCGCCCTCCGTCGTGCCGCGATAGGCACCGAGCGCCTCGATGAGCGCCGGCGCATCGCAGGCGTCGCCGTCGGGCGCGTCGACGCAGAGGCCGGCGAGGCAGGTCTGGCCTTCGGCGCAGTCCGCGTCGGCCTCACAGAGGCGGGCGACACAGCGGCCCGCATCGCACGCGTAGCCGCGGTCACAGTCGACGGACTCGGCACACTCCGCGGGCACGCATCCGCCCTCGCCGCAGATGGCGTCGGGACCACAGTCGGCGTCGATGTCGCACGGACGCGCGACGCACAGGCCTTCGATGCAGGCGCTGCCGACGTTGCAATTCTCGTCCACGGCGCACTCGGCGTCGACGCAGACGCCGTCGGCGCAGGCTCGACCCTCGCCACAGTCCGCGGCCACTTCGCAGTGGTCGAGACAGTCGCCGGCCTCCACGGTCAGCACGTACGCCCCGGAACTCGCCTCGGCATATCCGTCGACGAAGACGAACACGGGGACGTCCTGCGGGGCCAGGGCAATCTGCGACTGCGCGCCGTCGGTGTCGTCATTGCATGCGAGCTCGCTCGCTTCGTCAGCGCACGCGCCGCGCACGTGAAGCACGGTGTCGAACGCCGAGCCGAACGTCCGGAGGCAGACCGGACCCAGGCCGGGCTCGAGCTGATAGACGACCTCGGGGCCGGCGCCGCCGGGACAGCTCGTTTCGGCCGCGCCTGCCGCGTCGACGGTGCTGCCCGCGTAGGTCCCGAGCGCGTCGATCACGGTCGGCGCGTCGCACACGCCCCCGGGGACGCCCGGCTGGCACGCGCCGACGACACAGAGTTCGCCGACGGCGCAGTCGGCATCGACGACACATTCGGGCGGCGGGGGCGTGCAGACGCCGGCAACGCAGGTGTCCCCCGCGCGGCAATCGGCGTCGACCACACACTCCGGCGGGGGCGGCACGGCGCACCGCCCCGCCTGGCACTGCAGGCCATCGCCACAGTCGGCGTCGACCTCACACGCACGTGGCGGAATCACGCAGACGCCGCCTGCTTCTCCGAAGGGGTTCTGCAAGCAGATTTCGCCCTCGACGCACTCCGCATCGTCCGTGCAGGCGGCGCGCTCAGGACAAGGCCCGGCCGCCACGTTGAGGACGACCGGCCCGGCATCGGCGGCGGCGAAGCCGTCGACGAGGACGAAGACCGGGGTGCCGACGTCGTCGACGGTGACCTCGGACGCGAGATGGCCAACGAGAATGTCGTCGGCGCAGGCGAGCTCCGTCGCGGCATCCGCACAGGTCGACCGGACGGAGAGCACCGTGTCGAAGGGCGAGCCCTCGGTGCTGATGCAGAGCGTCCCGAGGCCGGCCGCAACCTCGAAGGCGACCTCCGGACCGTTTCCGCCGCCACAGGTCGGCGCATGCAGCGAGCTGCCGTTGCCCGTGTTCGCGAGGTACGTCCCGAGGCCCGGAATCGCGACGGTGGCGGTGCAGGCGTCGAAGGCCGGCGCCGGTGCACAGGCCCCGTCGACGCAAACGAAGCCGTCGGCGCAATCGGCGTCGACCTCGCAGGCCGGCGGGGGCGGCGCGACGCAGGCCCCCTCGACGCAGGTCTCGCCCGGCGCGCAGTCGGCGTCGTTCGCACAGACGACCGGGCTCTCGCCGCAGGCCCCCGGGGTCACGTTCAGCGCGACCGGGCCGAGGTCACCCGCCCCGAAGGTGTCGAGGAAGACGAAGACGTCCTGGGGTTGCTGTCCGAGCTCGACCTCGCTGGAGTACACCTCGGCCGGCACCGCGTCGTCGTTGCAGCCGAGCTCGCTGTCGGCTTCGGCGCAGACGCCGCGAACGTAAAGCACGGTGTCGATCTCGGTGCCTTCGGTCGTCAGGCAAACCGGTCCGAGCGCCGCAGACAAACGGTAGACGAGCTCGCTCCCGCGGCCGCCGCAGACGCCTTCGTAGGCACCGTCGCCGACGAGTTCACCTGCATAGGTCCCGGGCGCCTCGATGAGCGGAGGATCGTCACACGCGGCCGGTCCGACGACCGGTTGACAGGCGCCCGCCACGCAGATCTGGCCGGCCGGACACTCCTCGTCGGCCGCACAGCCGCCGCCGTGGCCCCCCGCCCCACCGCTGCCACCGGAACCGCCGGCGTTGCCACCCGTCGAACCGCCGGCACCGCCCGAGCCACCGACGCTGCCGCCGGTGCCGCCGCTGCCGCCGATCGAACCGCCTTCGCCGCCCGAGCCGCCGTGGACGTGCCCGCCGGACCCGGCGTCGGCTTCGAGACCGCCCGAGCCGCCCGAGCCACCGCCGGCGCTGCCACCGGTGGCGCCGCCGCCCGTCGAAGAATCGTCACAGCCGATGACGGCAAACAGGACGGCGGGCCCGACGATGGCGCCCGCGCGACCGCGAGGAGAATTCCGGAGTGTGTTTCGCATGGGTAATGGGTAACAGAGCCCCCCGCGGCCGCGTCAAGCCTCCCGGCGGCAAGGGGTGCGGTTTCCCGACGCGACCCGACCCGGGATCGGGTAGCGTGTGCCCGAACGACCTGCCAGCGAACCGGGAGATGCGACCCACGTGAGAAGCCTTCTCTTGACCACTGCCGCCCTGGCCGCGCTCTCGACCGCGGCGTGCACGACCGAGGACGACGGCACGGGCGGTTCGGGCGCCGACGCCGGGGCGGGCGGCGAAAGCGGCGGCCCCGCCGGCGGCAGCGTCACCGTCGACGCGACCGACGCCGAGACCCCCGCCGCGTTCGCGACGACGCTGGCGGCGCTCGTCTGCCAGAATCTGACGACGTGCTGCGCATCGACCCCGTCTCCGCTGGACGCCGATCGCTGCCTGTTCCAGTTCCGGACCGCGTTCTCGTCCCAGAGCAGCCGGTGGGCGAACGCCTGGGACCCGGCGGTCGGCCTGCGTTGCCTGGAAGAGGCGGCGGCCGTCGCGGCGGGGGCGTGCCTCTTCTCCGATGGCCTCGATGCGCTGACCACCGCCACGCCGGCCTGCGCGGCGGCGTTCGATCTCGGGCGCGGTGACGCGGCCGAGGGCGAGGCGTGCACCACCGATGACGACTGCGCCCCCGCCGAGGGCGCGGAGGTCCTCTGCGAGGGCGCGTGCGTCCATGACCCCCTCCCCGTCCGAGCACGCGCCGGCGACGCCTGCGGGTGGACGTGCACGGAGGACGACCGGGGCCTCGAGTGCAGCGGGAGCGGTGCGAGCGAATCCTCGGGACAGTGCTACACCAACGATGGCCTGCGCTGTGGCGAGGCGGAGACCTGCGAGCCCCTCGGCACCGCGGACGCGCGTTGCGGCAGCTCCCAGGACTGCGCGGCCGGCCTCCATTGCGGAGACGCCGCCGCATGCACCGCCCAGGTCGACGTCGGCGCCCCCTGCGCAGACCTCTTCGACGAGCCCGATGCGGGTGCCTGCCGCAGCGGTCGCTGCGACGCCACCTCGCTGACCTGCGCCCCGCCCGGCGCCGAGGGCGAGCCCTGCGAGCGCAGCGCGGCATGCGAAACCGGCCTGACGTGCGGGGACGACGACACCTGCAAACCAGTCGAGGACCCCCTCGTCGGTTTCTGCGCCGATCTCGCCGGTCGCTGAGCGCGCGCCGTCGCATGCCCGCCCACGGCCCAGGAGCGTGTCTTGGTAACCACTCCCGTCGCCCGTTTCGTGTCTGCCGGCCGATCCCGGCGTTGCTCAACCTTG
>JAKLJY010000399.1 GCA_023150895.1 Myxococcota bacterium | reverse complement strand
ACGGCGCGGGCCGCCTGGGCGAGGTCGCGCTCGGCCAGCACGCGGCGGGCCGACATTCCGCCGACCAGGGCCAGGGCGACCGCCGCCAGGGCGCTGACGGCGACCAGCGCGCGGTGCCGGGCCAGCCAGCGGCGCAGCAGGTCCAGGCTGCTGTAGGCGCGGGCGGCCACGAGCTGGCCGGTGCGGAAGGCCTGCAGGTCGCGGCTCAGCTCCAGCGCGCTGGGGTAGCGATCGGCGGGCTCGGGGGCCATCGCGCGCGCCACGATGGAGGCCAGGTCGGCCGGCACGCCCGGGCTGATCCGGCAGGGTGGTCGCGGCGTCCGCCAGCCACGGGGGGTGGCCGCTGAGCAGGTGGTAGAGCGAGGCGCCCAGCGCGTAGACGTCGGCGCGCCGGTCGGCGGGCTCGCCGCGCGCCTGCTCGGGCGCCATGTAGGCCGGGGTGCCCACGACGCTGCCCACCTGGGTCAGGGCCGGCTGGGGTGCGGGCCCCGGCGACGGGGCGGCGACGGGCGCCGGCGAGGACGCGTCGGCCGCCGTCGGCCCCTCGTCCAGCGTCCGGGCGATGCCCCAGTCGATGAG
>JAKLJY010000398.1 GCA_023150895.1 Myxococcota bacterium | reverse complement strand
CTGGTGCAGGCGGTCGCCGCCGTACCGCCGCCTTCGGTGGCCGAAGCGCGCGACCGCGGCGAACTGATCCTGGTCGCCGAGGACGACGAGGTCAGCGCGAAGGTGCTGGGCAGGCAGCTCGAACTGCTCGGCCGCGCGGCGGAGTTCGCTGCCGACGGGACCGAAGCGCTGCGGATGTGGCGCGCCGGCGGCTACGCGCTGCTGCTGACGGACCTGCACATGCCGGTGATGGACGGCTACGAACTGGCCGCCGCGATCCGCACCAAGGAAGCCGCGCGCGGACTGCGCCGCACGCCGATCATCGCAGTGACCGCCAATGCACTGCGCGGCGAAGCCGAACACGCGAAGGCGGTCGGCATGGACGACTACCTGAGCAAACCGCTGCAGCTCGAACTGCTGCGCAAGGCGCTCGAACGCTGGCTTCATCCGACCCACCCCGCGCCGGCCGCCGGCCCCAAACCGGCGCCCGCCGAGGCGGGGGCCAGCGCGGTCGATGTCGAAGTGCTCAAGTCGTACGTCGGCGACGACCCGGCGGTGCTGCGCAACCTGCTCGCCGAGTTCCTGACCAGCACGAAGAAGCAGGCCG
>JAKLJY010000397.1 GCA_023150895.1 Myxococcota bacterium | reverse complement strand
CCCCGCAGGGCGTGCAAACGGGTCTTTCTTCCGTAGCGTCACGGCTATGCCGTGACGTCTTGTTCCTTGCATTCGTTCCAGGCGGGTGAAGACGTCACACCATAGGCGTGACGCTACAGCCAATCGCGGCGCGAAGTCTATCAATGCGTAACCATCATGGGTAAAGGAATTTAGAGCAGGCGAACAGCGGGTTCACGTACCTAGCAGGGTGTTGAAAAAGTCCGTCCTGGACTTTTTCAAGGTCGTTATGGCGAAGTGAATTCGCCATAACTCCCGTTTCGCTCGGTTTTACGAACCTCGCGAAACGCCGAACCATCCATGGTTCGGATATCAGGCCGTTTTTCAACGGCCTGCCAGCGTACGCATCCATGCGATTGCTTCAAGAAGCAGCCCCAAACATGCAAGAACAAAACTCACAGGAATGAGCCACGCGGGAAACGACAACTTCGACTGCTTGCGCATACTCTCAAGCTCTTGTTCATTGGTATCGGCTTCGTAGATCGATGGGTCAGGAATCCAATATACGATCGAATGGATATCTCCAATCGCCGCATCTTTGCGCTCGTAAATCTCCTCTTTTGTTCTGATATAC
>JAKLJY010000396.1 GCA_023150895.1 Myxococcota bacterium | reverse complement strand
ACGTCTTTGGGATCGGCAGCCATCTCGACCCCGTGCGCTCGACCAAACTGTGTCGCATCTTCACGTTCGGGCATTGCTGGGTCGTGCTTGCCGTCCTCGTCCGTCTGCCGTTCTCGACGCGGACCTGGGCGCTACCCGTGCTGTTCCGTCTCTATCGCAATCTGAAGGAGTGCGAGAAGAGGCATGCGCTCTACAAGAAGAAGACCGAGCTCGCCCGCGAGATGCTCGACGTCCTGCTCGGCTGGGTCGGCGAGCGTCGTGTCGAACTCGCCGCCGATTCCGCCTACTGCAACGACACCGTAACGCGCGGTCTGCCGGCGCAGGTCGTGCTGTTCGGCGCGATGAGGCCAGACGCGGTCCTCACTGAAGCGCCTCCACAACCCTCGAAGTCGAGCAAAGGCGGTCGTCCACGCAAGCGCGGAAAGCTACTCCGCAAACCGGAGAAGGTCGCCGCCGATGGCCGGACACCCTGGCAGACCACGACGGCCATGCTCTACGGTCGCCTGACCACGGTCCGTTGGACGAAGCCGCTTGCGCGGCGGGGGTCGTGACCGGCAGCGGTGCGCGTCGCTGAGTGCGGCAGGACGTCTCG
>JAKLJY010000395.1 GCA_023150895.1 Myxococcota bacterium | reverse complement strand
AGGGGGTCACCAAAACCGTCGCCGTCGGCGTCGACGTGCCACTCGAGCGCGTCGAGGGCCGTCTCGTCCTCGGCGCGGCCGTCGCAGTCGTTGTCGACCCCGTCGCAGAGCTCGGCGGCCGCCGGGCTGCGCAGGGCGTCATCGTCGGCGCAGTCGCCGCCGCGCAGGCTGTGGGCGGTCGGGGCGGCGCAGGCCCAGACCCCGCCGACGAGGGCGCCGTAGCCGTCGCCGTCGGCGTCGGGCAGGTACTCGAGGGCGTCGACGGCCGCGCTGTCGTCGATCTGGCCGTCGCAGTCGTTGTCGGTCGCGTCACCGCAGACCTCGACCCCGGCCGGAGAGGCCGCCGGGTCGGCGTCGTCGCAGTCCCCGTCGCGGTCGGCGGCGCCCAGCGGCGCCTCGCAGGCGGCCGTGCCCGGCCCCGCGCCAAAGCCGTCGGCGTCGGCGTCGGTGTACCAGAGACCTGCGTCAGACGCGGCCGCGTCGTCGATCTCGCCGTCGCAGTCGTTGTCGACCGCGTCCGCGCACAGCTCGGGCTGGCCGGGGGCGACGGCGGCGTCGCCGTCGTCACAGTCCCCCTCGGCCTCGACCCGCCC
>JAKLJY010000394.1 GCA_023150895.1 Myxococcota bacterium | reverse complement strand
CTTGATCTCGGTCTCCGTGATGATGGCGAGGCTCGGCTTCTTCGGGCAGCCGGGCTTGTCGCCGCCCACCACGCCGGGCTCCATCGGGCACTGGTCCTCGAGGTCCACCACGGTGTCCTTGTCGTTGTCCGGCTCGGGGCAGCCGTCGGTGTCCTCGAAGCCGTCCGGATCCTCGGGGTTGTTCGCGCAGCTCGTGCCCGAAGCGTCCTTGTCGTTCGCGTCGAGGATCGTGTCGAGATCGTTGTCGACCTCGGGGCAGCCGTCCTCGTCGAGGTACTGATCCTTGTCCTCGGGCAGGAGCACGCACGTGTCCTTCGAGTCGGTGATTCCGTCGCCGTCCGTATCCGGATCGTCGGGGCAGCCGTCGTTGTCCTCGAAGCCGTTGTAGTTCTCGGGCCCGCCGTCCTTCTCGCACGGGCACTTGTCGTCGGGATCCAGGATCCCGTCGCCGTCGCAATCACCCGGCTTGGGCGGCGGCGGCGGCGGCTCGGGCTCCTCGAAGCCGCGCTCCGCGCACTTCTGCGGGGGCGACATATCGTACGCCGCGTGCGCGTTCGCGCGGGCGATGTCGAGGTGCGTCTTCGCGCGTGTCCA
>JAKLJY010000393.1 GCA_023150895.1 Myxococcota bacterium | reverse complement strand
AGCGGGCGCTTGGCGATCGCTTCCGGGCTCATGTACTCGGCGGTGCCCATCACGACGCCCGCGGCGGTCAGCGGCTCGCCGTCCTCGTCCACCGCCATCGCGTCCATCATCTTCGCGATGCCGAAGTCGAGGACCTTCACCATGCCCTCTCGGCCGCACAACATCACGTTGTCGGGCTTGAGATCGCGATGGATGACGCCGGCGTCGTGCGCGGCCGCCAGCGCCTTCGCGATGGCGATGCCGATGAGCACGGCCTGCGGCTCGGCGAGCGTCTTCTCGCGGTCGATTCGCGTCGCGAGCGTCTCGCCCGAGAGCAGCTCCATCGCCATGAAGAAGAGGCCATCGTCGGTCTTGCCGAAGTCGAACAGCGTCACGACGTGCGCGCTCTCGATTCGGCTCGCCGCGAGCGCCTCGCGCTGGAAACGCGCCTGAGCGGTGGCCTCGCCCATGAGCTCGCTGCGCAGGAGCTTGAGCGCGACGGGACGCCGCATCGCCATCTGCTCTGCACGGTACACGGCGCCCATCCCGCCGCGGGCGAGCCTCTCCTCGATGCGGTACCGGTCCGCGATGATCGCGCCGATGAGCGGATCGTCGTC
>JAKLJY010000392.1 GCA_023150895.1 Myxococcota bacterium | reverse complement strand
CGTTCACCGGCCAAATTGACCACTGCTGCAACCCACCGCTGCGACCCGGCGTGGGTGCTGCGACCCTGGGGGTGGAGATTGTGGGCCCAAAAAACGAAAAGCCCCGTAAAAACGGGGCTTTTCAGGGAGCGGGATACCGGGTTCGAACCGGCGACATTCAGCTTGGGAACCCCTTTGGTCGCCGCAAACCCGCATAACTACGTGGGTTGTGGGGCGGTTTCGGGGCCGTTTTGAGGGCTGCGGCGGGCGAAACGTCCCCAGGAACGTCCCCAAGACTTAGGGGTCGATCAGGCTGCGCGGGGCACCAGAACCTCCAGAGGTTTGCCCCTCTGCTCCAGGTTCTTGAGCTTGGTCTCCAGTAGCTCTACGAGCCGGTCTCCTTGACCAGACCTGCCGGCCATCCAGAGGCGCAGAAGAACTTCCGTGTTGTAGTCCATCCCCGTGGGCTCATCCTCACGACCCTCCCACTGGGACACGACCGAGTGGTTGGCCATGTTGAGCACCTGGGCGAGATCCGCCTGCCGAAGCCCGAGGTGCTTGCGGATGAACCGCACCTCGGCACCCGTCAGCCGGGCGGGCTTCGTCACGAGCATGGCGAACGCGGAC
>JAKLJY010000391.1 GCA_023150895.1 Myxococcota bacterium | reverse complement strand
GACTTCCGACGGCGGCAGCGCCACGGTGACGATCACGATCACCGGCACCAACGACGTCGCCAGCCTCAGCAGTGACGCAAAGTCCCTGACTGAAACCGACGCCGTGCAGAACACCGCGGGCACGCTGACGGTCGTCGACGCTGACACCACCGCCGCGACCGTCGTCGCCCAGAGCAACACCGCCGGCACCTACGGCCGCTTCAGCATCGACGCGGCCGGCGCGTGGACCTATATGACCCTAAGCGCCCTCGACCCACTCGACGCCGGCCAGGTGGTGACGGACGTCTTCACCGTCGCCACCTCCGACGGCGGCAGCGCCACGGTCACCATCACGATCACCGGCACCGGCGACGTCGCCGGCCTCAGCAGCGATACCGCATCGCTTACCGAAACCGACGTCGTGCAGAACACCGGCGGCACGCTGACGCTCGTCGACGCCGACACCACCGACGCCACCGTCGTCGCCCAGACCAACACCGCCGGCACCTACGGCCGCTTCAGCATCGACGCCGCCGGGGCGTGGACCTACACCACCCTCAGCGCCCTCGATACGCTCGACGCCGGCCAGGTGGTGAGCGACGTCTTCACCGTCGCCACCTCCGACGGCGGC
>JAKLJY010000390.1 GCA_023150895.1 Myxococcota bacterium | reverse complement strand
CCGCCGGGTCCCCCCTGCGGCCCCATTGACGCCGCGGGCCTTGAGCGCGGCCTTGATCTCGGCGGCTGTCAATTTCCGCAGGTTCACCCCTGCGGCCCCATTGAAGCCCGGCATGGACGCTCCGCGTCCGGCGCGAGTGGACGGATTTCCGCAGGTTCACCCCATGCGGCCCCATTGAAGCATGGCCATAATATATCCGGCAGTTATCCCGCCGTCAAATTTCCGCAGGTTCACCCCTGCGGCCCCATTGAAGCCCCGCCCCGAAGAGCTTGGCGGCCGCTGCGTCGGCAATTTCCGCAGGTTCACCCCTGCGGCCCCATTGAAGCAACGCTCTCGCCGACGGGCGAGACGTCGAGTTGACCCATTTCCGCAGGTTCACCCCTGCGGCCCCATTGAAGCGTGCGAGCACCGCCACCTACGCGAACAACACCTGGCTATTTCCGCAGGTTCACCCCTGCGGCCCCATTGAAGCACTTGATCCCCCGAGAGGCCGCGCGGACTGCGAGACTATTTCCGCAGGTTCACCCCTGCGGCCCCATTGAAGCGGCGAGCCCCGCACCTACCGCGTCTCCGTGTCCGGATTTCCGCAGGTTCACCCCTGCGGCCCCATT
>JAKLJY010000038.1 GCA_023150895.1 Myxococcota bacterium | reverse complement strand
CGGCGACGGGCTCGGGCGCCGGCGCAGCCTCGGCGACGGGCTCGGGCGCCGGGGCGGCCTCGACGACGGGCTCGGGCGCCGGGGCGGGCTCGGGCTCGGGCGCCGGGGCGGGCTCGAGCTCGGGCGCCGTTTGCGGTTCGCTCGATGCCAGGGCCTGCTCGCGAAGCTGCGACATCGCCGGCAGCATCTGCGTGGCCTCCATCGACGTCGGCGAGGGCGTCGCTTCGGAGCGGAGTTGAGCGGCCGCGCTGACGGCGAAGCTCAGGGCGGGCATGGCGACGGTGTCGACCACGTCGAGGGCGTCCGCGGTCGGCACCTGCGGCGCGCTGCGGATCTCCTGCTTGGCGGCTTCGAGCGCCTGCGCCTCTTCGGCGCTGACCGCGGGTTCGTCCTTGCCCTTCTTCTTGCGCTTCTTGTCCTTGCCGCGGCGCTTCTTCTTCGAGCCGCGGTCGTTCGGACCGACGGCCGGGTGCGCGGCAGAGTCGCCGTCGTGTCCGGGTTCGTCGTCGTCGTCCTCGTCGCCGGCCTCGCTCGTGGTTTCGACGGTCTGCGTCGGCACGGCGTCGAGGTCGGGCGCGGCCATCGCGACGGTGGGTTCGCTGGCGGCCGCGGGGGCTTCGGGCAGTACGGGCGCGGCCATCGCCACCGTCGGAGCGGGCTCCGCGACCGGCTCCGGCCGGGGCGCCTCGACGGGCGCCGCCTTGGGGGGCTCGGCCTTGGGAGGCTCGGCCTTGGGAGGCTCGGCCTTGGGCGGGGCGGACTTCGTGAAGGCCGGCTCCGGCGCGGGCGTGGGGGCCGGCGCCTCGAGGGCGGGCTTGGCGCCGCCGCCGAAGAGCGAGCGGAAGAAGTTCATGATGCTGGCCCAGAGAGACATCAGTCTTCCCCGATCTTCACGGTGTCTTCCGTGGTGACTTCCTGCTGGTAGAACTCGGAGGTCATCTGCCGGTCGGTGACGACCCCGAGCGACTCCTCGAGCGCTTTGGTGAGCTCGAGGCACTCGCCGCCCGGCGCGCCCTTGACGGTGATCTTCACCTCACCGTCGGCGGTGATCTCGATCTGAAGCTCGCGTTTCACTGCCATTTGCGCACCGTGATGGAGATGGTCTGGTCGGTTTTCACCTCGTCCGTCTCGATCGTGTACCCCTGTCGGGCGATCTCGGACATGACGACGTGATAGGCGTATCGCTGGGTGACTGTCTTGACGAATTCTTCTTGCGTGACGCCGCGGGTGGTCTCGACACCCCACCAGTCGGCGACGAAGACGTAGCCCTTGTCCGTGGCCTGAACGCCGATGTCGTAGGTTTTGCTGGCTTTGATGGAGAGGTCGGCCAGGGTCTTCTGGCCCAGGTAGCCCCGCACCTCGACGCCCTGCTCGGCCTCGGCGAACTCGTAGCCTAAGTCCTTGAGCGCGGCCTTGAGCGCCACGAGGTTCTTGATCTTCGTCTCGACGTTCGTGAAGTGCGACATCAGGTATCGCCCATCTCCAGGTTGCGGAAGCGCGGGCTCGACACGGGCGCCGGCTTCGGTTGGGCGTCTTCGGCGGCGTCCGGATCTTCGTGGGCGGGCGCGCCGATGGGCAGACCGCTGGCGCTGCGGGCACGGGAGCGGGCCCAGTCGCGCAGGCCGTCGATCTTCTCCTTCATCGTCAGCGCGAGGGGGATGACCTCGCTCGACGACGTCAGCAGGCGGTCCCGCGTGAGGTCGGCGCCGTTCTCGAAGAAGGCGTCGTACAGCGCGGCAACGACCACCTGCTCGAGCTCCGCGCCGCTGAAGTCGCGCGTCGCCAGGGCCAGCGCGTCGAGGTCGTCCTCCGAAAGCGGGCGCTTCTTCTTCTCGAGGTGGATGCGCAGGATGTCCTTGCGTTCGTCCATCGTGGGCATGTCCACGAAGAAGATCTCGTCGAAGCGGCCCTTCCGCAGCAGCTCGGGGGGCAGCATCGACACGTCGTTGGCCGTCGCGATGACGAAGACCGCCGACTGCTTCTCCTGCAGCCAGGTGATGAAGCTGCCGAAGACGCGCGCGGTGGTGCCGGCGTCGCTCTGACCGCTCGATTGCACGCCGCTGAAGCCTTTTTCGAGCTCGTCGAGCCAGAGGATGGCCGGTGCGACGGCCTCGGCGGTGGCGATGGCCTTGCGGATGTTCTCTTCGGACGAACCGACGAGTCCGCTGAAGACCTTGCCGACGTCGAGGCGCAGCAGCGGCATCTGCCACAGCGCCCCGACGGCCTTGGCCGTCAGCGACTTGCCACAGCCCGGGATGCCGATGAGCAAAATGCCCTTCGGGACGGGCAGGCCGAAGGTGCGGGCCTTCTGCGTGAACGCGCCCTGGCGCTTCTGGAGCCATTCCTTGAGCGTCTTGAGGCCGCCGACGTCGTTGAACTGCTCCTGGGTCTCGTAATACTCGAGCAGGCCGGACTTGCGGATGATGGCCTTCTTCTCCGACAGGATGGTGTCCATGTCGAAGTCGCGGTGCCGCACCAGACTCTTGGCGAAGACGTTGTTGGCCTCTTCGTAGGTGAGGCCCAGGGCGGCCTCGGTGAAGCGGTCGCGCGCGTCGTTGCCGTGGCGGGTGCCCAGATCGGGGAAATCCTGGCACAGCCCGTCGATGAGCGCGCGGATGTCGGCCCGGGTGGGCAGGGAAAAGTCGACGACGGCGACCTCTTTCTCGACCTCGGTGGGGATCTTCATCGAGGCCGAGAGCAGCATCACGTTCTTGAGGCGCTCGGACTCTTTGAAGGCCCGGTGGCAGTCGCGCAGGCGCCGGACGACGACGGGGTCTTTCAGGTACGGATGAAAGTCGCGCAGCACGAAGAGCGCGCTGTCCTCGTACTTGATCAGCAGGTCGAGCGCCTTGATGGGGTCGCGCAGATCCGTGAACTCCTGGTCGCCGGTGAAGCCCTCGGTGATGGACCAGTAGAGCAGCTTGCGCTTGACGGCGCTCTTGGCGTTGAGGGCGTCCCGCGTGGCCGTGATGGCCCGTTCGACGCGCTCTTCCTCGGAGCTGTTGACGTAGATGATGGGGTAGCGGGCCTTGACGAGGTGCTCGAGCTCGGTCCGGCTATCGACGCGCTGCGACATGAACGCTTCAGCCTTCGTATCCGTGGCGCTGCAGAACCTCGCGGAACCGGCGCAGGGTCTTCTTGAAGGTATCCGCCGCGTCCTTGAGGGTGCCGAGGACTTCGTCCGTGGCGTCGAGGTTGGCGGCGGTATCCCGGCCGTCCCGAAGGTCGGCGGCGTAGGTCTGGGCGAGCTCGACGTTGTTCTTGAGCTCGCTGGCGACGTCGTTGATGTCTTCGTAGACCTTGAAAGCCTCGGTCCTGAGCGCGGCGTACTCGGCGTTGGCGGCCGGCGCGGCGGCCGGGCTGGCGCTCGCGACCGCCGAGGCGCCCGCTGCGAGCCTCTCGCGCAGGTCGCGCATCTCGGCCTCGGCCCGGTCCTTCAGGACCTCGGCCGTGCGTCGTGCGCTCTGGGCCTGCTCGAAGAGTCGGCGCATCTCGGCGAGCTCCTGCGTCTGCGCCGGGCTGGGCCCCGCGCTGGCGGCCGGGGCGCTCTGGGCCTGGGCGAGCGCGCTCTGGAGCTGCTCGATTTCGTTGCGGAGGTCGCGGTTCGTCCGCTTGAGCTCGTTGACCTGGTCCTGCGCACCCCGGCTGCCGCCCGCCGACGCGGCCGCGGCCTGCGCCTCGGCGAGCGCATGTTGCGTGCGGGCGAGCTCGACCTTCAGCGTCGTGCTCTCGGCCGCCGCGGCCTCGTGGGCGAGTTGCAGGGCTTCGAGCTCGCCGACGGGGACGGCAGCCTGCGCGGCCGCAATCTGGGCCTGCAGCGCCGCGATCTCCGCCCCGTGCATGGTGCGCACGGCGTTGATCTGCTGCGTCAGGGCTTCGACCTGCGAGAGCAGCTCGCCCACGCGACGCTGGAGCGCGTCGCGCTCGGCCGAGACGGCCGCATCGGCCTGGCCCTTGCCGGAGAGCTGTTCCCTGAGGCGGGCGATCTCGGCCTGAGCGGCCTGTGCCTGGCGCAGCAGGTTCTCTTTTTCGGACAGGAATTCGGCGCGGGCGCGGGCGGTCTGCTCGGCGACCGCGGCCTGGACCTCGCCGTCTTTCTGCTCGGCCCGCGTCTGCCAGCGCGCGGCCTCGACCTGCAGCCCCTCGATCATCGCCTCCTTCTCGGCGATGACCTGGCGCAGGTGCTCGACGGTCGTGTTCAGGCCCTTGCGAGCGCCGTCGTCCTCGCCGAGCGCGAGGCGCAGGTTCTCGTTCTCGTCGCGGGCGGCGCGCAGGTTGTATTCGGCGACCTCGAGCTGCTTCTCGACGTCCTTCTGCGCCTTCTCCTTCTGGCGGACCTCGCGCTTGAGATCGTTGACCTGGTTCACCAGGTCGCCCTCGCGCTCGGCCCCGGCGCTCAACGAAGTGCCGAGCGTGGACGCCTTCTCCTGGGCTTCCGTCAGCTTGACCTCGAGCTCGGCCTTTTCGCGCCGGTACTCCTCGAGCTGTGCCTGCTGCTGCTGGATCTGTTTGGTGAGCTGAACCGACCGCTCGGCCTGCGTCTCGGCTTGCTCGCGGCCGCGCTCGACGGCCCGCTCGAGCTCGGCGATGCGCCGGGCCTTGTCCTGGATGTCCTGCCGCAGCTCGGTGAGATCCGTCTCGGCCTTGCCCTTGTCGGAGACGGAGGTGGCCGCTTCGATCTTGGCCCGCTCGAGCTGAATCCTCAGCAGCTCGATCTCGTTGCGCAGCGTGTCGGCCGTCTGAGCGGCGGTGACGACCTGACTCTCGAAGCCGGCGCGGGCCTCGGCGAGGCCTTTCCAATGGTCGACCTCGCCCTTGAGTCGGGCAACCTCGGCGCCGAGATCGACTCCGGGCAGGCCACCCCCACCGCCGGGCCGCTGCATCGGCGTCGGCGGGCCGGCCGTCGGGGCGGGGCGCGCCGTCGGCTGGGGCGTCGGCAGGGGCAGCGGCCGCGGATTGGGCAGCGGCATCGGCTGCCCGACGGGCTGCGGCTGGGGCGGGGGCGTCGGGGGAGGGGCAGGGGTCGCCGGCGGCGCGGGCCGGGCCTGTTGGGTGGGCGTATTGCCGACCGGCCGGGGCAGGGGCATCGGCTGTCCGCTGCCCGGCGCGACCGTCGGCGCCGGGCCCGCCGGGGGCTGGGACGACGTGCGGCGCGGCGTGCCGGCGGCCCCGGCCACCCCGTCGGGGAGGCGTTGCGGGCGCAGCGTCCCGACCAGACGGGGCCCGGCGGGGGCGGGGGCGGGGGGCTCGCTCGAGGGCAGCTCCCGCCAGGCGAGCCGGAAGTCCCCACAGCGGATTTCGTCCCCGTCGGAGAGCTGCGCCCGCTGGATGCGCTGATTGTTGACGAAGGTGCCGTTGCTGCTGCCGGTGTCCTCGACGTAGAAGGCGTTGCCTTCCAGCCACATCCGCGCGTGGCGGCGCGAGACCGACGGCTGGCTGATCGTGATGGTGCACTGCGGGTGACGGCCGACGCTGACCTCTTCACCAGCCCGGACGAAGACCTCTCTCCGTTCGCCGTCCGGCGTCTGGTAGGTCACTTTTGCCTGGCGGGCCATGGATCGGGCGCCTCCCTCGTGCAGTACGGGTCGAGATTGCGGAAACGATCAGGGGACAAATGGCCGACGAATATAGCCCCGGCCGCCCCCCCTGACAACCTTCGCCGGGGCCCACCGCGCGCGCCGCAGGGCCGTGGCGAATCGCGTCCGGATCGGCTAGCGTGGCGCCCTCGTTTCCGGGGACGCTCCCCCGATCGGGAGGGAAGGACACCACCGTGCAGAGCGCCGACGAAGTCCGGGTTTACCGCGGGCAGACCCTCAGCGGGGCGTGTCTCGACGAGCTCGATCTGCGGGGACTCGACCTCACCGCGACCACCCTCTCCGGGGTGAACCTGCGCAAGGTCGGTTTGGGGGGGGCGCTCCTGGGGCAGACGGTCTGGACGCGGGTCGAGGGCCAGAGCTGCGACATGCAGCGCGCCGACCTCCAGGGGGCGGCCTTCGACGGGGTCCGTTTTGCCCAGTGCAACCTCGCCCAGGTCCAGGCGGCGGGGGCGAGCCTGCGCAACGCCCACCTCGTCGACTGCATGATGCCCTCCTGCGTGCTCGACGGCGCGCGCCTGAAAGACGTCGTCGTCGAAGGCGCGGACACGCCGTACCTCTCGGCACAGAAGGCCGTCCTGATGCGCTGCCGGTTCGCCAACGTGCGCCTCGGCGGGGCCCCGCTGATGCGGGCGCGGCTCGCGGGGGCGTTTCTGCTCGAGTGCGACCTCCGTTTCGCCAATCTCTACGCTGCGGACCTTCGAGGTGCCGTGCTCATTCGCTGCGATCTGTCCGACGCACACTTCGACGACGCCGATCTCACGGGCGCCGTCATCGTCGGCTGCACGACCGAACGCACGGACTGGGCCAACGCCCGCCGCTGAGCTTTCTTCGAACCCGAACCCGAACCCGAACCCGAACCCGAGCCCGAGAGAGCCGAACGCCATGCCGAGCCACGACTGGGAAGCGCTCCACAAGGAGCTGGACGCCGCGACGCGCACTTGGGGGCGCGAAGAGCTCGTCGTCCTGTTGCGCGACCTGATCCGCGAGTACGTCATCGAGCGGGGCCTGCCGACGGGCACGCCGGCGCAGGCGACCGGGCCCGATCTGGCGGCGATGGACTTCGTCGCGCTGATCACCCACCTCAAGCGTACCTGCACCTTGCCCGAGCTCGCGCTCTTCTCCGTCGACGGCCGCCGGGTCATCGTCGATCTCGACGGCCCGCGCGAAATCCGGAGCGCCGCCCGCCCCGCCCCGAGCGCCGCGACGCCCGTCGGACAGCCCCTGCACCCGCCGCGCAACGTGCCCCCGCCGGCGCCCGCGCCCGTCGGGCCCGCGACCGCCGATGCCACGTCCGAGCCGGCCGGGGGGGATGCGCCGAAGTCCGGCGAGAAGCCGCCGGTCAGCAAGCGATTCAAGCACCTCGAGTTCGACTGACCGGGCCGGCGGCCATCGCCGCTGCGGACATGAGGGCGCCCGGATGTTGCTCACGCGCTGAATCCCGGCGGCGGACAGGGGTTGCGAGCGTCTCCTGATTGAACTATCAGTGGCGGCTCGCAACACCCCCGGAGAGCCACTGCCTTGTCGACCACGAGCTTCGCATTCTTGTGGCTCGCGCTCGCTTCGCCGCCCGCCGTCGGTGATCCCCCGCCCCGCACGCCGTGGGGAGAGCGCTGGGACGCCTTCGGAGAGCTGCGCCTGCGGCTCGAGCAGCTCCCCCCGCTCCCGATCGACGATCTGGGGACACGGAACGATCAGCGACGCTTCCTGCAGACGCGCCTGCGCCTCGGCGGCGCCGCCGAGCCCGTCGACGGCCTCCGGCTGGTCGGCGAGCTCGAGGCCTTCTCCGGGCTTGCGGCCGGCGACACGACCGAGGTCGGCACGCGCGCAGACGACGACGCCTTCCTCCGCCGGCGGGATCGCCGCTTCGGCACCGCGACGCTCCGCCCGCGGCAAGGGTATCTGCGGCTGGATACCCCCGTGGGTCGCGTCACGGCCGGCCTGCAGTCCTTCCTCTGGGGGACGGGTATGCTCGCCCACGACGGGGTCACGCCCGGTGACTTCGGGGACACGTGGCAGGGCAACCTGGTCGTCCGGGTCGGCTTCGGGACCGAGCCCTCCCCCGGGGTTCGCTTCTTCCTGGGCGCCGATCGCGTCTATTCGGACGACACCGCGCGCTGGGCAGACGATGACGAGGCCTGGGGCGGGGTGCTCGGCGTCCGCCACGAGCCGGGCGGGGGGCGCATCCTGGGCCTGCTGGTGGCCCTGCGGCATCAGACGGACCGCCTCGATCCTCTCCGACCGGATGGGGCGCGCACCTGGGTCTCCGTCATGACCGGCGACGTCTACACGCGCCTCCCGCTCGGGGCGGGCTTTCAGGTCGAGGCCGAGGGCGCGGTGATCTCGGGGCGTTCCACCCGACCGTATCTCGAGGAGACGCGCGACGGCCCGGTGGGCGTGCGCAGCTTCGGCGCCGTGCTGCGCGGTCGGCACGACGCCGCCGCGCTCGGGCTCACGAGCAAGCTCGAGCTCGGATTTGCCGGGGGGGACAACGATCCGCGTGATGCGACGCACCATACCTTCGCATTCAACACCGACTACAACGTCGGCCTCGTGCTCTTCGAGCACTACCTGCCCCTCGTCTCCGCACGCTCGGCCGACCGGGCGGTGGACCCGGCGCTCTTGGCCGTGCCCCCGTCCGGGTTGCGCCACACGGTCAACCAGGGGGCGGTGGCCAACGCGCTCTATGCCTTCCCGCGGGCGATCTGGAAACCGCGGCCGTGGCTGGATCTGCGCCTCGGCTATCTGTTGGCGTGGACGGCCGCGGACTTCGTCGACGTGTATCAGTCCGCGCTCGCCGGCGGCCACGACACCACTCCGGGGGGGGACACGCCCGGGCGCCGGTTCCTGGGGCACGAGCTCGACGGGGCGGTGCGGTTCGAACTCGGCCTCTTCGGCCCGGCCGTCGCACGCGTCGGTTTCGAGGCGGGCGTGCTGCTGCCCGGGGCGGCTTTCGACGGGCTCGGGCGAGATCCCGCCGTGCTGGGGCGCGGGTTGGCGGAGGTGACGTTCTGATGTGGCGCCTGCTCATCCGTCTTCGCGCCCCGCGCGCCCCGCGCGCCCACGTCGCCGCTGCGCTCGTCGTCGCCGCGCGGGTCGTCGCCACCCTGACGGGCTGCGAGGTCCTCGTCGGGTCCCGAAATCTCGGTCTCGGCGAGACCCGGGTCACCGGCGGCCCGCGCGTCGTATGGGACCCCCTCGCGAAGCCGCTGCCCGAGGTGCCGCTGCCCAACGACGTGGCGACGCGCCTCGACCCGGCGTCACCGACCGGCCGCCGACTCAACGTCAGCCTCGAGGCGACGACCGATCACGAGCGTCGGACCCGCGAGCGCTTCAACACCTACGACGGGTTCGGCACCTATGCGCCGATCACGGTCCGGTTCGACGCACCCCTCGATGTCGTTCGCCTCGCTGCGGCCTATGCGGACGACGACTTTCGGGACGATCCGGTCTACCTCCTGAACGTGGACCGGCGCTGCGGCCGATTCGGCGAGGAGGTCGCGCTCGACATGGGCCGCGGTCGCTTCCCGGCTGTCCTGTTTCATCGCGGGCGGCGTTCGCCCGATCCGGCCGCGCCCGAAGGCTGGCTCGACGACGGCGGCAACATCCTCTTCCCGCTCGACCCGCGGGCGGCCGCCAACAACCTCCTTTTCGAGGAGTTCGACGAGGACACCGACGGCAACGGTCGCCTCGATCCCCTGGAGGATACCGACTTCGACGGTCGGCTCGACCGCCCGAATCTCGACGAGCCGACGGCCTGCGACGGGCTCGGGATCGGCACCGTCGAGCGCGATCGGTGCATCGCCGATCACCTGATGACACACTACGAGCGGGACACGAACACGCTGATTCTCCGCCCGATCTGGCCGCTCGAGTCTGGGTGCACCTACGCCGTCGTCCTCACGAACCGGCTCGTCGGCGCGGACGGACGGGCCGTGGAGTCTCCCTTCGAGGTCGTTCATCACCGCGACCAGACGATGGCCCTGCGCGCGGTCCCGCCGCTGCTCGAACGGTACGGGCTCGGCGCCGACGACGTCGCGTTCGCCTGGACGTTCACCACCGGCACGCCGATGGCCGAGCTCGACACGCTGCGGCAGGGGTTGTACGGGGCGGGCCCGTTCGCCCATCTCGCCGCTGCGTTCGCACCCGAGTCCTGGACCGTCTGGAAGCGGGGCGAACTGCTCGGCGACCCGGCCGACGCACAGTACCTGCCCACCCCGGAGGCGGCCGACGACCGCCTGCTGCCCGGTGGCTGCGTCGGACCCGCCCTCACCCGGCTCTGGCAGGTCCGGCGGGAGTTTCCGCCCAACCTCTGCGCCATCGAGGCGGACCTCGCGACCCTCGGCGCCGTCTTCGGCGGGACGTTTCCTGCCCCCGATCTGCTGGCGGACAGCGAGGGGGTCGCGACCGACCGCTACCCCTCCACGCACGACGAGGCCTGGCGGCTCGATGCCCGGGCCGGGCGGATCGAACACGGCCGGACGGACGTGACGTTCTGGTGTGCCCTGCCCGAGGAGCGCAAGACGGACTGCACGCCCGGCAATCCCGAGGGCGCCCCGTTCTGCAAACCGTTTCCGGTGATTCTCTACGGTCACGGGTACGGCGGCGCGCGCATCGAACCCATCACCAGTCACCTCGGCCGGACGACGGCGATGGGCTATGCCCTGTGTGCGCTCGACAGTTACGGCCACGGCCTGGAGGTCGTCGCCGAGGCCATTCGGGGCGAGACGGACTTCGCGGGGGCCGACGCGACGCTGTTCCAGCTCGCCGCCGTGCTCTTTCGTACCTATGGCGCGCCCGATCTGCCGCAGCTTCTGTTGCGCGGTCGCGACCGGGATCTGAACAACGACGGCCAGCGGGACGCGGGCGCCGACATGTGGACCGCGGATCTGTTCCACACCCGGGACATGGTTCGGCAGACGGTCCTCGAACACATGCAGTTCGTCCGCCTCTTGCGCTCGATGGACGGTGAGCGACGGGACGCGGACGGTGTCTTCGGCGACCTCGACGGCGATGGGCGCGTAGACCTCGGTGGTCCGGCCGGTGTGATCTCCGCGTGGGGCATCAGCCTCGGCGGCATCATCTCGGGCGTCCTCGCGGGGGCCGAGCCCGGCCTCGATGCCGTATCGCCGAACGCGGGCGGTGGCGGCCTGGTCGACGTGGCCGCGCGCTCGTCGCAAGCGGGCGTGCCCGACGCGGTCGTCGTGCCCGCGCTCGGTCAGCTCGTGGGCGGGTGCCTGCCCATCGACGCGCACCAGCGACCCCTGACCGAGGGGGCGTCGGAACTCGACTGTTTCCTGGACGACCGCCCGCCGGGCGAGGCGCTGCCGGCCGGTACCCTTCGGCTGGCCCTCTACGCCCAGGACAACGCCCGGGCGGGCCTGCACGAGTTCGCCCGGGTGCCCGGCGTGGCCGTCGGCGATCACATCCGCCTGCGCAACCGGCGAAACGGCGAGACGGCCACCGCCTTCGTGACCCGCCGCGGGCACTTCCGGCTCGGGGTGGCGAGCGACGCCCTGAACGCCATCGACCGCCGCGCGCGCCTGGGACTCTCCGACGACGTGCGGACGCCCTTCGACCTGCCCGATCCCACGGATTTCGCGGACGGGCTGGAGCTCACGGTCTTCGACGGCGACTCCGCGCGGGTCAAGGTCGTCATCGACACCTTCGAGCGCGAGGTCGTCTTTCAGGGCAGCCGGTATCGCCCGGGGCAGCCCCTGGTGGCCCTCCAGGACGGGCTCGGGTTCCGGCGAAACAGCCCGGAGCTGCGGCGCTTCCTGGGGCTGGCGCAGCACGGCATCGGTCCTGCCGATCCGGCGGTCTGGGCCACCCGGACGATCCTCGAACCGATGAAACACGCCTACGACCCGCACTGGCGCCCGGGCCGGACGCGGGTCCTGCACATGCCGACGGCCGGGGATCCCCAGGTCCCCGTCAACACGGGGATCTCGGCGGCCCGCGCGGCCGGGGTCCTGGGCTCGTGGCTGCGGGACCCGACGTTGCCACCCGAGCACGGCTGGCGTGAACTCTTCGTCCCGGCGTCGCGGCTCGGGGTGAGCCCGGATCAGGCCCTTCTCGACCACTTCGTCTACGAGGGGTCGGGCGCCTCCAGCGCTTTGCGGACAACCCCGAGAACCCGAACGTGATCTTCGACATCGACGACGTCAGCGACGGGACGGCCACCTGGAGCTGCGGACCGTCGGACTGGAGCGGGGTCAACGGTGAGAGCGGTTGTCCCGAAGCGCTGATCGGGCAGGAGGTCTTTTTCGGCGTGCCCCACCCCCCGGTCGGCGAGGCGCTGCGCCATGACCGGCGTCGCGCGCCCGACGACGACGCCGTGGATGCGCTGCGGGTGCCGGTCCTGCGACCGGCCGGGCAACATGGCATCTACAACGCACAGCCGTTCCGCACGTTCGACGCGGACGCCTTCATGGTGAACTTCACGACCCGCTACCTGGGCACGGCCGGGCGACGCACGGACCACCCGCAGGGCTGTGACTGCTCGAGTGCGGATGTGCCCGCCGGCACGCTCCGCGGACGCCCGCATGCGCCGCTCGGGACGGCGTGCACGGCAGACGATCTGCGCGTGTGTTCGCCCGCGTGCGCGGCCGCCTGGGGTCTGCCCGGGCCGGTCCGCGCGACCTGCGAGTAGCCCCGGCGCGGTCGGTGCCGCCGCCGAGGGAGACCGGCCCGCGTCGAGACGAGACCAGATTCGACGCGACGAGAGAAAAAGCGAAAAGAACCACGCCCCTTCGTCCGTACAACCGGATGGAGGACGACACGCGCATGACCCCCCCCGGCCAGACGCCGCCGGCGACGAACGACGGCCACGCTCGACCCCCGCCGGCCGAGGCCGCGCGGCGCGCCCTGGCGTGCATCGAGGTCGAAGGCCTGCCCACGTGGGTGGCCCTCGCCCTCGCGGGTCCGCCCGAGGACGCCCTGTCCGGGTTTGCGCGCGCCGGGTTGACGGAGGCGGCGTGGCTTCTCTCCCAGGCGCTCGGGGTGGCCGGCGACGACACCCTGCCGCCCCCCGCGCGGCGCGCCCGACTCGCCGAACTCGAGGACGACTTCCTGCGGGAGCACGCCCACTACCGGGCGCGTCTGCACGCCGAGTGCTGAATGCCGGCCGGGGCCCGGGTGCACGCCTTCGTTGCACGCCGCGCCCTGCCGGCGCAGGCTACGCGCATGTACACGTCCGCCGCGCTTCGCCATCTCGCCGACGGTCTCTTCGAGGCCGAGCGCGCCCGCTGGCGCTCCGCCGCCGAGTCGTTCGAGCGCTGTTCGCGGCTCGTCCCCGAGGCCTACGGCCCGATGCTGGCGGCGGCCATCTGTCGCCTCCGCATGGGAGAGGCCCGCGCCGCCGTGCTCTGGCTGGAGACGGCCCCCTGCGTCCGGACCGCCCCCGCGCCCCCCTGGGACGTTCAGTATCCCTGGATCTGCGCGGCCGCTCGCCTCGCCCTCGGGGATCCGGACGGCGCGGCCCGGGCGGGGACGGAGCTGCCCGAGCGGCTGCGCGCGCGGGTCGACGCCCACGTTCTGCTCGAAGGGGGCGCCTACGGCCGGGGGGTCCGGGCGCTGCTCTTCGCTTTCAAGGGCCCGCCTGCGACGCCGTGAGGTGCGCGAGCACGAAGGCGAGCACGAGGGCGCCGGTCGCCAGTCCGAGGAGGGTCCCGGCCGGCCCGGCGACGCGGTCGATGGTCTGGGCTTCGGTCCGGTACCGCGTGTAGAGGCTCTTCATGGCAAGACTCCAGGCCGACAGGGGCGAATGCTGCGAATGGAGGGGCATCTTCATGCCAGCCGGTCGATGCATCGACCATGCCGGCCTGATTCGGGCTCAATTCTTCGGACGCTGGCCCGGATGCTTTCATTCATAGCATCGCGGCGGCGCGGGCGTTGTCACCGGAACGTCGCTTGAGGCCCGCCGACGCCTGTGGTACCCACGCGAACCCGCGTCCGCGGCGCTGCCCCCACGCCCACTCCCGAGGTGTCCATGCCGGATTGGCTCAACAAGCTCCTGCCCATCCTGGTGCTGCTGACCGTCGTGATCGTCGTGCTGCGACGCCTGCCGAAGGTCGAGCTCGGTCACTCCGACGCCTTTCGCTCGCGCCGGGTCGCCAACTGGCTGCCGGTCGGCATCGCGTACGCGTTCCTCTACATGGGCCGCTACAACCTGACGGCCTACAAGAACGCCGTCGGGATGACCAACGACGCCTACGGTTCGATCGACGGCATCGGCGCCATCGTCTACGGCCTGTCGTTCATCCTGAATGGCCCGTTGACGGACCGTTTCGGCGGCCGCGTCACGATGCTCGCCGCGGTCATCGGCGCCGGGCTCGCCAACGGCGCGATGGGTTTCTTGGCGCAGGACGGCTGGTCACCCGAGAAGGTCGGGACGTTCAGCCTGCTCTATGGCGTGAACATGTACTTCCAGAGCTTCGGCGCGGTCTCCATCGTCAAGGTCAACGCCGCCTGGTTCCACCTGCGAGAGCGCGGCACGTTCGGCGGCATCTTCGGCATCCTCATCAGCCTCGGCCTCTACTTCTCGTACGACTGGACGCGCTGGATTGCCGAGATGTGGGGCGTCGAAGCCCCGAAGGGCGCAGCGCCCATCGCGGCGGCCGTCGCGGCGGACTACTGGGTGTTCTGGGTACCGGCCCTGCTCCTCTTCCTGATGGCGGTGCTGGTTTTCATGCTGGTCCGGGACACGCCCGGGCACGCCGGGCACGACGACTTCGACACGGGGGACGCCGGCTCCGGCGACACGGGCGGACGCAAGAGCCTCGGCACCCTGGTCAAGCTCATGCTGACCAACAAGGCCATCCTGACCATCACGGCCATCGAGTTCTGCTCGGGTTACCTGCGCAACGCGGTCATGAAGTGGTACCAGGTCTACGCCAAGGCCGTCGGCGAGTCGGGCGGCTTCGTGGCGATGAACTGGGGCATGCTGCTGTGCTGCGCCGGCATTCTCGGCGGCGTCTTCGCCGGTTCGATCAGCGACCACGTCTTCAACAGCCGCCGGGGACCCGTGGCGGCCATTCTCTACGGCGGCATGGTGCTCGGCAGCGGCGGTCTGTTCTTCCTGATGGGCAGCCCGGCGCTCGGCTGGATGGTCATCTTCATGTCCCTGTGCATCATCGGCGTCCACGGCATGCTGAGCGGCACGGCGAGCATGGACTTCGGCGGCAAGGCCAACGTCGGCATCGTGGTCGGCATCATCGACGGCTTCGTCTACCTGGGCAGCGCCACGCAGTCGATCGTGCTCAAGAAGATCCTGCCCGAGTCGGGCAGCGCGGCCGCGGCGGATCCCGCGAGCTGGATCACCTGGGCCTACGCGATGCTGCCCGTGGGTGTCATAGGCCTCCTGCTGTCGCTGCGCGTCTGGAACGCCCGCGCACAGCGGGGCGGCGGCGGGCACTGACGCACGGTCCCGGGGCCTGCTTCGCCCTCAGGCCCGCAGGAACCGCACGAGGACGACGGTGATGTTGTCGTTGCCGCCGTTCTGATTGGCCGCCCGGATGAGCGCGTTGGCCGCGTCGTCGAGGTGCTCCTGGTGGCCGATCAGGATGTTGGTCATGATCCAGTCGTCGACCATCTCGGAGAGCCCGTCGGAGCAGGCCAGGTAGATGTCACCGGGCTCGGGCAGGTCGACGGTCAGTTCGGGATCGACGTCGTCCTCGAGACCGACCGCCCGGATGATGACGTTCTTGCCGGCCTTGGCCCGGGCCTGCTGCTCGGTCAGGTGGTAGAACTTCTTGAGGTGGTTGACGAGGGAGTGATCCTCGGTGAGCTGGACGAGTTCGTCCTTGCGCAGCCGGTAGCAGCGGCTGTCGCCGACGTGGCCGATGACGAAGCCGGCATCCGGGCTGTAGGTCATCGCGACGAGCGTCGTGCCCATGCCCGCGCAGCTCTCGTCCACCTGCGAGCGGTTGTAGACGCGCACGTTGGCGACGCGCACCGCGTTGGCGATGGCGTTCTCGTCGTGGCTGCGGCTCTCCATGATCTCGAAGGGCCACACGAAGTCCGGCGTTTTCCGCCAGCGGACCATGAAGTCTGCGACGGCGTCCGCGGCGATGCGGCTGGCGATGCGGCCGCCGACGTGCCCGCCCATGCCGTCGGCGAGCACCCAGACGTTGTGGTCCGGATGGACCGAATAGGCGTCTTCGTTGACTTCGCGCGCGCGGCCGACATCGGTCGCGGCGGCGGTCACGATGCGAAAGGGCACAGGCACGCGATTCAGTCCGGCTCGAGGCGAGATTCGATGGAGTACTGCGTCGTGCAGGACTTCTTCGGGGCGTGGACCCAGACGAAGAAGCGGCCGGGCTCGATGCGGCGGGTCAGGCGGATGTAGGGGCTCGCCGACTGCGTCTCGCGCTCGATCTTCGCGCCGTACTTGTCGGCGAGGTAGGCCTCGCAGTCGGCGTCCGGTTTGTCGAAGTGCAGCGTGACGGTGATGATGCCGGGCTGATCCGCGTTGAAGATCTTCCAGTCGGAGAGGTCGCCGCCATTGGCGGAGAGCGAGTCCGTGAAGACCTTGTTCATGGGCAGGGGTTTGGCGAGGTGCCGCTCGAAGTCGTCGTCCTCGGGCTTCTCGTCGCCGCCGCAGGCGCAGAGCGCGGCGGCGAGCAGGGCGGGCAGGGCGTGCAGCCGTTTCACGGGCGAACTCCGGGGTGCTGGCGGTCGGGACAGACCGCGGGAGCATACGACGGGTGTCTCGGATTTGCCACGGTTGCCGCGCCGGGCCGGTCGGCGCACCGGTTACAGGTCGAGCGCCCGGCGCAGCGGGGCCACGGGATCGAGCCCGGCGGACCCGCGGGCGAGCCCGAGCAGGAACGAGACGGTGCGATCCTCGCTGTTGAGGCTCGCGAGGCCCGAGGCGGCCTCGTCGGCCCGCCCGAGGCGCAGGAGCGCGAGCGCCAGCGCGACGCGCAGGCGCGGATCCGACGGCGCGACCGGCACGAGGTGCGTCACGGCCTCTTCGGGACGACCCCCGAGCAGCGCGGCGAGGCCCCGGGCGCCCCCGGCCGCCGACGCCTCGAGGGCGGTCAGCGGCCGCAGGCGTTCGACGCCGCCGAAGGCGTCGACCAGGCGCTGAACGGCGGTCGCATCGGCACGGGCGTCGGGGGCGAAAAAGCGCGCGAGTTCGGCCTCGAACGCGGCCGTCAACGGCGCAGACAGGCCCTGCAGCGTGTCGGCGAGATCCGGGGCGAAGTAGCCTTTCGCCAGTGCCTGCGCTGCGAGGTCGAGGGCGGCCCCGGCGTCGCCGGCGGCAGCGCGCTCGCGGGCCTGCGCCATGAGCCGGGCGCCGGCCACCGGCGGACCGGGCGGCGGCGCGGGGTTGCACTGCTTCAGCGCGTTGTCGAGCTCGGCCTGGATCTTCTCGCGGTCGGTGGCATCGGCCGAGAGTTCGAGGTAGTAGCGATAGGCGACGACGGCGCCCGCGGCATCCTTGGCCCACACACGGGCCCGCGCCAGCGCCCGGTAGTGCTCGGCGTCGCGAGGCGAGGCCTGCACGGCGGCCAGGAAACCGGCGGCGGCTTCGGCGTACCGCCCGGCGTTGTAGGCCTCGCGCGCGGACACCGCCGGGTCGGCCGGAACAGCGGTCGCGGCCGGGGCGGGGAGCGTCAGCGCGGCCGAGAGCACCGCGGCGACGAGCGCGCTCACGGGGCACCGATCTCGAAGCAGTAGCCCGCCTGAAGCAGGAAGGCCAGCGTCGCGCGCTGGTCCGGGCCGAGCTCGACGGCCCCGCCCAGGCCCGCCTCGAACGACTCGTTGGCCTGGAAGCGCAGGCCGAGTTCGGCGGCGAACGCGACGAACGTGTGGTCGATCTCGGCCGGGGGGGCCTTCGACGAGACCTCGATGGCCTTGTCCGACTCGAAGTTCTCGAACGTGACGGCCGCGCCGAGGTTGAGGTAGGGCTCGAACCGCCAGAACACGAGGTGGCTGCCGATGGCCGGCCGAATCACGATGCGCGAGAGTCGATCGACGTACCCCGGGCCGCCGCCCACCTCGGCCTTCGTATCGTCACCGCCGCCCAGGTAGCCGAGTCCGAGATCGGCGGTGAGCCAGCGGCCGCGCCAGCCGAGCCCCACGTCGGCGCCGGCGAGCTCCATCGACTTCTCGGTCTTCTCCGTCTGGTAGCTGCTCTGGCCGGCCTTGACCGGGCCGTCGAGCACCAGGGCCGTGCGCAGGCCGCCCCGCACGTAGAACGGGTGATGCCCGACGTCCGGGTGCCGGGACTTCAGACGGTTGTAGAAGGAGCCTTCGAGGCTGCGCAGCTCGACGTTGAGTTCCCCGGTGGTGCCCGGCTCGAGCTCGACGACGCGCTCCTCGGCCCTGTAGCGCGGCGCCTCGAAGCGCAGGACGTGTTTGCCCGGTGAGATGGTGTAGATCCCGGGCGCCTGGGCGAAGGGGGTGTGGTCGTCGAGCTTGACCTGGGCGTCGGGCGGGCTGAACTCGAGCCGAAGGCGCGTCTCGGTCTGCGGGAGCTTGAAGCGCACCTCCGCCCGGCCGCCGGCGCCGACGTCGATGCTCGTTTCACCGGGGACGTGCCCGGGTTTCTGGGCGGCGACGACGTGTTTGCCCGGGGCGATGTAGAACGGGCCGCGGCCCGACCCCAGGGGGCGGCCGTCGAGCAGGAGTGCGACGTCGGGCGGATCGGCGTCGACCGTCAGGGTCGCCTGCCCCTGAAGGTCCGCGAGCGCTGCCGCGACCGCTGCGGCGAGGGTGGCGCCCTGCCCGCGGAACGTGCGCTCCTCGGCGCCGGGCGTCGCCGGCGTGAAGAGCAGAAGCACATGCGTCGTCGCGCCGTCCGCCGAGGTGGACGCCGTCGCCTCCATCCGGCCCGCGATGCCGAGCGTCTGGAGCATGGCCCGCCCGGCGTCGGTGCAGGTCGCCGCGTCGGCCAGGCAGCCGAGATCCGCCGGCGCCTTCGCCGAGCGCAGGAACCCGTCGATCTCCGCGCTCGTCGCCAGATGTCCGGCCAGCCTGGCCCCGGCGACGGCGGCCCGCAGCGCCTCGGCGTTCTCGTCCGGGAACCGCCACACGGTCGGGCCGGCGCCTGTGCCCCCGACGGGTTGCGCGAGCAGGTGGATGAAAAACGCGAGGACGATCGACAGAGACGAGCTGAGCATGGCGCGGGACCATAACAATTCGCGGGACGTCTTGACAGTGCGCCGACCCCCGGGCGTCGCGGCGCCGCCCTCGCTTGCGGTCGAGCGCGTCCGTGCCCTATCCTCCGGGACCTTCGAGCCTGAATTCGGGAGCCGGGAGTCCACATGAAGCGCACTTCGATCACCTTCGCCGCCGGAGCGCTCTGCGCTCTGGTCCTCGCCGCGGGCTGCAAGGAGGACCCCAAAGAAGAGGTCCTGCCGCCCAACAAGCCGCTGGTGGAGAAGGGATCGGCGACGTGCGAGAAAGTCGAGGGCCGCTATCTGCTGAGCAAGCTCAGCTTCGAAGTGAGCGACCTGGACGGCATTTCCGATCTCGCGAAGGTCGAAGCCCGCGTCGAGCGCTACTCCGACCTGCAACCGCTCGTCACCGAACCCGTGCCCCTGACGGCGGAGCAGATCGAGGTCGAAAAGCTCGAAGGCCCCGTTCGCAACACGTATGCCTGGGAGCGCAGCGCCTCGGGCCCCGACTACTTCTGCGGCGAGGCGGGCAACGTGCTCGACATCTCGATCCGGGCCGAGGACACCCTCGGGTACGCGGACGAGATTCTCATCTCGCCGTCGCCGCTCTGACGCCCCGGCCGGGCCGAAGGGTGGACGTCTGGCAGGCGCTCAGAGCCGGGTGCCCTCGAAGTCGCCGCTGAACGGGGGGCCCTCGTCGTTCTGCGTGCGGATGGTCCCCTCCCATTCGCCTTCGGTCAGCTTGTCGACGGAGAGGTCACTCGTCTCTTCGACGAAGATCGTGCGGCCCGAGACCGTCAGGCGGGTGTCGAGGCGCAGGTTGCCGATGATGGCCCCGGCCGCGTCCCCCGCGAGGCCGACGACGGACGAGCACCAGCCCTCGATGGTGTCGCGGTCGGCGATGCAGATGCCCGCGAGGCGCAGGCAGTCCCCGCCGCCGGTGATGCCGTTGGCGAAGCCGGGGCAGTTGGCGAGGTTGAGCAGGGCGTCCCGCAGGGTGCGGGCGCCGTCCGCGATCGCGGGCAGCACCAGGTTGTTGAGCACGAAGAGAATGAGCCGCCCATACTGAAGGTCGAGGGTGTGCGGGTCGAACTCGCCGTGGTTGTAGCTGTGGATGCGGCCGGTGAACTGCCCGAAGACGAGGTTCACGCCCTCGATGCCGTCGGCGATGTCGCTCATGCGGAACGCGTGCCGGCCGCAATCGGGATCCGGATCGTCCTGGCAGGGGAGGTCCCAGTGGAAGGCGAGGCCCACCCAGTTCTGTGAGCCGTCGAACGTGCCATCCGAGCGCGGTTTCGTGATCTGGATCTCGCTGATGACCTCCATGTACGAAACGATGCTCACGATGTCCGAGCCGATGACGAAGAAGCTGCGCAGCCAGGGCGGCCCGTCGTTGTCGATGTAGTTGTT
The DNA here is from genome assembly GCA_023150895.1 of Myxococcota bacterium. Classification (GTDB taxonomy): domain Bacteria; phylum Myxococcota_A; class Bradymonadia; order UBA7976; family UBA1532; genus CAINDO01. The sequence continues at coordinate 42,292 of JAKLJY010000038.1, read as the reverse complement.
GATGATGTCGTTGAGGTCGTCCTCGATCCACCCGCGGACGACGTCGATGATGAAGCCGCCGATCGCGCCGGCGGCCTCGCGCACGAGCCCCTCGACGAGGTCGAAGAGCACCCCGGCGATCTCTCGCTCGTGGTTCTCGTCGCCGAAAAAGCGCACGAGCTGCCGGATGACATCGCCGATCGTGCCCGGGATGGCATCGGTGAAGTCGAAGTGATTGATGGTGTCGTAGGTGCCCGCCGGGTTCAGCGGGAGGAGGAAGAGCGGCAGCGTGACCCGGGCGTTGGTGTTCTCCGGGATGCGGAGATCTCCGAAACACCCGCCCCCCGCCAGGGTGCCGTTCGTCTCGAGGCGCGCGCGAGCGACGACCGCGACGGGCAGGTTCGAGAGCAGAGGCTCGAGCGTGATCGTCTGCGCCGGGTTCATCACGCTGCCCGAGAGCAGGACGTTCTCCGGCGGCACCAGGAAGTTCGGGACGTCGCAGTAAGCCGGATCGTCGACGACGTAGACCTCGATCGTGCCGAGGCGCACCGGACCGTTGTAATCGAAGACGACCTCGACGCCGCCGGACGGCAGGTCCTCGACGTGAACGAGGACCGACACGGTGCGGGTGCCCTCGCCGACGGCGGTCACGACGATGTCGCGCATGTCCGTGCTGCCGGTGAACTCGACCTCGGCCTCGCCGTTCTCGTCGGTGGTGGTGTTCAGCGCGGCGAGGCGGGCGTCACCGGGTTCGCTGCCGTTCTCGTAGCCCCACTGAATGATCTCGCCCGGGACCGGATCGCCCCGGCTGTCGAGCAACAGCACCGTCAGCGTCGCCGAAGAGCCGATGTTGAGCGTGATCTCGTCGTCGCCCGAGACCACCAGGATGCGGCCCGTCGGCGTGCCCTCGGGCTTGATGCCCGGGGGGCCGGCGTCGAGCGTCTCGGGGCCGGCGTCGTCACCGACGACGATCGGGCGGTTGGGGTCGTCCGGGACGTAGACGATCTTCTCCGGCGCGCGGGCCGAGTCCGAGCAGCCCGCGACCCAGGCGCCGAAGAGGCTCAGGAACGCGGCGACGAACAGCGAGAGTGACGACCGCGGGCGGGCGAGCTGCATCGAACGGGACCTCCGGGAACGAGGCGCCCCCGATGGCGCCCCGATCGGCGACTGTACCCGAAGTGACGGCGGGCCCGCTACGGCGCGGCGTCGTCCAGGGCGCGCCGCGTGCGCCGACCCTCACGGACCTCGCGCAGCAGCACCGCCGCGCTGTAGATCGACCGCACGGCGATGAACACCACCACCACCAACGCGAGACCGACGAACCAGTTGCTCAGCGGCTCGTCGGTGGTGTCGAAGAGACGGATGGGGTCGCTCGTCGGGATGCGGAAACGGGAACGCAGCGTCGGTCCGACCTCGGCGAACCGGGGATCCACGTCGGGGTCGATGATGCGGCCCTCTTCTTCGATGTGGAACCCGTAGAGGTTGCCGAACTCGACGCGGTGATTCACGACGTCGACCCGGCCCCCGTCGACGATGAGGAAGATCCGGTCCCCCTCGAGCTGGCTGATGAACTTCTGCCCGCGGTGACGCTCCGAGAGCGACGACGCCGCCGTGTTCTCCTGGCCCGTCGCCACCAGGGTCGGGTAGGCCACCACGCCCTTCAGGTGACACCAAGTGCCGTGCTCGAAGGGTTCGAGCGGCGCGGCGGCTCCGGCGCGGGTGCCGATGTCGCCGCACTCGACGGTTCGTCCGTGGAAGAGCAGGAACGTCGCACCGGCCGAAAGACGGGCCATCAACGCGACGGCCATCACGAAGACGGCGACGAGCAGGCCCAAGCGCAGGAAACTGTGCTGCGGCACCACCGGTGGCGGGTCGTCGCCGGACTCGAAGAACGCGCGCGCGGCGGAATCGTCGGCGTCGGCGTCGGTGTCGGTTCCGGGCTCGGGGGGCGGGGCGGCGGGGCGGCGGGCGGACACGTGAAAAACTCCGTTCAGCGCCTTCGACACCGCCGCCGGTCGGAAGGTTTCGGCCCGATCAGCACTCGGCGGCGAAGAGCTCCTCGAGCTCCTGGGCGACCTCGTTCTCGTCGCGACGCGTCGAGAGGGCGAGCTCCTTGACCAGCAGATTGCGGGCCTGGTCGAGCATCTTGCGCTCGCCGTAGCTGAGGTCCTTGTCGGTCTTGAGGCGGTACAGGTCGCGCAGGACGCGGGCGATCTCGTGGACCGAGCCGGTCTTGAGCTTCTCCATGTATGCGCGGTAGCGGCGATTCCAGGTCTTGTCCTCGGGCTTGCGACCGGCCTCGCGGAGGATCTGGTAGATGTTGGGCACCTCGTCCGGTGCGATCAGCTCTCGCAGCCCGACGCTGTTGGCCTTGTGGGTGGGGATCCGGATGGTCGTCCCGTTCTCGACGAGACGAAGCGTGTAGACCTCCACCGTGGCGGGGCCGACCTGCATTCGGCCGATCTCGGTGATCTGGCCGATGCCCTGACCCTGATAGACCGCCATGTCGCCGACAGCAAACTGAGTCATCGATTTCTCCCTCCGAAAGCGTTCTCCGGTGCAAATCGATGCGGCCGTTCCCACTGCTTGCTCCACAAACGGCCGCGGTCGGAAAACGTGCGCCGGAGATGAAACCACGAACGGCGCAGAGTTGACAACCGTTATCATGTCGACCGTTTGACGCGTACGATGCGCGCCGTGCCTCGCCCCTCCGTCGACGACATCCTGGGAACCGACGGCGCCCTCGCGGCGGCCTCCAGCGGCTTCGAACCGCGCGAGGGGCAGCGCGCGCTCGCCCGGGCGGTGGCGTCGGTTTTCGCCGAGGGCGGGGTGCTGCTGGCGGAGGCCGGCACGGGCACGGGCAAGACCCTGGCCTACCTGGCGGCGGCCGTGGCGACGGGGCGGCGGGTCGTCGTCAGCACGGCCACACGCACGCTGCAGGATCAGATCGTCCGCAAAGACGTGCCGCGGCTGCAGGCGGCGGTCGGCGCGGACGTCGTCGCGGCGGTGCTGAAGGGGCGGTCGAACTACCTGTGCCTCTGGCGCCTGGAGCCGTTCCGCCTGCTGCCGGGCGACGGCCTGCGAGGAACCGCGCGGACGCGCCTGCTGCGGTGGGCCGAGGAGACGACGAGCGGGGACCGCGCCGAACACGACGCCCTGCCGGAGGACCACCCCGTCTGGGATCGCCTGACGACGACCTCCGAGACCTGTCTGGGCGGGCGTTGTCCGCACTACGCGCGGTGCTTCGTGACCCGGGCCCGCGGCGCCGCCGAGGCCGCCGATCTCGTCGTGGTCAATCACCACCTCTATTTCGGCGATGCGGCCATCCGGGCGGCGGGCGGTGCGCTCCTGCCCGAGCACGATGCCGTCGTGTTCGACGAGGCGCACGCGGTGCCGGAGATTGCCGCGCAGTTCTTCGGTGCGCAGGTGTCGACACAGCGCCTCGCCGGGTTTCTGGCCGATCTCGAGGCCGCCCTCGGTGCCGCGCCGCCGACGTTCGAGGGCGGCGCGGGGGTACGCACCGCCGCACTCGGGGTCGCCGGGGCCGCCGAAGCGTTGTTCGGCGCGCTGCGAGGCGGGGCCGCGGCGCCGCGGGACTCGACCCGACTGCCCTTCGGCGCGGACGCGCTCACGCCCGCGATCCGCGACGCGCACCTGGCGCTCGACGCCACGCTGCTCGAAGTCTTCGACGGCCTGGACGGGGCGGGGGACGCGCCGGGGACGGAGGCCCTGGGCCTGCTGCGGGCGCGCGCCGGTGCGCTGCGCGACGATCTCGAACGACTCCTCGAGCCGTCGACCCCCGGCTGGGTGTTCTTCCGCGACGTCCGGCCGACGGGCGTTTCGCTGAGCGGACAGCCCATCGAGCCCGCCGAGCCGTTGCGGCGCCACGTCCTGCCTGCCGCGGAGGCCGTCGTCTTCACCTCCGCGACCCTGACGGTCGGTGGCGGCTTCGACTACCTGCGGGCGCGACTCGGCCTGGAAGCCGACGAGTTCGAGGGCCGTCCCGTCGCGACGGCCGCCTTCGAGAGTCCCTTCGACTACGCCACGCAGGCCCGCCTCTACCTGCCCGCCGGGCTGCCGCTGCCCGACGCGCCGGAGTTCACCGAGGCGCTGGTGGGGCACGTCCGGGCGCTCACGGCGCTGACCCGCGGCCGCGCCTTCGTGCTGTTCACGAGCCACCGCGGCCTGGACGCGGCCCACGCCCGCTTGCGGGCTGCCGACGCGCCGGACGGGCCATTTCCGTTCCCGCTGCTTCGTCAGGGGGAAGCGCCGCGAACGGCGCTGATCGAGCGGTTTCGCGAGACGCCCGGCGCGGTGCTCTTGGGCACGTCGACCTTCTGGGAGGGCGTCGACGTGGCGGGCGACGCGCTCTCGCTCGTCATCATCGACAAGTTGCCGTTCGAGTCGCCGGGGGATCCGGTGCTGCAAGCGCGCCTCGAACGTTGCCGCGAGCGCGGGGGCAACCCGTTCATGGAACTGCAGGTCCCGGCCGCGGCGCTCGCCCTCGCGCAGGGCTTCGGCCGGCTGATCCGGACGCGCACGGACCGGGGCATCGTGGCGGTGCTGGATCCCCGGCTGACGAGCCGACCCTACGGGCGTCGCATGCTGGCCGGACTGCCGCCCGCCCCGGTCGTCACGACGTTCGAAGCCGTCTCGGCCTGGTGGTCGGGCGGCCCGGCCGTGATGGCCCCCTCGGCCCGGCCGTGATTGACCCCCCGCCCGGCGCGCGACTACGATGGACGCTTCGAGTTCAATCGATCGAGGCAAGCGCTCGCCGATGACCACCCCCGCCCTGCATCAGCTCGGGCCCCTGCTCGAGGGGGTCGAGGTCCCGCCGGCGCTCTCCGCGCTCGCGCAGTCCGCCCTGCGCGCGCTGGAGGCCGGGAGACCCGACGAGGCCGCGCGCAGCCTGGAAGGCGCCTACGCGGCCGATCCGGACCCGGTGCTCGCCTACCTGCTCGGCGTCGCCCACCTCGCCCGGGCGGACGTCTACCGGGCGGGGCCGGCCCTCGACGCCGCGGTCGTGCGGGCGCCCGGTCTGTGGATGGCCCACCTCGCGCGGGCGCTGGTCCTCGAGGTCATGCAGGACTACGAAGCGGCCTCGGACGCGCTCAGGCGGGTCCTGCAAGCGCGGGCGGAGCACGTGGGCGCCATTGCGGCCCTGGCGCGGTGTTACAATCAGCAAGGCAAGCTGGATCGTGCCGAGGCGCTCTCCCGCCGGGGCCTGGAGCTCGCCCCCCGGGACGCGGACCTGCTCTCGGCGCTCGCGGATACGCTGCGCCGCCAGGATCGCCACGGTGAGGCCGTGGAGGCCCTGCGCGCCGTGCTGGCCGGCGACGCCGGGCACGAGGCGGCCGCCGTCGCGCTCGGGGGCTCGCTGCTCCGGCTTCATCGCCCCGGTGAGGCGCAGAGCATCTTCGAGGACGTTCTCCGCCGAAATGGCGAGTCGACGGGGGCGTTGGCCGGGATGGCCGAAGCGTTGCAGTTCGAGGGGCGGCTCGGGGAAGCGCAGGGGTACTTGCTGCGCGCGTTGGCCGCCGCGCCGGATCTGGGCTGGCTCCACCTCCTTCACGCCCGTTTGCAGGCGCGAATGGGCAACGCCGCGGCGGCCGAGAACTCCGCGAACATGGCGGCGACGCTCGAGCCGGCGGAGCCCGAAGCGTTGCGGATTGGCATCTGGGCCTGCCGCGAGCTTCGGCGTTTCGACGACTCGGCCCTCTACGCCGAGCGCCTGCTCGTGCTGGTGCCGGACGATGCCGAGGCCGTGGCCGCGCGCGCGGTGGCCCGCGTGCTTCGCGGGGAGGCCGCCGCCGTCCTCTCGGAGCTGACGCCCCGGATGAACGGCGAGCGGACCCCGCCCGACGTCATTCTGGCCCTCGGCTGCGCGCAGTTCGCCCTCGGGCGACCGCGGCAGGCGGCTGATCTCTTCGTTCAGGTCCTGCGCCACCGGGAGCGGGATACCCTCGCGCAGCGGCTCGTCGGCTGGGCCTACGAGCTCGTCGGCAATCCGACGACGGACGCCCTCGCGCTCCTGCGCGTCCGCCTCGCCGAGCCGGATGTGCGCCCGCTCTCGCCGCAGGCGACGCCGGGGATGGAGCCGAGGCCCCCGGCGGCGCGCGACGCGTGGGACGACAACCGGGTGATCGGGCGACGGGTGACCGGGCCCATACAGCCCATCGTCGAGGTCGCGGTGAACGCGCTCCTCTCGCCCGATCGCGCGCCCGGCGCCACCCCCATCCACGGCATGCCCGCCATGGCGCGGCTGACCCCGTCCGGGGGCATGTCGGTCGTGGGCGCCCCGACGCCCGCCCGGGGGATGGCCGCCACCCGCCTGACGGCACCGGGCACGCCCGCCAACGCGCCAGGCGGTGGTGCGGGCCTTCCGAACGGGCGCGTCCCGCCCGGCGACGCCCCGCCGCCCCGGACCGGCACCGGCTCGCTGCCGGCCATTGCCGTGGCCACGCCCGCCGAAGTGCAGGCCGCGTCGACCCTGCCGGCGTCCATCGCGGGGGACGACGACGGTGTCGAGTCCCAACAGGGGGGCGGCGAGGCCGTCTCGATTCTCACCCACGTCGGCGAGCGCGAGGTCTCCGATCTGCGCGAGATCCTGCGGCGGCTGCATCGCGTGGTCTCCGGCGACGCCTCGCTGATCGGCGTCGCGGTCGATCTCGAGCGCCTGATCGAGGATCTCGATCAGCCGATGGTCCTCGCCATTCTGGGGCCTCGGGGCGCCGGCAAGACGTCGTTCGTCAACGCGCTCATCGGGCGTGAGGTCATCCCCCCCGCCACCAGCGCGGCGCACCTGCTGCGGTACGGGCGGCACCCGGTCGGGCGTATCCTGTATCGCGATGGCCGGATCGAAACGGTCCGCTTCCAGGATCTGACCGGTTTCCTCGCGGCGAATGCCGCCGAGCTGACGCCCGAGGTCGTGCAGCTCGTCGAGATCCTCTACCCCATCGAAGAGCTCACCAAGGCCAGTATCCTCGACGTGCCGGAGGCCTCGCTCGAGCGTCGCGACGACCCGCTGCTCGCCGACGCCGACGCGATCATCTGGCTCGTGGGCGTCGACCAGCCGCCGCACCACTGGAAAGACGCCGCACGATGGCTCGCGGAGCGGCCGATGGATGCGATCGCGATCGTCTCCCGGGTCGAGGGGCACGACCCGACCCAGGTCGAGGCCGCCGTGAATCGCGCCCGCATGACGCTCGGCGCCGCGGTGGAGGACGTCCTGCCCGTGAGCGCGAAGGTGGCGCTGCACGGGCTGCGCACGAAGAACGTCGAGGAGCTGCGTCGGGCCGGCATCGCCCGTCTGCACCGGGTCCTGAAGCGGCAGTTCTTCCTGCGCTCGGCCTGGATCAAGGCCCGCGCCGGGCGCGGTCGGGCGCGCACGTTGCTCGCCCAGGTGGTCGGACAGGTCGAAGATCGTCACGCCCTGCTCGCCGACCGCGCGACGGCGCTCATGGCGCTGATCGAGGGCGTCGCCCTCGATCGGGCCCGGGTCCGGGCGGAGATCGAAGAGGACACCCCGCCGCGTCTGCAGGGTGCGATCGCGGCGGCGGTCGAGCAGGCGAGCCGGGATCTCGCCGAGATTCTGCGCGAGAACCGCGGGCAGACCGGGCGCGCCCACGTCGTCCGGGCCATCCGGGCGCGGGTCGAGGCCGCGGTCGGGGACGCGGTCGACCGGGTCAGAGAGACGGTCGACGCGCGTCTCGAGACGCTGACGGACGGCTACCTCGATCAGCTCGAGGCCGTTTTCCCCACCGCGGAGGACTCGCCGCAGTCCCAGCGGATTCTGGGACTGCGGGGCATCCTCGACGGGTTCCGCCAGGTGTTGCTCGAACAGACGTTCGGTCGGCACCAGGCGTACCTCGAAGGCTGGGTCGACCAGTCCCCCCTCGATCTGCTGTTCAAGGACGACGGCTTCGACCCCACCCCGGCGCAGCTCGCGCACGCGCTCCGAACGCGGGCGCTCCGGCTCGACGCCGCCCGACCCATCCGGCTCGACGATCTCGCGGAGCCCCTCTTCGAGGGGATCTCCGGGTTTGCCGAGGAGTCACTCGCCGAGCTGCGGGCGGCCGCGCTCGAGCTCACGAAGGCCCTGCGGGAGCCGCTGCGGGCCGTGAACCTGCGCGAGGAGGGGGGCGCGTGAGCGCGCGAAGCGCCGCGCGCCGACGGGGGGCGTTCGTCCCCGGCGGGGTGATCGCGGTGGTGCTCGCCGCGTGCGCCGGTGGGGAGCTCGCCCGGGAGGACGCCGGTCTCGCCGGCTACGTGGTCACGCCGAGTGGCGACGCCGCTCGAATCGGCCCGACGCCCGGTGTGGACGCGGGCCCCGGTGGGGACGCCCGTCCGTCCGTCGGCGACGGCGGCCCCTCGGGGGGGGACGCGACCGCGGGCGGCGCAGGGGGCGGTGGCGCTCGCCCCCCCGTCGACACCGACGCGTCCGTCGTCGACCCCCTCGACCGCGACGGGGATGGCGTCTCGCCGCCCGAAGACTGCGACGACGAGGATCCGCGCCGCTCGCCGAACGCCGTCGAGACGCCGGGGGATGGTTTCGACAGCAATTGCGACGCGCAGGACGACCTCCCCTGTGTCCGCGCGACGGATTGCCCGCCCGCCTGGTACTGCGACAATGACTTCCTCTGCCGGCCCGGCTGTCGCAGCACCGATTGCCGTCCCGGCCTGCAGTGCCATTCCCTCGATCGCATCTGTCTCCCGGCCGACCTCAACCTGAGCTGCGGACGCGACGCCGACTGCCCGGCGGGTACGTACTGCCGGCTGTATGTCGCCCCCGGCAGCGAGGTCTTCGGCTCGACGTGCGAGCCGACCGTGGGGCCGGGTCGGGCCGGGGCGGCCTGCGAGGCCGACGCCGAGTGCGCGAGTGACGCTTGCTTCTACGGGTCGACGTGCCTGGGTCTGTGTCGCGACGACTCGGATTGCGCGCCGGGCTCGGCCTGCGCCTGGACGCGCCTGAACGTCGGCGAGACGGAGAACCGCTTCCGGGTGTGTCTGCGCCAGATTCAGGCCTGCGACTCGCCCTCGGATTGCGGTGCGGGCGACGTCTGCACGCTGTTGCCGCGGCCGGACGCGCCCCGCGGCTTCACCCTGGCGTGCCTGCCGGCACCTGCGGACGCGGGGCCGGGGGGCTCGGGGGCGCCCTGTGCCGACGATTCGGCTTGCCGCACGGGCATCTGCCTCGGCGACGGCACGTGCTTCGGCCCGTGCGCCGATGACGCCGAGTGTCCGGCCGGGCGGCGGTGTTACGACGCCGGGATCTTCTTCATCGACGACGGTGGCACCGCGCTCGTCGCCGACGATGTGTTGAGCGGCCTGCCCTACTGTGCGCTCGACAGCGGCTCGGACGCGCCGTGCGACGGGCAGCGCCGCTGCCCGGCCGGGGAGACCTGCGCGCCGCGGCGCGCCGCCGAGGGCGATCGCTTCGAGACGCGTTGCCAGACGGCGGAGGGGCCCGGAGGGGCAGGTGAGCCCTGTGACGCCGACGCGGCATGCCAGCTCGGGGCGTGCGCCGAGGGGCGATGCCTCGGCCTGTGTTTCGCCGACGGCGACTGCGCGGCGGGCACGACCTGTGAGGTCGGGACATACGTGCTCGATGACCGGGATACCCGCGATCCGTACGACGACGTCCGTGCCGAACTGGGGTTCTGTCGCTGACCGACGGCCGCGTCGCCCGCCCGCCACTGCTTTTTTCGACCCGGGCTTGACGCCTCCGGGGGCGTGATTACCTCTCCGTCAGTCGAGACGGGGCGCCCGCGGTGGTGGCCCCGAGGCCAACGAAACCCCTGCGCGCCCCGCTCTGCGTCGAGTCGAGCGGTCATGTATCGGCTCGTCGTCCGAACGTGCGCGCACCCTCCACTGCACAGGAGATCTGTCATGCTGTTCCGCTGGGACGACTACGAACCCTTCGCCGGTTTCGGTCCGATGGAAGACTTCCGACGCCGGCTCGACCGTGTGTTCGACGAGCTCGATCGCGAGTGGCGGCCGAGCCGCCCCGTGGCGCCCGCGTTCGTGGACCGGGGCGACGCCGTGGAGATGACGGCCGATCTGCCGGGCGTCGCCGAGACCGACCTGCAGCTTACGCTGAATCAGGACGTGCTGACGCTCGGGGTCAAGCGCGTCGTGGCGGCGCCCGAGGGCTACAAGCCGCACCGTCAGGAGCGCGCCGGCTTTCAGGCCACGCGCAGCTTCGCCCTGCCTTGCCGGATCGATCCCGAGCGCGTGCGAGCGACGCTGACCGACGGCGTGCTGACCGTGCGTCTCGCCAAAGCGGCCGACGCGCAGCCCCGCCGGGTGACGATCACGGCCGGCTGAGAGGGTCGGCGGAAATTGTCCGCCGGCTCCGCAGCCCGCTGAATCCCGACTTGCGGCGTCGTGGGGCCCCCAACATCTGGGGCTGTACCCCGGGTACAGCACCCAGATGTCGTGCACCCCCACTCCTTGCCTGTCGGGCCCATCGTGCTGCTCGCTTCGGCGTCCAATTCGCGCCGACCCTCTGAGCCGGGCTCGCGCGCTTGGCCCTTCTCACGAAACGCATCACCCCGAACACATGGAGAAACACATCATGGCAACCCGAACTCGAGAGAACCTCCCCGCATCGGACCGTGGCAACGAAGCGGCCCGCACCGAACAGACCCGCCCGGCGCGCGCCATCGCGCCCGCCGTGGACATCTACGAGAACGAACACGAGCTCCTCCTGCTCGCCGATCTGCCGGGCGTCGCGCGGGACGGCGTGAACATTCAGTTCGAGCCGGAGCGCCTGACGCTCGAGGCGACGCGCCCGATGGGGGACACCACGCTGACGTACCGCCGGGTCTTCACCGTCGCGCCGGTCTTCGACGCAGAGAAGGTGACGGCCGCCCTCGAGCGTGGCGTGCTGCATCTGCGGCTGCCGAAATCGGCGGCGGTCAGACCGCGACAGATCCCGGTCACGGTCGGGTGACCCGGTCTTGACCGGGGCGGCCGGCGCGGTACGCTGCCGCACCATGAGCGCACACGACCGCCCCGCCCCCGCACCGAACCCCGAGTCGACCCGCCGCGCACTGCGTGCCTGGGAGCTCGACAAGGCCGCCAATCACTTCACCTCCGACGTCGACCTTCAGCGCGTGCTTCGGCACCACCTCGGGACACGCGCGTTTGCGGACGCGCACGACGACCTCGCGGCGTTCGGCGCCGAGAGCGCAACCGAGATCGACGCGCTCGTGCGGGAGAACAACCGCGACGAGAACCTGCCGGTCCTTCGCCGGTGGGATGGGCTCGGTCACCGCACCGAGGCCGTCGTCTTTCATCCGAGCTATGCCGAGATCGGACGGCGCATCTATCGCACCGGTGTCATCGGTCGGTACGCCGAGCCCGGCCACGATCGCATCCAGATGGCCTACGCCTACCTGGTGGGTCACCACGGCGAGGGGGGGCACCTCTGCCCGCTCGCCTGCACTGCGGGGCTCGTAAAGATCCTGCAGGCCCGCGCCGACGACGAGCTCAAGGCCCGGCTTCTGCCGGGTCTGTTCCATCTCGACCGCAACGCCCCCGAACACTTCCACGGCGCACAGTTCCTGACCGAAATCCAGGGGGGCTCGGACGTCGGGACGAACGTGGTCACCGCGCGCGAGACCCCCGAGGGCTGGGCGATCTCCGGTGAAAAGTGGTTCTGTTCCGTCATCGACGCCGATCTCTACCTCGTGACGGCCCGGCCCGCGGGGGCACCGGCGGGCACCGCCGGCCTCGGCGCCTTCGTCGTGCCGCGCCTGCGGCCCGACGGCAGCCCCAACGGCGTGTACGTCCGCCGGCTGAAATACAAACTCGGCACGCGCAGCATGGCGAGCGGCGAGGCGGACTTCGTGGACGCCCTGGCCTGGCCCGTCGGCGCCGTCGAGGGGGGGTTCAAGGCAGTCGTCGACATCGTCCTGAACACGAGCCGCCTCTACAACGCCGTGGCGGCCTGCGGCATCATGCGCCGGGCCGAGATCGAGGCGACCACCTATGCGCGCCATCGCCAGGCGTTCGGTGGCCCGATCGACCGATTCCCCCTGGTGCAGCGGTCCTTGCGTTTCCTCGCCCGCGAGCGGCGGCTCGCCGTGGCCGGCACCTTCGAGCTCGTCGCCCTCGTCGATCGCATGGCGCTCGGCACGGCGAGCGCCGACGAGCGGGATGTGTTCCGGCTCGTGGTCAACATGAACAAGTACTGGACCTCCGTGCGGTCGACGGCCGCGGTCCACGAAGCCATCGAGGTGCTCGGCGGCAATGGTGCCATCGAGGACTTCTCCGTGCTGCCGCGGCTCTGGCGAGACTGCATCGTGCTGGAGTCCTGGGAGGGCACGCACAACGTCCTGACGATGCAAGTGCTCAAGGATCTCCACAAGTTCCGGCTTCACGAGGCCTACTTCCGGCACCTCGAGACCCTCGCGCGCCAGCCGGAGACCCGGGCGCGCCTCGCTGCTGACCGGGAAGCGTTCGACCGGGTGCTCTCGCTGCCTCCGGACGAGGCCTCCCTGGCACTGCGCGATCTGATCGACCGGACCATGGTGACGTGGCAGACCGCCTGCTGGGAGGCCGTCGAGTCGGCCGCGGGCGCCAGCTCGGCGGCGGCGGTCGCCCGATGACCACGGACCTCTGGATGCTCGTCCTCTTCACGCTGTGGGGGCTCGTGCTGATCTACATACCCTCCGGCGGGCGTCTGCGCGCGGCGGGGGTCGCGTGGGGGCTCGGCAACCGGGAACACCACCCGGAGTTCCCCGCCTGGATCGGTCGCGCCCAGCGCGCCGCCGCCAATCATGCGGAGAACTGGCCGCTGTTCGCCGCGGCGGTCGTCGTGGTCCACCTCGCCGGCCGGGCCGACGACGTCAGCGCGCTGGCCTGCCAGGTCTTCCTCGGCGCTCGCGTGGCCCACGCCGTCTTCTACCTGGCCGGCCTGATCGGCGTGCGCACGCTCGCGTACTACGTCGCGATCGCCGCCCTGCTCACGGTCTATTCGCGACTGCTGCCCTGAAGCTCGAGAGCGTCGGCGCCTCGCCCATGCGCTCCTGGAAGACGGTGAGGTCTGCGCCGCGGAGGTCCGCGAGCGTCGTGTCCCGCGCCCAGCGCAGGCACGCCGTCTTCAGCCGGGACCACGCTTCGTGCAGCGGGCACGGCCGCCCGGCGTTGCAGTGATGCCAGCCGAACGCGCACTCCTCCTGCACCAGTGAAACGTGCGTCGCGGCGAGCACGGCCTCGAGGGTGATCTCCTCCGGGGCCTTGGCCAGCACGAACCCGCCGCCGTGACCCTTCTGGGAGTGAATGAGGCCGGCGACGACCAGTTGCCGCATGAGCTTGGAAAGGTAGTGGGGCGGGACGGCCGTCGGAACGGCCAGATCCCGGGCCCGCACCGCCTGTCCGGGCGGCAGGTTGGCCATGTACGCCATGGCCCGCAACGCGTACTCGCCCGTCTGCGTGAGCCTCACGGGCCACCCTCGAGCAGGGAGTGGATCTCCGCGACGACGAGCCCGGCAAAGGGCGCCATGATGGCATCCAGGGTTTCGCGATCGGGCACGGTGAGCACCGAATACGAGCCCGAGCGGTCGGCGAGAATGTAGTCCGCTTCGAGCTTCACATCTGCCGGCATTTTGGTGTAAAACGACTCGGCCGCGGCGTACAGGCGTTGCCGTTCGTCGGCGGTGAGATCGGGGCGTTGGCGGCTGCAAACGATGAATCGCATGAAATTTATGTTAATCGACATGTATGTCGATTGAAAGCCCTTTTTTTCGACATCCGCCACGGGTGCCGCCGTATTTCTTGAACCAGTCGCCCCGTCGGGGCATGGTTCCGCGCTCGAATGTCCCGGAAAGTCCCGTGGTACCCCCCCGGTACCGTCGCGGAGGAATCAGGAGTATGCCCATGCGCTGTCGTACGCTCGCTCTGCTCGCCGGCCTGAGCACGACGTCCGTCGTCGCCGGCTTCGGCTGCGAGGATGGTCCCGACCAGGTCTTCACGCCCAACACCGGCGATCCGGCGTCCCAGAACGGCCTGGATCCGTCCCAGAGCTTCACGCCCGAAGGCACGAAGACCTTCGACACGGACGAGGAGAACCGCGACGACACGGGTCGTGGCAAGTTCTGCAGCGTCCAGGAGAACGATGAGCTCATCAAGGAGATGGTCAAGAAGCCCATCATCCCCAACGAGTCCATCGGTGGCGTGCCCATGTGGACGCCGGACAACCGCCCCATGCACGCCGACGAGCTGCTCGGCGAGGGCGCCTGGTGCGATCCGGACATCTACGCGGACGGCTTCGTCTGGGGCCCCCTGCAGGAGGTGGTCTTCCTGTTCGATCAGGAGACCCGCCTCGTGGTGCAGGAGCTCGCGCTCACGCAGTACCAGGGCGCGCTCGAGGGCGAGTACACCGGCGTAAACGCCGAAGGCGCCACGGCGAAGATTCCCGTCCGACTCACGCTGCGCGACCGGATGACGGTCGACGGGCAGGAACTCGATCAGTACGCCGCGCAGGGCGAGGAAGAGGCCGCGCCCCGCGCGTGGGTCAACCCCAAGAACGTCAACGCCCTCTACAAGATGGTCCGCGAGACGTTCTTCGGCGACGAGCCCTTCCCCGAGGACTTCAGCTGCCTCGACGCCAAGGTCTGCGACGTCATCTTCCTGGCCGACAAGGTCACGCGGGTGGACATCACCGACTCCGGCCTGATCGTCGTCTTCCAGCCCGAGGGGCAGATCGTCGCGATGTCGGTCTTCCCCGTGCGCGTGGCGCCGTTCGAGGCCGAAACGGCGGTGAACATGGGAGAGGGCGCGAACTTCGGCCCCGTGTTCGCCAGCGTCAACCGCCCGGATTGCCAGATCTCGATGCTCGACACGCTCGACTACGGCGACTTCCGCGAGCGCTGCATCGGCGCCGGCGAGAACAGCGAGAAGACGCTCCAGCGCGCCAACTTCAACGTGCACGGCCAGCGAGACGGCGTCGACGTCGAGTTCAACGGCGCGACGTTCACCTTCAAGCGCGACATGGACGCCGGCGGCGCGAAGGTCTTCAAGGACGGCGAGCGGCCCGTCGATGGCGACGAACTCCGCGGGTTCTCGTGGTCGCGCAACCTGAGCGCCCCGGTCGCCGAGTTCCGGCCCCGCACGCTGGCGCGCCTCTTCAAGAGCAAGCTCGAGCAGCGCATCCGCGAGGCGGTCGACGCCCCGGCCATCGGCGGTGGCGAAGGCGCCGACGGCGGCCTCGGCGCAACCGACGCGATGCTGCCCCCGGTGCAGGCCGACGCTTCCTTGCCCGTCGAAAGCGACGCGGCGAGCGGCCCGGTGCAGACCGACGCTTCGGGCGAGCCCGCTCCGGTCCCCGACGCGTCGGTCGAAGGGCCCGTCGTCGCGCCGGCCCACCCCTTCCTGGCCTGGGAGCTCGACCTGCCCCGCGATCTCGAAGAGGACGAGGCCGACGAGCCCCGCGCCATCGAGCAGATCACCTACAAGAAGGGCAATACGCAGCGGGACTGGCTCGCCGACGTCGTGACCGGCGTCCGCGCCGACTACGACGCGCTGAGCCCGGAGCAGCAGGCGCAGGTCGATCCCCGGGTCATCGAGTCGACCTGGCTGCTCGAGACCTTCACCGATGCGGTCATCGAGACCTTCACCCACGGGCACGTCAACGACGACCTCGCGGTGAAGCGCTTCTTCAACACGGACGACAAGCGGTGGTCCGTCGGCTACGCGAACTTCATCCTCGACGGCGTGCCCTACCGGGTGGTCGTGCAGTTCAGCCTGAACTTCGACGCGCTGACCTACGTCGGCGTCACGAAGGGCTACACGGCCGTCGACCGCATCTACAACTCGTGGAACGAGCGGGCCCGCGAGAAGCCGGCGCTCGGCGAGAAGTCGCCGTACTACGGCATCGACCTCGCCAAGCTCGACCCGGCGAAGAACAACCTGGCCCTCGGTGCCTCGGGCATCACGGTCAAGGGCTTCGACCGCAAGCTCAACACCCTCGACATCGAGGTCTACGAGGCCGTCGGCGACGAGGGCGCGACGAAACACAGCTACACGGTTGCCGGTGACCCGATCGAAGACCGCAACGGCTATCTCAAGCAGATCCGCGGTCAGCGGTGGGAGTTCGTGCCCGCCAACGTCGTCTCTCTGAACGGCGCCGAGACCTCGATGCTCTTCTGGGTCGAGGCCAACGGGAAGATCGGCCGCATCTCCGAGGGCGGCTTCAAGCAGGCCGTCGAACTCTGCCCGGGTCTGTCCATCCGCTTCGGCGACGACGTCCGCGAGAAGGTCGAGGCCTTCGTGTCGACCAAGGGCGAGGCCGCATGGCGCGCCTGCGACATCGTCTACAACTACTCCATCAACGGCAACGTGCTCGACGAGGTCGTCTCCCTGACCAATCAGGTGAGCTTCTACACGAGCAATGGCCGGGCCACCCAGGCCAACATCTGGCGCTGAGGGAGATGCTGACCATGAACACCCGTCTACTCTTCGCCGCCGCCGGTGGCCTGCTCGCCACCGCCTGCGTCGACCATCGCCCCATCCGCAACGGCCTGAGCACCGAGTCGGTCTACCTCGAGAAGGAAGACCTGACCCAGCCGGACACGCGCTACACCGCCACCGAAGACGACAACTGGCTCTACCGCGTCACCGTGGTCGGTGCGAGCTCGCCCAACGTCGTCGGCGACTATGCCTTCCCCGGCCTCGAGGGCGATCCGAAGCTCGTGAAGTTCCGTTTCCGGGACAACGCGCTGCAGATCGTCTCGGCGGACCGCCTCCAGGAAGACCGCGCCGCGGATCCGGACGACGACCTCGCCACGACCGAGGGCAACGTGCTCCTCGAGTTCTCCGGTCAGCACGTCGACGTGAAGCTCCGCGAGAGCCTCGACGGCGAGCGCACCAACTACCTCGAAGAGAACACCGAGCTGCCCTGGCAGTCGCGCCAGAAGTTCCGCGTGGATTTCTCCACCAGCTCGCTCGACCCCATCACGAACGCGGCCTGGTTCTACGGCGAACTGCTCTCGTGGTGCGCGAGCACGGTCACGACGCACTACGTGCCGGACTCGTTCTCCTGGGAGAAGACCTGCGCCCCCGACGAGGTCGAGGCCGAATACAGCGCGCGCCGCGCGAAGTACGAGGCCGCCTGCGAGGGGCTCGAGACGGGCAGCGATGCCTGCAAGACCGCCCGCCAGGCCATCCTCGACACACCGGCGAAGTGTTCCGAGACCGGCACCGAAGAGCTCGGGTTCGAGGTCGAGGTCACCTACCAGCTCACGGTCACCGGTGGCTGCTATGACATGATCATGCTGGCCACCGGCACGGGCACGAGCACCATCCGGTACCGCTTCTCGTTCCACCGCCCGAAGACGGGCGAGTCGACGACGGGCGCCGACGGCACCGAAACGTTCGTGCCGAGCTACGAGGCCGAGGAGATCGGCGAGAAAGACATCGTCAACAAGAAGTACGGTGTCTTCCAGGTCCTCAACCTGTTCCGTGACCACGACACGGGTCTGTTCTCCGCCAAAGCCCTCGCGAAGCGCTGGAATCCGGCCCGCGAGGAGCCGGTGGTCTTCTACTTCCACCCCGGCTTCCCGCCCGAATACAAGTCGATGTTCGCGGATGACATCGCCAAGGCGACGAACGACATTCTCGAGAAGGCCGGCGCCAAGATGCGCATCGCGTTCCGCGAATGGGACGACGGCGGTGTCAAGCGGCGCCACGGCGACATGCGCTACAGCTTCGCCAACTGGCACCACGACATCGATACGACGCTCGGTCTGCTCGGGTACGGCCCGTCGACCGCCGACCCCCGCACGGGCGAGGTCTTCAGCGCCACGATGAACCTCTACAACGTCGGTCTCGACATCTACCGCTACCGCGTCCAGAACTTCCTGGAGGCGAAGGGCGGCGAGGCGAAGCCGGATCCGGACAAGCCCTGGGAGGAGATCGAGTGCCCCGCCGGCGCGACGGTCGCCCCGGGCAACCCCGAACTCTGCGCCTCCAAGGCCGATGACGCCAAGGCCGACTGCGACGCCAACAATGCCAGCGGTGAGCGCGACTGCGCCGCCGAGCGCCAGACGGCCCTCGATGCGTGCACCGGCACCCCGCGCCTCGGCTCGGCCCTCTTCACCGAGATGCGTCGCACGATGAACATTCCGGAGGAGTCGGCGACGGGCACCAAGGCGGACTTCGTGCCCGCGCAGACGCACCCCGACTTCGCCAAGAACTTCCAGCGCATCCTGCCCGAGCTCCGCTACGGCGAGCCCGGGTACAACCCCTACGTCTATCGCCCCGGCGACCACCAGAGCCGTCTCCCGCAGCTGCGCGAGAAGATGGAGAAGGTGCGCGTCTTCCAGCAGCGCCTCGAGGGCATCGCCGCCAACGAGAACCCGTTCGAGGGCCTCGCGCTCTACGGCCGCGAGGGCATCGCCGCTCAGCTCGATTTCCGCGAGCAGTTCCGCGAGTGGCAGAAGCTGCACACCGAGCTGAAGCACGACCGCGATCAGCTCCTCGCCAACAACAACGTGCACGTCTTCGAGGACACCGATGCCATCCAGGCCATCGGGAAGTCGGCCCGGCGCTGCATCGAGCGCGACGACGGCAAGCACACCTGGGAGAGCGACGCCGAGTACTCGGACCGCATCATCGACGCCGTCGTGTTCAAGACGGGCATCCACGAGTTCGGCCACAACATCGGCCTGCGCCACAACTTCTACGGCAGCGCCGATCCCATCTACACCCGGCCCGAGGAGATCTCGGCTTCGGTGATGGACTACGTCGCGCCGTGGGCCGAGGCCAACACGCCCCGCACCTGGGGCCGTTACGACGAGCTCGCGCTGAGCTGGATTTACGGCGACGAGAAGGCCCGCGAGGCCGCGATGAAGGAGAACCCGCTCTACTGCACCGACGAGCACCGCCTGCGCTCGCCGCTCTGCCGCGCGTTCGACCTCGGCATCACCCCGGCGCAGATCGTCCTCAACGACATCGAGCAGTACGACTGGCTGTACGAACTGCGCAACAAGCGCGCGTACCGCAAGTTCTGGGACACCACCGGCTACGTCGGCGGGGTCTACGCGTCCGTCTACGACATCCAGCGCATGTGGCACCTCGCCCTGTTCGACTGGGGCGGCGGCGGCGTGCAGGAGGTCCTCAAGCGTCTCGATCAGGTCGAGGACCCGTCGAACGTCAAGACCGACCAGGAGTACGACGAGATGTCGTTGGACTTCTACAACGACATCTCCGCGGCCATCGGCATGACCATGGCGTTCTACGACTCGATCCTCAACGAGCCGGCCAGCGAGCGGAACTACCAAACGGAGTACGACCCGTTCTACGGCGACGTCATCCGCCTGGGCATCATCATCGACAAGCTGTTCGCGACGTTCGCGTTCATGGACCTTCAGGACATCTCCTACTACGACCCCAACGTGGCGACCTACTCGTCGATGTACGACGCCGCATTCGGGACGCAGAACGACGCGCTCGCACAGCGGGTGCTCGACGACATGCTCGGCGCGAACTACGACACCTTCCCCTGGTTCAAGTACTACGCGCTGAACATCTTCGCGGCCGTCACGAACACCAACCTGATCGGCAACATTCAGTACCGCGACCGCATCGCCATCCAGCGCTACAACCGCGCCGAGGACCTCGAGGCGGAGTACGGTGAGGGGACGGTTGCGGAGGCCACCCGCGCGGACAACTCGACGCAGTCGTTCCTGCGCAACGGCGAGGAGTACATCTACTCGTACCTGCCCGATCGCTCCTGGCACCTCGTCGCCAGCAAGTCCAAGGCGCCCGTCGCCTACCAGTTCGTCAAGGAGTACAACGAGGCGCTCCGCTCGGACGCCTCGGCGGACACCGACAACTACGGGCTGAAGATCCTCCTGGCGTACTACGAGTACTTCAACAACTTCGTCGGGTTCTGAGCCATGCGCCCCGCCCTCATCCCCGCGCTCGGCACCGGCCTTCTGGCCCTCGCCACGCCCGCGCTCGCCGCCGAAGGGGCGGGTCCCGGTCTCGCCGCCAGCGCCGCGAGCACGGCGTCGACGGAAGCCGGGCCCAAGCGGCAGTGGCAGGCCACGGCTTCGGCCAACTATCGGCAGCTCGCGGTCTCCGATCCCGATCCCGCCAACGACCGCGTCATGCTCTACACGCTCGGCGGCAACGTCGGGGTGTTCGAACGTGGCAAGGTCTTCGTCCGGTTCGGGCTGCAGGAGCGGTTCGTCGCCGAGCCCGGCGAGTCGGGGGTCAAGTTCCGCGACACCTCCATCGGGCTCAGCTACGCCTCGCCGATTGCTTTCGACGAGAACAACACGCTCAATCTCGTGCACCGGCTGGCGTTCTTCCTGCCGACCTCCCGCGCGAGCCTCGCGCAGGACCTCTACGTCGCGCCCCAGTACGTCCTGATCTCGTCCTATGAGCTCGCGCACGGGCTGACGCTGTCCTTCTCGCCCGACGCGCGGTACCGCTGGCACGAGTATGCCGAGCGCGCCGGCATCGACGGGGTGATGAACGTGCAGTGGGAGCTCGGCCTTCACGGCGGTGTCGACTGGACGTTCCTCGAGACCGAGCGTTTCGGCAGTCTCGGCGTCGGGGCGTCGGCCGGCTCCGGCTGGCAGCGCAAGTACGCGTCCCGCGACGACCACGAGAGTTCGACGTCCGATGCCGCCATCTGGTACCAGAGCTACGATTGGGAGGCGCACGTCTCCTACGATCCGCTTCAGTACCTGAGCCTCTCGCTCGCGGTCGAGCACGGTGGGAATGTGTTGCGCGATGGCATCGTGAACACATTCTTCACGCACCGCGACGAGACCGAGCTCTCGTTCACGCTCGTCGGCACGTACTGAGCACAGGCCATGGGCCGCCTCCTTCGGCGCCTGGGTCTTTCCGTCGCCGGGGCGGCACTCGCCCTGGCCGTCGGCTGCGGGCTCGTCTCCGAACGGCGGCCCGAGGCGGCGCCGAGCGCCGAGGCCGACGCGCTCGCCCGTAGCCTGGCCGCCGCCGTCGACGCCGATGCCTGGGCGCGCACCGGGGCGGTTCGGTTCGTGTTCCGGGGCAAGAACGCCTGGCTCTGGGACCGCGCCAAAGGCCGCGCCCGGCTGCGAGCGGGCGACCGTGAGATCCTCTTTCGCACGCACGATCGGACGGGCGTCGCGTTCGAGGACGGGCGACCGCTGAGCGGCGAAGCGCTCGACGACGCGCTCGCGGGCGCCTGGAAGGCGTTCTGCAACGACACCTTCTGGCTCAACCCCCTCGTCAAACTCTTCGACGACGGGACACAGCGGGCGCTGGTGGCGACCGAGACCGGCGTCGCCCTGCTCGTCACTTACGGCAGCGGGGGCGTGACGCCGGGGGATGCGTACCTCTGGCATGTCGGCCCGGACGGGCGCCCGACGGCGTGGCAGATGTGGGTGCAGATTCTCCCGGTCGGCGGTGTCCGCATGACGTGGGAGGGCTGGCAGACCCTCGAGACGGGCGCCGTCGTGTCCACGCTTCACAAGGGCGCCATCGCCGACCTCGCCTTGACCGAGGTCGCCGGGCGCGCGACCCTCGACGAACTGGAGCCGGGCGCGTTCGACCGGCTCGCCCCCCGCTGAGCACTCGGAGAGAACATGATCGTGCGACGACCGGCCGCGAAGGTGGCCCTGATGGTCCTGGGTCTGGCAGGTTGCCTCGCGACGAACGACTCGGCGAAGGACGCCGGCGCGGTCGGCCCGGGCACGGACGCCGGCCCCGCGGGGGGTGACACCCCACCGTCGGGTGGGACGGGCGGCACGGGGGGGGCGGCGCCCGGCGGCGCGGGGGGAGACCCCGCGGGCGGCTCCGGGGGCGAGAACCCCGGCGGGGCGGGCGGCAACGACCCCCCGGTCGGCGGGGAGACCCCGGACGCGTCGCTCCCCGATCCCGACGCGGCCATCGGTCCGCCGGGCGACCGCGACGATGACGGCGTGCCCGACGCGGAGGACAACTGCCCGCGGGCCGCAAACAACAATCAGGCCGACCGGGACGACGACGACGCCGGTGACGTCTGCGACAACTGCCCCGACACCACCAACGCCGATCAGGCCGATGGTGACGCCGATGGCGTCGGCGACGCCTGCGATCTCGACGACGACGACGCGGACGGGGTGCCCGGGCGCGCGGACAACTGCGCGGTGGTCTTCAACCCCGATCAGCGGGACGCGGACAACGACGGTGTCGGCGACGCGTGTGACAACTGCGCGCAGACGCCCAACTTCAGTCAGCTCGACGACGACGGCGATGGCATTGGCAACGCCTGCGAAGTCGAGGGCGACGACGACGGCGATGGCATTCCCGACGCGGAGGACAACTGCCCGCGCGTGCCGTCGGCGAACCGGGCGGACACGGACAACGACGGCGTCGGGGATGCCTGCGACAACTGTCCGCTCGTCCCGAATTTCAGTCAGCTCGACGACGACGGCGACGGGCGTGGCAACGCCTGTGACAATCAGGTCGACGTCGACGCCGGCCCGAGCCCCGGGTGTCCCCCGGACGCTCAGACCTGTGATCCCGGCGACATCGCCCTCGTCCGGCGATGTGTCGACGGCGTCTGGGTCTCGAGCCTCTGCGGCGCCGGCGAGGTCTGTGATGCCGACCGCTGCACGGCCATCACGTGCGCCAACGCCGCTCGCCTCGAGGGAGAGCGCGGCTGCGACTTCCGCTTCACGGAGAGCCCGAACCTCATCTTCGGCGCGCCCGACGGCAACGTCGCCATCCCGTTCGGCGTGATGGTCGCCAACCCGTCGAACGTCGGTGTCGAGGTGCACATCCGCGACGCCGACGAACGCGAGGCGGTGCTCGTGAGCCGCGTGGTGGTGCCGGCCAATCCGTCCGCGTTCGGGGGGGCGGCCGAGACGCTGACCTCGGCCATCTTCGACGGCGCCGGCGCGGCGGTCCAGGATCAGATCGGCTCCGCGCACGCCGCCCGGATCCCTGCGGGCGGGTTCGCCCGGTTCATTCTGCCCCACCCGAATCCGGCGCAGGACCTCACGCGCTCGGCCGTGCGGCGGGCGACGTGGCATCTGACGAGCGACCTGCCGGTGGTCGTCGTGCAACACAGCCCGATCCAGAGCTCGCAGTACTTCTCCGCGGACGCCTCGCTGGTGCCGCCGACGGCACTGAGCGGACGCCGGTTCCGGGCCCTTGCGGTCCCGAGCTGGCCGACGGGATTCGGCGGCGTCTACCCGGCCCACCTCTCGGTCGTGCCCGCAGGCGCGACCTCCGTCGACGTTGCGCCGGCGGCGGCGGCGGCGACCGTGGTCCTCGACGCGGGGGGGCGCCTGGTGTCGAACGGTGCGCGGCGGTCCGTGGCATTGCAGCCGGGCGACGCGGCCACGCTGTCGTCGCCGGTGATGGTGCCCGACGCCAACCGCGTCCCGGATCTCAGCGGGACGCTCGTCACCGCGGACGCCCCCATCGGCGTCCTCAGCAGCCACACCTGCACGCGCATGCCGCACTCGCTCTCCGCCTGTGACCACGTCGAGGAGTTCCTGGCGCCCGCCGACCGCTGGGCGCAGAGCTACACCCTGGTCCCGGCCCCGTTCCGGGCGGGGAACGATCCGGACGACGTCACCTACTTCCGGATTGTCGCGGATCTCGACGGGACGCGCCTGACGACGACGGAGGACCTCGCCGCCCTCGGAGACATGCCGGCGGGCACGCCGGGCACGCCGCGGTGTCTCGATCTCTCGGTGGCCGCGGACACGTTCACGCTCGACGCCGGCGAAATCTGTGAGATTGCGACCCGCATGCCGTTCGGTCTGGAGGCGACGGGCCCCATCTGGGCGATGGGTGTCCTGTCGGGGCAAGAGGCGGTGCCCGCCGGCGGCGCGTTGAACGGTCTGGGTGATCCCGCCCTGTTCGCGCCCGTCGCCCGCGCCCACCGAACGCTCGAGGCGACGCTCGCCCCGCCGGTCGGCTTCATGCGGTCCGCCATTCAGGTCGTCCTGCCCGCCGGCGCGCGCCTGCGCTATCAGGGTCAACTGGTGAACCTCGCCGCGGCCGTCGGCATCCCCGGGACGCTCGATGTGACGATTGAGCTCGCCGCCCCGAGCGGCACCGTGCAGCGGCTCGCGAGCGACCGACCCTTCAGCGCCGTCTACTTCGGTTACGGCGAGGGTCACTCGACGGCTTTCCCGGTCGCGGCGCGCTGGCGCGCGGGCCCATGACGGAACGGCGCAACCTGCTCCTGCCCGACGTGCCGCGCTGGCCCGCGGACCGCCCGGTCATCGAGCTGCGGGGTGTCACCAAACGCTTCGGCGACAAGACGGTCCTCGACGGGCTCGACCTGGCGATCACCCCAGGCCGAACGACGGTGATCGTGGGTCAGTCCGGGAGCGGCAAGAGCGTGCTGCTGCGCCTGATGAACGGCCTGACGTTGCCGGACGCCGGGCAGGTGTTGCTCTTCGGTCGGGATCTCGCCGCCATCGGCGAGCGCGAACGCACCGAGCTGCGCAAGCGCTGCACGATGGTCTTTCAGAACTACGCGCTCATCGACTCGCTGACCGTCTTCGACAACATCGCGTTCCCGCTCGCGAACAATACCCGCATGGCACGGCCGGAGATCGCTCGACTCGTCACCGAGCTGCTCGAGATGCTCGGGCTGCCGCACGCCCGCGATCTGTTGCCGGCCTCGCTCTCCGGCGGCATGAAGAAGCGCGTGGCCTTGGCGCGGGCGGTGGTCACCAACCCCGAGGTCGTGCTCTTCGACGAGCCGACGACGGGCCTCGACCCGGTGATGATCGAGTTCGTCGACGAGCTGATCGTGAAGACGCGACGGACGTTCGGCATCACGAGTGTCATCGTGTCGCACGACATGGCCTCGAACCGGCGCCTCGCGGATCACATGGCAATGCTCGACGGTGGCCGCATCATCTCGACGGGGTCGTTCGACGAGGTTCGGGCCGATCCGAACCCGGCCGTCGTCGCGTTCATGGGCAATGCGGTCGTCGAACGCATGGGCCGCGTCGAGGCGGGCGGAGCGCCCGGTGCCGGGGGCGTGCAGGGGGGGGGCGAGGCGGTGCCGACCGACGCCGCCCCGAGCGGGCCCCCACCGGTGGTCTCCATTCGCGGCCTCGAGAAGTCCTTCGGCACCAATCGTGTCCTGAAGGGCGTGAATCTCGACATCCCGGCGCGCAAGATCACGGTCGTCATCGGCGGTTCGGGCTCGGGGAAGTCGGTGCTGATCAAACACATCACCGGCCTCCTGATGCCCGACGCCGGCACGGTCGAGGTCTTCGGGCAGAGCGTCGGCGACCTCGGCACGGATGCGTTGATCGCCCTGCGTGCGCGTATCGGCATGCTGTTCCAGGGGGCGGCCCTGTTCGACTCGCTGACGGTGCGCGAGAACATCGCGTTTCCGCTGGTCGAGCGGCGCCGGGCGCCCGGTGCCCCGCGGCTCGACCGCAAGGCCGTCGCGGCGCGGGTCGACGAGGTCGCCGAGCGCCTGAAGGTGCCCCACCTGCTCGGGCGCTTCCCGGCGGAGTGTTCCAACGGGGAGCGCAAGCGCGTCGGCCTCGCGCGGGCGATCATCACGCAGCCCGAGATCATGATCTACGACGAGCCGACCACAGGGCAGGACCCCGTGATGATGCGCCGGGTCGACGACATGATCGTCGAAGCCGCCGAACAGTTTCCGATCACGTCGGTCGTCATCAGTCACGACATGCTCTCGACGTTTCGCATCGCCGATCAGATCGCCATGGTCTATCAGGGCGAAATGCTGGCCGTCGGTTCGCCGGACGCCTTGCGCGCCTCGCCGGATCCGCGGGTGCAGGCGTTTATTTTCGCGGGTGCGGGTGCGGGGTCGGGGCCGGGCGAGGACGCACCGGCCTCCGAAGGCACTGCGGCTAAGGCTGCTGCGTCGCCGCCGCCCTGACGATCGCCTCGAGGCGGTCGAGCCCGACGTTGCCACAGCCGAGCACGGTGGTGTGAAACGCCCGCAGGCTCGCCGGCGTGTCGCCCTGCAAGGCGCGCCAGTGTTCGCGCAGCGCCAGGAAGACACGCTGCCCGACCTTGTAGCTGATGGCCTGCCCCGGCCAGCCGAGGTAGCGATTCACGTCGCTCTCGGCATGGGTGACGTCCATCCCCCCGAACGTGTTCAATACATGCACGGCCCGGTCGAACGTCCAGGGCTCGCCGGCCTCGAACGGGGCGTCCGCAGGGATGGGCAGCTCGAGGTGCAGGCCGATGTCGATGACCACCCGCAGCGCCCGCATGAGCTGGTTCGCATACATCCCGAGCACGTACTCGGGCCGCTCGTAGAACCCGAGTTCGAGCATGAGTTGTTCGGCGTAGAGCGCCCAGCCCTCCGCGTACCCCGAAAAACCGTCCCCGAGGCGCTGCCAACGCGAGAGATGCGCCGTCTGCGCGATCTGCAGCCCGATCTGCAGGTGGTGCCCCGGAAAACCCTCGTGGTAGGCGGTGCTGACCTCGTCGAAGAGGGGGGCGCTGCCGGCCGCGTCCCGGGCGTACCAGATGCCACCCGGCCGGGAGAAGTCCTCCGAGGGCTGCATGTAATACGCGCCGCGGACGCCCGTCTCCGGCGCGTGTCGGACCTCGACGTGACGCACGGGCTCGGGCACGTCGAAAGAGGTATCGACGAGGGCGGCGAGCGCCTGCGTCTGTCGTTCGCGGATGAAGGCCAGGAAGCCCTCGAGATCCGGCGCCCGAAGGTCCGAGCCATCCCGAAGCCAGGCGAGCGTCTCCGTCAGGGTGGCCCCCGGGCGGATCGACGCGGCCAGCCGGGTCATCTCGGCCAGAATCGTGCGGACCTCCGTCCAGCCCCAGGCATAGGTCTCGACCGGGTCGATGATTGCCCCGAGCATCCGCCGTGCGGCCCGGGCGTAGCGTTCGGGCCCGACGGCGTCGTGTGTGCGGGCCTGCGGCAGATACGCCCCCTCGAGCCAGTCCGCGAAGGCCACGTAGGCGGCCCGGGTCGCCGCCGCGCCCGCCGCAGCCCCCGGGGTGTCGAGGCGCGCGGCGAGCCCCGTGAAGAAGCCGTCCGGCGCCGCGGCCAGGCGGGCCTGATCGATCACGAGCCGCACCTGCCGGGCGGCGACGATCTCGCCCGTCTCCAGGCCGTGCGAGAGCAGGCGCCGATAACTCTCCAACGCGACGGGCAGGCCGGTGAGCCGTGCTTCGACGGCCGCTGCGCCCTCGGGCGTCGACGCGTCCATCACGTCGAAGACCATGCGCAGCACCTGAAAGCTCGAGGCGAGGCCGTTCAGATCGTGGTAGGCGTCGCCGCTCTCCAGGCGCTCGCGCTCCAGGCTCGTGAAGTCGGCCAGCGTCGCGGCGGCGAGTCCGTGCCAGGCATCGGGGGCCGGCGGCAGCGCGGCGAGCGCGGCGTCGACCTCTGTCAGCAGGGCGGCCTGCCGGGACAGACCGTCGGGCGAGAAGTCATCCCAGGCGGTGTCGTGCCCGCGGACCCCCATGAAGGTGGCCATCGTCGGGCGCAGCGCGGCGACCCGCTCCACGAGGGCGTCGGAGAGGGCAAAGGCATCGGTGGAAGGCAGTGTCATCGAGGCTCCGGAGTTCCCGTGGTCGAGGGCGAGGCCGCCGCGGGCTCGAAGGCACCGCGGGGCTGACCCCGAGAGATGACCACGGCGGCGGCGAGGTCGCCGGTGACGTTCAGGGTGGTGCGACACATGTCGAGGAAACGGTCCACGCCGAGGATGATGCCGATCCCTTCGACGGGCACGTCGACCATCTTCAGAATCATCGCGATGACCGGGAGCGAGCCGGCCGGCACGCCCGCAGTGCCGATGCCCGCAAGTACGCAGACGACGAGCACGGTGAACTGCTGCGTCAGGGACAGGTCGACGCCGAAGAACTGCGCCAGAAAGAGCACCGTCACCCCCTCGAACAGTGCGGTGCCGTTCTGATTGGCCGTTGCCCCGATGGTGAGCACGAAACGGGCGATGGCCGGGGGCAATTGCAGGCGCTCCTCGGCGACGCGCAGCGCGGTGGGCAGCGTGGCGTTGCTCGAGGCCGTCGAGAACGCCGTCAGCATGGCCTCCTGAATGGCCCGAAAGAACACGAGGGGCCGCATGCCACCCAGGAAACGGACGGCGAGCGAATACACCCCGAACTGATGGAGGCCGAGCGCGAGCAGCACCACGCCGACGTACTTGCCGAGGGGCACGAGGGCCTCGGCGCCGAGCTGCGCGGTGAGCGTGAAGAGGAGCGCCGCGACGCCGTACGGCGCAATGCGCAGGATGGCCTGCAAGAGGCGCATGCAGATTTCGTAGAGCCCGGTGAGCGCCCCGCGAAACTGCCGCGTCCCCGGGGTGTCGACGAGCAGAAGCCCCACGCCGATGAACAGCGAGAAGGTCATCCACGCCAGAATGTTGCCCGTCGCAGCGGCCTCGAGGGGGTTGCTCGGCACGAGCGTGATCAACAGATCCAGGCCCGCCGGCGGCGCTTTGCCGGAGGTGTAGGCCTGCGCGCGGTCCGCCAGACCCGCCGTGAGAAGCTCGCGCGCGGCGGGCTCGATGCCATCGCCCGGTCGCAGCAGGTTCACCAGCGTCAGGCCGATGAGCACGGCGACGAACGAGACGACCACCGTGTAGACGAGCGTTTTGAGGCCGATGCGCCCGAAGCGCCGCAGGTCCCCCACGTCGGCCACGCCGAGGGCCAGCGCCGCGAAGGCGAGCGGCACCACCAGCATCTGCAGGAGGCGCAGGAAGATCTGCCCGATGGGCTGCGATCCGTACCGCACCGCCCCGGCGAGCCAGGAGGCGTCCCCGGCGACGTGGTGAGAGAGAATGCCCGCGGTGGCGCCGGCGGCGCCCCAGAGGCCCATGCGAACGTGGAGCGCGGCCATGGGGCCTCCTGTTGGCGGGGCGGACGGGACGGACGCGTCAGCGCTTCGCGAAGTCCTCGAGCAGGCGGGCGAGGGCCTCGACGCTCTCGCGCGGCACGGCATTGTAGAGAGACGCGCGCAGACCGCCGACCGAACGGTGGCCCTTGAGGCCGACGATGCCCGCGGCGTCGGCGGCGGCGAGCAGCGTCTTCTCGGCGTCCGCCCCGCCCTTCAAGCGGAACGTCAGGTTCATGCGCGAGCGGCTCTCCGGCGCGGCGTGCGGCTCGAAGACGTCGGGGTGCGCGTCGAGCACGCCGTAGATGCGCCCGGCCTTCTCCTCGGCCTGCGCAGCCATCCCGGCGAGCCCGCCCTGCGCCTTCACCCACTTGGCCACCAGCCCGACCATGTAGACGCCGAAGGTATTCGGCGTGTTGTACATGGAGTCGTTCTCGGCGTGGATGGGGTAGCGCATGATGAGCGGCACGGTGGCGGCCCCCGTGAACGTGCGCAGGAGGTCCTTGCGGCCGATGACGATCGTCACGCCGCTCGGGCCGGCGTTCTTCTGGGCGCCGGCATAGACCAAGGCGAACCGGCCGAGGTCGAGGGGGCGGGACAGGAAGTCCGACGACATGTCCGAGACGAGGGGCAGCGTCGTCTCGGGGACGTGATGCCACTGCGTGCCGTAGATCGTGTTGTTCGTCGTGTAGTGCAGGTACTTCGCGTCGGCGGGCACGTCGAAGGACGTCCCGAACGCCGGCACGCCGCGGTAGTTGTTGGCCTTGTCCGTCCAGATCTTCCACGCGGGGCCGACGCGCGCGGCCTCTTCGTAGGCCCGGCTCGCCCACACGCCGGTGTCGACGTAGGCCCCGGCGCCGAGGTTCAGCGGCACCATCGCGAATTGCAGGTGCGCGCCGCCCTGCAGGAACAGCACCTCGTGCGTGTCGGGCAGACCATACAGCTCGGCGAGGGTGTCGCGCGCCGCGTAGAGGACGCTCTCGAAGGGCTTGGTGCGGTGGCTCATCTCCATGAGCCCGGCGCCCTTGCCCTCGTGATTCAGGAAGTTGCGCTGCGCCTCCTCGAGCACGCTCAGGGGAAGCGCGCCGGGGCCGGCCGAGAAGTTGTGGTAGCGGGTATGTGTCGTCATGGCGGGCGGACTGTGCGCCGCGCGCGCGTGCGCGTCAATCGTCCCGGCGCGGGACGCGCACGCCGCTCGTCCCGGATTTCCGTTGCGTCCCCGGCCGCCCCGACTAACCTTCGCGGCCTATGCAAGACCTCAAGCCCACCCCGCCCGATCTGCCGCCCGATGCCCCGACGTTTTTGCGCGCCTGCTGGCGTCAGCCGGTCGATCATACACCCGTGTGGTTGATGCGACAGGCCGGGCGCTACCTGCCCGAGTACCGGGCCGTCCGTCAGAAGGCCGACTTTCTGACGATGTGCCATCGGCCCGAGCTCGCCTGCGAGGTCACGCTGCAGCCCATCGAATTGCTCGGCGTCGACGCGGCGATTCTCTTCAGCGACCTGCTCATCCCCCTCGAGGCGATGGGCGTGACGGTGAAGTTCCCGGAGGGCGGGCCCGAGATCACGAACGGCGTCACCAAAGCCGACGACGTGCACCGCCTGCAGACGCCCCCGGCGAAGGACACCCTCGGCTACGTCGCCGAGGCCTGCCGGCTCATCACGGCCGCGCTGCCGGCCAGGATTCCGCTCATCGGTTTCGCGGGCGCGCCGTTCACCCTGGCGAGCTACCTCGTCGAAGGCGGGGGCTCGAAGAACTACCAGAAGACCAAGGCGTTTCTGTATCAGCACCCGAAAGAGGCCGAGGTCATGTTCGACAAGCTCGTCGACATGGTCGCCGACTTCCTGAACATGCAGATCGACGCCGGCTGCCGCGCCGTGCAGATCTTCGACAGCTGGGCCGGCGCCCTCGATCCGCAGGATTACGAGCGGTGGGGCACGCAGTACACCCGCCGCCTGGTGCAGAAGGTCCGCCGCCCCGGCGTGCCGGTCATCGTCTTCGCGAAGGGCACCGGCACCTATTTCGACCGCGTGGCCGCGTCCGGCGCCGATGTCCTCGGCGTCGACTGGACGCTGCCGCTCGACGCCGCCCGCGGCATCGTCGGGCCGGACTTCGCGCTGCAGGGCAACATGGATCCGATTCGGCTCCTCTGCCCCTGGGAGCACATCCGGGCGACGGCGGACCGCATCCTCGACGCGGCCGGACCCTTGGGGCATGTCTTCAACCTCGGGCACGGGCTCGTCCCGCAGACGCCGCCCGACCACGTCAAGCGACTCGTGGCGCACGTCCACGAAGCCTCCGCCGCGCGCCATCGCGCCGGCATCTGAGGCCCCGGAGCGGAGCGCGTCGTCATGAAGGTCGTGGTCATCGGCGGAGGCATCAGCGGTCTGTCGGCGGGGTACCGCCTGAAACAGGCCGGTGCGGACGTGACCGTCATTGAGAGCGACACGCGCCCGGGCGGTAAGATCCGCACCGAGATGGTCGACGGGTTCCTGGTCGAACACGGGCCGAACGGCTTTCTCGACAGCCGGCAGCCGGTCCTCGATCTCGTACGGGACCTCCGGCTCGACAATCAGCTCGTCCGCGCGAACGCCGAGGCCGCGAAGCGCTACATCTTCGCGCGCGGCGCACTCCGGGCCGTGCCGGGCGGGCCGTTGTCGCTGCTCGCGACGCGTTTGCTGACGGCGCGCGGGCTCCTGCGGCTGTTCTGGGAGCCCTTCGTCAAGCCGCGCAGCGAGTGGGAGACGGACGAGACGGTCTTCGACTTCGCCGCCCGGCGCATCGGCCGCGAGGCGGCCACGGTCCTCGTCGACGCGATGGTCACCGGCGTCTACGCGGGTGACTCGCGCGCGCTGAGCCTGCGTGCGGCCTTTCCGCGCATGTTCGACCTCGAGCGCACCTACGGCGGCCTTGTCAAGGCGCTCATCGCGCTGATGAAGGCCCGCAAGGCGAACGCCGGCTCGGCCTCGGGGCCCGCCGGCAAACTGACGAGCTTCCCGGAGGGGCTCGAGACGCTCGTGCACGCCCTCGTCCGGCGCCTCGACGATCGCGTTCTGACGGGCCGAACGGTGCAGGCGCTCGCCCGCCGCGGCGAGTCGTGGCAGGTCATTCTCGGCGAGGACGACAGCCTGACCTGTGACGCCGTCGTGCTCTCGACCCCGGCCGATGCGGCCGCCTGGTTGCTCGCCCCGCACGCGCCGCGGGCGGCCGACGTCCTCCGGCAGATTCCGTACAACCCGGCGGCGGTCGTGGCGTTCGGCTACCCGCCGGGCACGTTGCCGCGCCCGCTCGATGGTTTCGGGTATCTGGTCCCGGCGGTCGAACAACGCAAGATTCTGGGCAGCGTCTGGTGCAGCTCGCTCTTCCCGAACCGGTCGACGAAGGGCCGCGCCCTCATGCGCAGCGTCATCGGCGGCCCGCGGCATCCCGAGCTGGTCGCCGAGCCGGACGAGACGCTCGCGCCCATCGTCACGGCCGAGCTCTCCCGCATCATGGGCGGGGCGATGCCGGAGCCGGCGTTTCAGCGCATCATCCGCTGGCCGCAGGCCATCCCGCAGTACACCGTCGGGCACCTCGAGCGCGTGGCGGCCGTGGAGGCCGCCGTCGGCGAACTGCCGGGCGTCCATCTGGCGACGAACGCGCTCTACGGCGTGGCGCTGTCCGACTGCATCGCCCGGGCGGAGAAGCTGCCGGGTCTGGTGCTGGGCCCGCGCTGAGGGCGCGGGGTCGGTCTTCGACGAGGGAACTTTCGCCGCGGTCGTACGTCTGACACCGTGGTCGTCCCCAGCCGGAGAACCCGCCATGCCCCGACCCGCCGTTCGCCGCGTTCGTCGCCCCTCGTCTCTCCATCGGCCGGCGCGGCCGGTCCGTGGGCACGGCGCTGCGCTCCTCTGCCTTTTCGTCGCGCTCGCATGCGGACTGGTTTCGCGTCCGGCGACCGCCGCCCGCCCCGAGCCCGCGCTCGAGGCGGCCCTCGCCGAGCTCGCCGAGGGGCGCGCGGACGAAGGCCGAGCAAGGCTCGAAGCGGCCGTCCGCCGCGATCCGCAGCCCGAGGCGTTGTGCCTTCTCGGCCGGGTCCTCGCCCACCAGGGTCGCCCGCGGGACGCCCTGGAGACGTTCGCCCGCGTCCCGGCGTCCGCGCCGTGCGCACGGCAGGCGGCCTTCGGTCGCGCCGACGCGCTGCTCGCGCTCGGGCGGGCGGACGAAGCGGCGACGCTGTACCGGACGCTGGGGACACCGGCCTTCGGGCCGGACCGCGACGCCGGAACCGCGGCGGCCATCGTCGGTCTTGCCGACCGCGTGCTGGCGGATCCCGACGGTGATCGCGGGCAGGCGGTCGCGCTGCTCGAACTCGCCGCCGGACTGCGCGTGGCGCCGGAGACACGGCTTCGCCTGGCGCAGCGCATCGCAGACCTGGTGACCGCGCCCCCGCCCGATGCGGTCGCGCGCCCGACGAGCCTGACCGCCGCCCGGCGGGATGATGGCTCGCCGCAGCCCGCGAGCGCGGCCGACGCCGCCCGCCGGATTCTGCTGCGCCATCTGGCGGCGCCGGCCGGGCACGGCCCCGGGGACCGATTGCGGTTCGCGCGCCTCGCGCAGCCCTTCGAAGGGTTGGCGGCGCTGTCGGCGATGTCCGCCGCCGCCGACCCGGAGACGGCCCGGGCGGCGCGCCTGCTGCGGACGAGCCTGCTCGCCCGATCGGATCTGGACGCCGGCCTCTTCGCGACCGAGTCCCTGGGCGCGTCGGCGCTGGACGAGCCGGCGATCGCGGCGCATGCCGAGCGCCTTCTGCGAGAGCATCGGCGCAGCCGCGCGCTGCCCTGGTTGTCGCTGCTCGCCCGGGGCGATGGGCCCCTCGCCGCGGATGCGCTGCTTCGCTCGGCCGAGCTGGCGGCCGCCGGGCCGGGGGGCGGCGATGCGCCGGCCGCGTACCGCGCCCTGGTGGAGCGCTTCCCGACGCACCCCCACGCGCGGACGGCGGCGGCGAGCCTGGAAGCGCACCGGCTCGCCGAGGCGCGCGGTGCGTTCGCCGCGGGCGATCTTGCCCGTGCACTCGCCGCCTACGACGCGCTGGTGGCGGCGCACCCGCATGGGGAGACGGCGTCCTGGGCGGCCTACGAGGCCGGCGTCGTCGCCCGGGCGCTGAACCCGCGCGGTGAGGACGCCCCGCGTCGCTGGCGGGCGGTGGCCTTGCAGTTCACCGCGACCCGGGCCGCCGAAGCCGCGCAGGTCGCGCTCGCCCGCCATCTGGCGTTCGATCTCCAGCGGCCGGAGGAGGGTCTCGAGCTGCTGCGCACGGTCGCGCGGCGCCCGGAGTTCGCGACGGCGGCCGGCGCGGAGCGCGAGCGCTGGAAGACCTCCGATCTCGCCCTCGAGAGCCCCGCTCGGCAGAGCCCGGAGCGGCCCGTCAAGGTCCGCGTCGTCTCCCGCAACGTGACGGAACTCGAGATGCGCCTGCACCGTGTCGAGGCGGAGCCCTACCTCCGGGCCGGCGGCACGCCGGAGGGGCTCGCCGAGCTCGACGTCGCGGCCATCGCGCCCGACCGGCGGTGGAAGGTCACCCTTCCCGCAGGGCCCCCCGGAGAGACCCTCGCGCGTGAGATCGACGTGCCCGTTCCCGGTCCCGGCTTCTTTGTCGTGACCGCCTCCGGAGGTGACCTCGAGGCTTCGGCCGTGGTGCTGGTCTCGAGCCTCGATCTGGTCGTCCGGACGGTCGGGCCGGATCTGGTCGCGGCCGTCTTTCGGGGTGGACGCCCGGTCGGCGGCGCCACGCTGATGCTCCGGGTGGATCAGACCGTGACCCGCGTCCGCACCGGCGCCGACGGCCTGTACCGCGGCCCGGTGGGCGGGGGCGCGCTGGCGGTTCTCGCCCTCGACGACGACGAACCGGCACTCCTCGCGCTGAGCCGCGGTACGGAGACCGCGCCGGAGCCCCCGATCGAGCTCGGCCTCGATCTCGACCGGCCGGCCTATCGCTCCCGGGACACCGTGGCGTTCCGGCTGGCGGTGCGGCGGGGCGGGCGTCCCGTGGCCGGCCCGTGGCGGGTCGCCCTCGATGGCCCCGGCGGCGAGCTGCCCGCCCGGAGCCTCGTACCGGGGCCGTCGGGCAGCGTGAGCGGCGAGCTGCCGCTCCCGGCCCTGGTCGAGCCCGGCGAGGCGCTCGTCTGGCAGGTGGTCGTCCGTCTTCCGGGGGAGCAGACGGCCCGCGTCGCCGGCTCCCTTCGCCAACTCCCGGAGCGCCCGGACGAGCGTCGGCTCGTGGTCGCGATGGACACGCCGCCTCGGCTCGGCGCGACGGTGAGCCTCAGCGAGCCCGACGGTCTGCCCGCCGTCGGTGTGCCCGTCGTCTTCTCGAGTGGCGACGAGGGCGGCGACGATGCGTCGGTCGGGCGCGGCGTGACCGACGCCACGGGACGTGTCGAAATCCCGGGACCGGCGGCCGGACTCCCGTTCTCCGTGGTCGTGCGCGTGCCCGGCTCGGGCCTGACGGCGTCCGCGACCCGTCCGTGGCCGGTCGCGTTTGCCCCCGCGTTGCGCCTCGTTCCCACGGAGGATCGCCTCCGACCCGGAGAGCGGCCCGTCGCGCGGCTGACGGGCACGCCCGGGCCGGTCCGCGTCGTGCTGGTCCGCCGGGTGCCCCTCCGCGAAACCCCCGGCTCCCAGGCGCCGGGGGACCCCTATGTCCCCACCGTCTCGACCGAACTGCGGGGGCCGCTGACCTGGTCGGGTTTCGGACCGACGGCCCTTGCTGCGGGGCTCGAGGACGAGATCTGGCACGTGGACCTGAACCTCCCCGAAGGGCCCGAGCCCGCGCCGCTCTCCGTCGAGCCGCCGCCGGTGCCGGCGGGTGACTACGCGCTTCGCGCGACGGCGCTCGATGGTCGGGTCGAGTCGGTGACGGTGTTCCTGAACGCCACGGCGGACGGCCTGCGGCTGCGCGGTGCGCGCGACGCGGGGCTCGGCGAGCGGTTGCCGCTCACGCTCGAGGGCGGCCCCGCGCTGGTCACCGCCGAGGGCGATCGGCTCTTCGCCGCGCGCGTGCTGCAGCCCGGTCAGTCGTTCGAGCTCCCCGTCGAGGCGGGTTTCCCGGCCCAGCTGACGCTGGTGGCGACGGGGGCGGCCCCGAACGACGTTTCCACCGACACGCCGCATGCCGTCGCCCGGCGGGTCCACGCCCGAACGGTCCATGTGGACACGGCGCTGCGTGTCACCGTCACGGCGACGGCGGGGCAGGGGCTCCTCAGCGCAGAGGCACGCGTGCTCGACGGGGCGGGGCGCCCGGTTTCCGCCGAGGTCGTGCTCGCCGCGGTCGACACGGACCTGGTCCACAGCGTCGGCGCGCCGGCGCAGGTGGGCCACACGCTGTTCCGGAATCCCGTGGTGGGGATTGCGCCCGTGGGCGGGGTGGCCGACCGTTTTGCGCACGGGGCGGCGGGCGAAGAGGTCTCGGCGGCCGTCCGCGCCGAGGAGGCGAGGGCGAACGAGGCGGCCCGCGCGGCCGCCGCCGCGGAAGGGCGCTTCGAGCGCAACGCGCTCGCAGACAAGCTCGGGGAGGCGGTGCCCCTCGCCGAGGGCGGCACCGGCCTCGGAGGTCTCGGCGCCATCGGCCACGGTAGCGGGGCGGGGGGCAGGGGATACGGCCGCGGGCGGATGGTGCAAGCGGCGTCCATCGTTGGCTGCTGCCGCCCCCCTGCCGCCGCGCGGGACCCGCTGGCAGGTGACCGCCACCGCGCTGACCGCCGCGGGCCTCGGCCACGGCGAGACCTTCGTGCGGCCGCCGGACACGCCGAGGCTGCGGGTGGCCCAGCCCGGGACCGTCTCGCCCACCGACGCGCCCCATCTGGTCGTGACCGTCCACAACCCCTCGGCGGAGCGCCTCGAAGGGACCTTGCAGTCGGGCGAAAGCCGGCAGCCCGTCTCCGTGGCCCCGGGGGAAGCGACGACGGTCGACCTCGGCGCGCAGACCCCGGGTGCCCGCGTGGACGTCGCCCTGCGGGCGGGGGAGCGGGTGCTGGCGACCGGGCGGTTC
The DNA here is from genome assembly GCA_023150895.1 of Myxococcota bacterium. Taxonomy (GTDB): domain Bacteria; phylum Myxococcota_A; class Bradymonadia; order UBA7976; family UBA1532; genus CAINDO01. The sequence continues at coordinate 5,467 of JAKLJY010000038.1, read as the reverse complement.
GACGCGCCCCTGGCCGGCGGACGCCCCCTGGCGGCCGGGCCGGTGGTGACGGTGGCGGTCGGGCAAGGGGGGGCGCCCCCACTGGCTCACCTGGCGCTCGCGGCGGCCAGCCTGGACGGACTGGACGCCCGGCAGGCGGCGCGGGCGGGGCGCGCGCTGATGGCGGCCCTGGAGACGGCCGGACCGGCCGAGCGAACGCAGGTGCAAGACGAGCTCGTCCGGGTGCGGGCCGCGCTGCGGATCCGGCCGCCGGACGGGCTCGTCGCCGCGGCCGAGGCCCTGCTCTTCCTGGCCGCCGCTCGCGGGCCGCTGGAGGTTCTGAAGGGAGAGCTCGAGGCGGCGGGTCAACGGGTCGCCGACACGCTGCCCGAGGCCGCGACGGCGGGGGAGCGTGCGTTCGGGCTCTGGGCGCGGGCGCACGCCGGGTTGCCGGTGGACGAGGGCGCGCTGGAGACGGTGCGCGCCGAGGCGGCGACCCTCTCCGACGAAGAAGCCGCATTCCTCGCGCAGACGTGGGACGTCGTGTACCCGAAGGACCGCGCGACCGCGCGGGGCCTCGTGCGGGGCTCGGGGCCGAACGCAACGCTCGCGCGCCACCGCCTCGGGATGCCCCGCGGGGCACTCGACGCCGCCACCGCCCCGCCCGCAACGGACGATGCGGCGTTGCCCGCCTGGATCGCGGCGCGTGCGTTGCGTACGCCCCGGAGCCGGCCACTGACCGGGCGGGTCGCCGTTCGACTCGCCGGGCAGCTCCGGGGCGAACTCGACCTCGCCACCGGGGGCCTCCTCCGGTTCGCGCTGCCGGAGGGCGGCACGGCCGAGGCCGTCGTCGTCGACGGCGCGCCCAATGCCCTGATCTGGCGGGTCGGGCCCGAGCCCACCGGCCAATCCGGTGCGCCGACGCTGGCACGGCGGGTGCCGAGGGGTCCCGGGGGATTGCCGGTCTCCGAGGACGACACGCCGGCGGGGCCGGGGAACGCGCGACCGGACGTCCGGTGCGGCACCGACCGGAGCCCGTGCCGCGTCGGTGTGGGCGAACTGCTCGTCCTCGACGACGTCGAGGTCGACCCCCTGGCGACCGTGCCCGGCGGGTGGACGCGCCTCTCGGGCACGACCGGATCGCCCGTGCGCCTGCGTGCCGAGAGTCCCGGCCGGTTCCGGATCGCGGGGCTGCGGCGCACGACGCCCGAGGGTGAGCGCGTGCCGGCGGCCCCGCTCGACGTGGAGATTGTCCTCGACGGTCCGCGCTCGGCACTCGGCCCCGAACAGGCTCTGGCCCTGGCCGAAGTCGAGACGCAAGCGCACCGACCCGCGGCGGACGGGCTCGCGGGCGAGGCCAACTGGCCGCCGGCACTCCGGGCACGGGCCGCGCGCATCCTGTTCGACGAGGCGCTGCGCGGCGGGGCGACGTCGACGGCCCTCGTGCGCCGCTTCGAGCAGCTTCGCGCCCTCGATCCCACGGCCCGCCTCGAACTCGACGCCATCGGGCGGGTGGCCGAGGCCTACCGCGCAGCGGGCAAGCCGGAGCGGGCCGTGGCGGTGTGGCGTTCGGGTCTCGGGGCGGCGTTTCTGGCCGAGGCCGGGGGCGCGCGTGCGGTCGAGGACCACGGGGGTCTGCTGGCCTCGGTGCGGCTCGTCCGGGAGCTCGCCGGGCGCTCGCCGGCGCTGCCGGTGGTGGCCGAGACGCTGTTTCACCTCCCGGAGCGGCTGGGGGCGCTCGCCGATGAAGAGACCCTGCCGACCGAGGTCACCCGCGCCGGCATCACGGCCACGGACCTTCGTCTCATGGCGGCCGCGTGGGACCGGGAGTTCCTCGCGCTGCATCCGGATGCCCCGCAGGCCGCCGAAGCGGGTTTCCACCTCGTCGAGGGGCTGGTCCGCCTCCGTGCGTTCGAGCCGGCGGCGTCGTGGGCGCAGCGGATCGTCTCCGCCCACGGGGACAGTCCGGTCGTCGACGGTCTCGAGTACATGCGCGGCCTCGCGCTGACGGAACTCGGCGAGGCGAAGGCGGCCCTGGCGCAGTTCGAGCGCGTCGCAACGGCCGACTATCCGCAGGAGGACGGCACCCGGGGGCCGGCGGCGAGCCGCGACGATGCCCGATTTGCAGCCGCCCGCCTCCACGAGGCGCGCGGCGAGTTCGAAGCCGCGCGGACCGCGTACCGGGCCATCTCGGCGCATCCGGCGGCCGGGGAGAATCTGCAGGCGCTGACCGAGGTCCGGCTGAACGTCGAGTCGGTGGTCCGGCAGTCGGCCCGCGAGGCGGCGCGTCTGAAGGTCGAGGCCGCCAACCTCGCGGAGGTTCACGTCCGGATCTATGCCCTCGACCTGCGGACGCTGTTTCTGCGGGATGGCGGGCTCGACGACGTGCTGAACCTGCGCGTGTCCGGCGTCAGCCCGTCCTGGGCGGGGGCGCGACCGGTCCGTGCCGGCCCGTTCCTCCGCGCGGTCACGATCGATCTGCCCGTCGACGGGGCGGGGGCGTTCCTCGTTCAGCTCGACGGCGGGGGGCAGTCGGCCGCATCGCTCCTCGTCCGCAGCGATCTCGAGATCTTCACGGTCGACGACGCGCAACGCCGGGTGCAGGTGCGTTGGCGCGCGGGCGAGCCGGCGCGGGGGGTGGCGTTGCGTGCCCACCTCGGGGACCGGGTCGTCGCCGAGCGGACGGACGTGCGCGGCGTCGCCCACGTGCCGGCCGGGGCGCCGGTGCTCGCCTTCGACGGCGAACACACCGCGTTCGTTTCGGCAGCACCCGACGCCGCGGCCGAGGCGCCGGCCTCCCCGGCCCCGCGCCCCGCCGGCGGCGAGCTGGACATGATGAAGAACATCGACACCCGCATGAAGCAGCAGCGCAGTCGCAATCAGGAGATGTACGAGCAGCAGATCGACGCGCAGCCCGCCGAAGCGGTGGAAGTGCAGGGGCTGTAGGCTTCTCACTCATGGGCGCGTGCGGTAGAACCCGGCGCATGACGAAAAATCGAGTCGCCTCTTCGATCGCCCTCGGCGGGCTGCTCTCCGCCTGTGGCGGGCCCATGCCAGCCGCCGTCGGCACCTCCGGCGAGGCGCTCGCCGCCGCGGTCGGGCGGGCCCGCGCGGGGGCGGCGGTGGACGACGTGCTGGTCGTCGACTGGCCGACGAGCACCCGCAAACGCCTGGAGGCCGAGCTCGGGACCGGCCCGGTGGCCGTGGTCATCGACGCCGCGGGTGGACTGACGTTGCACACCGATTGCCGACCGGCCGGGACCTACACCTATCGGGGGGTCACGCCCACGGAGAGCGCCATCCGCTTCTCCGGGGCGGGGGGCGAGCGGGCGGGCCTGCCGACCGTGGGCGGCGTTCATCTGGGCGCGGCCCACGGCGCGTCTGGGGCCGGGGCGCTCCATCGCCTGCAGGTCGGTCGGTTCGCGCTGGCGGACGCGGCGGGTCTCGCGCTGCCGAGCGGGCCCGCGTGCGCGCCGGTGACGCATGTCGTCGAGTCGGCCGAGGTCGGGGCCTTCGTCTGGACCCGACAGGACCGGAGCGAGGGCACGGCCGGTCTGTCGATTGCGCAGGTCGCCGCCGAGCTCTCCCGGTCGGGGGCGGCGGACGAGGTGCTGCGCGACGGCGACCCCGCCCGGTGCGGCACGGCGGCTTCGGGCGATGCGGCCCCGCCGTCGGGCTGCGGGGCGCTCCTGTCCATCCGCCTGCGACCGGCTCAGGCGGGCGTCGGCGCCGGCGCCGGAGCCGAAGCGGCGGACGCGGTGGCGGAACGCATGGCGGGACGTTGGTACTCGGTGACCGAGGTCACGACCCCCGGCGAGGGCGACGATCCCCCGACGGTGGCGCGGACATCCGGCGAGACCGTATTCGTTCCGGGGGGCAGCACGACATTCGAAGGCGTCCTCGAAGTCACGACCGGCGGCACGCCCGCCCTGCAGGTCCGCTACCACTACCGCGCCGCGGGCGAGTGGCGGTGGGACGGCCGCCTGACCGAGAAGCTGCTCGACCTGAAGACGAGCCGCACCGAGGTCTTCCTCGACGGGCGGGCGTTGGACGCCGACGCGGTCGCCGCCCTGTCGCTGCCCGCCCCCGAGGCCCTGATTCCCCTCGGGCAGGCCAACGTCGCCGCCGTCCGCTTCGTCGACGACGATCATCTCGAGATCCTCCGCGAAGAGGGCGTCGAACGCTACGAGCGGCGCTGATCCGGCGCGCGACCCCGTGTAGAGTCCCGCGCATGGATGAAACACGATGGGCGGAGTCCCCGACGGCCACGGACGCGCTCAGCCTCGTCACGGGGTTGCAAGCGCGTTTTCGCGAGGGTCTGGAGCGCATCGCCGGTCACCCGCTCGACCGCGCGACGTGGCGCCGCGACGACGGGTTGCATGGCGGCGGCGTGCGCTATCAGGCAGCGTGGACGCCCACGTTCGACCGCGTGGCGATCAATGTCTCGCAGGTCCACTACGAGGGCCTGCCCGAACGGGCGCTGGCCTCGGCCTCGGCGCTCTCGACCATCATCCACCCGCGCAATCCCCGCGCGCCGTCGGTGCACGCGCATTTCAGCTACACCGAGTTGAAGGACGGGCTCGGGACGTGGCGCCTGATGGCCGATCTGAATCCGGCAGTGCCCGTGCCCGAGGATGCGATCCGGTTCGAGGCGGCGCTGCGGGCCGCCGCTCCGGCGATGCACGAGGCCGCCCGGGCGCAGGGCGATCGCTACTTTGCCATCCCCGCTCTCGGTCGGCACCGGGGCGTCTATCACTTCTACCTCGAGGGGCATACCGTCGGCGACGCCGAGGCCGATCGGGCGTTCGTGCGCACGGTGGGTGAGGCCGCCCTCGATGCCTACCTCGCCCTGCTCGGCGAAGCGGTCGAACGACCCTTCGATGGGGCTGATCTGGCCACCCAACGGGCTTATCACACCCTCTATTTCTTCCAGGTTCTGACGCTCGACCGGGGCACGACGTCCGGGCTGCTCGTCCACGACCAGAACGACGCGGGCATCATGGGGTCCTTGCCGTCGTTCATCGACCGGGCGTTGCTCGCGTCGTGGGCGGACCGCGTCGAACCCATGCAGCGGCCCCTCGTCGAAGCCCTCGTCGCGGCCGTCCCGGCGGACGGCGCCGTCGACGCGCCCACCCGGCTCGCCCTGGCGGCGGCGGTGCGGCAGTTCTACGTGCACAACCCGAAGGCGCTGCATCTGCAGGCGCGCGGGGACGTCGTCCCGCCGACGGTGGCGAACCACCGGTAAGCGCGGCCTGCGAGGGCCCTGGCGCTCAGTCGCAGCCGAACCGGGCGAGGGAGAGCCCGCCGACGCCGCGTCGCGTGGGCGAGTCGCCGCCGGCCCCGCCGATGCCCGGCTGCAGGAACGTCTGCTCGTCGACGGCGAGGCGGGTGTCCGTGCAGTAGATCGTCACGGACGGGCCGCCGGCCCCGCCGCCCCCGTTGCCGCCGCGCGCGCCGTCCGCGCCCCGGCCGCCGTCGCCGCCCCATC
>JAKLJY010000389.1 GCA_023150895.1 Myxococcota bacterium | reverse complement strand
GTGTACATAAGTACACGTCGCTCCTTCGCGCCTTGTCTGGCAAATTTATCTTGCTTGTTCCGACCACCTAGCCCCATTGGGTTTCGACAGAAGGAACAGAGAACTTTATCACACTGATATCAATCGCGCAAATAAAACGCGATCAATCAGCACCAGATTTTTCAGGACAAGGCGTCAAGGTTTCGACGTGTACATAAGTACACGAGAAATCTTGCAACGCAGTCATGGAAAATCTGGTGGGTCTGGTTGGACTCGAACCAACGACCCCCGCCTTATCAAGACGGTGCTCTAACCAGCTGAGCTACAAACCCAAGTTCCCGCGGAACCGGAGTCTGTTCAGGGATTTCCCCGATTCCTCTCACTGCTCTTTACTGACAACCGATAAGTTGTAGACGCTCATCCCAGAGGTTTCTCTAGAAAGGAGGTGATCCAGCCGCAGGTTCCCCTACGGCTACCTTGTTACGACTTCACCCCAGTCATGAAGCATACCGTGGTAAGCGGCCTCCTTGCGGTTAGCCTACCCACTTCTGGTATCCCCCACTCCCATGGTGTGACGGGCGGTGTGTACAAGGCCCGGGAACGTATTCACCGCGACATGCTGATCCGCGATTACTAG
>JAKLJY010000388.1 GCA_023150895.1 Myxococcota bacterium | reverse complement strand
ACCGGCCGTGAGCTCAGCTTCAATGGGGCCGCAGGGGTGAACCTGCGGAAATACCCAGTCCACGCCATCGGAGTCGGTGGCGCCAATAAGCTTCAATGGGGCCGCAGGGGTGAACCTGCGGAAATAGACCGTCCAGATCCGCGGCTGCACCGTGTACGACGTGCTTCAATGGGGCCGCAGGGGTGAACCTGCGGAAATGCATCGGGGTACACGCGCGGCCGGCGACCGCAACCGGTGCTTCAATGGGGCCGCAGGGGTGAACCTGCGGAAATTGCGCCTGCGATCCGACGGCCGGAATCACGACGCCTGGCTTCAATGGGGCCGCAGGGGTGAACCTGCGGAAATTGGCCATGGGACCCCCTTCTAGGTCGAAATCAGCAGGGGCTTCAATGGGGCCGCAGGGGTGAACCTGCGGAAATTCAGCTCGCATCGCGGTTCATCACGTCGAGCAGGTGGCTTCAATGGGGCCGCAGGGGTGAACCTGCGGAAATAAGGCCCTGGCCGACAAACTTCGCCCCGGGGTCTACGCTTCAATGGGGCCGCAGGGGTGAACCTGCGGAAATGAAGACCCAGACGCCTATGCCGAGTTGGAGGAGCGGCTTCAATGGGGCCGCAGGGGTGAACCTGCGGAA
>JAKLJY010000387.1 GCA_023150895.1 Myxococcota bacterium | reverse complement strand
CAGGAACGCGACCCGGCGGCCCTTCCGGGCCCACAGGCGCGGCGTCCGCAATCGACCGGTGTGATAGTGCTCGGCGGCGGCGGGTGCCTCTCCGGTCGCGGCGAGCGCGTAGTGTCGCAGCTCGCCGCCGCGGCGTGCGGCGACGGTGCGCCACTCGTCGAGCGATGCCGATCCGGTCGCGTCCAGGGCGAGAATCCGGGGTCCCGCGGGCAGCGCGTAGAGGTCTCGCCGCTCGACCGTCCACCCGTCCGCGTCGACTCGCAGGACGTCACCGGGTGGCACCGTCGAGGACTGCGGCGAGGTGAGGGCCCCTGCGACCATGCGGACGAACGCCCACGCGGCCGGATCTGGCCAGCGGTCAGCGGAGCCCCGGCGGGCGTCCGCGGGGCGAGGCATCGGCGGACGTCGGCCGGCAGTGGCGGCGCGGCGGCGCAGTCGTGACAGCTCGGCGGGCGTCGGGTCGCGTCCCTCTCGCATCGTGAGGGCGTCGGCATCCCTCTCGTCCGTTTTGCGGGCGGCCTCGATCTCGTCGGCGATCTCAGCGACGACCCCCCGGGCAGCGTCGAGGACGGCGGGGCGGCCTCGCAGGTCGTCGAGAACGGCGGCGAGGGTCAGCCCCCGGTCAGCGTGCTCC
>JAKLJY010000386.1 GCA_023150895.1 Myxococcota bacterium | reverse complement strand
AGTTGTTGTCGATGCCGTCGCACACCTCGGCGCTCGGCGGGTTTGCGTTCTGGCAGCTCCAGGCGCCGGCCGAGCAGACCAGCGATCCCAGCGCGCAGGGCGACGAGAGCCCTCCGATCCCCGAGCACGTCCCGCCCGCAGGCGGGCACCAATTGAACCCGTCGTGCGAGCAGCAGTTGCCCGGCAGGTTCCAGCACCCGTTCTGGGCCGGCGCGTCCGCGAGCAGCCCTTCGTCGATCTGCCCGTCGCAGTCGTTGTCGACGTTGTCGCACGACTCCGCCTGCGGAAGCACGGCGCCCTGGCAGATGACCGATCCGCCCACGCACGCCGTCACGCCCGCTTGGCACGGCGGCGTATTGTTCCCGCACGGCACGCCCGTTCCGGGGATGTTGTCGTCGACCGCGCCGTCGCAGTCGTCGTCGACCCCGTTGCACGTCTCGGCCACCGGGCCCACGTCGCCCACGCAGTCGAGCACGCCGTTCACGCACTGATTCGTCCCGGCCACGCACGCGCCCGTGTCGGAGCCGCACATCTGGCCCACGCCGGGCACCCCGTCGTCGACCGCGCCGTTGCAGTTATCGTCAATGTTATTGCAGACCTCGTTGCTCGGCGCCTTCGCGTTCTGGCACGTCCAGCCCGCGGCCCC
>JAKLJY010000385.1 GCA_023150895.1 Myxococcota bacterium | reverse complement strand
CTCGTCGGCCCGAGCTCGAGGCGGGGACGCAGAAGCCTGAGCAACAGGTCGCCCCATTTTCGCAATCTACACCGAAAGCCCCGCACTCCGGGTCGAGTTGGCGGTCGGCCTCGGGGCTGGCCGCAGCGTCCTGTACGGGAATGAAGTTCGAACTGTCGGATGGTGACTTTTGCTCGGAAGGTGCTCCATCAGCGCAGCTCATCAGGACGAGGCAAAGTAGGATGAGGAATGATAGGGTAGGCCGATTCTGCACTTGGGTCTCCGCATCTGCTGTGTCGACGCTATCCGCCGCGCCCGGATGAGTCAATGCTGTTGTGGTCTGGGAGATTCTTCCACTGGTCGAGCTGGGGTGCGGGGGCGGCTTCCGGTCCACACGCGCCGTGACTTGTTGCTTGTCGAACACTGGCGCTCAGCCGCGAGGCCGACGCCGCATCGGCGGCGGCCTCGTCGGCTGCAGCGGCTAGTTCGACCCGCTGTTACAACAAGACCACCGTGCTGCGCGGGCCGCTACTCCGTCTCTCGATAGATAGTCGAGATTCGAATCTCGGTCACGCGATGAAGCGGCTTTGACTTTCGCTCAGAGGCTCGGCGTTAATTGCGCATTCGTGGTATCGACAGGGTCCACGAGCCAAATCGCGACGAGACGTGGGGTA
>JAKLJY010000384.1 GCA_023150895.1 Myxococcota bacterium | reverse complement strand
GAATCTCGGCAGGTCCTTGGTCTTCTTGGCAAAGATGCCGGAGGAAGTTGTGATCGAAGTCTCAATCCGAGCTGAATCTCGGCAGGTCCTTGGTCACCACTGACGCCCACCGGGCTGACGCGGGGCCCGGTCTCAATCCGAGCTGAATCTCGGCAGGTCCTTGGTCCCCCACCCCACCAAGTCCGCGAAATTATTGCGCTTTTCAGTGCAGATTCCGCGCACCTATGGGGGGGATCCCCCCCACCCCCTCTGGTAAAAAGAAGGGTGATGGCGAACCCGTTGTTTTTAAACGGCAAAGTGGCCGACGCGCAGGATTTCAAAGGACCAAGTAACCAGACGCTAGAAGATTTCGATGTCGATTGTCAAGGACCCCCGCGCCGCGGGCGCCGGTCAGGCGTTCATGACGAACGGCTGGTCGGGCGCCTCGCCCCAGACGTGCCGCGTCGTCCTCTCGACCTGCTCGAAGACGAGCTTGCGGTACATGAGGGTCGCCCCGCCGGGGGCGCAGAAGACGGCATCGTCGGGCGGCATCGCGGTTGAGAAGGAGCTTTCGGCGCGGGGGGGGCGCGTCCCGGTCGGCTTCGGCCGCTTCGCGCTCCCAGGCGTCCTCGACGGGGGTTTCTCCCTCGTCGATGGGCGTGAAATCCGTCGCACGGATGACGC
>JAKLJY010000383.1 GCA_023150895.1 Myxococcota bacterium | reverse complement strand
CACCGGCGGCACGTGCGGCCAGACCAACGTGGGCCCCTGCGAGCTCGGCACCATCCAGTGCCAGGGCGGCCAGCTCACGTGCGTCGGCGAGATCGCTCCCGGCACCGAGACGTGCAACAACATCGACGACGACTGCGACGGCGCGATCGACGATAACCCCACCGACGCCGGCGGGAGCTGCGGGCAGAGCAACACCTTCCCCTGCTCGTTCGGCTCGCTCCAGTGCCAGAGCGGCGCGCTCGTCTGCGTCGGCGCGGTGAACCCGCAGACCGAGACGTGCAACGGCGTCGACGACAACTGCGACGGCCAAATCGACTTGACGAGCGGCAGCCCGCCGTCGGACGCCGTGGGGCCGTGCAACGTTCCGCCGCCGCATCCCCCCGGAGCCACCTCGCCCTGCCAGGGCGGCAACAAGGCCTGCATCGGCGGGGCGATCATCTGCCAGGGATCCATCGGGCCCACGAGCGGCAACGACACGTGCGGCGACGACTCCAACTGCGACGGCGTGCTCACGAACCAGCCGAACACCCAGAGCGACGTCACTGCGGCGCGTGCGGCAACAACTGCTACGCGGGCGCGGTCCACTCGATTTGGTCGTGCAACGCCGGAGTCTGCCAGTACCAAGGCTGCGAGAACGGCTACTTCGACCTGAACGGCGAC
>JAKLJY010000382.1 GCA_023150895.1 Myxococcota bacterium | reverse complement strand
GCTGGTGATGAAGGACGGCGAGGTGGTCGAGCAGGCCAGTGCGTCGCAGATCCTGGCCGCACCCCAGCAGGAGTACACCCGCCGGCTGCTGGGCGCGGTGCCGCGCGGCTGGGTGCCCACAGCGAACTGACGCGTTCGCATCGGGCCGCCGAGCAATTCACGCACGAGCCACGTCGGTTCCCCTGACAGGCGCGGCTGTCCCTACACTGCGCGGATGGTGCGACGCAGTCCTTCATCTCCGGCTTCGGCGCCGGGGCGCGCCCGACGATGGTGGGCGGCGCCTGTGCGTCGCCTGATGGCGGCGGCGGCGCTGGGCCTGGCCCTGTGTTCGGCGGCGGTTGCAGCGGGCGCGGAGCTCGACCCGCGTGTGGTGGAGGCAGAGCTGCTGCTGCGCTCGCAGACGGTGCAGGCCATCGCCCGGCTCGGTGTGTTGGAGCAGGCGCTGCCGCGCGCGAGCCGCGACCGGGTGTTCGTGCTGTCGATGCGAGGCGCGGCACAGGCCGGGCGCAACGATCTCGAAGGCGCCGAGCTGATGCTGCGCGAGCTCGATGCGCTGCGTGCGCTCGAGCCCAGCGCCGCATCGGCGGCCAATCTGGTGCGCGGCGACATCCTCTGGCAGCGCGGCCAGCCGCAGCGTGCCGAGCGCCTGTACGCCGAGGCACTGAC
>JAKLJY010000381.1 GCA_023150895.1 Myxococcota bacterium | reverse complement strand
TCGACGGCAAAGATGAAAATCGCCGAGGCCCGCGGAGAGCCCCGTGCGCCGCGCCTCGGCACCTCGACGACGATGTCCGAGAGGGTGCCCCGCAGCTCGCGGTCGACGTGCGTCGGATCGAGCACGCGGATGCGCGCCGGGTCGAGATCGAGCAGGGCATTCAGGCGCGCCGGCAGAACGAGCTGCAGCAGGTCCGCGATGCGATTCGGATGGGCAAAAGCCTGCCGGAAGAAGGCGTCGTGCGGGTTGGGCGATGCTTGGGTCGGCATGACCGGGAATCTCCTGAGAGCGGCGATGCTCCTGAAGATCCATTCGGCCAATGCGGCGGCGTGTCGCGCCGATCGTTCAGATTTCCCGGCCCCCGCTGCATCCGCCCGCCAGCGGCTGTCGTGTTCCCCACCATCACCCGAAGAGATCGTCGAGCCGCTCCGCGGTCAGGATGCCCTCGACGTAGCGCTCGAGCTCGGTCGTGGACGCCGACGCGATGCGTGACGCGGCCTCCGCCGGGACATCGCCGAAGCGTAGGCGTGCCAGGCGAAGGACCGTGGCGACCAGCGCCGCGCGCTCACCCTCGACCCGGCCCTTCTCGATACCCATCTCGAGGCCCATCTCGAGGCCCTCGACCCGGCCCTTCTCCAACCCCTCCTGAATCAACTGCTGTGCGCCGGTCATGAAAAGC
>JAKLJY010000380.1 GCA_023150895.1 Myxococcota bacterium | reverse complement strand
CCCCGACCCACCCCTCGACCGTCCCCCGCCGGACGCCGAAACGTCAGTCGATGCCCACGAAGTACGACCGCCATCGGATCACCCGCCAGTGGACGCTCATCCTTTTGCTGATCCGGCATCGGTACGGGCTGACGCTCGCGCGGCTCGCGGAGCTTCTGCACATCTCGCGCATCACGCTGTGGCGTGACCTCAAGGCGCTGGGCGACGCGGGGCTGCCGCTGGAGGACGACGCTTCCGGCGGCGAGAAGCGCATTCGCCTTCGGACGTCGGATCTGCCCGCGCTCATCCTCTCGCCGTTGCAGGTGCAGGCGCTCGAGCTGTCGCGGCGGCTGCTCGGGCCGCTCGAGGGGACGGCGCTGCTCGACGCCTATGACGAGATCCTGCTGCGCGTCGGGCGCACGCCGCGGCGGGGCGCGGTCGGGCCGGAGGGGGGCGGGTCACCCGGGGGCGCGGCGGCTCACCGGCGCGCGCTGGAGTCGGCGCTGGCCGCGCGCCGGCGCGTCCGGCTCACGTACCTGAACGTGGGGGAAGCGGAGGCGCGCTCGCGCGAGGTCGAGCCCCTGGGGTGGCGCTTCGTGAAGGGCGAGCTCTACCTGGTGGCCTACGATCTCCAGCGGCGGGGCGAGCGCAGCTTCTCCAGCCACCGAATCCGCGCCGTCGAGGCATTGGCCGAAGCCTCGGAGCGC
>JAKLJY010000037.1 GCA_023150895.1 Myxococcota bacterium | reverse complement strand
GGTGGGGGCAAGGCGTCGGGAGACCGGGACGCGGCGTCCGGCCTCGGGGGCGCAGCGTCCGCCCGGCCGGTGCCCGACGCGCCGTCCGGGGCCCCCGCCGGCCCGGTTTCGGCGCAGGCCGCCAGGAGACCCCCGGCGAGGGCGAGCGCGCGAGCGCGCGACGGACGGAACGAAGGGTGCATCAGACGGATCGGGTGGGGCGTGACATGCGCGTCGAGAGTCGCCGACGGTGAATCGGCGCGCAATGGGGTGGGGGGTGGATACGGGGTGGGGTCGATGGCCGCATCGCGCTCATCGGCTATCAGGGCCACAAACACTTCGACATCCCGTTGTCGACGTCCGATGTGTCGCTCGACCTCGACCTGGACCTGGGCACGGACGAGGGGGCTCTCGACGCGCGCTCAACCGACGCGCCACGGCTCGGGCGAGCCGGTCGACTGCCCGGCGGCCTCGCCATGCGCACCGGGGCGTCCCTCTCCGAGGTCAGCTGGCGGCCTTGGCCCCCTGCTTCGCCGCAATCTCCACCAATGCCCGCAGCGCGCGGTTGACTGCGGCGGAGTCCGAAAACACGTGCGCGACGTCGGGATCGAGGACCACCACATTGCTCCCCGTCGCGATCCCGCGCGCGTACTTGCCGCGAGCACCCTTCGAGAAGTCGTACTCAGGCCGAAGGTCGTCGTTCTTCTCGTCGTCATTCCCGCTCATGGTCACGTTTCTCCGCTGGGGTGGCCTTCCGGGCGCTGATGATGCGAATACTATCACCCCGCTCGGCGTGTGCGACAACGACGATCTGCCCCGCGTAGGTCGCACCGAGTAGCAGAAACCTCGCCTCATCGGAGGAATGATCCGGATCCTCGATCGTCACGGAGAGCGGGTCGCCAAAAGCCGTGGCCGCCTCCTCGAAGGTGATCCCGTGCTTCCGGACATTCATCCGTGCTTTGGTGTCATCCCACTCGAACGTGAGGCTCATGGCGACTCGCCCTCGAGCTGCAGGTGCGGGATGGCCTGATAGTCGGGGGCGAGACGGGCGCCCGCCGCGCGGGCCGCGGCGAGGAGAGGCGGGAACGCGGGCAGCTCGGCGACGGACAACGGGCGGCAGTTGGTCGGCGCAAGATGCGGCTCGAGGGCCCGCCCGACTGTCTCCCAGAGCGCCTCGGCACGCGCAACCTGCCGCTTGGGGTCGCCTTCGACCCCTGCGAGTGCCGCCTCGGCGAGGGAAGAACTCATGCCGACGTGTCGCCTGGTTGAGAAAGTGTCGTCAACCCGGACCGTCAGGCTTGCGGAGCCGCGTTGTCAACAAGGAAGCCCTCGACGGGCAACGGTCAACCGGGCTCGGAGACGACACGGCACGCCACCCGAAAGCCCAGACCGAGGAGCCGGTCCTCAGGCTCGAACCAGTTCCGCGCCGCACAGCGCAGGAGCGCGGAGGCGCGGTCCCAGGCGCCGCCGCGGACCACCCGCGGCGCCCCGGGGGCGCCGCCAAACGCCCCACCCCGCCACGTCGCCCAGGTCCGGGCATCGCCGGCCTCGCGCCAAGCATCCGACGACCACTCCCAAACGTTGCCGGACAGGTCGGCGAGGCCGTTGGGCAAGGTCCCCCGCGGAAACGCGCCCACCGGCGACACACGCACGCGGCGGCCGGACTCGCGATAAACGTGCCCTACGACATCCATGCAGTTCGCCGGGGTCGTGTCGGGGTGGTTGATCGAGTCCGTTTCGCCCCAGGGGAACAGCCGACCCTCGGGGCCCCGCGCGGCGGCCTCGAACTCTGCCTCCGTCGGCAGGTCGACAACCGCGCCCTCGGGGAGGCGCCACGGGTGCCCCGGCAGTGCCCACGACCGCGTCGCCCAGGCGCAGAACGCCTTGGCCTCGTGCCAGTCGACCCCCCAGACGGGAGCGTTGGGGTGGCGACGCTGCCGGTGCCAGTCGGGCGGCTCGCGTTGGCCCTCGGCGGCCACGAATGCGGCGTAGTCCTGCACGACGACAGGCCGCCATGCGAGCCAGAAACGGGGCAGCGTCACCCGGCGGGCCGGCGCCGCCTGGAAACCCCTCTCGTCACCGCCGAACGGATACTCGCCCGCTGGGATTTCCACCCACAACGGCGCGTCCAGCCGAGGGTCGCCCAAACGGCCGAGCGCGTCGAGCGCGTCGAGCCGGTCGCGGAGCGCCCAGGCCGCGCCGTCGCGACCGAAACGATCGAGCAGGCCGCTTTTCAGCCGTGGCAAGACCTCGCCGCGGCCGAAGTGATGGTGGTAGTCGGCCACCGCGGCAGCGGCGAGCGCCCAGAGGTGACCGGCACGCCGGGCGTCGGTCTCCGTCTCGGCGGCCTCGACCAGCAGGCGCGCGATGGTGACGGCGTGCTCCGCGCGCTCCTGACCCTGCACGCCGAGGTAGAACCGCAGCATGCCCAGATCCTCGGGGCGGTGGGCCCGCGCGATCCCGTTCGCGGTATCGGTCAGCAACTCGCGCACGACGGCCTCCAGGCCGCGGCCATCGCCCTTCAGGTGCGTCGCCGCGAGGTACTCCTGGAATGTCCGATGCGCGGGCCGCAGCACCCGCCGTGAGCGGCCGTCGGCCCCAACATCGTCGGCGAATCGGAACAGGCCGGTGTCGTTGGCCAGGGTGTCCAGGGCCTCCGCCGCGCGCTCGACGCCATCGACGGAGTCGAGCCCGACGAGCGCCTGCGAGGCGACAACGACGGCGAGGCTCGTGCCGGCCGCTCGCTGAAGGGCGTCCGCCACGCGCTCGGCATACTGGCGCCGCTGCGTAACAGTGAGCGCGGCGGCCGGCTTGCAGTCGCACAGCAGGCCCACGAGGTCCTGATACAGCTCGGCGGGCGAGTCGGGCAGGTGCCCGTGCAGCGCGTGTACGAGCATCGTGCACGTCAGGAAGAGCGGATTCCGGGTGAGCCGCTCCGTCTGTTCGTCGGCGATGTTCTCCAGGTCCTGCCGCAGGGCCCGCTCCTGCTCGGGCGTGCGGGCCTGCTCCTGGCACCAGCGCGCGATGAGGCGGCCTTGTGTGTCGTCGCTGCCATCCGGTCCCGCGTCGAGCTCCGCAGGGTGCAGGACCACGAAACGGCCACCGATGCTCGCGCGGCCGGTGAAAGCCGTCGGACGCGTGGTCAGCACGCATCGCGCGACCCCGGGCCCGCGCAGCGAGTGGGCCGCCAGTGCGTTCACCACGCGGTTGCGGCCGGCCAGGTCCGTCACCTCGTCCAGGGCGTCCACGAGCAGCAGGTAGCGGCCCGTGGCCAAGGCCTGCTCAAACACCTCGGGGCCCGGGGCCTCGCCCATCTCGGCCTGGACGACGGCGGCAAGCGCTGCGTCGAGGCGCCCGTGGGCGGCGTCGAGTGCGTCCGAGAGACGCGCGGCGTCCACCAGCAGCGGTACCGGGGCCAGCGGGCGAGCCCCTTGCAGCACCGTAAGGTCCATCTCGTGTGGGGGCAACGCGCCCAGGCGCAGGTGGTGGGTCGCCAGCACGTAGGCCATGTGCTGCAACAACACGGTCTTGCCCGAGCCGGCCTCGCCCTCGACGGCCACGAACGGCAGCTCGGGGCGGGTCGCCGCGGCCTCGAGGAACGCCCGGCGGCGCTTGTCGCGCTCCGGCCGCAGGTCCTTTGGCTTCTTTTGGCGTTTGCCCCTTCGCGCGTGCATGGCCGCGTCAGGGGCACTCGATCACGAACCTTCCTTTGAGGCTGAGATACACGTTCTCCGCCTCGGCCCGCAGGGGGACGTAGATCTGGGCGCGCGCCAGATTGCGGCCGCCGGCGCGTTTCGTGAGCGCGAGCTGCGTCCCGCGCTCCCAGACAGGGTGGCCTCGCCGCAGCCAGGCCTGCTCCCATCGGGTCAGCGCGGCCTCCGGTGCGGCCGCGTCGAGCCCGAGGCGCTCAGCGTGTTCATGCAGCGCGGCAGCCAGCCGCTCGATGGCCGCCGGAATGGCGTCGTAGCTCGCCGCGCCTGGGAGCGCCCGCAAAGCCTGCAGTTCGGACAGTTCGGCGGAGACGAGGCGCGACAGATCGGCTGCGGCGGGGACAAGCAGTGTCCACGACCCCGCCACGCGCGCCGCCAGCGGCCCGGCCAGCGCGCCGCCATCCGTCCGGTGCCCAAGCACCAGGATCAGCGCCGACGCGGCCGACGCGTCTCCAGCGGGGGCCAGCGCCGCCTCGGCCATGGGCCCGACGAGCCCGCCGACCTCGAACCCCAGGCCCGGAACGCCGGCTTGCAGGCGCGAAAGGTTCGCGTTGACCGCGGCCAGGACGTCCGAGCCGCACAGCACGGTCAACCGCGCCTGGGTACCCACGGCCGCCAAAGGCAGCGGCGTCGCGTCCGCGCGCGGCAGCTGAAGCGCGAGCGGCAGGCACTTGCCCGGGTTGTGCGTGTCCGCGACGAACATCTGCTGCTTGGCGCTGAGCACATAGGTCGCCACTCGCAGCCGCACGCCCCCCGCCGCGTCCCGAAGCACCTCGCCGATCGTCACGGCGCCCGGACCCGTGGCCACGGTGGTGAAGTCGCGCGCGCCCGTGCTCTCCGACCGCGCGTCGTTCGGACCCGCGACGAGCAGGACGTGCGCACGGTTGAGACAGAGATCGCGAGTGATCCCGTCGAGCGGCGCCGCGGAGAGCACGAACACGAGATCGTCGGGCGACGGCGCCGGGCTCAGGAGGCCGGCCTCGAGGGTGAAAGCGTCCGCCATCGGATGCGGCGCCTCGGCGGTGCTGCAAAGCGCCGCGTTGAGGCCGACCAGCCGGACCATCTGCCCATCATCCACGCGGAGGCGGGCGGCCGGGCCGTCCTCGCCGTGCCAGCGCCGGAAACGCGCGTAGGCCTCGTGCCAGGGCCCGAACCGGTCGAGGAGCGCCGCACGATCACCGGGGTCCTTCAGCGCGCCGGCCACGGTCTCTCTCCCGTCGGCGATGCTCGACAGCAGGCGCGCGGTCGCCCGGTCGGCAGGCGCCGGCGCCTCGCCCGGGCCGGGTACCAGGTAGGCCCGTCGTGCGTCGAGGCCGAGCTTCGACACGCGCTCGGCCAGGAAGTCCGGCGGGGGCGCGCCGCCCGAGACCAGCACGAGGTCCGGGCGCCGCAGGCCCCCCGCGAGCAGATCGTGCAGATGCGCATCGAAGGCATAGCCCCAATGCCGCAGCTTCGTGCCGTGGGGGTCGTCCGCGGGTGCGACCACCGCAAGGTGCACGAACGACAGGATCGCCCGCTCGGACGGGAGAGACCGCTCAGACCGTTCAGACATCGGGCACCATCGCCGCGACCAGCCGCGCGAGGCCGTCTGGCGCCTGGACGGCCTCGGCATACACTGCGAACCAGCGGGCCTGGGCATCGCCCGCAAAATCGATGCGGCTCGCAGACAGCCCGGCAATCTCGACCAGACGCCGCGCGTCCGCCTCGCGCGGCCACCGGCCCGCGGCCTCGGTCAGGAACGCGCTCAGGCTCGGACCGACCAGGCGGGACTGGCCGACGGCCGCCTGCAGCGCGCCCAGGACTGCGGCCGAAGCGGCGGGCGTGACCGACGCTGCGTTCTTCACGTCACTCACGAGCGGGGCGGGGGATTCGACGGGGACAGGCTGCGCAGTGGGCCCGATCGCGGCCGGGGCGGTCGCGCCTGTCGCCGACCCCACCCCCGCCTCGAACCCATGCACCACGAGCGGCCGCTCGACGAACTGCGCGCCCGGCGGGACGCTGTCGGTGTCGAGCCGGAAGTCGGCGTTCTTCGGGGACCATACGCGCGGCCAGACGCGGAGCCACAGCGCGCCTGCGGCATCCAGGGCGACGGACGCGACGTTGTAGGCGTGCCGCACGAGCTTCCTTGGCACGGACTTCTCGTCGTGCGCCGCGCCGGCGACGAGCCGATAGTGGGCGCGCGCGGCGCCGGACCCGTGCACGACATCCAGCGCCGGGTCGTGCACGTGCCCGCACAGAAGCAGGTGCGTGTGGCCGGCCAGCCACCTGTGGTGCTCACGATCCTCGTCAGTCTTGAGCCACGGGAGGCCAGGCTGCGCGACGGGGTGGTGCTGCAGCGCCACGATCAGCTCGCCGGCCTCGGGAGGAGGCTCCAACAGCAAGCGGCGCTGGCGGTCGCCGATTTCCAGACGCCCAGCGTCCTGGTCGTCCGCGGCCAGGAGCGCTGAGTTCAGGCCGACGAGCCGGATCTTCAACCCGCCGCGGGCCCCCCGGCGATGGATCCAGAATGGCTCGCCCGTGCCGGGCGCGAGCTGCGCCGCGAAGGCCTGGTAGGCCGCCTGGCGGGCCCGCAGTCGGTCGAGGTGGGTCGTGTGCGTCGGGAACCAGATCGCGTTCAGCGGCTGTGCGTCGCGATAGGCGCTCAGCGTCATCGCGACGTCCGGGTCCTTCTTGTCACGCCCGCGGTCGACGTCGTGATTGCCCGGCACGCCAAAGACGTCCGTCAGCGACAGGCCCACCGTGGCGACGACCTCGCGGAACCACACCAGCGCCGGCCCGTACTCGTCTCCCAAGCCGCCGCCGGAGAAGGCGATGTCGCCCGTGACGAGCACGCAGTCCGGCTTCGGCGGCCCGCCGGGGCGCCCGAGGTCGGCCAACGACTGCCGCAGCGCGCCGAGCACGAGTGCGCGGTTGTCCGCGTAGTCCGGAGCGCCCTGCCCGAAGTGCAGATCGCTGAGGTGCAGCCAGGTGAACAGATGCTCCATCTCGCCCCTCGGCAAGCCGGTTCGGTGGGCCGACGCTGCCACGGGCCCCTCCGCCACGCAAGGCGCCGCATGCAGAGCCTCGACCAGTGACTCGATGGTCTGGGGCCGCCATGCCCGCTGCGCCGCCTGGATGCGCGCCCTCTCGGCATCGATCGCGAGCGCCGGGTGCTTCAGGGCGAGACGCGCGATCAGCTCCGCCTCGCCGTCCGTCACGAGGCGCTCCAAGAGCGCCGCCGCGAACGGGCTGTGCGTGTGAAGGTCGTCGCCGTTGGCCGCGAGGGAGAGATGTGCATCGGCGAGGGTGGCCCGCTCCGCGGGGTACAGGCGCTCGAGAGAGGGCAGGCGACCCGCTCGCCAGCCCGCCCAACGATGCGCTTGCGACAGGAGGCGGGCAGCGTCGTCGGCCTGGCCCCTGGCGAGCAGATCACGAAGGTGAGCCGGCTCGGGGTCGAAGGCCACGAGCGCCACCTCGACGCCCGGCCAGTCGAGACGGCCGCGGGCCCAGTTTCGCGCCCGTTCCGTGGCGCCCAGCCGGAAGAGCAAGTGCAACAGTTCCACCGAGGTGTCTGCGGAGATGCCCGGAGCGTTCAGCAGGTCGACGGCGAGGTCAGCCGAAGACGAGGCGTCCAACGCTTCCAGCACCCGCCGGACGGCGCCGGCCGCGTGCTCCAGACCGCACGCGGCAAGCAGGGCGCCTCTGAGCGCGGGCTGCGCGACCGCCCACAGCAGCCGCAACCACGGCCCCCGGTCGGCCGCCGGGAAGGGCTCGACCGCCAGCGGCGCCCAGGCGCCGAGCCTCTCCGCCGCGAGCGACCGCAGCCGTTCCGGCTGGTGCGCCGCGAGGGTCCCGAACGCACGCATCGCGGCGAAGTCGACGGGGCGGCGTCCGTTTTGCCGTGACCAGCGTTCAGGCGTCGCAGGGACGGAGGCACAGAACTCGAAGGCCGCATCGAGCAGCGCGGCGGCCTCGGGCGAGTCGGGCAGCGGCGCGCCCGGCAGTTTGAAGGCGTCGACGCTGCCGTCGTGCAGCCGGCGCCACTCTCCCCGGCACAGGGCGTCGTGGTGCAGCACTTGCCAGCCGCCGCCCGGGGCTTCGAACGCCCGCGCGAGGACCTCTCGAACGCCGGGGGCCGGGAGACTCTCGGATTCGGAGTCTGGCTCGGGCAGTGCCGGCCGACGCGAAGTCTCATACCAGTCCTTCGCGCGTCGGGCCTCGTCCGAGTCCAGCGCCATGGGACGAAACCAGTATGGTGCGAGTGTGACGGCGTCGGGCAGAGAATGCACCGCGTCGAACAGGTCCGGCCGAGCGAGCGGATCCCAGAACCTGATCGACAGCTCGACCCAACGTCGGGTCGCCGGACCACCGCGTCGGGCCTGGAGAATCAGCCAGTCCAAGTCCGAGCGAGTGAGCACGCCGGAGTGTGGCAATTCGTCCCATCCACGCGCGCTGGTCGAACGCTCCACCACGGCGACGATCGCCGCGCGCCAGAGTTCCGCGTCGTCCGGCCGATGAAGCATCGGGGCGACCTGGCGCTCGATGGCGGCAACACAGAGTTCGACCCAAGACGGCGCGAGATCGTCGGATCGGCGAAGCAGAAGCACACGCCGGGCGAGTTCGAGAGCAAACGCATGCACGACACTCCCGTCATGAGGTCCCACCCATGGGACCGACGGGTCCCCAATCCGCTCGGTCGCCCAGGGCAGGGCGACGCCGAGGTCCTGCGCGCGGAGGCCGGAGAGGGGCACTGCCGGCTCGGAGAAGAACGCGTGGTAGGCCCCGAACCGATACGACGTGGGCCATGGCGTCAGGGCCGCGAAGAGTCGGCCCGCGTCGATGAACCGCGGCCAGAGCGCGCTGAGCGCAATCCCGCGCAGCTCGTGATGGGGATCGGCCTCGACGGGGAGATCGAGCAGGGGCTCGAGACCACGCACTGCGGTTGAAACGTCGCTCTCCACGACCCCGTAGGCGGCGACTTCTCGCACGTCGGAGCGCTCCTCCGGGTCGAGCGCGCGGTCGAGCAGTGCCACCGCCACACCTTCGGTGGCTCCGCGCCCAAGCGCGCCGGCCGCGAAGCGACGCAGTGAGGCATCGGGGTCCGAGAGCAACTCGCACACATACCCGGCGGCGTCCGTTCCCAGTCGTTCCGCGGGCCCATATCCGTAGCGCTCGGCCTGCCAGATGGGCAGCCGTCCCGCCCGGTGGGCCTCGACGAGCGCCTCCAGCTCGGCCCGTTCCGGCGCTGCTTGCAGCGCGGGCAGCGCATCGACGACGATGCCGGGCTCCCGCGCGAGCAGCCACTTCCGGCGTTCAGCGGGTGCGATGAGGAGAAGCCATCGAGCGACGCCGCGCAGCGCGAAGGGCACGCGCCCGTCTGCACCGTGACCGGCGACGAGCCACCCCTCGACGGTGCCGGCGGGCAGCGCCGACAGATACTCCGCCGCGAGAAACTCGCGGTCACTCTCGTGCACGAAGTCGGCCGCACCCTCTGCCTGCGCAAGCAGCCCGCCGTCGCCAACGAGCAGACGGAGGGTGGACACGTCGAGGTCCGCGTCGAGCTTCGCGAGCTCGGTGCCGGAGAGACACGCGGGATCGTACGGCGCCCCGGCGTCGGCGAAGCGGAGCCGATTCGTCAGCGTCATGGCGAACGCCAGGAGTCGTGCGAGTCGTATCAGAGTCGCCGGATTCGCAGCGCGGACCGCCCGCTCCGACTCGAGGCGCCGGTCGATGGAGAACCGCATCACGCGGACGGGATCTACCGTGAAGTCGGGAGAAACCCGCCATCGCTCGCACACGTCGGCAAAGAATCGCAGATCCGTCCGGTGGGCCGTGACGCCGATCTCATCGAGTCGTCTCAGCAACACGCCGGCGTCGGCACCGAGAGCCGCCTGGGCGAACGCTCGGGACTCGCCCGCATCGAGCGGCGCGAGCGTTCGCCGCTCGACCGCCGCGCCGATGCGTGCGAGCTGCTTTGCCAGCGTGTCCACGTGCTCGGACGGGCGCACCGCCAGCACGATTTCATGTGATGTCGCCCCGCGGGCTCGACCAGCCGCGATCAGGGCCTCGGTGAGGTCATCGGCGAAGGCTGCCTGTTCACCCTGCGCCAACCAGGCCGGACATGCCTCGAAGTCATCGAAGACACAACACAGGCGTCCGTCGATGAGCGCAGCGCCCTCAACCAAACGCGCCAGCTTCTCGGCCCGGCTCACTACCCGGAGCGAGAGAACGGGCCGGTGCAGCCCGGCCACGAAGCTGGACTTGCCTGCCCCGGACGGAGCGACGAGCAGTGTGATCCCCGTTGGAATCCCGTCCGGCGCCGGGCGGCCGTCGGCATCCAGCAGGCTGCGCGAGAGCCGCAGCGCTGTCGTCGGGCGGGGGGTCTGACCTCGGGTCTGTCGTCGTTCAGTGGGCGACAACCGATCGACCAGCGCGCGATAGTGACCTTCAAGCGCAGCGGCCTCCCTCGTCGTGGGCGCGTCGAGGCCGTCGGCCTCTCGAAGCTGGAAGACGGCCTTCGGTGTTCGTGCCGCGCTCCCCGCCAGTGTGTCGGTCACCGACACATCGGCCAGCAATCGGGCCGGATCGGGCCGGTCGAGCCCGAGCAACCGGCAGATCGCCATTGGCAGCGCCCGGGCCGGATCGGGATCGCCGAAGGCCACCACTTCACGTCGAACAATGACATAGGCCTCCGGAACCACCGCGCCGTCCGCCCGAACCTCGCCCGCCCTCCAGAGCTGTCGCAGCGCCTCCCTGCTCGCATCGACGGCCGCGATCACCAGCCGTTCGGGGTCGGCGGCGGCCAATGCGTCCGATGGGATGACCCGGACGTCAGCCGCCCCTTCTCCGTCGCGCTCCTCGATCACCGCGACGAGCGCGGCGCGGAAGCGCTCGATGTCCTCGGGCGGCGCGAAGGCCAGAATGCCGATGGGCCTCACTGTGACTTCGCGACCCGCAGAACGGCTCGCACGAAGTCGCCCGCCGCGTCGAACGCCACCGGCGGATTCCGGTTGGCGGCCATCGCCGCGTTCGCTTTGCGGACGCCGTGCCCGAACTTCTCGCAGAGGCGCAGATACTTCATCGCCGACGCGAGCGTCGGGTTGCGATAGGCCTGAGCGTCCTCGAACGGGGGCCTCGCCGAGCCGAAGGGCCCACCCGGACTGCGAATGGCGATGCGATCCTCGAACCACTCGACGAGGACGGGCGCCGTCTCGTCCTCATAGCGTCGATGAAGCACCGCATTGCGGATGATCTGCTGAATCGCGACGGGCGGATACCGATGTCGAATGGTGTGTTCCGTCGCGGTCAGGTCGAGGGCCCCGGGATTGAGAACCCGCAGCGAGCGCTCGATCTCGACGATCTGCTCCGAAACCCGGCCGCCGATCTCCCGCTGCTCGAAGATGGGCGCGGCGACGTCGAGGCCTGCGTAACAGACGAACTGAATGTACGCGCCCGGAAGATGCCGACGGGGGTCGAGCCCGATCGCCAGGAGCCCGGCGACGGTCGGGGTTCCGGCCAGCGTCGCGAGCCCGAGCGCTGCCAGGCGCTGCGTCGTCGTCCGGTCATTCTCGGC
Organism: Myxococcota bacterium; assembly: GCA_023150895.1. Classification (GTDB taxonomy): domain Bacteria; phylum Myxococcota_A; class Bradymonadia; order UBA7976; family UBA1532; genus CAINDO01. The sequence continues at coordinate 53,385 of JAKLJY010000037.1, read as the reverse complement.
CAGCACCTCCTCGGAGACGGCCGACGGCAGGTAGACCCGCTCGAAATAGGTCAGGTCCAGGTCGGCGAGGGACGCCGCCGCCACAGGCGCCTGATCGAAGAAGGCGACGCGGCCACGCGACCGTTCGACGAGGGAAAGCTCGTCGTTGCGAGCGGCGGCCTCCGTTCGCGGGCCGGTACGGACCCAAATGCGGCCGTCCCAGCGGACGGGCAAGGCGGGGCTCGGCTCTACCTGCATGACGAGCAGGCGCCGACCGTCAAGTTCGCGGACCTCGGCCAGGACAGTGGGGACGGGCTGCATCGAGCCGTCGCGGGCGAATTCGATCAACGTTCGCAGCTCGTCGTCGGAGCCGTCACATCCGACGAGCTGCCCGTCGTCCGCGATGCCGATGATCAAGACGCCTGGCCGCCCTGCGCCCGGCAGGTCGTTCGCGAACGCGCAGAGCGTCCGGCGGATCTTCTCGCCATCCTTCTTCGAGAAGGCTCGCTTCTTCTCGAGGTCGAAGGCCTCCTGGGAGGTCGCGAGCACCCGGAGCCGGTCATCGGTGAGGGGAGAGATTGCCATGCCCGGAGTCTCCGCCGCCCCCTGCGCGAGCGCAATGCCCTCAGACCCCACCGATCCCGCCCCCACCACAATCCCTGACGACACGACGCTTCCCGCGGGGTCCAAGCTCGCGATAGGTTCGGCGCATCCCGCGCCTCGACGGAAAGGGAGGGCATACATGACGAGTTCGGTTTCGGTCGGCCTCGTGGGGTGTGGACACATCATGCCGGCGCACGCGTCGGCCTGGCAGCGGGCGTCCGGGGCGCGGCTGCTCGGGTTCTACGATCGCGACGCGGCGAAGGCGCGCGCGGCGGCGGAGGCGTACCCGGGGAGCCGGGCCTACGACTCGCTCGACGCGCTGCTCGACGCGTGCGAACTCGTCGACCTGTGTACGCCGCCCCAGGCTCACCGCGAGGGCGCCCTGGCTGCCCTCGCCCGGGGGCGCCACGTCTTCGCAGAGAAGCCCGCGTTCGACTCGACGGCCGCGTTCCGCGAGGTCCGGAGCGTCGCGGACGCGGCCGGGCTGCGCCTCTGCGTTTCTCACCAGCACACGTTCGACCTGCACACGCAGCAGGCCCTGCGCTGGGTGCGCGAGGGGCGCATCGGCCCGGTCTTCGACGTGTCGTTCGACTACCTGGTCGACGTCGCCTCCGACGAGCCGCTCGCGAGCACGGTGCCGTGGATTGGGGCACTCCCCGGCGGTCGCTGGTACGAGGTCCTGCCGCACCTTCTGTACCTGATGCGGCTCTTCACCGGCTCGCTGACGCCCGGCCCGGTCTCGTGCCTGCGCACGACGGAAGCCCCGGCCGCCGTCTGGGCGGACGAAGTGGCCGCGCTCTTCGAGGGGGACGGCTGCCTCGCGACGCTGCGCCTCTCGGCACGCTCGCGCATGGACGACCGCACGCTGACCGTCCGGGGGCGGGACGGGACGATCGAAATCTCGGTGCTCCGCGGCGTGGCCACGCTCACGTCGCTGGCTGGCTTGCGCAAAGTCCGGGGCGCAGGACTCGTGGGCGTGCCCTTCCTCGAGGCGGGCAGCAAGCTCGCCCAGTGGGTGCCCGATCGCGTCCGCCACCTCGCGGGTCGCCGGGGCACGGACAACCACACCCGCATGGCGGAGGCGGTCATCCGCTGCGTGCGGGGCGAGGGCCCGAACCCGACCCCCCCCGAGGAGATCGAGGACGTCATGCGCTGCTGCGACGCGGTCGGTCAGGGCATCGAGGCCGCCCGCCGCGCGGCGACCTCGCGGTAGACGTCCTCCATCGCGTTCGCCATCGTCCGGGGACCATGCCGCTGCTCGTAGCGCGCCCGGGCCGCGCGGCCCATCGTCTTGCGCAGGGCGTCGTCGCCCAGCAGAGCGGCGAGTGCAGGGGCGAGCGCCTCCGCCGAAACGTCCGCCGGCAGCAGGCGTCCCGTGCACCCTTCGTCGATCAGCTCGCCGACGCCGCCGACGTCCGTCGCGACCGAGGGCAGCCCGCAGGCCATGGCCTCGGCGATGGCGATGGGGGACGAGTCGTAGCGCGTCGGATGCGCGTGGACGTCCAGGACGCCCCAGACGTCGCCGATGGGGCCGGGCCAGGAGAGCAGATGCACCCGTTCCCCGACGCCCCGAGCGCGCGCCCGCTCGCCGAGCGCGTCGAAACAAGCCTGCGATTCGACGAGGCCGCACAGGACGAGGTGCGCGTCGGGGACCCGCCGCAGCAACGCGGGCAGCGCGTCGATCAGGCGGTCGTGTCCCTTGAAGTCCACGAACCGCGCGATCTGCCCCACGACGGGTGCGTCGTCCGGGATGCCGAGCCGGGCGCGCATCGCCCCACGGGACACTTCGGCCATCGGGGCGCTGATCCCGTTGGGCACGACGACACAGCGCAAGGGTCGCCCCACGAACGCGCAGACGTCGTCGAGCCGGGGTCGCGCGTCGCTGACGAGGGTGTCGACGGCGCGGTAGACGCGCCGGCCGAACGCCCGGACCGCCGGCCGCTCGAAGTAGCGGGGCCCGTAGGTGGTGGCCACGACGGGCAGGTGCCCCGCGAGGCGTGCCGCGGCGACCGAGAGGGCCGTCCCCAGCGACAGCCGGGCGTCGACCACGTCGATGCGCTCCCGGACGAGCCAACGGGAGAGACGCCAGACGACGCGCGCGGTGGTCGCGGCCAGGCGCAGCTCGGCGGCCGGGTGCGGGAGCCGCGGTTGCAGCCGCAGGGGGGTCTCCCCGAGCTCGAACGGTACGGGCCCGCAGTCCGAGAGTCGCCGGCGCAGGCTGCCCCCGCCGGCCTCGACCGCGGGGTCGGGCGCCAGCACGACGCACAGGCGGTGGTCGACCCGCTCGGGGTCCCGCGCCCGGAGGTGCTCGATGAGCCGGTTCTCGTCCCCGCCGGCACCGTAGAGCGAGGTGATGATGGTCCCGACGCGCGGCGGTGGGATCATGGCGAGCCCCCGCCCCCCGCTGCGCCCGCGTCCTGGAGACGCGGCCACCCCTGCTCCGCCGCCAGGTCCGCGAGCGCCGCACCGTACGCAGCGGCCAGACGGGCGGCGCCTTCGGGCGACGGGGCGAACGCGAAGTCCGCCGCGGTCGGCGGCCGCCAGCCGACGATCGTCGCTTCGGCGGACAGCAGGCGGTCCAGCTCGGCCAGCGCCGAGAGGTCGGGGAACAGGCGGTGAAGCACCCCCGGCCACAGCGGGGCCGAGGCCCTTGCGGGGCGGGTCTCGCGCAGGTCGAGCAGCACGCGCGCGGCGAGGCCCTCGAGCACGAAGTCCAGGGAGACGGCACCGGCACGGTGCAGCCAGGGGCGCGCCGAGGCCGCGAGCGTGGGGCTCCCGGGCGCGGCGCCGAGCACGACGGCGGTGCGCGTCCCGAGGGGCTGCGCGGGGGGTGCAGGTCTCGGGGGCGTCGGGCGCGGGGCCTCGGTCGCGGAGGCGTCGCCCCGTCCGACCCGGAAGAAACCCCGGATGCGGCCCACGTTCTCCGCCTCGTCCGCCCGGGCGTCGAGGCGCAGGTTCGCGCCGCCCCGGGAGAGGTCGTCGAACGCCCAGGCGTAGCCGGCGAGGCCGGCCGGGTGCTCGTCGGCCGTGCGCGGCACGCCGCGGGCCTCGATGCGGGCGAGGGCCACCTCCGGTGGCAGGAGCAGCCACGCGCACCCCTCGGGGGCGGGGGCGCAGGCGAGCGCGCCGTGGGCCCGGAGATCCCAGCCGAGCTGACTCGCGGCTGCGGCGAGGTGCGTCTCCGTCCAGCGGTCGCCGATGAGCACGTCGTGCAGCGCCGCGGCCCCCGGCAGGACCTCGTCGAAGACCCGCAGCGTGTCCCACAGCTTGACGACCCGCGAGAGCCGAAACGCGCTGATGGGGCCCCCGCGCCGGGTGCGCGCGCCGAGTTCGTCGGCGAGCTGGAGGAACGCCCCCTGTCGGTACAGCTTCACGATGGCGACGCGCTGCCCGGCGGCCGACAGTGCCCGCGCCAGGTGCTCGACGTGCGTCGACTTGCCGCTGCCATCCATGCCCGTCACCGCCAGCAGCGGGACGGGCAGGGCCTCCGGCGCGGGGGCACGGGCCAGCGCCGCCTCGAGCAGGGGATCGAGCCCGAGCACGGCGGCGCGGAAGACCTCGTGGGGCCAGAAGGCCGCCCAGGCGTCCCGCAGCTTCGTCCCGGACGCGTGGCCGGCAAGCGCCGCGGGCGGGGACAGACCCACGCCGGCCCCCAGCCGGCCCTCGGGATCGTCGGCCAACGGGGCCATCGGGATGGTCCCGTTCTCCCCACCCGACCGGGGCGAGTCGACCTCGCCCGGCGTGCGCCACAGCAGGGCCGCCGCGTTCGGCGGGGGAGGCGTCCCCTCGTCGATGCGGTACAAGCCCTCGCCGAGCTCGACGACGGGCGCGGTCGACGTCCGGGCCCGCCACAACAGCGCGTCCGGGGCGTTGGCCTCGACCCCGCCCGGGAAGCGGGCCGCGATCTCACGGGCGTAGATCGGGCGCTCCGCGGCGCCGTACAGCACGAGGCGGTCGACGCCCGCCGCGGCGAGCCGGTCGAGCTGCGCCGGGAGGTCCGTCGCGTTCTCCGGATCCTCGAGGTCGATCACCGGCGCCGGGCCATCGCCGCCACCGATTCGCTCGGCCAACGCGAAGACCGCCTTTGCCCGCAGGCGACCGAACCGCTCGGGCTCGAAGACGGCGCAGAGCATCGGCCGCGGGAGGGCCAACACGACGACCCGCGGCGGCTGCGCCGACGGTGGCGGCGTCAGGGTCTCCTGGTGAGCGGCCGTGGACCGGACGACGTCCGGCGCTTCGGGGGGGCGCGCGCTCACCAGAACCGCTCCGTGGGCGGCTCGTGCAGCAGGATGGGCTCCAGGTGCCGCACGGCCTGCGAGAGGCCCTCGCGGCGACTCATGGTGGGGTCCTCGTGCTCGACGGCCAGCACGCCCCGGTAGCCGGCGACGTGCAAGGCGGTCACGATGCGGCGCCAGTCGAGGTCCCCCCACCCGGGCACGCGAAACCGGAACCCGCGCCCCGCCCGGTCCCAGGGGCCCTGGGCGAGCGTCCCCGACCGCCCGCGGCGGTGCTGCACCCGCTCGGCGTCCTTGGCGTGGACGTGCACGACGCGGTCGCCGAGCGTTTCGAGGAACTCGCAGGGGTCGATCTCCGCGAAGTGGAGGTTCGCCGGATCCAGGTTGAAGGCGAAGGCGGGGTGCCCGTCGACCAGCTCGACGGCGCGCTGCGCGGTCTCGAGGTCGTAGGCGTACTGAAACGGGTGACACTCGTGCGCGAACCGCACCCCGAGCCGCGCGTAGGCGTCGAGCACGGGGAGGAGCCGCTCCCGGAAGGGGCCCTCTTCGCGGGCGAACCCCACGGGGTCCGGCCAGGGGAAGAAGCGCGTCCAGTCGCCGCAGCCGGTGAAGCCGCAGACCGTCGGCACGTCGAGGCGCTGCGCAAGCTCGGCGGCCTGCACCATGCGTCGAGCGGCAAAGGCGCTGCGCTCGGCCGGGTCGACCGTCGGCGGATGCGGGCCGAGCAGCAGCTGCCCCTCCTGGTGCACGCTCAGCGCAGAGATTGTCAGCCCGGCGGCCCGGATCCGGGCGGCGAGCGTCGTCCACTCACCGGCCAGGGCGGCGTCGAGGTCCAGAAACGGATTGCCGAGGTGAACCGGCAGCTCGATGGCCTCGAAGCCGAGCCGCCGAGCGGTCGAGAGCGCCTCGTCGAAGGGGAGGTCGTAGAACACCTGCGCACAGACGCCGAGCTTCATGGGACGGGGGCCTCCGGGTCGTGGGTGGGCATGCCGGGCAGGGGGGGCAGGGCGGCCTCCAGGCCGGCCGCGGGCGGCGCGACGGCCGCGGCGGTCAGGGCGTGGAGCGCCGCTTCGGAGAGCGAATAGGGCAGCGCCGCCATCGCACGGCGGAGGCCGTCGACGGACCGGGTCCGCGCGGCGTCCAGTCCCAGGCGGTCCGCCCGGGCCACGCGCTGCAGGAGCCCGAGCGTCTCGGTCGGGAGCGGCCCGGGCACTCGGGGCGTGACCACGCGCCCGGACACCGTCAGCTCGACCTCGACGACCTGCGCCGCCGGGAGTTCGGGGATCAGGCCGCCGTTTCGCACGTTGCCGAACCCCGCATGGGCCGGCCCCCCGAGACGCGCAGCCAGCACGGGCAAGAGCGCATGCTCGAACCACGGGGTCGGGCGCTCGCCTTCTTCCGGGGCGATTCGTCCGGGTTCGGCCGCCAGTCGCGCCGCAACGCGGGCATCGAGCGCGGCCAGCGCCGCGGCTCGTGGAGGCTGCGGGGCCGGGGCGCCCGCAATCGGGCCGTCGCCGAACACCCGGGCCTGATACTTCAACGGGTGCACGCCCGGCCGATCCGGGAGGTCCCAGAACCAGCCGAGGTGGTTCAGGCCACCGTAGCGGCCATCCCCGGGGCCGTAGCCCAGGGCCGCCCGGGTCACCGCCGGCAGCTCGCAGATCCCCAGCACGTCCAGGCCGGCGTCGACGAGAACCGCGGTCGTCATGCCCAGCGGCGCCATCAGGTTGGCGACGAACGCGCCCGGACAACGGCGGCGCACCATATCGGCGAGGGCCTGGACGAACGGCACCGTGCGCCAACCGTTCGCCAGCCCGCCGGCGCCGAGCCCCTCGTCCCCCGCGAGCCCGAACGCCTGCGGGAAGAGTTCGTCGTGCAGACGCGCCGCGAAGCCGCCGACGCGGACGAGCAGCACGACCGCGTCCGCCCCGGCCAGGGCCCGCTCGAGCCCGGCCTCGGCCGAAACGCGCGCGCCCGGCGCCCGATGGGTCGCGGCCCGCGCCAGGAGTTCGAGGCGGTCGACCCGCCGCCCGTGAAGGACGATGTCGAGGGCCCCCGGCAGCGCCGCCGTCAGCAGACCGCACAGGCGCGGCGTCGAGACCCCGCCCCCGAGGATCGTGATCTTCACCGTCGCCCCCAATCCCGCACGGCGTCGATGACGCGCTCGATCTCGTCGTCGCCGTGCTCGTGCGACAGCGGAAGGCTCAGACACGTCGCGGCCAGGGCCCGCGCGACGGGCAGAGGGCCGCAGTGGGCCAGGTGGGGGGCCAGGGCGGGCTGGTCGTGGGCGGCGATGGGGTAGTGCAGCCCCGTGGCGATGCCCCGCGCGGCGAGAAACGCCCTCAGCGCGTCCCGCTCGGCGCAGTGGACCACGAAGAGATGCCAGGCCGGCTCGGCGCCCGCCTCGACGCGCGGCAACGTCAGCCCGGGTACCCCGGCGAGGCCCTCGCGGTAGCGGGCGGAGAGCGTCCGGCGCCGCTCCGTCCAACCGGCGAGGTACGGCAGCTTCGCGTTCAGAATCACCGCCTGGAGCGTGTCGAGCTTCGCGTTCGGGCCGACCGCGTCGAAGCTGTACTTCCCCGCCTTGCCGAGGTTGCGCAGCACGCGCAGCGACTCGGCGAGCGCCGGATCGGGGGTGAGGACGAGGCCCGCATCGCCGAACGCGCCGAGGTTCTTGCTCGGGTGGAAGCTGAAGAACGCCGCGCGGCCGAACGTACCGGCGCGACGCCCGCCGAGGCGCGCTTCGTGCGCCTGCGCGCAGTCCTCGAGGAGCGTGATGCCCCGCGTCGCACACAGCGACTCGAGCGCGTCGACGGGCTCCGGGTGGCCGTGCAGGTGGACCGCCAGGACGCCCCGCGTGCGGGGACCGATGGCCGCGTCGACGTCCGCAGGCCGCAGGCGGCCGGTCTCCGGCTCGGGGTCGACGAGCCGCGGCACGAGCCCGGCGAGCAGAAGGGCCGTGACGACGCCCGAGAAGGTGTGCGCGTTCGTGACGACTTCGTCTCCGGGCGACCACCCGAGGGCACGGTAGACGAGTACGGCGGCGTCCGTGCCCGAGCTCACGCCGATGCCGTGCAGGCCTTTGCCATGCCGGTCCGCGAAGTCAAGCTCGAACCGGTCGACCGCCTCGCCCAGGATGGGCTCGTCCTCGAAGAACGCCCGCCGCAGGGCCGGCCCGAGGGCCTCCCAGAGGGGCGCATACTGCCGGGCATAGTCTTTCGTCGGTACGGTCATCGGCTCAGCCCTCCCGCCGGCGCTGCGACGGCGAGGAGCGCCGCCCCCCATGCCCCGGCCGCGGCGCCGGCGATCGCGCGCTCGATCCGCACGTCGGCGCCGATCTCGGCCATCGCCGCGCGTCGGGTCGCGTCGGCGACGCGCGCGACGAGGCCCTCCAGGCGGTCCACGACCCCCCCGCCGAGCACCAGCAGCCCGGGATCGAGCACGTTGAGCACGGACGCGAGCCCCTGACCGAGCGCTTCGACCGCGCGCTCGGCAGGCCCGTTTTCCAGCCCGCCGAGGAAGATCTCACCGGGCGCGAGTGCACCCAGGCAACCCCGGCGGCCGCAGCGGCAGGGCGGGCCGTGCGTGGCCTCGACGACGACGTGACCGATCTCGCCGGCGAGGCCCGCGCGCCCTCGATGCAACCGCCCATCGAGCACCACCGCCCCGCCGATCCCGGTGCCCAACGCGACCAGGACGAGGTCGTCTACCTGCTCCCCGGCGCGACGGCGGACGTGAAGCTCGGCCAACGCCGCGGCGTTCACGTCGTTGTCGACCCGGATGGGCACTCCCAGGACCGCCTCGGCCTGCGTGGCGATCGGGACGTCTCGCCACCCGTCCAGCATGACGCTCGACCGGGCATGACCCCGCCCGGCGTCCACGAGCCCCGGGAAGCCGAGCCCTGCCGCGCGGACCGGACCCGCCCAGCGGGCGACCTCGCCGAGGAGTTCGAGGAAATGCGCCGGCGACAGCGCGCGACCCGTCGGCCAACGCCGGGTCTCGACGAGGGCGCCGTCGTCGTCGACCCGCGCGGCGAGGAGCTTCGTCCCGCCGAGATCGAGCCCGAGGATCACGCCGCGAGCTCTACCCGCCCCTCGGGGGCGAGCGTCGCGACCACGTCGAGGGCGGCGGCCAGCTCATCGAGGCCGACCTCCGGCACGATGCGCACGGCGTCGATGGCGACGGGCATCACGAAGTGCAGCGCGCCCCCCCGAATCCGCCGGATGTCCGCGAGCGCGCCGAGCGCCGCCCGCAGGCGCGCGGCCGGCACCCGGGGCGGCAGCCGATAGGCGCTCAACAGGCCGAGGATCCGTTCGACGGCCGTCGGCGGGCAAACGCCGCGCGCGCGCGCCACGAGGGTCGCGACGGCCAGCCCGATCCCCACCGCCTCGCCGTGCAGCAGGCCCTCGTAGTGCATCTCCGTCTCCAACGCGTGCGCCAGGGTGTGCCCCAGGTTGAGGGCGCGGCGCAGGTCGACCTCCAGCGGATCGGGGGCCAGCAGGGCGATCTTCTGCGCGGCGCACCGACGCACGATGCGCTCCAGGACGCCCGCGTCCGAGCCCGCGAGAACGGCCCCGGCGTTGGCCTCGAGCAACGCGAAGAGCGTCGCGTCGCCGGTCAGCGCGACCTTGATGGCTTCGGCGGCCCCGGCCGCGAGGTTCCGGGCGTCGAGCGTGCGCAGCGTTTCGGGGTCACAGTAGACCGCCGCCGGGTGGTGGAACGCGCCGAGGGCGTTCTTGGCCCAGGGCGTGTTGATGGCCACCTTGCCGCCGATGGCGCCGTCGTGCTGCGCGAGCAGCGTGGTCGGCACGTTGACGTAGGGCACCCCGCGCATGAACGTCGCCGCGACGAAGCCCCCGACGTCGGAGACGAGCGCGCCCCCCAGGCAGACGAGCACCGACCGCCGCTCGAACTGGTGCCGGCGCAGGTCGAACGCCAGGCGTTCCCAGACCTCCCGACACTTGGCGGGTTCACCCTCGGCGATGACGCAGGTGGAGGCCTTGAAGCCCGCCGCCACCAACCCCTCGCGCACGCGGTCGCCGTACAGACGGGCCACCGTCGGATCGGTCACGATGACGGCCCGATCCGTCGCCATGCGCGCGCGCAGCCGACCGGGGACCTCGTCGAGCAATCCGGCGCGGATCTCGACGGGATACTCCGTCCGCGTCTCGACGGCGACCGTGAGCGGGCCGTCGTCGCGCGCCCGGTCGCCGGCCGACGCATGGTCGCCGTCGGCCGCAGAGGGTGTCGCAGCGAGCCCTCGATACCACCCGACGAGCGCCCGAGCGGTGATGTCGAGGTCGTACCGGGGGACGAAACCGGTCGCGCGCAAGCGGGAGACGTCGGCCACGTGGTGTGGCACGTCGTCGACCCGCCGGGCACCTTCGACGATCTGGACTCGATTGGCCAGACCCGCCGCCGCCGCGAGGCGATCGACGAGAGCCGCGACCGGAGTGCCCACGCCGCTCCCGACATTGTAAGTCTCGCCCCCGACGCCCCGCAGCGCAAGCCACCGCAGGGCAGCCGCGGCGTCCCGGGCATCGAGGAAGTCGCGCGTGCCATCGAGCGGACCGGTGTGGATGACGGCCGGCTCGCCGCGCTCGGCGGCGTCCACGAAGGCTGCGGCCAGGCGCGTCGGCAGGTGACGCTCGTCGAGGCCGGGCCCGACCGGGTTGAAGAGGCGCGCGACGATCAGGGGCAGTTCCTCCCGACCGGCCACGAGCCGCGCCGCTTCCTCGGCCGACCGCCGGGTGACGGCATAGAAGCCCGTTGCCGGCCCGAAGGGGGTGTCCTCGCGCAGCGGCAACGCCTGCGGGATGCCGTAGACCGCGCCGCTCGACCCGAGCACGATGCGCGGCCGGTGCGGCAGGCCGGCGGCGACGTCGATGACCGTGAGCGTGCCCTCGACGTTGACCCGCATCATCGCGGCGGGCGCGTCGTCCTTCAGCCGCGCGGCCAGGTGCACGATCACGTCGGGCCGGAACCGCGCGGCCACCGCCGCGAGGGTCGGCCGGTCGAGGACGTCGACGGCGGCATAGGCATACCGCGACGACGCGAGCGTCGCGCGCTGCGCAGCCGGGAACGTGGCAGGCACGAGCCGCCCCCGTCGAGTGGCCGGTCGAGCGAACCCCGGCGCCCGAGCCGACCGCCCGATGCCGAGAATCTGGACCTCCGGATCGGCCGAGAGCCACTCCGCCGCCAACGTACACCCCAGAAACCCCTGCGCGCCCGTGATGAGTACTCGCATCGTCCCTCCTTGCGCTTCCGTATTTGCTGCCCGATTCGTCGCCCGGCGGTGCGGGTCACGGCCCGCCGGTTCGAAACAACTCCGAGATTCCCGAACGCCACGGAATCCGCGGCCGCCAGCCGGGCAACGCCCCCCCCGGGCGGCCCTCCACCTTTGCCGCCGGGCCGTCGGCGGCGTCGACGCCGAACGTCCCCGAGGCACACGCCCGGATGAACGACGCCACCGCCCCCGCGGTGGGTCGCTCGAGTGTATCGATGGGGAAGATCGACCCGGACGGGCAGCGTCCGACCGCGTCGATCGCCGCCCCGACCGCGGCGGCGACGTCCTCGACGTGGACGAGGTCCACCGTCGCCTCCGGCGCCCGCGCCTCGACCGGCCGCCCCGAACGCGCGAGTGCGATGAGCTCGGGGACCAGCGTCGTCGGGTGGGCGCCTGCGCCGTAGACATTGGCGGGGCGGAGAATCACGACGGGCACTTGGGACGCGTACGCCCGCGCAACAGCCTCGGCCGCGGCCTTGGCGTCCGGATAGACGCCCGCGGACGGCCACGCAAGCCCGCCGGCGGCGAGCCCGGACGACACCAGCACGACCCCACAGCCCGCAGCGGCTGCGACGGCCATCAGGACCGCGACACCGCCCACATGGACGTCGAGCGTCGACAGGGGGTCGCGCGCGGCGGCGCGAGCGTCGGGCGGACCCGCCAGGTGGACCACACAGCGTGCCCCGTCGAGAAACACACGCAGCGCGGCGGCATCGCGAATGTCGAATCGCGCCGCTTCCGCCGGGCCGGGCGCACCCTCGGGCCCGGCATGCAGCCGGGCGGGCTCGCCCGCGACCCGCAGGTGCGTCACGACCGCGCGCCCGAGGAATCCGCCGGCGCCGGTCACGGCGATGGGCGCGTCGGCGTGTCTCATTCGTCGACCACCCATGGATAGTCGCAGCCGTGGCACGGGTGCGCCGCCTCGAACGCCCGGCGGACGTGAAGACGCCGCAGCGCGCGGTAGGCTGCCCCCTGCCAGATGGTGTCCAGATCCGTCCGACCGATGTTTCCCAAATTGACGCGGCGGCGCCAGTCGCAGTTGCACATGACGCAGTCGCCGTCCGACAGGACGTAGAGCTTGACGAACGGACGTTGACACAGGGGTCGCGCGCCATCGGGTGTCCGGGACGCGTCCGCGCTCGCCGAGGGTGAACCGCTGACGACGCGCTCGTTCGAGAACCCCTTGAGCACGACGTACGGCGCGAGCCAGTCGGGCGCCGCAGCGGCGCTGTGGGAGAGCGCCGGTGTATCGCCGGTGATGATCTGAAGGGTCAGCCCTCCGAGCGTGCCGGCCCGGTGCAGGCCCACGATCGCGCGCAGGTGATCGAGCACGCGCTCGAGCGAGAGGCCCGCCATCACCTCGCCGTAGGTGGTCGGATCGAACCCGTGCACGCTCACACAGAGCTCGTCGAGGCCCGCTCCGGCCAGCGCCTCGGCCCGCGCCGGTGTCAGCGCCGAGCCGTTCGTGAAGAGGCCGAGCGTCGTCCCGGGCAGGGCCGTCCGCGCGCGCCCGACGAGCGATTCGAGGCGCTTGTCGAGCAGCGGTTCGTTCATCAGAAACGGCGAAAACCGTTCGACGGGCCGCCCGGCAAGCTGCGTCAGGAGCCGGTCGTACAGCGCGTCCGACATCTGACCGTGGGTGAAGTCCGGCGCGCCGGCGACCTCCGGATACGGGCACATCGCGCACGCGGCGTTGCAGCGCGTCGCCGTCTGGACCTGAATCTTGAGCGGTACCGGGGGCACGAGCCCGTCGAGGCCCGCGTCGAGGGCCGGCTCGTCGACCCCGATGAGCCGGTCGAGCCCGGAGAGGGCCCCCGACTCCCGACCGCTGCGGGTGCGGGCGTCAAACGGGCGCATGGCGGCCCCCCGAGGGCTCGGGCGCGCCCACCGTATCGTCGATTGTGCCGTCGAAATACGCAAGACTGCGCCGTGCCGGAGACGCCAGCGGCGCCGGCAGCGCCCCACGCCGGAAGAGTCCGAGGTGCTGACCCTCGACCGCGACCGGCGCCGCCTCGAACTCGGCGGCGAAGACATGATGCCGCAGCCACTTGCCCGTCGGATCGAGGTCGTCGAAGACCGCCAGCGGACGCAGCGTCAGGGCGTCGAGCGCCAGCTCTTCGGCCAGTTCGCGGCGCAGGGCCACGGCGGCGGTCTCCCCCGGCTCGAGCTTGCCGCCGGGCGTGTCCCAGAGCCCCGGGGACAGGGCGGCATCGGGCGGGCGCCGCTCGAGCAGGACGGCATCGCCCCGCAAGAGGACCACGCCGCAGACCTCGCGCGCCGGTGCCTCGACGAACCGCTCCAGCGCCGGGCGGAGCGAGAGCAGCGTTTCGGCCCGCGCGAGCGCCCCGCGATCGTTGACGTCCATCCAGGTCGCCGCGTGCGGGAAGATCCGTACGTCGACTCCGGCCGCCACGCGCGCGTTCACCAGCGTCGGCGCATCGTACCACCCCTCCGGCGGAATACTCGCCCGCGCAGCCGGTGAGACCAGATACGCGCCGCTGGCGACCGTCAGGGGCAAGCGGGGCTTCTCGACATAGGCCACGAGGCGATCGCCGGCACACCGAAGCTGACCGAACGGCACATCGAATGACTCCTCGTGCGAGGCCACGGTGAGATCCGCCCCCGTCGCGGCATGCGCCGCGTCGAAGGCCGCCAGGTCGAGGGCGGTCAGGTTGTCGGCATAGAGCATCATCACGGGTTGCGTTCCCGCGTCGACACACCCGAGGCAGGCCGCCGTGCCCCGCGGACTCGCCTCGACCACGACCTCGAACCGGGCGCCGGCCGCGTCGCACAGCGCCCGACCCCGGCTCGCCGCCCAGGCCCGCAGCCCCTCGCCCGCGGGCGCGGTCACCAGGACGACGCTTCGGGCGCCGGCGCCGAGCGCGCGCAACAGATTGCGCTCGACGAGCGGGACACCCCGGACCTCGTACAGGGCCTTCGGCGTCGGCCCGCCCATGCGTGTCCCCGCGCCACCCGCGTTGAGCAGGACGAGCGCGTTCATGGGGCGTTCTGCGACACGCGCAGCTCGATCACGAAGATCGAGAGCGGGCCCGCGCCGGTGTTGCGCAGCCCGTGAGCGCCGCCGGGGCGGTTCCGGACGAGATCGCCCGTTCGGACTTCGAATTCTTCGCCGTCTCGCCACATGAGACCCTCGCCGGACAGAATCAGGTAGAGTTCTTCCTCCTCCGCGGCGTGCCGGTGGCGGCCGATGCTCGTGCCGGGCGGCAACACCGCGGAGTCGATGAAGTTGACCCCGCCCGCGAGGCCGCCTGACTCAACAATCCGACAGAATTCGATCAGACCCTCGCCGCCATGGGCGGCCACCGGTCGGCGGACGAGCGCCGACAGATTCACACGGTCGAACGACCTCTCCATGGCTCTCCCTCCGACGCCGGACGCTCCGACGCGAGGGCGACGCTAGTCGCCGGCCACCCCCCCGACAAGTGCCGCGGCCGTGCTCGGGATCAAGTCCGCGCCGCGAACCACCGTACGGTCTCGGCGATGCCGTCTTCGAAGCCCACGCGTGCCCGCCAGCCGGTGCTCTCGAGGCGGGCGGGGTCGAGCACGCTGACCTCGAGGTCGCCCGGGCGGGTGGGGGCGGGCTCGACGTGCGCGGGGTGACCGGCGGCGGCGACGACGGCGTCGAGCACGGCCTGCGTGGTGCGGCCGACCCCCGAGGCGACGTTCCAGGCGCCCGGGGCGGGGTTCTCGAGCGCAAAGAAGCAGGCGGCGACGACGTCGGCGACGTGCACGTAGTCGCGGACGCAGCCCGGATCGCCCGGCGTCCGGCGGGCGAAGAGCTTCAGCCCCTGTCCCCGCAGCACCCGCTCCGAGAAGATGGCGACGACCCCGGCCTCCCCGTGGGGGTCCTGCCGCGGGCCGTAGACGTTGGCGAAACGCAGCGTCGTGGTGCGCATCGCGAGCCCCGTGCCGAGCAGATCGAGATAGCCCTCGAAGGCGGCCTTGCTGGCCGCGTACGGGCTCTTCGGCTGCATGGCCCAGGTCTCGGCCGCGCGCTGCCCCTCGGGGACGTCGCCGTAGAGCGCGCCGCCGGTCGACGAGAAGATGAACTTCTCGACGCCTGCGGCCTCCGCTTCGAGCAGCACGTTCAGGCCGCCGACGAGGTTGACCGCGGCGTCGAGCACCGGATCGTCGACGGAGACTTTCACGGACGACTGCGCGGCGAGGTGGGCGACGTGTGTCGGGCGAAACGCCGCCACGGCGGCCCGGACGGCGGCACGGTCGCGCACGTCGGTCTCGAACAGATGCGCCCCGTCGGGGACGTTCGCCCGGCGTCCGGTGCTCAGATCGTCGAGCGCCGCGACGGTGATGCCCCGCCCGAGGGCGGTCGAGACGAGGTGACTGCCGATGAAGCCGGCGCCGCCGGTGACGAGGAGTCTCATGCGAGGGGGGTCCGTTCGTTGGCTGGGAGCGTGGATCGGCGTCGCGAGCGCGCAAGGCCGAGAAGAAGCATGGCGGCGAGGCTGGTGGCGAGCGGACCGCGGCCGACGGCCGAGCAGGTGCCCTCGCGAATGGTCGCACCAGCGGAGGGACCGACGATCGCGGCGTCCGGCGATGCGGGCATCGGGCTCGAAGGCGGCCCCGCGTCTCTCGGGTCGGCGCCTCCGGCGTCGATGACCCCGGGCTCGGCGTCCGACCCGCCGTCGGGGCTGGCGTCCGGGTCACAGGGGACACCGGCGCCGCAGAGCAGGCACGTCGCACCGACCGGTTGGCCGGGACAGACATCGGCACAGGCGATGGCCGCGGGGCTGTCCGCGGGGCAGTCGAAGCGCCGCTCGACCCTGGACAACGCGGCCAGGACGGGCGTCCAGGTCTCCCCGAAGTCGAGGCTCGTCGCGACCGTGAACGGCGCCCCCTGAAACGCATCGGCGCAGGCCCAGAGTGCGTCGCCCCCGTCTGCGGGGCCGCGACCGAGACACCCGAACCCCGGCCCGGGCGCCGGGGCGTCGACCCAATCGACGAACCCGGGACCGGAACGAGAGAGCGTCCCGAAGATCGTGGCGACGAGCGCGCGCTCTCCCGCGGCGTCGAACGCGAGGCTGTCGATGGGATCGGGCAGCGTGTGGACCCCCTCGAACGTCTCGCCGCGGTCTCGGCTGCGCAGCAGCAGACTGGCGGGCACACGCTGCACGGCGACCCAGACCTCGTCGGGCGCGTCCGGCCTGCCGCCGCCGGCCAGCACGTAGACCGACTCCGGATCGACGCCCTCGAGCGCGCCCCCGCCGGTCACCGCGACGTACCGCCGCCCGCCGTCGTCACTGCGAAAGAGCCCTTCGGGCCCGGCGGCGTACAGTCGTTCGGGCGCCGCGGCGACGCGCAACAGGCTGCGGACCTGGAGGACGCCCGGCGTCTCGGCCGGCCGCCAGCTCGCGCCCGCGTCTTCGCTGAAATAAAGCCCCCCGGGCGCCTCGGAAAAGCCCACGACCCGCTCGGCGGGACGCATCGGATGCGCCGTCAGCCCGACGGGTGTTCCGCCCGCCGGGGCCCCGGAGACGGGCGCGAAGGTGCAGCCGCCGTCCGTCGAGCGCGCGAGCCCCGCCGAGGCGGCGACGAGCCACTCGGCCGCCCCCGGACCGACGAGGGCGCCCGTCAGGCCCGCGCTCGGGGCCACCGCATCCTCGCACAGCCAGCGCGGCGGGGCCGCCTCGCCGAGGGCGAAAAGGCCCTGCGTGTCGGTCACGAGCAGCGTCATCCCCGGGCGGGCGGCCGGGTGCGACAGGGCAATGACCCTCGGCGCCTCGCCGTGTGCGAGGGCGTCGACGGGCCCCGCGACGACGAGCGCGGCCGCGAGCGTCGGGACGTGATGACCCCACGCGCCGGCGAGCGTGCGTGTGCGAATCGAGAAGTTCACGGCGGGCAGGGTGACATCGCGCGCGGGGTGCGGTAAAGGGTCGCAGGCGGGTCGGGATCGCGCCAGGGAACCCACCCGCGACGTAGGACGGCGTATGATGTCATTCAGCGTACCGGAGCCGCTCCCCTGACCGACAAGCGCCCCATCACCGGCGAACTCCGTGAGGCCCGGCTCCACCTGCTGGAGCGGCGCCTCAACGAGATTGAGTTCGTGCTGCGGCCGGACGGCGAAATCGTCGACGCCAACGACCGCGCGGTCGAGGCGTACGGGCTCCCGCGTGAGTCCCTCCTCGGGCGCAACTTCGTCTCACTGCGCGATCCCGCAACGCGGACCGAGGTGCCGGCTCAGCTCGCCCTGGCCCTCGCCGACGACGGCCTGCGCTTCGAAACGACACACCTCCGCGCCGACGGGTCCGCCTTTCCCGTCGAGGTCAGCTCGCGCCGGTTCACGGTGGGCGACGAGACGTTTCTGCACAGCCTCGTGCGCGACCTCACCGAGCAGCGTCGCGCCGAGCATGAGCGCCGGCTCCTCGCCGCCATCACCCGGCAGACGCGGGACGCCGTCATCCTGCTCGACACCCGCCTCCGCGTGACCGGGTGGACGGGCGCCGCCCTGGCCATCTACGGGTATCCCGAAGCAGAGGCGTTGGGGCGCCATGCCCTGCGGGACTTCGAAACGCAGTGGATGGAGGCCCCGTTCGAGGCCCACCGCGAACGCCTCTTGCGCGGCGAGCACACCCGCACCTGGGTCCGCGTCCGCCGGGGGGACGCCGTCTGGGTGGACGTCGATCTCGCCATCGACCTGATGCGCGACGAGAGCGGTCGGCTGATCGGCTACTTCGCCATCGGGCGGGACATCACGCGTGAGAAGGCCGCCGAGCAGGCGCTGCGCGAGCGCGAGGAGCAACTCCGGCTCGCCAACGTCGCCGCCCGGCAGACGACCTGGCAGTACGGCGTCGTGGACGACACCCTCACCTTCATGGCCGGCCTGACGCAGCTTCTGCCGGCCTTTGCCGAGGGCGGCCGGTTGACCTCCGCACAATGGCGAGACGCCTTGCACCCGGACGACGCGGAGCGCGCGTACGAGGACGTCCAGCGCTACCTGCGCGGCGAGGCGGACCACTACGAGAGTGAATACCGCCTGCCGGCGAACGGGGGCGGCTACTGCTGGGTCCGCTCCCGCGGGCAGGCCGTCGAGCGCGACGCCGACGGTCACATCCGCCGCATGATGGGGACACTGGCGGACATCTCGGAGCTGCACGTCCTGCAGGAACGGCTGACGGAGGCGACGCGGCAGTCGGCGCTCGGCAACCTCGCCGCCGGGGTCGCCCACGAGATCAACAACCCCCTCTCGTGGATCTCCGCCAACCTGGCCTACGTCAGCGAGCGGGTCGCCGAGCTGTCCGATGCCGCGCTGCGCCGCGACCTCACCGAGGTGCTCTCCGAGGCCGTCCAGGGGGCCGAGCGCATCGCCGGAGTGGTCAAGGCCATGCGCTCGCTCGGTCGCGGCCGGGCCACCGACACCATCCAGCCCGTCAACGTCCGCAGCGAGCTCACCTGGGCGCTGAGCATGATCCGCAACCAGGCCAAACACCGCGCGATCGTCTCCGTCGACATCGCGCCGGGGCTCCCCTGGACGCGGGCCCAGCCCTACGATCTCCGGCAGGCGTTTCTGCATCTGCTTCTCAACGCGGTCGAGGCCATCCCCGAGGGGCACGCCCTCGAGCACCACATCGACGTCTGCGCCTTCGCGGAGGGCGGCTTCGTCGTCGTCGAGGTCCGCGACTCGGGGGTCGGGGTCCCGCCGGACGTCCTGCCGCGCATCTTCGAGCCCTTCTTCACCACGCGTGACGTCGGTGCCGGCTCCGGCCTCGGGCTGCCCTTGGCGAAGACCGCCGTCGAGGCAACCGGCGGTCGCCTGGAGGTCGAGAGTCAGCCGGGGGTCGGCACGACGTTCCGTGCGTTCCTGCCTTCACTCGAGCGGGGCGGGACGGATCCCCTGCCGACGATCCGGACCGGAGAGGGCGGCCAGCGGCGGGTGCTCGTGATCGACGACGAGCCCATCATCGGCCGGGCAGTGGCCCGCACGCTCGGCAACCGCTACGCCGTCACCCCCGTCACCTCGGCCCGCGACGCCCTCGAGCGCCTCGACCGGGGCGAACGGTGGGATGCCATCCTCTGCGACGTCATGATGCCCGAAATGGACGGTCCGGCCTTCTTCGAAGCGCTCGAGCGGTCCCACCCGGATCTCGTGCCCCGCCTGAGTTTCATGACCGGCGAGGCCTTCGGGGACCGCGCGGAGGCGTTTCTCGCCGAGAGCCGGCTGCCCGTGCTGCACAAGCCCATCCCGCGCGAGACCCTGGTGCGCGTCGTCGACGCGCTGACCGCGGGCTCGACGGGCTGAGAAACGGCCGGCGCGGGGCAATCCCGGTCGGTCAGGTGGCCCGACACTCGGCGCAGCGGCCCCGCAGTTCGACCGCGTCGACCTCACCCGTCGCGGCGATGCCATGGAGCGTCACCGACGACGCCGGCAGGCAACGCACCGCATGGCAGTCGGTGCAGACGAGGTGCGGGTGCGCCTCGTGGTGCGGCCGAGCGACCCCGCGCAGCTCGTAGCGGGTCACGCGGTCGACGTGCGTCGCGATGAGCAGGCCGGCCTCCGCCAGCGAGATCAGGTTGCGGTAGACCGTCGCCCGATCCAGCCCGCGTTCGGCGAGACGCTCGGTCAACTCGGGGTGACTCAGGGGCCCGTCGGCCGCCTCGAGGCCGGCGAGGACGTCGAGGCGCCCGCGCGTGACCCGCAAGCCGCGCTCGCTCAGCACCTCGCGCCACTGTGCGTCCGTCTGCATCCGCGCAAGATGGCCCCGAACCGGCCGGATCGCAAGGGGTGGGCCCACGAGGGCCCTGCGGATCAGTCGTCGTCGCGGCGCAGATCACCGGAGTTTTCGAGGGCCGCCTCCACGGCGTCCTCGAGGTCGGCGCACGCGCCGCCCAGCCCGGTGGCGTCGATTTCGTCTTCGTCCGGGTCGTCCGCGTCGTCCGCGTCCGCGGCGCAGGCCGTCAAGGGCACGGCGGCGAACCATCGCGAGACGTCGAGGCCGAGCAGCACGCCGGGCACCCCCGTGGCCGGGTCGATCTCGCCCGCGTCCGCCTCGAAGCGCACGTCGAGCGAGGTGGACAGCGCCAGGGCGAATCGCCGGCCGGCGCCGCCATCGCCGAGCGTCCCCCCGAGGTCCAGCGCGGCGTCGGTGAGGGGATCGCCGGCCGGTACGAGGTCCCGACCGTCCGCGAAGCGCACCTCGGCGCGCCGCCAGTTCAGGGCCGGCAGCGGGGCATCCGCCAGGGCCGCCGGGGGCGCCGGATCGAGCAGATCGACCACGAACGATGCGTCGAAGCGGACCCTGTCGTCCCCGGACGGGCAAACCCAGGGCGGCGCAACCAGCCCGGCCGGCAGGGTATCGCAGCGCCGGCCGTCCGGGAGCTGGAAGCGGACCTCCCGGACCGCGGCGCGCGCCCGGTCGATGCGCACGGCGCCGTCGGCCCCGTCGATCGTCTCCTGCGGCCCGCCCACGGCCGGTCCGCCGGGGCTCAGGGCCGCGAGGCGGACCTCGAAGGTCTCCGCCGCGCCGTTCCCGGTGTTGGTGCCCTCGGCAAGCGTCCCGTTGCCGTCGTCGGTCCCGTCGCCGCCGCAGCCGGCCAGCGCGAGCGCGGTGACGACCGCACGGGGGGTGAGAAGCGAAGTCATGGATTCATCCCTTCGGTTTCTGAGTGACGGGTACGATCTGGAATCCGAGCACGTAGACCTCGCGATCGTCGCCCGCCGTCTCGATCGGCGCGTCCTCGACGAGATCCAGGAGTGCCTGCCGGAACGCGGCGACGCGGGCGCGCACGGCCTCGAATTGTCCGGCGCTCATCGCCACCGTCACCGAGGTGATGTCCCGTGCCTCCACGGGCAGGCCGTCGAGCGCGTCGGCCGCGTGCGCCAGCATGGCGCGGTGGAAATTGCGGACACCGAGGGACCGGACCGTCGGCGGCGTCGTAATCTTCGCGTGTCCTCGAACCAGGCGACCGGACGCATCCCGATGCGCCAGGCCCGTCTGTTCGAGCAGGACCAACGCCCGCCGCGCCTCGGCCGGTTTGATGCGCGGGTGCATCCGGCGGGCGATCCACTCGGGGTCTTCCCGGAAATCGGGCTCGGCGAGCAGATCCAGCACGGGCACGGCATACCAGACCGAGTAGAGGTCATAGTGCGCGCGCTCGAGGCGCAGGGCCGGGGTCACGCCACCGCTGCGCCGCAGACGGACGTAGTGCCGGTTGCGTTCCGCGTCCGTCGTCGCCTGCCCGAGCCGCACGAGCGCCTCGAACTGCTCACGCTCCCGTTCGTCGAGGCCGAGCGCGTCGGCGAACCGCCCGATGGACTCGAGCGAAAGCTGCCGCTGCCCCTCGGCGACGAGCTTCAGGAAGTTGGGTGAGGCATACCCCGCGGCCTGCGAAAACCAGCGGTACGAGAAGCGCTTCTGCGTGTGCTTCAGGTACGCGATCATCGCCCGCAGATAGGCGCGATGGTCCGTGAACGCCTCCGGATCGGGACGGGCGGGCACAGCGGACGGCGGGCGCGCGGGGGTGTCTTCCATCGCCTCTCAGCCTCGGTCGCGGCCGCGGTCGTCGGCCGGGTCTTCGGTTTCGGTTTCGGGCCCGTGCTCGGTCTCGGTCTCGGTCTCGTTTTCGGGCCCGTGCTCGGTCTCGACCTCGGTCTCGGACTCGGGCCCGTGCTCGGTCTCGACCTCGATCTCGGACTCGGGCCCGTGCTCGGTCTCGTGTTCGTTCTCGGTCTCGCCCTCACCGTGGCCGCCGTGGTCGTCGCCGGGCTCGCAGACACCGTCGCGGTCGTCGTCCTCGTAGCCGGCGAGGGCGGCGGAGAGGTCACCCTGCCCCGCGCCGGCCGCCCCCTGCGCGACCAGGGCCGCGGCGTCCGGCAAGCGGCCCTCGGGCGCCAGGATGCGCGAGAGGTCGAGGGCGAGCGTCAGTTGACCCGGGCGGACGCTGCCCACCTCGACGGCGTCGAGCAGGGGCAGCGCGGTGGCGGCGGGCAGCCAGGCGGTGAACGTGAACCGCCGACCGTCGACGACGCCGCGGAGTTCGACGGAGGCACCGTCGTCCACGCGAGCGGCGGTGTACCGCCCGGTCGGAGCCGCCGCCGAGGCCACCGGCGCCACCCGTCCGTCGAGGGGCAGCGAGACCTTCACGTGGTCGACGAGGGCGGCGACGAGGCCGTCTACGCCCCCCTGATCGAGCGCGAGCCCGCCCAAGGTGAGGTCCGCCCCGTCGACGAGGACGGTCCGGTGACCATCGCTGAAGCGCAGCCCGTCCGGACCGTTCGTCGTGCGAATGCTGCCGAGCAGGGCGCCGAGGGGGCCGGGCCGGGCCGTGGCGCCGACGTCGACGGCGCGCCCGTCGTCGGATGCGCCGCAGCCGGTCAGGCCGAGGAGCAACGCGCCGGCGGAAAGGAGGGTGAGGAGGGTACGGGCGGGGGTGCTGGACTTCATTTCGTGGACTCCGTATCGGGTTGGTTCGTGATCGACATCACGAGTCCAGAATACGGAGAGGCCCCATACAAGCAACGTTCAGCGGCGCATGCAACGCCATTCTCGTATTCAGGTAGAATACACCCACCGTGAACACCACGCTCGGTACGCCGGGAGGAGCGACGGCGCGTGCGCCTCGAGGACGGCCTGCCCGTAGGCCACCGCGGTCGCCTCGAGCACCCGGTGGACCTCGAATCCCGGGGTCCCGACGGCCGTCCGGCGCGCGCCCTGCGCGTCTGCGCCGAGGCGGGCGAAGACGGCCGCGTCCGTCACCGGATGCGCCGCTTCGTGGAAGATCTGCATCAGGGGGTGATCGCCCGTTTCGTCGAGCGACGTCGCCACGACGAACACGCCCGCCTGCGTGTGCGTCCGGCCATGGGGGCCCAGTGGTCGACAGTCCACGACTCGACACGTTGCGGGCGCCTCGACCCCGAGCGGCTGCCAGAGCGCCGCCAGCAACGCTGGCAGCGACGCGAGCGATGGCGACGCGAGCGATGGCGTCGCGGGCGCAAATGCCCGGACCTCGGCCGCGCGGGACTCGGCGGCCGCGGCGCGCGCCCAGGGGGTCCGAAGCGCCGGCGCGACCGGCGGGGTGGCCAGATCGGCGAGCGACGGTGCCCGCAGCGGCCAGCCCTGCAGCACGAGCGCATCCCGGGGGTGTGCACGCATCGCGGCCTGCAGGGCCGCAGCCCAGGCCGGCGCGGGTGCGGGCGCGAGCCGATCAAACTCGGGCCGGGGGGCGTACAGGTTCGCCGCGTCTCGACCGAGGTCGACGGCCGCCAGGAGCCCGTATCCGACGTCGGCGATGGCCGAGCGCTCGACGGTGACGGACGGCGGCGGCCTCACGGACCCGCCGGCGGGGTGCGCAGCCACCCGGCCACGCCGCGCAGGGCCGGCACCGCGACCACGGCGAGCAGGCGCTCCTGCAGGCCGCCCAGAGCGCCGGGCTCCGCGCCGCCGGCCTCTGTCCCGGCGCCCGTGGCGCGTCGCGTCAGGCAGACCATGTCCTGCGGGCGAAACCGCGGCCCGATGAACGTCACCGCCCGCCCGCCCTCGGGCTGCAGGAGACCGGTCAGCCCCGCCGGGAAGGCCGGGACCGCGCCGCCGAGAAACAGGCCGTCGAAGAGGCCGGTCAGGCCCCGCGGCCGCGTGGGATCGCCGCTCGTGACCACGACCTCGCCCGACGGACCGACGAGGTGCCGCATCAGGGCGGCGACATACCCCGTCGACGCAGCGAGATCGACGGCCCGGTCCCCCGCCGTGAGGCCGAGCGCCTCGAGGGCGAGCGCGACGATGCGCACGGGCAGCACGCGCGGCACGGGCCCCTCCGGTCCGAGCATGCCGGGCGTCGCCGGTCGCTCGCCCAACAGAAGCGCCACGTCGTCGTCCTTCAGCGTGTCGGCCGGGTTCACCGCCAGCAGCGCCTCGACGACCACGGCCGAGCGCAACACGCCCGCCTCCAGCAATCGACGCACGGCCGCTTCCCGGGCCTGCGTGCGGGGATCGCGCAGGTTCAGACCCAGGGGAAAGGCCAGCCCCAGGGCTGCGTCGGTTTCCGACGGCCCCCGGGCCGCCGCCGCCCGGGAGAGGTGCACATCGCGCTGCTGCGGGGAGAGGAGGTCGACCTGCTCGGCGACGCTGCGCTCGAAGACGCGGTCCACGCTGCGCCCCTGTCCCCGGAACCGGGCGGCGATGTCGCGCACCAGGGGCCCGTAGGTGTCATACATGAAGCGCACCCGCGCCTCGTAGCTCAGCGACGCCGAGGGGTCCACGTGCTGCGCCCGGAACGCCCCGTCGTACCAGCTCTTCCACCACGTCGGGTGGTGGAAGCGGGTGCCGTAGCGCTGCGACCACTCGGCCATCTGTTCGTGCACCAGCGCGCCGGGATACAGCCGGAACGGGTCGACGGACAGCCAGCCGGAGGTCTCTGCGGCGCGCGAATACAGGCGCCGCAGGAAGTCCCGGGTCTCGACCATCGTCTCCGGCGTCTCACCGGGGTGACCGACGATGATGTTCGCCGCCCAGTTCAGACCGAAGCGCCGGCTCTCGTCCATCAGGCGTTCGAGGGCGGCGAGGTATTTCTCCGGCGTGTTGCCCTTCTGCATGATGCCGAGCATCGTCGGGCTGCCGCTCTCCAGGCCGATGCCGATGGAGAAGCGCGCCCGCGCGAGCAGCTCGACGTCTTCGGATTGCAGGTCGTCCGCGCGCGTCAGCGTCCAGAACTGCCGGGGGGCGAGCCCCGCACGCAGGATGCCTTCGAGGACCTCGCGCCGCCACGCCCGCTGCCAGCCGAAGAGGGGGTCGGCCAGGTTCACCACCCAGCGACCGAGGTCGGTGAACTTCGACAGACGGACGAGCTCGTCCACCGCCCGCGCGGGTGAGAACGCCCGCCACGCGTAACCGGACTTCGCGCGCTCCATGCAGAACGTGCAGTGATATGGGCACCCGCGCGACAGATAGACCTGCAACTTGCGACCGAGCTCGTGCGCCCGGGGCCAGTAGCGGTCGAGCAGCGACCAGTCGTAGGGAGGCAGGTCGTCGAGGTGCTCGGGCAGGTCGCGCGGCGGTCGGGGGTCCGGTCGCCCGCCGCCGAGCACCGTCTCGACCAGGCGGGCGAAGGGGCGCTCCCCCTCCCCGGCGATCACCGCGTCGAAGGGCGAGCCGTCGAACAACAGATCGTCGGGCAACGCGCTGGCATGGTATCCGCCCGCCACCAGCGTCACCCCGGGGAACAACCGCTTCAGGAAACGACCGACCGCCAGACACCGCAGCAGATCGAAGCTCGAGTAACACGACAGACCGACGACCTGAAACGGCCCGAGGCCCGTCAGCACGCGCGAGAGATGCTCCGGATCGCCGCCCTCCCAACACAGGTCGACGATCTCCACCCGCACGCGGAGCTGCTGCCGCAGATACCCCCCCAGGCTGACGAGGTGCGGCAGCCCGAAGTCGAGATCCGCCGCCCGAAGGACCCCCGGCGAAACGAGGAGCACCGCCGGGGCGGTCACGCGGGCATCCCCTGCCGGACGAAGGGTTCGAGCTCGCCGAGGGCGCCGTAGGTGGCCGCGCCGCTCTCCTTGCAACCGCCCTGACACGAGCGTTCGTACGCGCAGCCGCGGCAGGGCTCGGGCACCGTCCGCGGGAAACGCTCGAGGTAGGGGTTCGCGAGGATCTCGGCGAACGGCTGTGCGCGCGTATTGCCCAGGATCTCGCTCGACAGATTGCAGGAGCGCACGTTGCCGAGGGGGTCGACGACGATGTTGGGCGAATGACTGCCCACGCTGCAGAAGCCGAACTGCACGTGCGGATAGCGCCCCATGCGGATGAGACACGGCGGGATGGGCATCGCCGTGCTCACCCGGATCTGATACCGCGGCCCGAGGCGGTTCGCCGTCGCGAGATCGGCCTCGACGGCGGCGATCTCCGGCATCAGACGTTCAATCTCGTCCACCGCCCAGCCCGTCGGAGACATGCGATTGTAACTCAGCCCCCGGATGCCCAGGACGAGGCAGAGCTCCATGACACCGGCCAGCATGCCGGCGTTCTCGCGCAGGGCCACGAAACAGCACTGCACCGGCACGCCGGCCTCGCGCAGCTCCAGCGCGGCGCGGACGGTGTCGTCGAAACACACCGCCCCCTTGAGGCGATCATGTGTGTCCCGGTCGGCGGACAGGAGCGTGAGCTGCACCGAGCGCAGTCCCGCCCGGGCGAAACGGGCGGCGATCTCGGGTGTGACGTGACTGCCGTTGGTGATGAGCTGCACCGTGCGGACGCGGGTGCAGAGGCGCTCGAGCAACACGACGGCGTCGCGCCGCAGTAAGGGTTCGCCCCCCGTCACGGTGACATGCTGCGCGCCGGTCTCGTCGAGGACGCGGGCCATCATCGCCCATTGTTCCTCGGTCTCGAGGGCGCCGCGCGGGTAGGCCGGCGTCGCTGGGGTCGGGCCGTCGGCCGGTGTGTTCCAGACGTTGTAGCAGTGGCCGCACCGGTGGTCGCAGCCCGTGGTGAATTCGAAGTCGACCCGGGGGATGCGCCCCGGGCCGGTACCGGGCTCGGCGTCGAGTTGAACCGCCACCGGGGCTCAGGTCCGGTTTCGGGTCAGGCGGGCCGCGACGTCGGCGGGCAGGCGCCCTTCGGCCAGCAGGCGGTCGAGGACGGCGTCCCGCTCGCGGTGCAAGGCGGAGCGGGCATCGGGGGCTGCGGGCGCGGCGCCGGCATCGGCCGGGGGCAACGACGCGGGCGCGGCGTCCGGCTCGATGTCCAGACAGGGGCCGACCCGGGCGTCGGGCGCCGGTGGCGAGAGGCACGGGCCGACGTGCGCATCGGGCGCCGGCGGCGACAGGCACGGGCCGACATTCGCGTCCGGGGGCAGCGGGTCGAGGCAGGGGCCGACGTGCGCATCCGGCAGCGGCGGCTCGAGACACGGGCCGACGTAGGCGTCCAGAGACAGACACGGGCCCGTGTACGCATCCGGCGGCAGACCTCCACCATCGTCGAGCGGTGCGCCGAGGCAGGGCCCCACGTTGGCGTCCGGCGGCAGCGGCGAGAGGCACGGGCCGACGGAGGCATCGGCGCTGAGGCACGGCCCGACCGTGCCGTCCGGCGGAATCATGCTCAGGCAGGGCCCCACCTGCGCGTCCGCGTCGGGATCCGGTGCGGGGTCCGAGTCCTCGGTGCAGGCCGTCTGGGTCGAGGCGACCCCGACGCCGAGCAGAAGCCATCCGAGCAGCCCGATCGCCATCGAGCCCCCGACGGCCCCGATGGCCACGGAGACCTGGCAGGCGGCCAGGGAGCCCCCGGCCAGGGCGAGCGCGAGCAGGAGGAGGGCTTTTCGACGGGCGGGCGATCTCATACATCGACCCTTACACCCCCGCGGGCGCCGGGGTCAAACGGGCCGCCCGGGGCGCGCCCGGGGCCGCCCGCGTTTCACCCCCCACGTGAGCCGCATCAGATGGTGCGCGCCCTTGGCACGACCCGTGCTAATGCATGGCCACAGACCATTCCGACCCCATCACGAGAGAAGAAAGACATGTCGATGTTCGGGAACACCCACCGCGCCCTCGCGCTCACAGCCGCCTTCGGCCTCGCGTTCGGCTGCGACTCGGCCGACGAGACCGCCACGGACGCCGGCGCCGGTGGCGCACAGGCCGGTGGCGCACAGGCCGGTGGCGCACAGGCCGGCGGTGAACAGGCCGGCGGCGCACAGGCCGGTGGTGCACAGGCCGGCGGCGCACAGGCCGGTGGCGCACAGGCCGGTGGCGCGCAGGCCGGGGGCGGATTCGACGGCGAGGCCTGCGTCGGCGAACCTGTCACGCCGAAGACCGCGGCCGAGGTGCCCCTCGAGGACGCACCCACCGCCTACGCCGACCGACTGTGCCCGGTCGTCGCCGGCTGCGCCTGCGGCCCGTCGACGGAGAACGCCGACGAGGCGGCCTGCCGGGCCAACGTCGAGCAGTTCTTCGGCGAGTTGCAGGCGTTCGCCGCGCCGCGCGGGCTGGTCTATCAGCCGCAATGCGTGGGTGCCTTCGCCGACACGCTCGCCGACGTCGGCTGCGCGGTGAACCCCGAAAGCACCCTCGATCTGTGCCGCGGTCGCAGTTGCGCGCTGTTCCGCGGCGCGGCCGGCGCCGGCGAGCCCTGCGAGCCCGCGCCCTTCGGTGCGGAGACGTGTGGAGACGGTCTGCGCTGCGACCCCTCCGGCGTGTGCGCGGTCGACGCCTGCTTGCCGTGGTTGCCCGTCGGCACCGCCGGCGAGCCGTGCTTCGACGGCACTTACGCCCGGCGGTGCGCCGACGGGTTGATCTGCGACGTCCGGGGCTCGAACTGCTGTCGCCCCCCCTTCGAGCCCGGCGAACGCTGTGGCACGGCGCTTCTCTGTGTCACCGGCCAGACGTGCTTCGACGAGACGCCGGAGGACACGAGCGACGCCGTGTGCGTCCCGCTTCGGCAGGCGGGCGAGTCGTGCTGGCTCAACGGCTGCGCCGAGGGTCTGACGTGCGTCACCCCGGCCGGGGCGCCCCTCGGTGCCTGCGAGCCGCCCCGCGCCGAGGGGTCACCCTGCGGCACCCCCTTCGATTGTGCATCGCAACATTGCCTCGACGGCACCTGCCGGGCGGTCCCCGGCGAGGGCGAGCCCTGCACCGTGTCCTGCGCCGAGGGGTTGCTGTGCAACTACGGCGTCCAGCCCATCGTCTGCGGTCGCCCGGGCGTCGAGCAAGGGCCCTGCCGGCCGGACGAGCCGCGCTGCGACGGTGACCTGGCCTGCGACCCGTCCTGGGTGTGCCGGCCGACCGCGGCGGTGGGCGAGGCCTGCGAACCACCGGCGCGGCCGTGTGGGGCGGACGCGGACTGCCTGGAGGGCACCTGCGTGGCCCGCACGCCGCCGATCTGTTTCCTCTGACCGATTCCCGCGCGGCGCGGGACATGGTACTTCCGCCCCGTGCAGGCGAGCCCCCGGACCCCCCCCAAGGCCCTGACCGTCTCCGAGCTGACCGAACAGCTCAAGGAGGTCGTCGAGGCGCGCTTTCGCAACGTCTGGGTCCAGGGTGAGCTCAGCGCCGTCAAGGTCCACCCCAGCGGCCACGTCTACCTGACGCTGAAGGACGCAGAGGCCCGCCTCGATGCGGTCATCTGGCGCACGACCGCGGCGACGCTGCGGTACAAGCCCGATCCGGGCACGCAGGTCCTGGCGCTCGGGCGGCTCTCGATCTACCCGCCGCGCGGCGGTTACCAGATGGTCATCGAGCGGCTCGAACCGGTCGGTGCCGGGGCTCAGGAGGCGGCGCTCCAGGCGCTGAAGGAGAAGCTGGCGGCCGAGGGCCTCTTCGACGCGGCCCGCAAGCGCCCCCTGCCCTTCCTGCCGCGGGCCGTCGGCGTCATCACCAGTGCCAGCGGCGCGGCGCGGCGCGACATCGAGGCCGTGCTCCACCGGCGCGCCCCCCAGATTCCGATCGTCCTCTACCCCGCGCTCGTTCAGGGGACCGGCACGGCCGCCGACGTCGCCCGGGGACTCGCCGTCCTCGGGCGCACGCCCGGCGTGGACGTCGTCATCGTCGGCCGGGGCGGCGGCTCCGCGGAGGATCTGTACGAGTTCAATGCCGAGGTGCTCGTCCGCGCCATCGCCGCCTGCCCCGTCCCCGTGATCAGCGCCGTCGGCCACGAGACGGACACCACCCTGGCCGATCTCGTGGCGGATCTGCGCGCGCCGACGCCCTCGGCGGCCGCGGAGAAGGCCGTGCCCGTGCGGGACGACCTGCTCGCGCACGTCGACGCCCTCTCCACGCGGCTCGACGCCGCGGCGCATCGGCACGTCGCACGCTGGCGCGAGCGCATCGGGCACCTCGGCGCGCGCCTCGCCCGGGGTCTGGCCTTCGACGCCCGTCGACGCCTGGTCGACGCCCTCTCGGGGCGCCTGCAGCGGGCGGCTCTGAAGGCGCCGCAGGCGGGCCGGGTGCGTTTGTCCGCCCTGGGCAACCGGCTGACGCATCAGCACCCGCGCGAGCGGGTCGCCCGGGCCCGTGCGGCGCTCTCCCTCGCCCGCGCCCGGCTGACCGCCGCCGGCCCCCGGCGCACCGACGAAGCCGCGCGGGCGCTCGAGCTGCTCGCCGCCCGCCTCGACGCGCTGTCGCCGCTCGGCTCTTTGAAGCGCGGCTACAGCCTGACCCGCACGGACGACGGCCGGGTCGTGCAGGACGCATCGACGCTGCACCCCGGCGACATCCTGCACACCGCCCTGGCGCGGGGTGCCGTCACCTCCACCGTGACCGCCATCACCCCCGGCGCGCCGAGCGCGCCCGCCCCCCCGGAGCCTGCCCGTGGCCCAGAGTGAGTCCCCGTCAAACCCGCCCGCCTTCGAGGTCCTCATCGACGAGCTCCAGAAGCTCGTCGGGCAGCTCGAGGCCGGCAATCTGCCGCTCGACGAGTCGCTGCGCCTCTACGAACGCGGCGTTGCGCTGACCCGCCAGGCCAACGGCCTGCTCGAAGGCGCCGAGAAGCGCATCGAGGTCCTGCAGAAGAGCCTCGCCGAGGAGACCCCGTGAGCACCGTCGACCCCTACGCCACCCACGCCCGCCTGCTCGGGCGGTTCGAGGCCGCCCTGGCCGCGCACCAGCAGACGTGGGCCTCCACCTGGCCGGAGCCGCTGCGCGCGTCGTGCGCGTACGCCCTCGGCACCGGCGGCAAGCGCGTCCGCCCCGTCGTCTGCCTCATGGCGGCCGAGGCCTGCGGCGCCGACGCCGACGTCGCGCTGCCCTTCGCGCTGGCCGTCGAGCTCATCCACACCTACAGCCTGGTGCACGACGACCTGCCGAGCATGGACGACGACGACGTCCGACGCGGGCAGCCCACCTGCCACAAGAAGTTCGGCGAAGCGCAGGCCATCCTCACGGGCGACGCCTTGCTGACCGAAGCGTTCGCCGTGCTCGGCGGCGCCGGTTCGAGCGCGGCGCAGGTGGCGCTCCTCGGCACGGCGGCCGGCGGCGGCGGCATGGTGGGCGGGCAGGTCCTGGACATCGACGAGGCCCCGGTGCGCGACACGGACGCCCTCGAGCACCTGCACCGGCTCAAGACGGGGGCGCTGTTGCGCGCGTCCGTGCTCGGTGGCGGGCTCGCGGCGGGGGCGAACCCGGACGCGCAGGCCGCGCTGTCCCGCTATGGCGCGGCGCTCGGGCTGCTGTTCCAGATCACCGACGACCTCCTCGACGCCGCGCAGGACGCCGACGCGGGCAACCGCAGCTACCTGAACTACACCGACCCCGAAACGCTGCGGGTGCGGGCGCTCGCCGTGGCGGCGGACGCCGGCGAGGCCGCCCGATCACTCGGGCCGGCGGGCGAAGCGCTGGCGCAGTTCGCCCAGGCCATCCTGAACCGCAAGAGCTGAAACCGGGCCCCCCCGATGGCCACGCCCCCGAGGCCACGCCGCAGCCGCCTCGACGCCCTGCTCGTCGCCCGCGGCCTCGCCCCGGATGTGACGCGGGCGCGGGCGCTCGTCATGGCCGGTCTGGTGGTGGTGGGCGAGCAGCGGGTGGACAAACCCGGGGCGACGGTCCCCGAGGACGCGCCCGTGCGGGTCCGGGGTCGGGGGCACGACTACGTCTCGCGGGGGGCGCTCAAGCTGGTGCACGGGCTCGACCACTTCGGTGTCGACGTCCGCGGCCGCGTCTGTCTGGATCTCGGCGCCAGCACCGGCGGGTTCACGCAGGTGCTCCTCGAACGGGGCGCCCGCCGGGTCTACGCCGTCGACGTCGGGCACGACCAGCTCGCCTGGGCATTGCGTCAGGATGCGCGGGTCGTCAACCTCGAGCGAACACACGCCCGGGACCTCGACGCGCAGCGCGTGCCGGAGCCCGTCGAGCGCCTCGTCGCCGACGTCTCGTTCACCTCGCTGCGGGTCGTGCTGCCCCCGGTCTTCCCGTTGCTGGCCCCGGGCGCGTGGCTCGTCGTGCTCGTCAAACCGCAGTTCGAGGCGCGAGCGGACGAGATCGCGCCGGGCGGCCTCGTCCACGACCCCGTCGTTCAGGCGCGCACCTGCACCGAGGTGGCGACCGCGCTTACGGCGGCCGGGTTCGACGTCGCCCCGGCGGTGCCGTGCGCGCTCAAGGGGGGCACGGGCAACCAGGAGTTCCTGCTCGCTGCGCGGGCGCCGGCGGGCGGGTGACGACGGGCGACCGGCCGGCTCAGCCCTCGACTTCGTCGGCCGCCCCGTCCTCGTCGAGCACGGGCGACGCCTTGAGCGCGGCCTTGCCGTCCTTGACGTAGACCCGGAAGCGGACGTCCTTGCACTTGAAGCGATCGATGAGCTGCGCCCGCGTGCGAATCAACTTGGCGCGGAACTTGCGGAAATCCGCCGGCTCGACGGGTTCGCCACAATTGGCCTTGGTGGCCGAGAACTCGACCCACACCGACTCGAAATAGGCCTCTTCTTCCGGCGTGGTCGGCTGCGGCGCGGGTCCCATGCCGGTGTCTCGATTCGCCTCGTCGCGCATGGCGGAGAGCAGCTCGGCCGGCACGGCCCGGATGGCGGTATTGTCGTGCTTGGCGGCACCGGCCTTGCCGCGCTCGGTGGGCAGGGCCTTGTCCTGGTGCAGTTTGGACAAGAGCCCGACGGCCGCGGGTCGCAGCTCGACGTCCGTCTGCGTGACCGGCTCGAGGTCGTCGCGATCGAGGGCGGGGACCTTGGGCGGCGTCCGCCCGGAGGCTGCCGCGGGGGTCGCCGGGGGGGCCGGGCGCGCGCCCTTGCCCGCGCTGCCCTTGGGCCGATCGGCCGGTTTCTCCGCCGACTTCTCCGTCGACTTCTCGGCGGATTTTTCGGCCGACTTTTCGGCCGACTTCTCGACCGACGCCTCGGCCGCGCGCTCCCCGGACTTCTCGGCGGACGCTTCGGCGGGGGCGACGGGGTTCACGGGCACCGTGGGTGCGGCCATCGCCTGCACGGGACGGGTCGGGGGGGCGACGCTGCTGTGCGGCGGCTTGTCCTCGACGCGCCGGCGGAGCTCGACCGTCTGACTGTTCCACTCGTTCAGGTGCTCGACGACGCCGCGCAGCCAGCCGGGCCACTTGCTGGCCGCCAGCGGAAACGCCACCCCCGGCTGCGCGACCGCGGCGCCCAGGCGTCGCCCGAGCCCGCGCAGGGCCAGCGCGCCGGTGAGCAGCACGAGCAGCCAGCCGACGAGCGCCAGGCCGACCAGAAGCTGCGTGGTGGCGGCCTGGGGCGCGGCCCGCTTGAAGATGCCGCCCACCCCACCGAGGTCGGCCAGCGTCGGCGCGGGCGGCGCCGGCCAGGCGAGGACGACGTAGAACTCGTGGACGCCGGGCACCAGGGTGCGCATCGCCTGCCACTGGGTGCCGGCGGCGCTGACCTGCGCCACCTTGCCGGGGAAGATGCCGGTCACGGCCTTCGCCAGCTCGGAGTCGGCGCCGGGCCCCGTCGGCTTCGCGGCCTCGAGCAGCACCAGGGTGTCCGTGCTGCGCGTCTCCTGGTGCAGGCTCGTCGCCAGCTCGACGGGCATGGGCCCGAGCACCACGAGGCGTCCGACGGCCGGCGGCGGGGGCGGCTCCTTCGCGCCGGGCGGCGCCGCGGGGCCACCGATCGTCCAGGGCAGGGGCAGCACGATGGCCCACTGAAGCGTGCGCGGCGTCTTCAGCGGCTTGCCGTCCGCCAGGCGATCGAGCTCTTCGAGGGTGAAGGCCCAGCCCGTCGCGAGATCGGCGGCCGACGCACCGGCGAGCTGCCCCGCCGGATCGACGAGGACGAAGTTGTACGGCCGGTGGTGACTCGCCAGCGTGCGGGCGGTGGGCACGAGAACGGCGTCGCGGACGTGGGGGGGCATGTCGGCCGTCACGCTGCTCAGCGCGCGCAGGACCTCCGGATCGCGGACGGCGGTCTCGGCGGCGCGGCGGTGCTGCGAGAGCGAGGCCGCGACCTCGGCAGCCAGTGCCCGGGCTTCGCCCGCCACGCGTCCGGCGCCGGCCTCACCCAGCGCGGCGTCGCGATGGGTGGCGAGGCCCAGCGCGCCCGCCCCGAACACGGCGAGGGCGGTGATGATCAGGAGGGACAACAGGCGTGAGAGCCACATGGGTCAACCCGGCGACGGTGGTTGGGCGCGGCCCGCAAGGCCCCGCGGCGCGGTATTTACCGTGCCGCGGGCCGCAATGACCAGAGCGATCCACACCGGAAGATACTCGAGGACCGTGAGTATCGGGTTCTCGACCCAGCGGCCCGTCGCCAGCAGCGTCACCCGGGGCACGTAGGCCACCCAGATCGTCCCGGACCAGACGAAGAACGGCCACGCCAGCGCACGCTGCCCGTCGGCGGCCGCCAACACGGCGAAGGGGAGCCACCAGAGCAGGTACCAGGGGTGCACCACCGGTGAGACGAGCAGCAGCGCCGCCGTGAACGGACCCAGAAGCGCCGGCCAGTCCCCCGCGCGGGTGCGGCGCCAGGTCGTGAGCGCCACCGTGCCCAGGAGCGCGGCCGAGACGACCTTCGCCGCCGCGAAGGCCAATTCCGGGGGCCAGAGGCTCGACGCCCCGCCCGCCGAGTCCGGCCCGACGAGCAGGCGACCGAGCTGCGTGACCCACGCCGGCATCGCGGGCGGTGGGCCGTCGGGCGGCCAGACGACCTCGAACGCGCCCACGAATGCCGCGAAGAGGCCGTCATTCCCGCGCCAGCGGTGCCCGTAGGTCGAAAGGGCCGCCCCGGGCGTCGTCCCCAGGAACGGCAGCCACGACAGCCCGAAGACGAGCGCGCAGGCCAGCACCGTGCGCCCCCGCGCCCGCAGGAGGGCGACGACGGGAAAGAGCTTCGTCCCGACCGCCAGGACCAACGCCATGCCGGCCGCGCCCGCCCGTCCCCGGACGGTCAGCCACCCGGCCGCCGTGAGCCCCAGCACACCGACCGCGTCGACGTGAGCGCCCACCGCCGCCTCGACGGCGGGCAGCGGACAATAGAGCCACAGGAGCACGGCGCGTGGGTCCCGACCCGTTCGCCGGAGCCACGCCCAAAGGGCCAATGCCGCCCCGAGCTCCGCCGCGCTCGCGCACGCACGCCAGAGTCCGGCCGACGGACCTGCCCACCCCGCGACCGCAAACACGAGCTGCGCCGGCGGCGGGTAAATGGTCGGAATCTCGGCGTGACCGATGCGGGCCCGGATGTCGGTCAGCGTCGCCGAGCCCGCGGCCCAGGCATCCAGCGCGGGCTCGGCCGGCGCCAGCGCGTAGGGCGACCGCCCGGCCCACTGCGTCGCGCCATCCCAGAGGTAGCGCCAGAGGTCTTCGGAGAGCAGCGGCGGCAGCGTCAGCAGCGCCAGCCGCGCCAGCACGGCGACGAAGAAGGCCGTGCGCACGCTCTCGGGAGCGACCGTCCGCCAGCCACTTACGATGACCCCGTAGACCAGCGATCCGAGCGCGGCCCCCAGGACGATGCGGGCGGTCTGTTCCGCGGGGGCGCCCGGCCACAGACCCAGCGCGACGGGCAGCGCCAACGCGACCGCGCCGGCCAGGTGCGGCCAGCGCGCCGCGCCGGGGGTCAGGCCGCGCCCTCCGCCGTCGTCTCGGTGGCGCGCCGACGGGCCAGAAACGGCGTCTGCAGGAGGCTCATCAGGCCGGTGTAGAGGAACCCGACCTGGAAGAGGCACAAGAACGGCACCGCCAGCCAGAGCCGCTCGGTCAGCGCGTAGACGATGGCGTGGGTGTAGTACAGACCCATCGCGACCTCGAACGTAGGCAAGAGCGTACGCGCCGCCCGGTAGCCGGTGCTCGCCCACGACTGCCCGCGTTTCGATACGCCGAGCTTCGGCGTGCGCACGAACTCGGACTCACGGCGCAGCAGGGCTTCGAGCGTCGCTTTTGCGTTGTTCAGCGCCAACCCGATGCCCAGCGCCAGCACCAGCGGTAGATAGCGCATGCGGTACTGCCACGTCTGCCCGGTCTCGCGCTGACTGAGCATGTAGAAATAACAAACCGACACCGTCGCCCCCAGGAAGAAGGGCAAATCGAGCAGCAGTGTCTGCGTCCACCCGTGATCGACCCGGACGTGGAGCGTCAGCGGCATCATCAGCGCCATGATGACCATCATGACGTAGGCGATGTTGCTCGTGAGGTGGATGAACGCCTCGGAGCGCACCGCAAAGGGCAGATCACTGCGGAGGATGCGCGGCAGGAGCTTGAGCGCCACCTGAATGGAGCCCTTCGCCCACCGGTGCTGCTGCGTCTTGAAGGCGTTCATCTCGACCGGGATTTCGGCCGGCGAGAGCAGGTCGTTCAGGAACACGAAGCGCCACCCGGCGAGTTGGGCCCGATAGGAGAGGTCGAGGTCCTCCGTGAGGGTGTCGTGCTCCCAGCCGCCGGCGTCGAGGATGGCCCGTCGCCGCCAGATGCCGGCCGTGCCGTTGAAGTTGAAGAAGCGGCCGGAGCGGTTGCGCGCCGTGTGCTCGATCATGAAGTGCCCGTCGAGCAGGATGCTCTGGGCGTGCGTCAGGAGCGAGTAGTCGCGGTTGATGTGGTCCCAGCGGGCCTGCACCATGCCGATGCCGGTGTCGGCGAAGAACGGCACCGTCCGCCGCAGGAAGTCGACCGGCGGCAGGAAGTCCGCGTCGAAGACCGCGATGAACTCGCCGCGAGCGACGGCCATGCCCGCCTGGAGCGCCCCCGCCTTGAAGCCGGTGCGGTCCGACCGGTGCAGGTGAACGATGTCGAAGCCCTGCGCGTGGAAGCGGTCGACCACCTGCCGGGCGAGCGCCTGCGTGTCGTCCGTCGAGTCGTCGAGGACCTGAATCTCGAGGCGGTCACGGGGGTAGTCTATGCGGCAGACGTGCTCGACGAGCCGCTGCACGACGTACCGCTCGTTGTAGAGCGGCAGCTGAATCGTGACGCGCGGCAAGGGCATCGTTGCCGCCTCGGGCGGCGGTACGGGGGGGGTGGCCTTGTGGCGGTAGTACAGCCAGGCCATCTGGTAACGGTGCGAGCCGTAGAAGCTCAGGCAGACCAGGATGGCGAAGTAGGCGCCGAGAAAGATGAGTTCGACCGCGGACATGAGCGGTCGGGCAGTATATCGACCTTCGTCGCGGAGTAAAGGCGCTTGGCCTCAGCCGGCCATGAGCTCCTCGAGGATGGGGCGCAGCTGCAGCACCGCCGCGGAGTGGATCTGGCTGATGCGCGACTCGGTCACGCCGAGCAGGGAGCCGATCTCCTTCAGGTTCATGTCCTCGAAGTAGTACAGGGAGAGCACCACGCGCTGACGCTCGGGCAACATCTGGATGGCGCGCATCATCTGGTCGCGCTCGTCGTTGACCTCGGTGTTCTGCGCGGGATCGAGCGCCTCCGGGTCGCCGACGCTGTCGAGGAAGTCGCGCTTGTCGTCCGCGCCGCCGACCCCGAGGTCCTCGAAGGAGACGACGGAGACCGCGCGCGCCTTGTCGGTCAGCGCGTGGAACTCGTCGAGGGTGAGCCCCATCTCGGTGGCGACCTCGAGTTCGGTGGCCGGCCGGCCGAGCTTGCCCTGCAGCTCGCGGGCGACGACGTCGATGCTCGCGCCCTTCTGGCGCACACTGCGGGGCACCCAATCCAGGGAGCGCAGCTCGTCGACCATCGCGCCGCGGATGCGGATCTCGGCGTAGCTCTTGAAGTTGCAGCTCTTCTCGGGGTCGTACTTCTCGGCGGCGTCGATGAGCCCGATCACGCCGGCGCTCATCAGGTCGTCCATCTCCACGTTCGCCGGGAGCCGGGCGATCATCTTATAGGCGACCTTTTTGATCAGGTACGCGTACTGCTCGACGACCTTGTTCCGGTCGAGAATGGCAGGCGTGGGCTGGGCGTCGAGGTGGTTTTCGTGGAAGGTCGTGGCGGTCAGCATGGTCTCCCCCAGGTCGAAGCCGGCCCGATGCCGGAACGTCTCCTGACTTTGCATCGAGCATGCCAACGTCTCGAATTGCGCTGGGCCTTGTGCCCGTAGGGGGACCCTTGGGGGGCAGGTGGGTATCCCAAACCCCACCTCGTTACTGATTCGCCGCAGAAGTGGACCCGTCGCCGGGGGGTCGGTGACCGGTGAGCGAGTCACCGGGCGGTCGCGACCGTCCGGGCGTGACAGAGGGTCCAAGAAAACCCTCCGGTGTCAATCAGGACTCACCGGCTTTCGGCAAGACACGCCCGGTCGAGCACGACCTCCGGCCGGGCGGTCAGCGTCCGGGCGTCGAGCGTGAACGTCGCCACGCCCGTGAACGGATCCGGCGTGGGGGCTTCGCAGGGGTCAAAGATGGGCGCCACCGACCGCTCGAGCCAGGCGCGGAGCGTGAACGTGCCGGGCGCGAGCGCGATCTTCGGATGTGCAGCGGGTAGAGCGCTCGCCGGGACGTCCATGCGCCTCGGATAAGCCTCCATCCACCCTCCTGCTTCGGAAATTTCGAAACGAAGCTGCAGGCCGGGGGGCGCCGCGATACCCTCTGCGAGGCGGAACTCCGGGGTGATGCTGACCTCGGGGACGGGGCAGTCGCTCACCGTCAGCGCGGCGTCGCCGAGGTCGAGGGGCGCACCGGGCGCGACGTCGACGCGCATGATCGGCCCGGAGATGCGGTCGAAGAACGGGTCCTGCCGGCAATCGCCGTACACGCCGTTGCGGTCCGTGTCGACGAAGAGGCGCGCGTCGTAGGCGCCGGGGCGAATCTGGGCGGCGAGGCGAATCTCGCCCATCTCGTTCGACGGGCGGTCGTCGAGGGTGCCGTGGTTCTCGAAGACGAGCACGCTGCGCCGTTCGCCCTCGGCGTCGAGGGGCAGAAGCTCGAGTCGCACGGGCCGACCGCTGCCCACCGGACCGGGCTCGACGGGGATCTGCGGGCGCAGCCGGACCTCGACGTCCAGGGTGGTGCACTCCGGGCTGCGGGTCAGGCGGAGTTCACCGAGATCGGTCAGCACCTCGTCCGCGACCTGCACGGACCGGCGCTGCTCCAGGATGGCGTCCACCCCGCCCGCCAGACCACCACACGGCCCGAAGGTGCCGTCGCGATCGCCGTCGAGATACACCGCGACATCGTAGTTGCCGGGTTCGAGCGCGGCGATGACGAACGGCGCAGGCACGTCGACCGGAATGCGCGAGAGCGCGAGGGGCCAGTCGAGCACCTTGCCCGTCCCGAGGGCGGTGAGGTGAATGCGGGGCTCGGCCTCGAGCGCCGCCGCCGGGAGAAGCCCCGCCGTCACGCTCTCGACGAGCGCGGGGGCGAGGGCGATCCGGCCGCTCAACCCGGTGAGCAGTTTGGGGCACTCGGCCGACGGGGCGAGCGGCACGTCCGCCTCCAGGGCGCGGCGTTCGCCCGCGACGATGGCGACGCCCGCGCGCCGTGCCACGGCGCGATCACCGCCGGCGGGCCAGGCGTCACAGGGCGTCGGCTCGCCGTCGCCGTCGGCGTCGATGAAGAACGTCAGGTCGAAACAACCGGGCAGCAGCTCACCGATCGAGAAGTCGAGCGCACCGTCCACGACGGCGCCCTCGAGCGCGATGGTGACCGGCGGCTCGGCACCGGGCTTGGCGTCGCCGCAGGCCGAGGACGGCTCGAGACGCAGGAACAGCGGGCGGGTCCCGAGCGTCTCGTCCGGCCCCACGAGCCGCCCGGCGAGGCCCGTTTCGGCCTCCCCCGGCCCGCAGATGCGGCGGTCGACGGGCACCTCGGCCGTGCTCTCCTCGCCGATGATGACGAGCACCTGCGTCTGTCCGACGAGGTTCTCGAAGGTGTCGGGATGGCGGGTGTCACCGAGCTGGGGCGGAAACGGGCACCCGTCGAGCGCCCCGTTGCCGTCGCGATCCAGAAACACCGTCACGGCATGCAGACCGGGTGCGAGGCCTTCGAGCGACGCGCAGCGCGCGGTCGATGCGTCGGCGCCGTCGTCGCACGCCCCGAGCGCGAGATCGGCGACCGGGCGGCCATCCGTCGAGACCAAGGCGCGCCAGGCGCCCTCCATGCCCTCCGATCGGGTGGCGCGAATGAAGAGGCTGCTGTCCCCGACCTCGCCGGCATCGCCCGGACCGGCGTCCGCCTCGGTGACCCGGTGCGCCGGGGCGGGCTCGCCACAGGCCGCCAGCCAGACCGCGCAGAGCGCCGGAGCCGGGAAATACGCGGCGCGGCGGCGGAAGCGGTCGAGGGGGCGGGCACGCATGGTCACGGACATCGTAAGCATCCGCCGTGCCGTCCCGCGACTTCGTCCATAAATACCCGAACTCGCTGGAGTTTCAGGTTGCCCCCCCCAATCGGGGGAGCGGGATGGCCGCGACAGCCGTGTCACGGTCCGGGGCGTTTGTGCACGAAATCGCCCGTTCTCCGCCCCCCGCGTGCTGGTACGCTCCCGCCATGCGCGACGAACTCGCCGGTGCCATCCTCGCCGCAGGCCTCGGAACCCGGCTGCGGCCCGTGACCGACCTCTGCCCGAAACCGCTGGTGCCCGTCGTGGGGCGGCCCCTGCTCGAGTACGGCATCGAGGCCCTCACGGCCCTCGGCATCGACGCGATCGGCATCAACCTGTTTCATCTCGCCGAGCGCATCCCCGCAGCGCTCGGCCACCGGTCGGAGCACCTGCAGTACGTCTTCGAGACGACGCTGGCCGGCACGGGGGGCGGCCTGCGGGGCATCGCGGCGCGACTCCCCCGCGTGACGCTGGTCTGCATCAACGGCGATGCGCTCTTCGACTTCGACCTCCACGCCGCCCTGGCGCACCATCGAGCCAGCGGCGCCGTCGCGACGCTCGTCTTGCGCCGACCCCGGCCGGACGAGCCGTTCGGACGGGTGGCCATCGACTCGACCGACCAGATTCAGCGCATCGCCGAAGTGAACGGCCGCGAACCCGATCGCGACGACCTGCGGTTCGGGATTTACACGGGGGTCCAGATCGTCTCGCCGGCGCTCGTCGACGCCCTGCCCGCGGCCGGCGAATGCGACGTGCTGCGGACGGCCTACCGGGACCGCCTGTCCGCCGGCGACCGGATCACCGGGTTCTTCGTGCCCGACGACGCTCTGTGGCTCGACGTGGGCAACGAAGCGCGATTGCTCGATGCGCAGCGGGCGGTGCTGAACGGCGCCCGGGCGGCGGCCGCTCGCCTGCCCGCCGCGGACGCGCTCGGGGTCCGCGTCGATCCCTCGGCCGTCCTCGAGGCCGGCGTCCGGCTCGAAGGCCCCTGCGCCGTGCTGGCCGGGGCCGTCGTGGAGGCCGGCGCTCGTCTCGGACCGGGCACGGTGGTCGATCGAGGCGCCACGGTGGCCGCGGGGGCCGAGCTGGAAGACTGCCTGATCTGGTCGGGCGCCCGGGCGACGGGGCGGGTGCGCGGGCGGGTCGTCCTGCCGGACGGACCCTGAGGCCGGGCGTCTCGGCCCGGCGGCGACGACGTCAGTTCGACGGCTCGAACACGTTGGTGCGCACGCCGCTGACCCCGAAGATCTCGTGGCTGTCGGTGTTGCGGTCCTTCTGGGCCTTCACGACGAAGTCGTTGATCTGACCGATGATGCGGTCCCAGGTGTAGTACCGGTTGCCCTCACGACCGCCGGTCTCGGCGCCGCGCAGGATGTTCGTCAGCAGGATGCGGGCGACGTGGGGCATGTTGTGGAACCAGCCCATCTGCGTGTCGTTGACCACGTCGGCCTTGAGCCACCCCTGGGGGTCTTCGGCGGTCTGATTGTGCTGGAAAATCTGCTTCGTGTAGTACTCATAGCTCCAGCAGGAGCTCATCAGGAAG
Organism: Myxococcota bacterium; assembly: GCA_023150895.1. GTDB lineage: Bacteria > Myxococcota_A > Bradymonadia > UBA7976 > UBA1532 > CAINDO01. The sequence goes on along the minus strand of JAKLJY010000037.1, from coordinate 11,619 downwards.
ATCTGGTACTTGCCGGGGTAGATGCTGGCGTCGTTCAGGACGTTGAGGCTGCCGTAGAACGAGTGACCGTTGTAGATCACGATCTCGTTCTGGCTGACCAGGCTCTTGAAGACACCGTTGGGGTCGTTCTTGAGATCCTTGAGCACCTCGGGTCCGATGACCGTGATGGTCTCGGTGATGCCGCGGACCTTCTTCTGGTAGCCGGCGCCCTGGGGCACGGTGATCTTGCGGAAGCCACGGCTCTGCATGTCGCGCACGAGCATGTCGCGACCGTAGGTGCCCCAGTCCCACTTGCCGGGCTCCCAGTCGTGATCGGCCGCGCCGAAGAAGACGACGACGTCGATCTTCTGGTCGGCGACGAGCTGATCGTACTCGGGATAGACCGTCTTGTTGCCGGCGAGGTCGCGCAGCACGAGGCGGGCGCCGACGCGCTTGATGCCGGCGGCGTCCATGGCCGCCTCGCAGCCCTCTTTGTTCGGGTCGAAGTAGTAGAAGTAGTTGTAGACCTCGGCGGAGGTCGCCTCGGCGTTGAGGCAGGCCATCCCGACCTTTTCGGCCATGAGTTCGGGCTTGTCGGGCAGCACGGCGGCGTAGTTCTCGGCGAGGACCTTCTGAACGCTGGTGCCGGCCTTCTCGAGCTCCTCGGTGGAGACGATGCTCTCGACCGTGCTCTGGTAGACGACGCGGACGAAGCCCTCGGGCTCGATCTCGGCGCTGACGACGTGCGCCGTGCTGCTGCTCAGGTTCATGTGCAGCGCCGACGCGTTGATCTGGTTCTTGGCGAACTTGATCTGGGTGTCGAGCATCGACTGCACGGCGTAACCGCCCGCGAGGATCTCGTCGCGGCGGGCGAGGCGGCCGGCCTCGTCGAGGGTCGTGACGTCGACGCGCAGCTCGGACTCGAAGGTGCCCTCGAGCTCGACGGCGAGCGTGCTCAGATACCCGGTATCGCTCTTGCCGTCCGGCGTCTCGGGGATGAGGTCCTGCTCCTCGCTGGGCGTCTCGTCATCGACGGGCGAAGAGACGCCGCCGCCGGTGTTCGTGCCGTCGTCGCAGGCGGTCACGAAACCGGAGAGGGTCAGGGCGAGCAGGGCCGGCAGGGCGAACAAGCGGTTCTCTTTGGCCATGGAAACTCCAGGGGGTCACATCGGGTTCGCCCGCCCTGGCAGCAAGCCCCGTGCCACGGATTCTGGCCACTGCGCTGGCCAGGTGGTACGCTCGCAGCCCGATGTCGCCCCTGCTTTTCCTCTGCCAGCGCCTGCCGTTCCCGCCCAACAAGGGCGAGAAGATCCGGTACTTCCACTTCCTGCGGCACCTGGCGACCCGCTGGGACGTGCACCTGGGGTGCTTCATCGACGACCCGGCCGACTGGGACCACGTCCCGACGGTGCGCGGGCACGTCCGCGACCTGCGGGCCGTCGGGCTCGATCCGCGGCTGGCACGGGCCCTGTGCACCCGCGGGGTGCTGCAACGCGCGCCCCTGTCGGTGACCTACTTCGGCAGCCGCAAGCTGCGGGCCTGGGTCGAACACGTCTGTGCGACGGTCCGCCCCGAGGTCGCGCTGGTGGGCTCGTCTTCGATGGGGCAATACCTGCTCGATCTGCCCGCGCGGCTGCGGCCCCCGGTCATCGTCACGGACTTCGTGGACGTGGACTCGGAGAAGTGGCGCGCCTACGCCGAAAAGGCCCGCCTGCCGATGAAGGCCGTCTACGCCCGCGAGCAGGCGACGCTGTTGCGGTACGACCGCCGGCTCGGGGCCCTGAGTGACGCCGGGCTGTTCGTGACACCCGCCGAGGTCGAGTTGTTCGCGCGCCTCGCCCCCGAGCTCGCGCCCAAACTGACCGCCGTGGAGAACGGGGTGGACGCGGAGTATTTCGACCCTGCGTTCGCGGCCGCCGCGCCGAGCCCGCACGGGGTCGCCCCGACGCTGGTCTTCACCGGACACATGGACTACTGGCCAAACGTCGACGCGGTGCTGCACTTCGCGGACGACGTGCTGCCCCGCGTGCGGGCGGCCGTGCCGGACGTACAGTTCTGCGTGGTGGGCGCCAACCCCGTGCCCGAGGTGCGGGCCCTGGCAGAACGACCGGGCATCACCGTGACCGGGCGCGTACCCGACGTCCGGCCGTATGTGACGCACGCGACCGTTTGCGTTGCGCCGCTCCGCATCGCCCGCGGGCTTCAGAACAAGGTGCTCGAGGCCATGGCCTGCGCTCGGCCCGTCGTGGTCAGTCCGCAGGCCCTCGAGGGCATCGACTGCACCCCCGGCCGGGATCTCCTGCTCGCCGGCGAGCCGACGGCCTTCGCGTCCGCCTGCGTCGAGCTGCTGCAAGCTCCCGCGCGCGCGGGGGCGATGGGCGCGGCCGCCCGGGCGCTGGTGGTCGACCGCTACAGCTGGGCGTCGAAGATGGGGCGGCTCGACGAGACCATTGCGCGTGCGACCGACGCCGCCGCCGGACGCCGCCGGGACCCACCCCGTCAGGGGGTCTGATTCGCCGGGGAGGCGGGCGCGTTCGTCGCGTCGTACTGGTCGTCGAACGTGAGACCGACGACCCGGTAGACCTGCGGCCAGGCCTCGACCGTCAACGTGCCGTAGCTGACCTCGGGCTCGAGGGGGCCGAACTGCCGGCTCATCTGGTTGTTCTCGAGCACGCAGGCGCCCGAGAACGAAGCCCCGCCGAGCTCGGTCTGGTAGAGCGCCTTGACCGTCGGCTGGTTGCGGAGGTTGTCGATGGCCTGCTGGGCCGGGAGGCCGTAGGTGTTGAAGCCCGGCCCGCACGTTTCGCTGTCGCCGACGCTGTTGATGGCCACCACGGGCGCCACCGCCGCCAGGAAGTCCGGCTGGCTGCTGGCCGCCGAGCCGTGGTGCGAAAGATGCAGCACGTCGATGGGCAGGCGATCCGCGATGGCCGTCGCGACGGCCTGCTCGAGCCGTTTCGAGCCCCCACCGCCGCCCGGCATGTCGCCGAGGGTCAGGTAGCTGAAATCGCCGTACTCCAGCAGGACGCCCACGCTGCGGTCGTTCTCGTCGTTCACGGCGATCGTGGTGCCGTCGAGGATGCGCCCGTTGGCGGCGACGACCGTGACGACGACATTCGCGTCGGGCAGCGTCAGCGTCTCGCCGGGCATCGCGGCGCGGCGACGGGCGCCCATGCTCTTGATGTAGGTGTCGAGGTTCGATGCCGTCGGTTCGATGCCGCGGTCGAGCGCCGCCACCAAGGGCAGGAGGTCGTCGGAGCCGGGCGCGCCGATCTCGGCGTCCTCGTCCGTCGTCCCGTTGGCGTTGTCGTCGAGGCCCTTCTTGCCGGGCGCACCGTCGGGGCCGCGCACGATGGGCGAAAGGCCCGAGACGTGGTCGCCGTCGTAGTGGGTGGCGATCGTGTAGTCGAGGTGACCGGCCAACCGGCGAATCAACGACGCCGTCAGGCGCCCCGAGGCCGTGCGGCCGCCGTCGATCAGGATCGCGCCACCGCCCGGCGTGGTGACGAGCGTCGAGTCGCCCTGGCCGACGTCGAGATGGAAGATGCGCAACGGCTCGGGCCGCTCGGTGTTGCGGCAGAAACCGGCGTCGAGGTCGCAGATGCCCGAGTCGCAGTCGACGTTGGACTGACACGTCGCGGGCAGTTCACAGACGCTCGACTCGGCGTCGATGACCTCGAACGAGGCCGCGTGTGCGACGTGCGTCGGCGGGAACTCGCTGCAATCCGAGCCGGACGACGTCACGTCCACCCGCAGGAAGCCGTCGCACGTCGCGCCCGTGAGCGTGCAGTTCGCCTGGAACCGGGCCGTCGCGATGCACGACTCGGTCGAATAGACGCGTTGCGTGTAGAGATAGCGCTCATCGGCGTTGGCCTCCGCCGAGCCGACCAGCGGAACCGTGCACTCGGCGTGCGTCGTGTTCCACAGAGCGATGTTGAACGGATTCTCCGGGTTGGGCTGCAGTTCGACGTCGAACGTCGTATTGCCGAGGAGCCGCTCGAGAAGCGCCTGATCCGCCGGATCTGAGTCGACCGTGACGCGCACCTTGCCGAGCATGTCCGTGACGGGCGTCACCGTGCCGGAGACCTCGGGCGAGTCGAAGAAGCCGTTCTCGCAGAAGACCTCGCCGTCGAGGAGCTGACACACGCCGAGGTCGATGTCGTCGACACCGACGTTGAGGGACAGCGAGAGGTTCTGCCCCGACCGGTACAGGAACGACGCGATGTAGTTCCCGGACTCTTTGTCCTGCATGTTCAGGGAGTAGGACGAGTTGCGGGCCACGCGCAGCGAGAACGTGCCGTCCGCGTTGATCGGGACGGTCGTCACGCGGCGGGCGCTGGAGATTGAAACAATCTGCAGGTTGCCGCTCGCCGCGGTGAGCGAGGACTTCACCTGACCGGCGACGAGGACGTCCTCTTCGATCACGCGGTCGGGTTTGTCACAGGCGAAGGTCAGGGCCAGGGGGGCGATCGCCAGGGCGGCGAGGCGGCGCATGTCGGACTCCACGGGAGCGTCGAAGGTGCGCAACCATGCCGAATCGGGCGGGATCGTGGCAAGCGCGTGACGGCCCCGGGGCGAGTCTCAGGGGGCGCTGGCGGGCGCGGCCTCGCCCGAGGCGGGCGCCGGGGCGGACGCGGCGGCCGCGGCGGCGGCTTCGGCGGCGGCCTTGGCGGCGGCTTCTTCCTCGGCCTTCTTCTTCGCGGCGGCCTCGGCGGCGGCCTTCGCAGCCGCCTCGCTGCTGGTCTTCAGCGCGGCGAGGCCCTTTTCGAAGTCCTTGCCCACCATCTCGTCGATGTTCATGAAGAGGCTGAAGACCTTGGAGATGAAGTTGTTGTGCCCGGACATCACCCACGAGACCGTCACCCCGGTCTCGCCTTTGGGCGCGACGGTGAAGATCGTGTCGTTGGTGGCCGCCATGGGCTCCTGGAACTCGAGCTTGATGGTGAGCGACTTGGGCGCGTCGAGGGCCGCGATGGTCATCTTGCCCTTGCCGACGTCCTTGTTGCCCTCCCAGGTGTAGGTGTGCCCCACGGCGTTCTCGGTGCCGCCGTAGGTCTTCTTCATCGTCGGATCGAGCTTGTCCCAGGGGGACCAGGCGCCCCACTTGTGGAAGTCCGTCAACTGCGCGAACACGACGTCCGCCGGGGCGCCGATCGCCAGCGAACGCTCGATCTTGAAGGTGTCGGGGCGCGTCGCTGCGAAACCGAGGACGCCGACGATGACCACGACGAGGCCGAGAAGAATCTTCTTCAACATGGGTCGATGCTCACGGGGGTGGGTGTAAGCCCGCGCATACGCGCTCCCGGGAATCTTGCCAATGAAAACCCGTCACGGCGCCGCGAGCGCCGGATGATTCACCAGGCCGTCGAGACAGGCCGGGTTGCGCAGCGCCGAGAGATTGCGGACGGGCCGGCCGTCGAGGGCGTCCTGCGCCGCCCGCTCCGATCGCTTGCCGCTGTGCGTCGTCGGGAGCTCGTCGACCTGCGCGATCACGGCGGGGACGTGCACGGCCGAGCACCGGGATGCGAGCAGCTTCTTGATGCGAAACGTCAGCGGCCGGTCGAGCGCGTGTCCGTCACCGAGGACGACGAAGAGCACGAGACGGCATCCCCCCGGCTCGGCGGGCGCCGGTTGCGCCACGGCCAGCGCCGCCGCGACCTCGGGCACGTCCTGCAGGACGTGATAGATCTCGGCCGGGCCGATGCGGATGCCCCGAATGTTCAGAATGCCGTCGGAACGGCCCAGGATACGGGCCGTGCCCCGGGGTGTGCGCTCGATGAAGTCGCCGTGCGTCCAGTAACCGGGGTGCTGTGCATAGTAGGCGGCATGCATGCGGCTGCCGTCCGCATCCCCGAAGAAGGCGACGGGCCTCGACGGAAACGGCCGCCCGCAGACCAGCTCGCCGTCGAGGGCCTGCACGTCGAGGCCGAGGCTCTCGGCCATGCTTTCCCCCCGGTACAACGGTGTCAGCGGGTGCCCGAGCACGAAACACCCGATGATGTCCGTCCCGCCGCTGATGCTGTGGATGGGCAGGGCTTTGACGTGCTCGAAGACCCAGTCGTACTGGGAGTCGAAGAGAATCGACCCGGTCGACTGCAGCGCGCGCAGGGCGGTCAGATCGAACGTGCGCCCGGGTTCGACGCCCGCGTCCCGGCAGAAACCGAGATAGGTGGGGCTCGTGCCGAAAACGGTGACGCGCTCACGGGCGATGAGCGCCCACAGGGCGTCGTTCGTCGGGTACGAGACCGCGCCGTCATACAGCAGGATCGTGCTGCCGCTCGCCAGTACGGAGACGAGCCAGTTCCACATCATCCAGCCGCAGGTCGTGTGGAAATAGACCGTGTCGTCGGGGCCGAAGTCGCTGTGAAGGCGGTGTTCTTTGACGTGCTCGAGGAGGGTGCCGCCCGCCCCGTGGACGATGCACTTCGGAGCCCCCGTCGTGCCGGACGAAAACAGGATGAAAAGCGGGTGATCGAACGGGAAGCGTTCGAACACGAAGTCCTCGGCGGCCACGGCGGCCTCTCCCTCGGCGAGGAGGTGCGCTTGCGCCGAGACGGGCGGGGGGCCGAGGTCGTCGGGGACGGCCGGGTCGAGCGCCGTCACCCCCCGCAGCGTCGGGAGCGCCGAAACGAGCGCGCGCAGGCGATCACCGTGGGACCGCACGACCCCTTGAAATCGCGTCTCGCCGTGCGCAAACAGCCAGACGGGTGCGAGGGGGGTGAACCGGGCCAGAATGGCGTCGTCGGCCAGGTCCGGCGACACGCTCGACCACACCGCGCCGAGGGCCGCGACTGCGAGGGCGGCGATCACCGGCGCCTCCGTGTTGCGCACGACCGCGACGACGCGCTCCCCCGGGCGCAGCCCACGCGCCCGCAGGGCGCTCGCGAGCGCAGTCACCCGCCGCCGCAGCTCACCCCGCGTCAACCGAACGGCCTCGCCCGTCTCGTCGACGGCGACGATCGCCGGGGCGTCGGCCGGAAACGCCTGCGAGAGCAGGTTCTCCGCGTAGTTCAGGCGGAGGTTCGGGAAGAAGCGAGCGGTGTCGACCGCGTCGCCCTCGATCACCGGCTCGGCCTCGCCCTCGGTGGCGAGACCGGCGAAGTCGAGGAACGAACGCCAGAACGTGCGGTCGTTCTCCACCGACCACCGGTGCAGCCGCACCGGGGACTCGGTCGCGCCCGGCCGCAGGTCGACCCCGGTCTGCGCGAGGAGGTGGTCGAGAAAGGCGCCGAGCTGCGCGCGCGAAATCGCCGCCGGCGAGGGCGTGAAGAGCGGCGTCACAGGCCGCGGTACTGCGGGTGGGCCTCCAGGTACCGCAAGATCTTGCCCATGCCGTCGAAGTTCTGGGGGTTGAGGGACTGACGGTCGATCTTCAGCTTCAGCCGGTTCTCGAGGAACAAGACGAGCTGAACGAACCCGAGGCTGTCGAGGATCCCGTTCTTCAGGAACGACATTTCGTCGTCCCGGATGAGCCCGGCGGCCTCGCCGAAGTGGTAGCGGTCGTCGAGCCAATCGAGGATGAGCTGGCGCAGGGTCATGGTCCGGAGAGTGCCCGGCGCGGACCTCGACGTCAAAGGTCGACTTTTTCTGCGACCTGTCCGACGATGGCCGGCATGGAGGGAGGAGCCCCGCCCGCCGAAGTTCTCACGGCCGGCATCGACGCGCTGCTGCACGGGCGCCTGGACGAAGCGGTGACCTGCGCCGGTGAGGCGGTCGCCGCTGCGACGGCGGCCATGGTCGCCCGGTCCGGGCAGGGCCCGGTGGACACACGCGACCTCATGACGCTGCGGGCGCGAGCCCACGCGCTCGCCGGTCGAGCCCACCTCGAGCGATTCGCGTTCGCCGAGGCCCGCGGCGAGCTGAACGCGGCGCGACACGACTGGCGGCACCGGCCGGACGCCGATCCGCTCGGGGCCGCGGCCACGGAGGCCGCCCTCGCTTCGCTCTTCTGGCTGTGCGACGACCCGGACTCCGCCGTCGGGGCCGCCCGCACCGCCCTCGCCGCCCTGCCGGCCGCACCGAGCCTGACGGAACGTCAGGACGCCGCCCACCTCGTCTGCCACCTCGCCTTCGTAGATATCCCCGGTCGATCGCCCTCGGACATCCGGGACCAGCTCCTCGCCGCCGTCGAGGCGCTCGAGGCCATCCCGAGCGCCCACCCCCTCGAGGTCGCCAACGTCCACTTCGTGCTGGCGATGATCGAGCAACGCCTCGGCCACCACCGCGAGGCGGCCGAACTCTTCGACCAGGTCCGGCGGACGCGGGTCTGGGTGCTCGGCGACGACCACCACTACGCCGCCTACGCGACGCACGGCGAAGCACAGACGGCCCTCGACCTCGGCGACCTCACGACCTCGGTCCGCCTGGCGGACGAGGCGCTGACGGTGATCACGCGTCGCCTCGGCCCCGAGCACCCCAACGTCACCACCATTCTGCTCACCCGCGGCATGGCGGTGCTGCTCGGCGACCGGCCCGACCGCACTTCGCTCGCACTGCGCGACTTCGAGGAGGGTCTGCGGGTCAGCCAGGCGCACTTCGGTCGCGAGAGCCCGCAGAACGCCACGGCATGGCTCATGTCGGGCGTGGCCCATTACGCCGCGGCCGACGCGGCACCGGCCGAAGAAGCCCTGCGGTACGCGCTGCAGCTCGGGCTGACCTACCCCCGGACGCGCGGCGACGTCGCGGTGACGGCCCTGCGCCACCTCGCCGAAATCTGGCGCCTCGACGGACGCCTCGACGAGGTCGTCCGGGCGACGACGTACGCGGTCGAGGTCTGGACGCGCCACCCCTCTCTCTCCGCCGAGACGGCCGCGAAGTGGGCGCTTCAGGGGTCCGAGGCCGCCCTCGCCCTCGACGATCCGGACGCGGCCGCGGTCCTGCTCGACACGGCATGGGCGGGCACCGCGGGCGGGCAGGCCCTCGGCGATGCCCTGCGCGGCGCGCTGCTGCGCACCCGGGCGGCCGTCGCGGAGCTTCAGGGGGGTGAGCCGGATCAGGCGTCGAGTGCCGACTCGGGTTCCGACGACGACACGGGCGAGAACGGGCCCAACTGACGAGGGTCAGCTCGGTCCGAAGTCCTGTCAGGCTCTCAGAGGTTGATCTTCGGGGCGTCCGGCGCTTCGGCCTCGGCGTCGCTGCGGACCGTGATGACCGGCACGTCGGCCTGACGGACGACCTTCTCGGCCACGCTGCCGAGCAGCAGGTGGGCCAGGCCCCGCCGGCCGTGCGTGCCCATGACGATCACGTCGGCGGAGACGCGCTTCGCCTCGTCGAGGATGGTCTCGGCGATCCCGCCGAGTAACGCACCGACCTCGACCGGTACCCCCTCGTCACGCAGGGGACGCGCCCAGGACTCGAGGCGTTCGGCGGCGGCGCGGGTCGTGAACTCGGAGACGGTGACCTGCGTCACTGCGTCGTTGGGCTGGATGAGGGTGCTCGGGAGCATCCCCGGGGGCAGCGGCGTCACGTGCAGCAGCACCACGCGGGCGTCGAACTTCCGGGCGAGCGTGCCGGCGAGCGCCTGCGCGCGCGCCGCGCCGCCGGAGAAGTCGTGGGGCACCAGGATCGTCTTCCACATGGAGGTCTCCTCTCCGTTCGGGCGGCGACTCGGGCCACCGGACCAGGCGCCGCGAGCCGGGACGTCTCCCCTGGATCCCTAAGCACGCGGCGTACCACCGCACCCCCGGTCGCCCCCATCGTGGACGCCGATGCGTGAATCGCACCGCCGGACGTGGTCTCATGCGCCCCGTCGTGCTCGATCTCCTCCCCACGTTCGCCATCGGCCTGCTCGTCGCCTCGCTCGGCGGCGGCGGCTCCGTGCTGGCGTTCCCGCTGTTGCTCGACCACTTCCACCTGCCGGTCCACACCGCGGCGAGCCTCTCGCTGCTCATGGTGGGCACCACGGCCGCCGTGGCGCTCGCGGCGCACGCGCGGGCCGGACGCGTCGCGTGGCGGGCGGGGCTCGTTTTCGGACTCTCCGGTGCGGCGGGGGCCGCGTGCGGCGGCACGTTCAGCCGCCACGTCCCCGAAACGCTGCTGGTGCTCGGGTTCGCCGTCCTCATGGGCACGACCGCCGTCGGCATGCTGCGGGGGCTGCGCGGCGCGCCGGCGGAGGCGCCTTCCGGAGGCGGGGCGCCGCCGGCGCAACCCGTGGCGATGCAGGTCGCGGCGGGGCTCGGGGTCGGGCTCGTGGCGGGCCTCCTCGGGGCGGGCGGCGGCTTCCTCGTCGTGCCCGCCTTGATGGCCGTCGCGGGACTGACGATCGGCGAGGCCGTCGCGACGTCGCTGCTGGCGGTCGTGATGAACACGTTCGGGGGCGTCGTCGGGCACATGGGGCACGACGAGATTCCGTGGCGCCTGGGCGTCGAGCTGACCCTGGCCATGGTGCTCGGCGGCCTTCTGGGCGCTCGCATCGGGCAACGCCTGCCCGCGGCGTGGCTGCGGGGCCTCTTCGCCGGGATGCTGCTGCTCGTCGCCGCGTTCATGGTCTGGCGGCGGCTGCCGGGGCTCGCCGCCGCCGGGTAGGCGCCGTTTGCCGGGGTCGCCGGCGCGTGCTATGGCCGTGCGATGCGCACCCTCGCCCAACCCACCTGGAATCCCACCGACGCCCTCGTGCCCGTCGAGCTGCCCACCCCCGAGCCGCGACCGGACGAGGTGCGCGTCGCCGTCAAGGCCATCGGCGTCAACCCCGTCGACTGGAAGATGCGCCAGAAGGGCCCGCTGCGCCTCGCCGCGCGCTTGCTCGGGCCGCCGCTGCCCTTCGTGCCCGGCGTCGACTTCGCCGGCGTGGTCGACGCCGTCGGTGCCCGGGTCACGTCGTTGAAACCCGGCGATCGCGTCGTCGGTGGCACGGATTTCTCGCGCGGACAGCGCGGCAGTTACGCCGACACCGTCATCGCACGTCCGGACCAGGTGACGGTGCTGCCCGACGCCGTGGACTTCGAGACGGCCGGGGCCCTGCCCGTCGCCGGGGTGACCGCCGCGATGGCCGTGCTCGAGTTCGGACGCCTGGAGGCCGTTCCCGCCGACGCGCGCCGGGTGCTCGTGCTCGGCGCCTCCGGTGGCGTCGGCCAGCTCGCCGTGCAGATCGCCCGCAACGCCGGGGCGCAGGTCGTCGGCGTCTGCTCGGCGCGCAACGTGGAGCGGGTGCGGGCGCTCGGGGCCACCCGCGTCATCGACTACGGCGCTGCGGGGATCGACCCCCTGACGGCCGCCGCCGAGAGCGGCCCCTACCGCGTCATCGTCGACTGCGTGGGGGGCTACCCCGCCGGTGGGTGCCGCCGCTTGCTCGGCCCCGGGGGCCGACACGTCATGGTGGCCGGCGACTCGGCGGGGGCGTTTTTTCAGGCCCTCGTCCCGCCGTTCTCGTCGCGCATTTTGTTGGGCAAGCCGACGGGCGCCCGCCTCGCCCCGCTCGTGCAGGCCATCGCCGAAGGCCGCCTCCGCGTGGAGATCGCGCAGCGCTTCCCCCTCGCGGAGGCCGAGGCAGCCCACGCGCTCAGCCAGTCCGGGCGCGTCGTGGGGAAGATCGTGCTGGTCGTATAGGACGCGGCCCCGCCGCCTCACAGCGGTTCCGTTTTCCGTGGATCCCGGCGCGTGGGCGTGATCAAATCGTAGCGAGGTGAATCTATGCCAAAGCCA